>CAYYIP010000003.1:28227-190712 GCA_964472015.1 uncultured Hyphomicrobiales bacterium | reverse complement strand
TTTGGTTTCTTTCCTTTTATTAACTTTCCTATTGTATTTTCTACAATATAATTAAAAATATTAAATATATATATACTTATATTATTTATCTTTTTGTTGAAGTACTCTAACATCTTGTGTTGGATAAGCAAACTCTACGTTTATATTATCCATCTCTGTTCTTAACCTCAAATTAACATACTGTTTTAATTGCATATACTCATCAAAAGATTCGCCAAATGTTTTAGACGTATTAATAATATGACTATATACAGTCTTAAATGTATATCCATACTCAGAAAAACCTGTCATTGTAGAACGTATAAATTCTAACTCTTCCCTCTCTGAAATAATTTTTTTTAAAATATCAGGAATTAATATTAATTTTTCATTTGGAACCTTCATCGGTATATTTATTTCTAGCGTTATAATACGTTTATTACTTTTTCTAAAATTCTGAAGTTTAGATGATGTTATAACTGTATTAGGAATAACAATTTCTTCGCCCGTAACACTTGCAATACGAACTGATTTAATCCCTATTTTTAATACAAACCCTTCTACTCCATTAATAGAAATATAATCTCCTATCTCAAAAGGTTTATCAGAAACAATAGATACAAAACTAAGAATATCACCAAGAAAAGCTTGTGCTGCAAAAGCAATAGCAATACCTCCAATACCAAATCCTGTTAATAAAGTAGTAATATTATAATTTAAATTACTTAATATAAAAAATATAGCAATGATCCATACTAAAACTTTTATTATAGGAAATAATAAATATAAAGCCCCATCAGGACTGCCTGTTGACTTATTAATAGCACTTTTACTTATAATATAATATTTTAAAATATCAATTATTATACGAGTTATAAATAAAGTTACTAATATAATAACTAATGAATCTAAATAAAATATAAATTCTTTTGATAAATTTAAACTATATATTGCAACATAAAAAGAAAATATATATATAAAAGGTACTAACATTTTATTACCACTGACCTTTATATATTCCAATATTTTATTATCTAATTCATTAGAAGTTTTATTTACTATATTAGTAATTATATAATTCACTAATTTTATCAATAATGTTGTAAGAAAGAATACAACAACGAAAATACATACACTCGCAATGTAATCGATAATATGATTTCCTAAATATATTTTGCCAAAAAAATCATCTGACAATAAATTTTTATAGAACGATAAGTTACTTATAAATTTAATCATATTTTATCTTTTTTATATCTAAAAAATTTTTATACATATTAGCTATATTATAAATAGATTTTTTTAAAACAGGATGTATAAACTCAGAAGCAATCTCTACTGCTGGTACTAATACAAATTTTCTTAAATGAAAACGAGGATGCGGAATTTCTAAAAATTGATTTTTTATAATCTTATTCCCATATAGTAAAATATCAATATCTATAATTCTATCATCCCATCTTATTGTTTTTCTACGTCCAATTGCAAACTCTATTGATTTACAAAGAAAAAATAACTCAAAAACATCGCGTTTAAACTCACCACAAATTGTAGTATTATAAAACATATTTTTTGCTACTCCGCCATCGGGAGATGTCTCATAAATAGAAGCTACTTTTATATTTTTTATATCAATAGATTTCAAACAATTAATACACTCTATTATATTATTTTTCCTATTTCCAATACTAGAACCTAATGATAACAATATTTGCATTTTTATTAATATTTTACCTTTATCTTTATTATAATTATTATGTTATATATTAGAATTGTAATTCCTCATTTTATGCTGTTCTACTTCTATGTAATCTATATATTTATCAATAGGAATATAAAATTTTCTTAATTTTATATTAATAATTTCTATAGCATCAAATTTAATCATTAAATCATTTATAATACGATCTGCAATTGTTTCTACAAGATTATATTTTTTTTTCTTTATAATTTCACAAGTATATTTAATAACTTCCTGATAGTTAATAGCATATTCAATTGCATCATTTATAACAGCTTTGCTTGCATCATAATATAAAATAATATCAACCTGATATTTTCCCCCCAGTTCCTTTTCAGCCATCGCTACACCATGATAAGCATATATAGATAAATTTTTTATTATTAATTTTGTTAAGTTATTCTTATTCATTATTAGTAATCTATATCATTTTTTATCAAAATATTTTTTCAATGTATTATTTAAGAATCTACCAGAGAGATTCTCCCCTAACTCTACAATTCTACCATCAGGAGCTACTAGAATAGAAAATGGCAATTTTTTTACTTCAAACAAATTTGCAATTTTTCCATTAAATAATTGTTCTTCTATTCCATTGTGCCATTTCATAGACCAAACATTTTTTCTAAAATCATTTAATATATCAACAGTTTCACAAAATCCAATAGTTAAAATATCAAAATTTTCATCGTAAAAAACATCATAAGCATCCGATATATATCTTAAATCATCAATATATTTATCTTCTGCTAACCCCCAAAAATGTATTAATAAATATTTACCTAAAAATGTATTTTTAGAAAAAGTTATATTTTTATTGTCAATAGAACTTATTGAAAAATCAGGAAGTTGATTGCCAATTTTTATTTTTTTAGAGGGTGAATATTCATCTCTTGCCATTATTGCTTGTGGTTTATCAAAATATTTTTTTTGTAACTGTTCATAATAATTATATGCCTTTTCTTCATTTTTAACTATATTAAAATAAAAAAGCATAGCTTGATATAATAATTCACATTTCAAAAAAGAATAATTCGCATCGTCCTGATTTAATAAATTAACAAAAAATAGATTTTCAAAATTATCTTTTAATTTTATAGCAATAGTCTCCCATTTTGTAGTAAATGTATGTAAATACTTGCAATTTGTAGAAAATTTATTTATAAATGCATTTACTATACTTGTATCTATAATATCGCTTCTATTTAATAAAATATAATTTGATGCAATATTGAAATAAGAAACATAAAGAGGATATAAAGAAAATTGTGTATTTTTATTTTTATTTTTATATATTAATTCAATTATACTATTAGAATAATTATTTATTTCTTGTAAAAAAGTATTAGTATCTTTGCTATATTTTAATTTCCCAATCTCTAAATTAGAGAAATTTATATTAAAAATAGCAGTTTTCATATCCGTTAAAAATTCAATAAGTCCTGGCGTTTTAGATGAAAATTTTACATCATCAAAATCAATATATGGTAATAATGTTGTAGGTAACAACATATCTAAGTTATATGCTTTTTTTGATATTGAAAAAAATGGTATAGTAAGTTTTTCAACGCTATCTATGGAAACTATAAGATTACAAAATCCTTCACTTGGAATTTCAATTAAATATTTACCATCTTTAAGAACCTCATGTTCAGTAATATTTATTATACCATTATTATTTACAACAGAAAGTATTTTTACATTTTCAAAAGGCTTGTTTTCTAGATTCTTAATAGTACCAGCAAGAAAACAACTATAATTTCTATCATTTTTACTTAAATTTATTATTTTTTTAGCTGCAAATAAATTATGCGTATAATATATATTAAGTATATTAAAAATTAATAAAAATATAAAAATTTTAAGAATAAACGATTTCATAATAATTTAAGTTATCAAGTATTCAGAAAAATATATAAAAATATTTATTTTGATAGAGATTCTGCTGTATTAATAATGGAAATAAATTTTTCAGGACTTAAAGAAGCACTACCTATTAAACCACCATTAACATTTTCTATAGCAAGAATTTCAGGTGCATTTTTATCATTTAAACTACCACCATAAAGTAAATAAATTTCTTTACCAAGATTAGAATACTTTTCTATAAAATAACTACGTAACCAATTATGAGCTTCATCTATTTCATTTGTACTAGCAGATACACCTGTTCCTATTGCCCAGATAGGTTCATAAGCAATTATAATATCTTTCATATTATTTTCTGCTATATCCATAAGACATTCATCTAATTGTTGCCTTAAAACATCAAACATAATTCCTTTTTCACGCTGTTCTAAGGTTTCACCAATACATAAAATAGTATTAAGATTGTTCCCAATAATAGACTTGATTTTTTTATTAATATCGGAATTAGTTTCTTTGAAATAAGCTCTACGTTCGGAATGCCCTATAATAATATATTTGCATCCTAATGATTTTAACATATCAATAGATATTTCACCCGTAAAAGCACCATTTGCTTCAAAATAACAATTTTGAGCTCCAATAAATACATTATTATTAATAGAATTTTTTGCTTCGTTGGCAACACAATATATATTTGTAAAAGGTGGACAAATAATTATATTTGATTTTAATTTTGAAATTTTATTAACACTACTAACAATATTTTTGCTAATGTCTATGCTTTCATTGATAGTTGTGTTCATTTTCCAATTTCCTGCAATAATAAAGTTATTCATTACTCATAACTCCTGTTACTTTAAAAATTTTATAATTATGTAAATGTTCATCAGATTCAAAACCAACTCCATTTATAATTTCTTTTGGAGTTGTAATCTTAACAAATAAATCTGAATATATCTTTTTTTCTATATTATCCCAATTTAATTTTTGAGTTTCTAAAGAAGTATTAGTACTATCCGATATAACAACAACATTCCCTTTTGCAAACATATTCTTAGAAATATCATCAATGCTTACCTCATCAGCTTTTATTACAACATCTGACTTATTCTTTTTAGAAAAGAATATTATTTTTACTCCTCCATCAAGTAATGAATAATTTTCAGAAGTAAATATCTGTCCGCGTTCTGCTGTTATTATAGCTTTAGTAAAGGCAGAATCAATAATAACTATTTTTAAATCATTACTTACTTGATCTGCTTGTTTTTCTACTTCTTTGATTTTCATAATATTTGTTTTTATTTTTTGTTTTGAATTAGTACAAGATATAAAAAAACAAATAAAGAATATTAAAACCAAAAATATTAATTTTTTCATATTACATATTATTACATATATAATGTATTTGAATAGCAAAAATACAAAATAATAAATTATAAACAAGTATTTTTAATAAATATTATTATTTTTGTAATTAATTTTTGCTAAAATTATATTTACTAAAAATAAAATGGATTATAAAAAATATTTAACTGGAAAAAAAATAATACTTGGAATTACAGGTTCTATTGCAACCTATAAAACCCCTATGCTTGTAAGAGAATTAATAAAAAATGGTGTAGAAGTAAAAATAGTAGCAACACAAGCATCTGAAAAATTTGTTTCTTTTATGGTACTTGAAAACTTAACACAGTCTTCTATTATTTGTGATATGTTTGATAGTAGAATACAAAATAAGGGTGCTTGGCATATAGAATTAGCACACTGGGGCGATGCAATGTTAATTGCTCCATGTTCTGCAACTACATTATCTAAATTAGCTACTGGAAATTGCGATAATGCGGTTTCTTGTATTGCTACCGCCTTACCTCGCAATAAACATCTTATAATATCCCCTGCGATGGATTTTACAATGTATGAACATCCTGCAACACAAAATAATATTAAAACATTAATTCATTATGGTTCAAAAATTATATTACCAGATATAGGCGAATTAGCAAGTGGTTTAACTGGCCCAGGAAGAATGCCAGATAATGATAAAATATTAAATGTTATAGTACAAATTTTTAATAATTCTCAAAATACTATATTTAATACAACTCAAGATTATAAGTCTGCAAATATAACTAATGTTTTAAAAAATAAAAAAATAATGATTACAGCAGGTAGTACATATGAACATATAGATCCTATTAGATTTATAGCAAACCATTCAACAGGGAAAATGGGATATGCACTAGCTGAAATTGCAACAATTAATGGTGCGGAAGTTACTTTAATATCAGCTCCTACAACAATACCAGAACCAAAAGTAAAAAATATAATTAAAGTAACAACTGCTGAAGAAATGTATAATGAATCTATAAAAAATTTTGATAATTGCAATATTGCTATAATGGCTGCCGCTGTTGCTGATTATACTCCTGAAGTTGTATCTAATAAAAAATTAAAGAAAGAAGAAATAGGTGAAAATTATTGTATAAAATTAAAGAAAACAAAAGATATACTTGCTAGTTTAGGAAATAAAAAAAATAATAAACAAATACTTGTTGGTTTTGCACTTGAAATAGAAAATGAATTAGAAAATGGACAAAAAAAGTTAAAAGATAAAAATTGTGATATATTAGTTATAAATAGTGCAAATAAAATCGATAGCGGATTTGGATATGATAATAATACTATATCTATTATATATAAAAATATAGATACAATAAAAAACTATCCTACTGAATCTAAAAAACAATGCGCTAAATGGATACTTGAAGAAATAACTAAATACTTATAAGATATATAAAAAATATTTTGTTTTTTATTGTTTTATATATATATTTGTAACTTAATTAAAAAATTAAATTCTAAATATAGAATGCTCCTATCGACTAGTGGTTAGGTCATCAGCCTCTCACGCTGGTAACAGGGGTTCGAATCCCCTTAGGAGTACCATTTCAATAGTCTCATTCTATATAAAAACTATATAAAAAGAGTAAAAATAATTTTTTACTCTTTTATTTTTAATTATAATATCATTATTTAATTATTAGTTATTAAATAATACATTATCAAAACATATAAATACAAATATAATAGCATATTTATATAAATTAATAGTTACATAACAACAACAATTTATTCTTATATATTAAATTAATAAGTAATTCCATACAATATAATCAAAAAAATATATGCAAAACAAAAGAAATAATTATAAAGTTAAAAAAAATTTCAAAACCCAAAGAACAACTTCTAAAAGTAATAGCATTAAATTAATAAAAGATGATGAAAAACAATTAATTAGATTAAATAAATACATATCAGAAGCCGGACTAGTATCAAGACGTAAAGCAGATGAATTAATAGCTAGTGGAGTTGTAAAAGTAAACAAAAAAGTAGTTACAAAATTAGGTACAAAAATAGCAAAAGGAGATTTTGTTACAGTAAAAGGTGATCCAATAGAAATATCGTATAACTATTTATATGTATTACTTAATAAACCAAAAGATTGTATAACTACAACATATGATGAAAAAAATCGTAAAACAGTAATGGACATAGTTAAACTATATGATAGAGTATATCCTGTAGGACGTTTGGATAGAAATACTACAGGAGTTTTGCTACTTACTAATGACGGCGAATTAGCAAATCGTTTAACACATCCACGTTATCAAATACAACGTACTTATAAAGCTAAATTAGATAAACAATTAAAACCAAATGATGCTTCAATAATTTCTAAAGGTATTGAAATAGAACCGGGAGTAATAACTGCGCCTTGTATTGTAAATATCGACCCAATTGATAACCGAAAAGTTACTCTAATATTAACAGAAGGTAAAAATCATGAAGTTAAGAAAATTTTTGAAAAATTAGGATATATTGTTAAATCATTAGATAGAAAATACTATCATAATTTATCTACAACTGGATTAGCTAGAGGTAAATATCGTTTTCTTAATCATAAAGAAATAGTAGAACTTCGTAAATCAGTTAATATTTCCAATTCTATATATAATAAATAATAAAGTTCGACATAACTAATATAAAAATTATTTAAAGTATAAAATAATATATTATTTTATACTTTAAATATTCCTATTCCATAACTATAGACAGAATAACAATATTACTTTAAATGATAGTTTCTATACTTAATACAATAATTTTTAATACTATATTAAAAATCAATATAAATATATAAATTAGTTTATTAATAACTGCTTTCATTCCTTCTTCTTTATTTTAACTTAATAAAACATTTTTATAAAAAAATTTTGAAATTTAAAAAAATATTATTATTTTTAGAAAAATAATAATAAAATATAAAACATTTATTCACTTATTCTAAAAACTGAGAAAATTATGGCAAAAATAGATCCACGCTGGACAGAAGGTTCTGCATATAATATCATACAAGAATTGGCTATTGGTTTTCAAAAAAGTCAAATTTTATTCACTGCTGTAAAGTTAGATATATTTACTGTAATAGGTGATATTCCAAAAACTGTAGTGGAATTATCAAATTTATTACAAGCAAATACTAAATTTTTAGAAAGATTGTTAGATGCACTAGTATCAATCAAACTATTAGACAAACAATGTAATTCATATTCTAATACAGAATTATCTGCTAAACATCTTATTAAAACAAGTAAAGATTATTATGGTTATCTTTCTCATAACTCTAATCTATGGGAAAGTTGGGGAACTTTATATGATGTTATAAAAAAAGGAAAAATACAATTAGATGTACCTATAAATGATAAGCCAGAATTATGGATAGCAAACTATTTGGAATCATGCGACTACCGTTCTAAATTACAAATGGAAGATGTTTTAAAATTATTTCCAGAAATGGTAAATTTTGAAAAAATGCTAACATTAGGAATAGGTTCTATGCGCTATACAATAGAAATAGCAAAATTATATCCAAATATTGATATTTATAGATTTGATGCACCAAATGTAATTAATATATTAGAAAAAAAACTAAAAACTGAATACGATGGTAATAAAATTTATTTCTTAAAAGGTGATATTACGAAAGATGATTTAGGCTCTAACTATAACTGTATATATATAGAAACTATATTACAAAATTATTCAGTATTAGAAAATATACAAATTCTTAAAAAAATATATAATTCATTGGCAAAAGGCGGTAAATTAATAATGCATCAGCCAATAATAGATGATACACGCACAACACCTCTAATAACAGTTTTAGATTCAATAAGTTTAATGGTTAATACGCCGTCAGGTAATACATATACACATTCTGATATTTGGGTTACAGTAAAAGAAGCAGGATTTAGTACTGTAGAATTCTATAAAACACAATTTGCAACACAAGTCATTATAGCAAGTAAATCTATTATTGGTTAATAAATTATTATATTTTTTGTTGATTAATGAATGTAATAAAAAATATAAGTAATATAAATATATATAGAAATCAATTAAAATATAAAAGGTTATTGGGAATAGATTTTGGAACATCTCGTGTTGGTTTAGCAATAAGTGATGCTTTACATATTTCTACTGCCCCTTTAGAAACTTTATTATATAAAAAAGAAAACTTTTGGGGAGATTTATTAGCTATAATAGATAAATATAATATAGGTGGTATAGTTGTAGGAATTCCAATAAATGAACAAAAACAAGGACAAGAAACAGAAACATATCAAAAATTAATAGAAAACTTAACAAATTTTATTGATAAATTACATTCTAAAATAAGTATACCTATTTTTGTTCAAGATGAATCTTTTAGCTCAAAAAAAGCAGTAAATACAATGATAGAAATAGGAAAGAAAAAAAAATATAGATCAACTAAAGGTAGTACAGATAAAATAGCTGCAGCTATTATTTTACAAGATTTTATAAACTATTTTGAATAAAACATGAAAAAAATATTCTTCAAAAAAATAATATTAATTAAATTAGTATTACTATTTTCTTTATATTTCATAACATACTCAACAAGTATACTAAATGCACAAAGTATTCAAAAAGATGTCAGCGTTACTATTTATAATAATAACTTAGGTGTAGTCAAAGATATAAGAGAAATAAATTTAGAAAAAGGTATAAATACTATAAATATCAGTGACGTTGCTTCTAGTTTATCGCCATCATCTGTATTAATAAAATTACCAGCAAAAGTTATAGAACAAAACTATCAATATGACTTAGTCAATTTAACAAAAATATTAGAAAAATATATTGATAAAGAAGTAAATATACGATTGGAAGATAATATAATAACTGGTAAATTATTAACTGCTAATAATCAAATAGTATTACAAAAACAAGATGGTGGTTTAGTTATGTTACCGGATATATCTAAATGCCAAATAACAGTACCTGAGTTACCTGAAAATTTAATTACTCGACCAACATTAGTTTGGACAATAAATTCAGAAAAAACAGAAAAACAAACTGCCGAGTTAACTTATCACACTAGTGGTATTTCTTGGCTTGCAGAATATGTTGCAGAACTAGATGAAAATGATAAAAATATAAATCTTTCAGCATGGGTTACAATAAAAAATACTTCGGGCGCTACATATAATAATGCAAAATTAAAATTAATAGCAGGCGATATAAATCAAGTACAGCTTCCTATAGAAAGAAGTTATAAAACTTTGGCAAGAACTAATTTAGATTATGAGGCTAATATTGATGGATTTGAAGAAAAAAATTTTTTTGAATATCATTTATATGACTTAGGAAGACGAACAACTATAAAAAATAATGAAAATAAACAAATATCTTTATTTGAAGCAAAATCAATACCGGTACAAAAAGTATTTGAAGTTTCTACACCTTCGTTATCATCATATACACAAAAAGAAAATATTAATGTTAACGTTCTTATAAAATTTAAAAATAGTAAGGATAATAACTTAGGCATCCCATTACCTAAGGGAAAAATAAAAATGAATAAATCAGATGGAACTTCAACTGAATTTATAGGTGAAGATATAATAAACCATACTCCAAAAAATGAAATAATTAGCGTTATGATTGGCAAAGCATTTGATGTATTATTAACATCTAAAACAATAAACAGAAAAAAAATTAGTAAGGAAGAAGAAGAAGTTGAAGTTGAATATACTCTTAAAAATCATAAAAATAATGAAAATATAGAAGTACAATTTAATTGTCCTGTTGGCTATTTCCATTCTTGGAAAATATTACAATTAGATTATAAATGGACTAAAAAAGATGCTAATACTATAACATTTACAGTTCCAATAAAAAAAGAAACAGAAACTAAATTTATAATAAAAGCCAGATTAATTAGTAATTAAAATAAGATATTATCTTATTTTAATAATAAAATTATAAAAATAAATATTCATTTTATAATAAAGCAGTTTATACTTTATAATGCCAAACTTTTTTTATTTTTTAATTTGTATATTATATATATTATTGATATCTATAAATAATAGTAAAAATAATCATATAACTAATATTAAAAGTTTACATTATTTTTACATAAACATAGATACAATAGAACAGTTATACAAAAATATAAATTTATACGATACTACTAATAATATAGATATTGAAGACTACTTGAAAAAATATAAAGGCACTGCTTCTTATTATGCTCATAAATTTCATAGAAAAAAAACAGCAAGTGGTGAACGATATGATATGTATGATTATACAGCAGCACATAAAAAAATACCATTTGGAACTATTGCAAAAATAATAAATCATAAAAATAATAAAAGTGTCCTAGTTAAAATTAATGATCGTGGTCCATTTAAAACAAAACGAATTTTAGATTTATCATATCGCGCTGCAAAAGATATAAATGGTTTAAATACACCAAAAATAGATTTAATTTATTTCGATTTTGAAAAATTAATACAAAAATTTGATACGAATTATCTTGCTGCTCATTCTATAAATGAAGAATTTGCTATTTTTCATAAGTCAAAAATAAAAATATTAGATTCTATATATACATCGAATTTTGAAGAAGTCCTAACATCGTATTCACAATATAGACATTTTCCAAATTATGAATGTTATATACTAACAAAAATTGAAAAACCTAAAAATAAAACAACATTTTATATAGGTACAACTATAAATAAATAAATTGAAATTTTATTTTTAAAATAATATAAATTTTATTACGTTTTACTTATAATAAGAAATATTCATTAATAAATAGGAAAATATGTATTCATATTCTCTAAATACACCTACATTAGGAACAGCAACAATAAAAATGCATAAAGAAGCACTCGGTGGTAAAGATGCTATGCATTTTGCTAATATAATAAAAATTATACCTAATGATATAAAAATTTTATTATTAGATATGTCACAACTAGAATTAATAAATAGTTCTGGACTTGGAATGCTTACAAAAGCTAATAATGACCTTAAAACAAAAAATATTAAACTAGTTTTATCATCAGTTAATAAAAATGTAATGCATTTATTAGAAATAACTCAATTAAATAAAATATTTACTATAAAGTAAATCATATTTTTATTATATTATTAATATTTATAATTGACATTATTAAATTATAATAAAATAAATATATGTATATTTTTTTTTCAGCAGCACATTTTATATTTATAATTACTATAATAGTAAGTATTATTGGATTTATAAATCGTAATATCTTACATAAATTTATATTTAAACCTTATAATGTAATTAAAGAAAAAAAAATTTATCTATTTCTTACAAGTGGAATAATTCACGCCGATATAAAACATTTATTATTTAATATGTTAACTTTCTATTTCTTTGCCTTTGACCTAGAAAGAACAATTGGCGAATTATATTTTACTTGTATTTATATAGGTAGCCTTATAATTAGTCATATACCAACTTTTTTAAAACATAAAAACAATAAAAATTATTCTTCATTAGGAGCTTCTGGTGCAATATCTGGGATCATATTTAGTTCTATATTGATATACCCAAAAAACAAAATAATGATATTACCAATACCTTTACCATTACCATCTTATATATTTGGTATAATTTATATCTTATGGGGTATAATTGCAAACAAAAAAGCAAATGATAATATAAACCATATAGCTCATATAAGTGGTGCAATATCTGGAATAATCATATCTTTTATTTTATTTGGAAATACAATAATAAATATTTGGCAAAAACTAATTTAAAATTATGAAAATTGAAAAAATAAAATCATTATTAATAGACGATGTAAAAGTAATTCGTTTCTCTAAGTTTAACGATTTTAGAGGTTATTTTACAGAAATATATAATAAAAAAGATTTCTTAAAAATTCCAGATTTTAATAATATTGAATTTCAACAAGTAAATGAAGCCTTTTCTTTTGAAAATACATTCCGTGGTCTACATTTTCAATGGAATCCATTTATGGGGAAATTAGTTAGATTAATATATGGTAGACTTATAGATTTTGCTTTAGATCTACGACCTAATAGCAAAACTTATAAAAATATAGTAGCATATGATGTACAATGTACAAAAGAATATTCTGAATGGATATGGATACCACCTGGTTTTGCACACGGAGCATGGTTGCTAAACAACTCTATGATAGAATATTTTTGTAGTGGAACATATAATCCGAATTGTGAAAAAACTATATCTCTATGGGCTAATGATATAAATTGGAAGCTTTGTGATAAAGATATAAAAAATAAAATATTAAATATTGATAAAACAACACTAAATATAAAACAAAATGACATTAATGGCTTATCTATTAATGAATTTGAAAACTCAGAATCAGGAAATATATTCAATTCTATTTTGTAATTAATTCTATATTATAAAAAAAGAGCGTGAAATTCTCGCTCTTTTTTATAATATAATTAACAGTTATTTAACCTTTTATTCTTCTAAACTATCCCAATCTAAACTACCAATTTCTTTTTCAACTTGGTCAAGAATTTCACCTGATTTAATTAATTTTCTTACCATATTATGATCTTTATTTAAAGGTCTATCTACATCTAAGAAATCAACATAATGTCTTAAAACATCATGAGCAATTTTCACTCCTCTACCCGTCTTAAATTTACGAATATCTAAAGCCTGTGCTGCTGCAATAAATTCAATACCAATAATACCATAAGCATTTTCAAGAATTTGTAAGTTCTTCAATGCTGTATTCATACCCATTGAAACAAAGTCTTCTTGATCAGCAGCAGCCGGTATTGATTGAATAGATGCAGGCGCAGAAAGAATTCTTTGTTCTACAATCAACATATCAGCAGTATATTGACTTAACATTAATCCCGAGAATAATCCTGGTTGTAATGATAAAAAAGGAGGTAACCCTTGACTAAGTGCAGGATTTAATAATCTATTTAAACGACGTTCTGAAAGAATACAAACCATTGTTATAGTATAACCAGCCATATCCATAGGAACCGCAATAGGCGTACCTTGGAAATTAGCACCTGATAAAGTAGCATCATCTTCAGGTATAAATATAGGATTATCACATACTCCATTTAATTCTATTTCAACTTGTGTTCTTGCATATCTTTGAGCATCATGAGCAGCACCAATAACTTGAGGTGTTGATCGCATAGAATAAGCATCTTGAACTTTAGTTTTTACTTTACCTAAAACTAGATCACTTCCTTCTAAACATTTTCTTATTGCTTTTGCCGAACGAATAGCCCCTGAGAAACCTCTAAGTTTATGAATACGTTCATCATATGGCTTAAGATTTGCTAACAAAGCTTCTAATGACATAGCAGCAACAATTTCTGCATGCTTTAATAATCTATTAAAATCATAAATGGTAATTGCACTTATAGCCGTTAAAAGATTAGAACCGTTAATTGTTGCTAATCCATCTCTTGCTTTTAAACCAGGAACAGGAATCCCCGCTCTTTCAAAAGCTATCTTACCGGGCATTCTCTCACCTTGGAAAAAAGCTTCTCCTTCACCCATCATTAATAGAGCTATCTGAGACATTGGAGACAAATCTCCACAAGCACCTACCGACCCCTTACTGCAAACAACTGGTGTAACACCTTTATTTAACATTTCAATTAATGTAGTAGTAATAACCGGTCTTAACCCAGAATTCCCATGAGCATGAACATTAATTCTTCCTAACATAGCACCACGTACATGCTCAATAGGTGCAGGCTCGCCTATCCCTGCAGCATGATTATAAATCAAATATTTTTGAAATTCTTCTACTTGCTCATCAGTAAGCATAGTCTCTGAAAATTCTCCAATCCCTGTATTTACTCCATACATAATTTCGCGTTCTGCTATCTTCTTTTCAAGCATCCCTCGACATTCAGCAATTGCTTCAAAAGAACTTTTACTTAATTCTATTTTTTCATAATTGCGAGCTACCGAAACTAATTTTTCTATTGTTAAACCCGAACCGTTGATTTTTAACATAAATATATACCCTTATATATTAATATTTTATAATATTTTAATTCTATTATTGTAAATTTTTTTTATAAATTGTAACTTTGTAAATTAAATTTAGAACTTAAATAAATTTTTTATTTATAATACTATTTTTATACAAAAATACAAAAAAAATATATATTTTTATAATTTACAATATCATTTATGGATAAATTATTAATAAATTTTTCTAAAAATATTAATATAAAAAAAATAGGATTTGCTAAAATAATAAAGTTAGAAAAAAATACAAATGAATTAATAAAATGGATAAATAATGGATATGTAGGAAATATGAATTTCCTTAATAATAATATAGATAAAAGAAAAAATCCAAAATTACTTTTAAAAAATGCAAAAACTATTATTACTATTGCTGAACCTTATCCAAACAATATACAATATAATTCAAAATTAAAAATTGCAAAATATGCAACGATAGAAGATTATCATATTAGAATATATAATAAATTACTAAAACTATCTAATTTTATAAAAGAAAACTTTAACAAAACAAGTTATATCTCTGTTGATACAAATCCTGTATTTGAAAAAGAATGGGCAGTTCAATGTGGAATAGGATGGCAAGGGAAAAATAGTTTAATTATATCTGAAGAGTTTGGTTCATATTTCAATATAGGTATATTAATAACAGACTTAGAATGTAATATAAAAGAAAATAAAAAAATAGAAAATAAATGTGGAAATTGTAACTTATGTATAAAAAACTGTCCAACTAATGCTATTGTTTCTGATAAAATAATAAATGCAACAAAATGCATATCATATTTAACCAATGAAACGAAATTAAAAGACGAAATTTTAGAAAAGAAAGAAATAGCAAAAACAGGATATATTTTAGGATGTGATATATGTCAAGATGTTTGTCCATATAATAAAAAAATACAAACAAATCTATCTTGTCAATCAAATATTGATGAAAATATAAAAGAAGTACTATATAACACTAATACAATATTATCTATGTCTAATAAAACTTTTGAAAAAAAATTTGAAAAATATACATTGAAAAGATTAAGGCTCAATAGACTAAAAAGAAATATTAATATTATAAATAATTAATTATATTATTCAATTATTCAGCTTCAAAAGCACTTTTATATTTAAAAAAAGCTTGATTTCTTTTTTTCATTTTTTTATTCTTAATAAGCATTTCAATAATACGCCGTATATCAAAAAAAGACCTAAAAGGATGATGAGATATCTTGTTTTTATTACAATAAGTTGCTAATTGATTTTTAGCAAAAATAATATCACAATGTTCTGCCGCACAAAAATCAGTAAATCCATCTCCTATATATATTAAAATATCATCATCTACTGAATTATTTAATATAACATTACGTTTACAGGAAGCTGTTAAACAATTACAAGATTCAACTGCTCCGAAAAACTTAGGAATAAACTTGTTATCTATATATTGCATTTCATTACAAAAAACTTTAATATTATCAAGTTTTAACTTATTAAGAATAGTATTTATATAAATATCATAGCCATCACTTACAATATAAAAGTCATAATTATTGTTCTTACAATAATCAACAAATTTAACAAAATAAGCATCTACTTCTTGGAAATACGCAAAATTTTCAATATCATTTTTAGTAACATTAGAAGGTATCGATTTACACAAATTAATATTTAATTCACGTACATTACATTTTCCACTTTCAAATTCATTCCAACACGAAAGAAAATTACCAAATTTTTTAAATAAAGCTTCGCCTACATCTTGTAAAGTAATAGTAGCGTCAAAATCACAAAATATTGATAAATGCATTATATTTTATTTTTATTGGATATTTATACAGAATAGTATATAGTTTAACCTGTATATTCTTTAAAAAAAAAGTACTCTAATAATAAATAACTTAATAGGCATTATTAGAAATTATTTATAAAAAGTTTTTGTATAAGCACCATATTCTGGTTTATTTAAAATATAACGTTTCCATACAGCATTAAAAAAACCTAGCCCATATCCAAAAAGTTGTATAAAAGACGTGAATACTGCTAATATACCTATCTTAAGATTTTTTTCCTTTATACTAGCATCTATAAATAATATAAAAGCATATAAAAAAACAGGTAAAATACAAGCATAAAATATAAAAAAACTACAAAAAATAAGTACAGTAACACAAAAAGTAAATAGTGCAGGTAAAATATGAACTAATTTTAAAGTTCCCGGATGTCTTTTTAATAAATTAATTCTAGCTATTCCTGAATTAAATACCTGTTTATAGAATTTCTTAAAATCAACTCTTCTTTTATGATAAACCCAAGCATCTCTAAATAATACTGCCTTATATCCACTTTTAAATATACGTAAACTAAAATCAATATCTTCACCAAATCTCATATTAGAAAAACCGCCAAGAGTTTTATATACGTTTTTCTTGATACCCATATTAAAACTACGTGGATAATATTTATCTAATAATTTTTTCCCACCACGAATGCCGCCAGTAGTAAAAAAAGAAGTCATTGAATAATTTATTGCTTTTTGTATATTAGAAAAAGATTTATGAGCACGATCTGGTCCGCCAAAAGCATCAACAAACTTATTTTCAAGATTAGAGTTAATAATCGCCATATAATCTTTTGGTATTAAACAATCAGAATCAAAAATTATAATATAATCCCCATTTGCTCGTTCTACACCATAATTTCGTGATTGACCGGGCCCTGAATTATCTTTAAAATAATATCTTATATCTAATATATCTCTATATTTATCAACTACTTCTTCACAAGTATAAGTTGAACCATCCTCTACAATAATTACTTCAAAATTAGTAAAAGTTTGCTTTGTAAGTGAATCTAATAATTCATCAACTTCATTTGCTCTGTTATATACAGGAACTATAATAGAATAAAACATAAAAAATAGTATAAATTATAAAAATTAATCTAAAAAAAATGTTAAAGGACTTGTTGCCTCTGCTTGTTTCTGAACCATTCCCATTTTTGCTTCATATGCAAGACGTCCTGCAATAACAGCTAATGAAAATGCTTTTGCCATTTTAACCGGATCATCTGCAATAGTAATAGCAGTATTTATTAATACTGCATCTGCCCCCATTTCCATTGCTTCGGCAGCGTGAGATGGCGTACCAATTCCTGCATCAATAACAACAGGTATATTACTTTGTTCAATAATAATTTTTAGCATTTCCCGAGTTTTTAATCCTTGATTACTACCAATAGGCGAACCAAGCGGCATAACAGTTGATGCGCCTGCTTCTTCCAATAATTTACATATAACAGGATCAGCTTGAATATAAGGTAATACAATAAAACCAAGTTTTACAAGTTCTTCCGTAGCTTTTAAAGTTTCAATAGGATCTGGTAATAAATATTTGGGTTCTGGATGTATTTCTAATTTTATCCAATTAGTATTAGTTGCTTCTCTTGCTACTTGCGCTGCAAATACTGCTTCCTTTGCATTTCTTGTCCCCGAAGTATTAGGTAACAATTGTACTTCTTTTGAAGAAATAATATTTTGTAATAACATATCATCTTGTGGTTTATCTAAATCAAGACGTTTCATAGCTACCGTTACCATTTCTGTCCCAGAAGCAAGAATTGCATCATGCATTATTTTATTAGATGCAAATTTTCCAGTCCCCAAAAATAATCTGGACCTAAATGTTTTATTTGATATAGTAAGCATATTATTATTATTAACTTTTCATAATTTTTAATTTTAAAAACAACTAAAAGATATTAATTATTTTATAGATGAAACTATCAGCGAAATAATACCTGCAAGAGTTCCTAACATACCACTAATAGCGGCCCACTTTTGAAGCTCAAGGCTCGGCGGGATATCAGGCGATCTAGGTACATATATTTCATCTCCATCATTTACAATTATAGAGTCTTCAAAACCTTCTTCCCATACTTTTGTATTACTCCTAATAATTCTTGCTCGGTTTATTTTTGCACCTGCAGCACATCCTCCGGCTTGTTCTACATACCATTCTAATGTTTTATTAGGAATATATTCTATAACACCGGGTTTCTTTACCTGTCCAAATACAGTAACCTTACCTTTATTACTACCAACAAAAATTACATCACCATCCTGTAAAACAACATTATCTGATTCAGAATTTTGATTAAAGGCTGCATTAAAATCACAAGAAACAGTAGGACGTTTTAAATCAACATCCATAAGAAACCGTGTAGTATCTTCCATCGTTAAATCACTTAACTGAAAATATTCCATATAAAGTCTTTTTGGTGCAATACGTTCATTCTGCTGATTATCCCTACGTCCTATATAAGAACGTGGTAAATAAGCCTTATCAGTAAAACCGCCGGCCTGTTTTATTATATCTTTTAGTCTAGTAACACCAGGATGAATAATGTATATATTAGGATTAATAACCTCACCTTTTACAGATACAATTCCTGTACGTTTATATTGTTTTATATTTTTAGTACCTACAATTACTACACTACCAGGTGTTATAAGTTGATCTTGCGATAATAAATTACATGCAGTATCAACTGTTATTTTTGTAGGGCTAGTATTATCATCATATAAATATATATTATCTAAATCAGCTTCTTCTGTTATACCATATCCCATTTTTAATAAATGAGAAAGTTTATCACCTTTTTTATAAACAACTGTAATAGGTCTTAAAACTTCGCCTACAATAGAAATAACAGGATAGTCAATGTTGCTTTCAAAAGGAACAAAAATATCATCACCCTCGCAAATAAAAGGATTATAAATAGGTGATTTAGTAGCATTTGCTCGTTCTATATCAACAGTAGTAGCAATACCATTAGCTCTAATAATACGTATATTTCTTGTAGAGTAAGTAGTATTTATAGGTACCCCGGTTTCTGAAAAAGTACGTTCTCTTTCACGTTCTTGTTCTTGAAGCCGTAAGGCTGCACTTTGCTCATCTGAAGAAATACTAGAAGATGCAGTCGTTCTAATTTGATTAGCCATTTTTATGGCTGTAGATACAGAATAAGACGCTGGTAATGTATATGTACCAGGCATAATAACATTACCCCTTATTGTAACTATAACATTTCTCGGTTTTAAAAGAGATATATTTACACTTGCATTAGGAGTACGTCCCAAAACTAATTTTGTAATACTATCACGAACTTCTTTTAGTGTGAATCCATTAACATTAATTTCGCCAAAACGTTGCAATACAATAGTATTTTCAGATGTTATATAAACAGGAGTTGCAAAAGATTCCATTGGTAATATTTGTATTGCCAATAAATCATTAGGACCAACAAAATAAGCCTCTGGAAAAATTACATTCCCTACTGGTAATAATTCCTTTGAATTTGTTTCTGAAAATAATATATTATTAGAAGTAGCAGTATTTGTTTTATCAAAATTTTCCAAAGGTGAAGATAATCTTGATTGCCCGAATACTACATTTGAATAACTTATTGATATTATTCCTATTATGATAAACATAAATAAGAAACGTTTTGATGTTATAATTATCATACTTACTTTCTTTTTTATAAAACAATATTTTTAAAATTTCAAAATAACATATTTAGAATTTATATCATTAACTATCAATTTTTTCTACAATTAATTTTATGCCATCTATTTTTTTTACTTTAATTTTACAATCTTTTTCTATAATAGAATTATCAAAAGATCTTGCAGCCCAATCTTCAGAATTTACAAGTACTCTACCTAAGCTCTTATCATTATCAATAGTTTCTGCAACAATGCCATAAGAACCTATCATCTTTTCTAAACTAGTTTTTATTTTATTATTTTCACTATTTCTTATTAAATATTTTTTAAAAATAGTTCTAGATAATAATGTAAATACTAAAGAAAATACTGTAAATACTATTGATTGAATTACTAAATTATCAACACCTAAATATGAAATCAATGCAACTATTAATGCACTTATTCCAAAACAAATTATAACAAATCCCGGAGTTAAAATTTCCAAAGCTGATAAAATTATACCTATAATAAGCCAATATAATGGTTCCATCATATACCTCTTATAAAATTATTAAATATATTTTAAGATAAATTTACATTTTTTATATATTTTTTTAATTTATTATAAATAAAATCATTACTTATAGAAGCTGCAAACAATTGAAAAACACGAGAACAATATTCTATATTACGTTTATCTAAATTTGTTTCAAGCATACGAAATGGATTAAAACGTCTTACCTCAAGGTCAGGTTTTTGAATCAATTTTTGACATTCTAATAAATCATCCTTATGCAATCCATAGCCGTATAAATATAAATTATGTATCTTAGAAATATGAAAACTATTCAAACACTCTTTGAGTTTTTGTTCAATTAATTGTGCAATAGTATTGTCAGTTCTATTTAAAGATTCATATCCAACTAATCTAAAATTTGAAATTAAAATAAATTCTATAAAATTATCATTTACAGAGACAAGACAAGAATTTTTATTATAATTTTCAGGATAATTGTAAATAAAGTTATTTATAACACTTACCCATTCATAATTTACTTTAATATCTTTTATCCCTTTTTGAATAAAAATATTTTTTAATTCCGTAACTAATTGTTTTGGTAACAAAGTAGCATATAACATTTTTTTTGAAATACGCTTAATAGAAATACAATCAACTAAATTTATATAAAAATCATCTATTTTTTTATTATCAAGAAAATATTTGTTAAATTCAAACATTATCAATCTTCTTGTATTATCATCTATTTGTTCTATATTACCAGGAAATAGCATCATATCATAATAATCATTTGATAAAATAAGCGTAATATTTGATATATTTTTATTGTATTCCAATATCATATCAATAATATATATAATATTTTCTTTTATTTCTTTTTCTTTTATATCCTTTAATTTAATAGCATCTAATATATTAATATAAACTAACTTAGAATATTGAGCATTATATTCTATAATTATAATAAAAGTATTATATCTATCAAAATATATAGAAGCGGTTATTTTTTTTTCCATATAATATACTATAACTTGAATGTTTTTTAATTTAAATAATTATTTTATACGTCTCACTAAATATTTTACAATAATATCTATATCCAATGAAAGAGAATAATGAGATAAATAATATTCAGCTAATTTTTCTAACGAACTTTCACTTATACTATTAGAATTATTAATCTTTGAAATAGTAATAATCCCTACCTTGCCAAACTCAAATTTTTTATTAAAAATATCATCTATTCCTACTACAGACATTTTTCCTATAAAAACATTTATCCAATTTATAAAATTTACTTTTGGATTATTACTAAATACTATTAATAAACTTCCTATAGTTAGAGCTAATATAGAAACAAAAATATCTACTATACGCTTAGCAACTCTTAATCTAGGCTTTGAAATATTAAAATATTGTCTTATAGGTTCATGCCCGGAAATTTCATTAATAATACGTGATAAAACTAAATCATCGTATTCTGGTATAATATGATATCTTGCTTTATTACTACTTGTTCTGTTCCCAATAAACTCAATTAAAGAAGAAAAAGTTTGATTCGTATCAGTTATAATAACTTCATCAATTTTATTTTTTTCTACTATTGAATAAATATCTTTTATTTCACCTAGTACTTGTAAACCCGTCGATATTTTTTTCGTTTGAGAAGTTGAAACAAAACCAACTAAATTTATATTATTTGGTTCTGCTTCATTTATTTTATTTATCATTTTTATTACTTTATCGTCACACCCTGCAATAATTATACGTTTATCAGAATATTTTCCAAACGTTTTTTGAAATAATGTTATACAAAATCTTAATAAAGAAGATAAAAATATAGTAGATCCTATTGTTACTAATAAAGCACCTCTACTAAATCTATAATCTGGGAAAAAATAAGTAAAAGCAGATAAAATAAAAAAACAAACTAATAATGAAAAAATTGTTTTTCCAATAGATGATTTGTTTTCAAAATAAGCACCAGTAAAAAATTGTGATAAAAAATAAACTAAAGAAATTACTATAAATACCAATGGATATGCATAATCAGGGAAACCTAAAAATCTTCCAAATTTCATATAAGAACCAATCATTAAAGATATATTAATAAATATTAAATCAAATATAATTAAAAATATATCTTCTTTATATTTGTTTATTTTTGCAAAAATAGATCGTAAAAATATACCTAATTGTAAAAATAAAAGGAAAATAGTTGAATAAGAAAAATATTTTTTTGCAAAAATTTGCATTGATTCATAAAAATATTTTACTTCATTAATAGAACTACGTTTAGTACTTTCTCCTTTAAAATGTATAATAGAAGTATCGCTATAATAAGCAACTGCCCGCCCTGATAATTGAACTCTACGACATAAATCCAAATCTTCACCGTACATAAAATATGCTTCATCAAAGCCGTTCAACTTATGTAGTAATTCAGCATCACAAAACATAAAGGCACCCATTACTGCATCAATATAATAACTTTCATTTTCTGAACGAAAAGTTTGATTATATCTTGCAAACAACTTTGATCTTGGAAATAATCTTTGTAATCCAAATAATTTACAGAAAGACACCCAAGGCGTAGGAAACCCCCTACGACAAGCAACTTGAAAACTGCCATTAGAATTTAAAACTTTACAGCCTGCAACACCAATTATAGGATTATTTTCCATATAAGTATACATTTTTTTCAAAGTATCCTCTGCAAGAATAGTATCTGGATTAAGAATTAATATATACTTACCTATTGCTTTTTTTATAGCTATATTATTTGCTCTACTAAATCCTATATTTTTTGATAACTTTATAAAGTTGACTTTTGGAAAAATAGGTTCTAAATATTCAATAGAATCATCTGTAGAAGCATTATCAACAACAAATACTTCCAATGATAAATCTTGTTTTGATTTATAAATAGAATTTAAACATTGAAATAAGAAATCTTTAACATTATAATTAACTATTATAATAGATATATCAATACTATTTTCTAATGAAATAGTATTATTAGAGTTCCCTTTAATATTATTGATATTATTTCCCACTATACTATATACTTATTACTACTATTATTAATTATAACTATTAGTTAATTATAAAAATTACTTATTACAATAATATTTATAATTCTATAATAACACAAAAATACAAAAAAAAACTATTTTTTTGTATATAATTTTAACTTAACAACAATATTAAATAAGAGATGACTTGAATCATCTCTTATTTTAAAATATAAACTATTTATTAATTATTTGTAATATTAAAAAGCTGTCAAAGTATTTTATTTAAATACTTGCAGCAGCTTCCATAACTGTTTCACTTAAAGTTGGATGCGCATGTATTGTTTTAACTATTTGTTGTGCTTTTAATCCATTAGATTTAGCCAAACATAATTCAGCTAACAATTCAGTAACTTCTGGACCAATCAGATGTGCACCTAATAATTCATCAGTTTTATTATCAAATATTAATTTTACAAAACCAACCGGTTCTGCAATAGCATGTGCCTTTGCAGATGAAATAAATTGTGCTTTTCCTATTTTAATATCAAAACCTAGTTCTTTAGCTGTTATTTCAGAAATACCAACTGAAGCAACTTGCGGTTGACAATAAGTACATCCAGGAATATTCTTATAATCAACGCCATTATTAGATTTACCAGCAATAATCTCTGCAACTGCAATACCTTCTGCATTAGCTTTGTGTGCTAACCAAGGAGCACCTGCAATATCGCCAATAGCATAAATATTTGATACATTAGTTCTTAAATTATTATTTACAGGGATAAACCCTTTTACAGGCTCTATACCTACATTTTCAAGTCCAATATTTTCTATATTAGCTTGTATTCCAATAGCATTAAGTGCTAATTCAGAAGTTAATGTTTCTATACTTCCATCTTTTCTTTCTACAACTATATTAACTTCATCCCCAACCGTTTTTGCTGAAACTACACGAGTGTTTGTTAATATTTTTATTTTTGCCTTTCTATAATTTCTTTCTAATTCTTTTGAAACATCTACATCTTCAATAGGTAATATACGATCCTTCATTTCTACAATAGTAACTTGTGTACCAAAAGAATTATAAAAATATGCAAATTCTATACCTATCGCACCAGCTCCCATAATAATTAAAGATTTAGGAATCTTTTTTTGTATCATTGCTTCTTTACTAGTTATTATTTTTTCGCCATCTACTTCAATAGAAGGAAACATACGAGGTCTAGAACCAGTTGCAATAACTATATTTTTTGTTTCAACAATGTCTGTAATTTCGCCTTCTGAATCTTTTATCTCAACCGTATTTTTTGAAGTAATACAACCAGTTCCAAAAATAGTTTGTACGTTGTATTTTTTAAACAAAAAAGCAACACCCTGTGACATTTTCTTCGTAACACCACGACTTCTTTCTACAACTCTCTCAAAATTAATTTCATAATTGGGAATATCAAAACCAAACTCAGAAGACACTTTTAAAAAATTCATATACTCTGCACTACGTAATAATGCTTTTGTAGGAACACATCCCCAATTTAAACAAATACCACCTAAATGTTTATTTTCTATACAAATAGTTTTTAAACCAAGTTTTGAACTATGGATTGCTGCTACATATCCAGCTGGACCAGCACCAATAACAACTACATCGGCATTGTGATTATTCATTTATTTTATCCTATTTTTTATTAAAATAATTTAAATATGTTATCATAAATTAATTATATAATTTATACAAAAATAATAAATCATTTATAATAATACAAAACTTTAAAAATTCTTTATTTATAATTTCGTTTATAATGTTGAAAGTAGAATCTTCATTCTATATACTCTAAAAGGTTCTATTTAAATTTTAATATAATTAAAATAATTTTCTTCGACGACTTAACTAAATTAAGTCGTCTTTTTTATATTTCTATTTTCTTTAATTCTTAAAAAACAATTACATTAAATTATTTACTTACATTATAATCTGTCTCTCTTAAAACTAAATCTAATTTTAAATGTACTTAATTTTCACTTTATATAAACTGATTATTGATTTTTTCAGTAAGCAGTCTTTTTATAGCTATGATATTATATAGAGTTAGTATAAAAAAATTAAAAATAATTTATTTTTTTGTTATTTCATATAATTTTTTGTATATCTATATATATTCAATATAATTAATAATTTTACGCCACAAATTATGGAGTAATATTATGTTAAGAAATTTAACAAATCTTTTATTAATGTCCTTAGCATTATTTATTTTCATTTCTTATTATGCATTTTCTACTGAATTAATAATAGATTCAAAGTTAAAAGAATGGATAAAATCTAATACAGATAAACTACCTGGAGTTGTTGTAAATGAAGATGGTGGAATAGATAGTACTACAGCAAATTTAGAAGCATTAACAAAAATAGAGAGTTTAGATTGCAGTAATTCCAAGCTTACTAGCATAAATGAATTAATTAGACATATGTCAAATTTAAAGAGATTAAAATGTTATAAAAATTATTTGATGTTTTTTGTTAAAAAATAACTTATTTTTTATGCCGTTTTTTTATGCAAAAAATACAAACATTGCACAAAATATTGCACAATGTTATATAAATACTGTATTAATTAGTACTTAAAAAACGTTTATTATAATAAACGTATAATTTATTAAGTATGCTTGTTTTTATATAAATTTATTTTTATTTTTTATATAATTTTTTATATAATTTTTATAAAAAAATTTGGTATTTAAAAAAAAAAAAAGACTATGTTTGAATTGCACTAATGTATATTAGTATTATTTATTATTTTATTATTTATTTTTTATATTAAAAAAGGAGATATTTTATGAAAACGTTAAAAATAGCAGTAATATCTGTAATGGTTTTATTTGTTTCTATATCTTTATGTAAAGCACAAGATATACTAGATACAAATAGTTTCAACGGAAAAATGTTTAATGAAATTATGACGGTTATTAATAATAGTAGTAGTGCTACTACAGACATAGAAAAACAAGATATGATTAAACAAGGTATTGAAGATATGGCACAAAACAGGATAGATGAAATTAAAAACGAAGAGACTAAATATTTTATGCAAGGAATGCTAAATGAAGCAAAAAATTATCCTGAAACATTTTTTGAGGCTCAAGAAGCTTTTTTGAAAAATGCATTATATGTATATCCCAATCCGAGTGATGGTAATGATGTAACTCTTGAATTTTATACTCATAATTGGAAATTTCACTTTGAACCTATGAGAGTAAATAATGCAGATATAGAATTATTTTACAATGGTAACCAAATAGCTAAATTAACATATAATAACATACGAGATAACAAAGTTATTATAGATAAAAAATACTTAACTCAAAAAGGAACATATACAATTTCTTTTGATGGTGGTACAACAAATTTTATAGTTAGATAAAGTTATATAAAAAAGTTTAAAATTTTACAAATTAAATAAGACCGATGGAAACATCGGTCTTTTCTTTTATGTTCATAATAAAATATCTTGTATAAGATTTGTACAAGATATTAACTATAATTTTTTATACTTAATAACTAACGGGAAGATTATAATTTTATTAAATAGCATTTCTATTTTAATAGTTACACACTATCAAGATATTTTGTTAAAATATAATATGCTCTTTCTAAAATAATATCAATAAATCCGGCTCGTTGCATTATTTCTAATGGAACAGGATTAACGCCTGAAAGAACAATATGTATTCCTTTTTTTTGAAAATCATAGTAAAATTGCTCTAACATATTTAATGCCATTGCATCAATAATAGGTACATATTATAATGTAAACTCAACTACTCTCAAAATATAAATAGACTTATAATATAATTTTTATGTTTTCATTATATATATTAGAAGTAATTTTTAATATATAAGTACCTCTTCTCAAATTGCTAATTGGAATTTCTATTTGGTCATCAAAAAAATTATAGTAATTATTACTATAGATAGAACCCCCTATAATATCAAAAAGTTCTATTCTAAAATTTCCAATAATATATTTCTCTAATAGTATTTTTAAAACATTATTTTCTATTTTGTAACTTATCCTGTTATCTAATTTATTCTTTATACCTAAAAAATTAAAAAGAAAAGGGTCTGAAATAACTTCACAATTACTATTGTTATTTCTTATTTTTACAAAATATAATCCATTTTTTACAGGCTTATAAGTCTCTTCATTTGCATTTTCAATTTCTTTGTTTTCAAAAATCCATTGATAAAAATCAGCCTTTGAAGATTTTAATATTTGTAGATCTTCATTGTAAGCAATTGTTGGTTTATCTGGTTCTGGCATTTTTATAATATTTTTTATAATATTTTGACTGCAATTAGTTTCTTTATCTATAACTAACAAAGAAATACTACAAGAATCTTTGTACCACATTACTCTACAATTAGAATAATTCCCTGCCTTATTTAATACTCCGCCATCCACATTCCATATAAAATCATAATTATTCGTATCTATATTATCATAATTAATAGTATAATTATAATAAATTTCTTTACAATATGTAAAATCACCATATATATCTAATTTTGGATTTTGATTTATAATAACCGGAAAAATAAAAGTTGTATCACAATAATATTCTTTTTTATTTATTATATATATATTTCCATTTTTTACTGTAGAATCCCATATTATCACAATTGTATCTTTATTTTTTCTATTCCAAATACCACCCTCTACAATTATATCAAAATCATAGTATGATTTAATAGGTTGATAATATTTAGTCTCTTCATTAGCACATACTTTATTTTTACCTTCTAAAATAATTTCAGGATGCTCTAAAACATAAAATAAATGCTCTATGCTATCGCTACAACATTCCGAATTTATAGTTTTTAATTTTATACTTGAATTACCAACACTTCGCCATAAAACTTCTATTGTATTATTTAATGTATCAATATTTACAATATTTCCATTAGATACTTTCCACTCATATTTAATATATTCATTTATAGAACTATTAGTATCTAATCCAGCAGTATACTTAACAACATCATTTAAGCAAATTTTTTCAGGTATATCTAATATTTTAGGCTTTATTTTTTTTGATATTCTATATTTTCTAGTAATATTTTGAATTTCAGAATCTTTAGAAGATTCAATTTTAAATCTATAATTTCTACTTGATATAATATCATCAGGAATTACTGCTGTAATAACTCCACTCTTATCACTTTTTAAATTTCCAATTTTTTTTCCATTAGAAAATCCACCTTGACTATCAGATAAAAATAAATCAAAATAATTATCGTTAATATTATTACCCCAAAAATCATAATAAAATTTAACAGTATTCCCTGCACATAATCTCCCCTCTATATTAGTAATAACAATGTCTTTTGCAGTTTTAAAAATAACAGTCTGTGTCCACATTATCGTACCAAATTCTCCAATCACCCCTACTCTTAAATAATAATATGTATTTGCTTCTAATGGCGAATTTACTTTAAATTTATCAGTATTTTCAAGAGTATCATTTTCTACTAAATTATAAAATACTTTATCAGTAGAAATTTGTAATATATATCTACAATCTTTGTCTATTTTATCCCATAATATTTCAGGCGTTAAAGAAACACCAAGTAATCCTTCATAAGGATATTTTATGAATGTATATTTGTTAGAATGTAAAGTAAAATATAACTTGCTCCCCTCTTCAAAAATCTCAGATATACTTAATCCGCCATCCGTTCCATCAAATAAAAATGGTGCTGGATTTGTATTCCTATTTATTTTATCTCTTGAATATTTCATATTTAACGGTGCTAACCATGGGAATCCATTTTCAAAAAATGTACCATAAGGTCTATATATATATATTTCATCATCGACATTTCCAAGAGTTAAAGCATTCCCTTTTCCATCAGAATTTTTATTTATTTTATATACAAGTAAACCACCATCAAATTTTATTTTTACATTATTATTTAAATCGTTAATCACCGATAAATTATTTTCATATTTTCCATAAGGTTTTCTATATTCTATAATATAATCTTCATTAATATTATTAGATAGTATTCTATAACAATTTTGAGTACTTTCATTCAATGAATTTAATGAATATATCCCCGGTTCGTTAATAGTAGGTATATTGTCAATCCAATTTCCATATCTATATTTCATATATGCAGACATAGATTGTGGAATGTCAGTTTGTAATTCCATTAAGTCCCAAAAATACACTGGATTTATCTTTGTTGGATTATGATATCTATATAAATCTGGTGCTCCTAATGAATGAAAAAATTCATGACAAAGCACTCCTAATTTTAACTGTTCTTCTGGAATTATTATACAATTATCAACAACTTTGTTATTTAATACATAATTTTTATTAAATTTGTTTTGTGTAAATTTAAATTGATGTGACCATAAAATTCCGCCCCAAGACTCTATAGCACCCTTAATAATTAATGTAATATTATCAATTTTATTATCATTATTATAATCAAAATTTATATTTTTTGATATCTGCTCACTTGCATACCGTAAACATTCTTCAAATAATTCTAATTTTCTTATTTCTTTATCTTCATCACTTTTATAACCTATGTTATTTGTAGTTGAATAAGGTAAATAATAGTCTCTTTTATATTTAGATTTATAAGAATTTAAAATAGGTTGATCCTGTATAGGATATAAATAACTCTTTATTATTAACTTCCCATAAGAAACTTCATAATAATAATTTCTTAAAGAAGTTTCATAAATAGAATTAAAAATATTATTATAATAAGATGCCGAATCTAAAAAATCAAGTTCATCATTAAAATGAACAAAAATAACAATATTGTTTATAATTCCTTTATTTTTATTAATATTCGAATCTGCTAATAATTTATTACTATTTTTTAATATAATAGCCGAATTATTAGTGTTTATGTGTTCCCATTTTTTAATATTCTTAGGAATAATTCCTGAATCAACTCTAAATTTTGTAGGTTTTAACTCATTATCTATTCTTTCAGCAAATACATAAATTCCATTGTCATTTATTATACTATATCCTTCCTTTGTATGTAAAAAATTGTTAAATTCATCGCCCGTTGCAAAACATTCTATTTTGCTACCATCAGATTGAGTTACAGTTTGAGGAATAAACTGTAAATATGCAGCATATATATTCATATAATATATACTATTGAGCAATAAATATAATAATATAATATAAATACTTTTTTTCATATGTTTTTAATTAATTTTTTAGTATAACTGTAGTATCACGAATAACAAATGCCGAACCAAAAAAGCCAATTGCACCTTTCACACTAGAAAATTTCTCATCAAGATTATTAGCCATTAATAATTGCATACTCCACCGCCTATAATTATTATCAGGTAACCATACTGATATTTCATGTAACCCAAACCACTTTAAATATTTCCAAATAATAGGAACTTTGTTTGTTGGTACAAGCATAGTAATATTTGTTTCTCTATAATATTCATCTTTATATTTAATAGAAAAATCTATACGCTTATTTAATTCATTTACTGTCGGTTCTAAATATATACCATAATTTAACGTATCTAAACAATTTACCATTAATAAATAATAAGTCAATGATAGCGGCTGAATTTTTATAATATTCCATTCTAAAGAATCGTTCGTAGATGTATTTATCTTATCTATTGGATATTGCATATATCTTTTACAACCACTAATCCAATATATACTATCAGGTGTTATAGTCTCACCTGTAATTAAAGTACTATCACTAAGTAATATTTTTATTTTATAATTGGTATTTTTTTTTATTATATAAGAAGTATCAGGATAAAAATAACCATTTTTACTCAATGTATCAGAGTATCTATATTTTAATTCTAATACATTATCATTCTCTATAATATATACCTTAGCATCTTTTACTAATGAACTATCATATGAAAACTCTGAAAAAAGGGACTGTGTTTTTAATATCTTAATATTTCTTATAGGTTCATTTACAATAAGTAAAGCCTCTATAACATTATAAGGAATATAATCCGTCGGAATAGGATCCTCACAAGATATAAAAAAAGAAAATATAATTAAACAAGAATAAAATAATTTTTTCATCTCTATAAATAACTTCTATATTCAATAAAAAATTATTTGTTTTTTAAAGCTATATTTTTACGTCTAAATACAAAAGATATAGGCGTACCTTTAAAATTAAAGTTCTCCCTTATTACTCTCTCTATAAATCGTTTATATGAATCAGGTAATAATTTTGGATTATTACAAAAAAAAGCAAAAACAGGAGGCTCTATACCTACTTGTGTCATATAATTAATACGTAAGTCTATCCCCCTTACTGATGGCGGTGGTGTTTTATCTAAAAATGGTTGTAATGTTTCATTTAAGACTCCTGTTGAAATCCTTGTTTTTCTATTTTCTTTTATTCCCTTTGCTAATTCTATAACTTTATTTATTCTTTGTTTTGTAAGAGCAGAAATAAAAACAATAGGAATATAATCAAAAGTACGCATTTCTTCCCTAATCTTATTCATAAATAGCTCTGCTGTTTTTGTATCTTTTTCTATTAAATCCCATTTATTAACAGCTATTATAATACCTTTTCTTGCGTCATTTATAGAATTAATTATTTTTTTATCCTGTTCTTCTAAACCAATTGTAGCATCAATAATTATTACAGCAACGTCACATCTTTCAATAGCTTTTGAAGTTCTTATAACACTATACATTTCAACATTTTCTTTTATATGAGACCGCCTCCTAAGTCCTGCCGTATCAATTAATAATACTTCTTCGCCATAATATTTTATAATACTATCAATAGCATCTCGCGTTGTTCCTGCCTTATCTGTAACTATACTACGTTCTTTTCCTAATAAAGCATTAGATAAACTTGATTTACCTACATTTGGACGACCAACTATTGCAATTTTTAATCTTTCATCTTGTATTTTTTCTTCCGTATTTTTTAAAAGATCTGTTAAATCATCCAAAAAATCACCTGTATTCATACCATTGGCAGACGAAATTGGATGTGGATTTCCCACCCCCAATGAATGAAATTCAAGAGCATATGATTGTTGTATAGAATTATCACATTTATTAACTAATAATATTACTGGTTTCTTAGAACGTCTCAATATATTTGCTATATCTACATCAAAAGGCGTTACGCCATCTCGTCCATCACAAACAAATAATATTGCATCTGACTCATTAATAGCAATCATTGCTTGCTCTCTAATTGCTTGTTCTAATTTATCCTCACTATCAGGAATAAAACCACCAGTATCAATTAAAGCAAATTTTTTATTATTCCATTCTACATCTCCATATATTCTATCGCGTGTAACACCCGGTACATTTTCTACAATAGCATTACGACTCCCTATTAATCTATTAAATAATGTTGATTTACCTACATTTGGACGACCAACTATTGCAACTATATTCATTTTTAGTCCTTTTTTATTTATATCATTTATAATTTATGTATATTATCGCATTATAATGCTTTAAAATAATATATTTTTTTTTGAAAAAAAAATATATCTACAAAAAAGATTTTTATTTCTTTTTATCATTCAAATAAATACACATTTAAAATAATGCTAAATTTATTATTTAATTATAAAAATAATAATGTAATTAAAAGATTATTATTATACTTGCTCAAATACTTCTGAAACTCTTTTTAAATATCCATTAAGATAAGAAATAACCATTCCGTAGTTAGAAATAGCAACACCTGCACTCTTGGCCTTATTTATACGATTTAATTTTTCTGTTCTAGTTAACATACAAGCACCACAATGTATAATTAATTTATATTTATCTATATCTTCTGGAAATTCATGCCCATTTATATATTCTATACGAGGTGTAAAACCTAGATAGTTTCTAAGTAAATTTGGTATCTTTACTGTACCTATATCATCTTTTTGCGAATGATGAGAACAAGCTTCTGCTATTAATATTTTATCATCTTTGCTTAATTCTTCTATAATGTTAGCACCCTTCAATTCTTCAAAAATATCACCTTTTAACCTAGAAAATAACATAGAAAAAGTTGTTACTCTTATATTATTAGGTATGTTATCAACAACATATTTAACTACTTGCGAATCACAAACAATTAAATCAGGAGATTTCTTTAATAAATTTAACGTTTCTAATAATTCACTAGGTTGTACTATCAAAGATATAACATTTATATCTAAAGCTGCACGTAAAGCATGTACTTGTGGCATTATTAATCTATTTTTAGGTGCTCCACTATCAATTGGAGTTACAAATATACATACCTGTTTTCCTTTTAATATATTATTAAATATGGTTATCTCTTTTTCTAATAATTCAATATATAATTTATTATGTAATACTTCTGTAAATTCTTTTAAAAATTGATCTCGTGTTTTATTAATATTATAAATTATATTTGGATGTTTTAATTGTTTTATCAATATAGAATCATTATTTAATAACTTATCATTTATAATAATCAAAAAAGGAATCTTTTCCTCTTTAAATTTATTTTCCAACTGTTCTTCAAAATCTGTCCAAATATTATTTTCTATAATAATACAAGCTACATCACAACGACTAAATACTTTATTTGTTTTTAGTTTACGTTCTTTACCTAATATAGAATTATCATCAATCCCTGCAGTATCAAATATTACAATTGGCCCAATAGTCGACAACTCTAATGATTTCTCTATAACATCTGTTGTCGTTCCACTGATATCAGAAATAATAGCAATGTCCTGACCTGCAATAAGATTGAATATTGTTGATTTACCAACATTTGTACGACCAAATAAACCTATATGTATTCTATTAGATTTTGAAATTTCCATTATTAATTATATATAAGGTATTAATTAAAAAGTATATTATCTATTTTTGACTTTTAATTTTTAAAGTATGATTACTTTTCTGATTTCCTCTCAATATTTCTAAATTTAATTTATCACCAACCATAGCATCTCCAATAGCAATATAAAACATATCACTATTTATAATATCTTCACCATTAATTTTAACAATTACATCTCCAGGTTCTATTCCAGCATCATCTGCAATAGAATTACGGAATATTCTATTTACATAGATACCCTCATTTTTAGGAAGTTTATAATAACGTGCTATTTCAGGTGTTATAATATCTATTTCCATACCTATATATATATTACGTTCTATTTTTCGTCCACTCTTTAAAATATCTACTATGTTCCTAACTCTATTTATTGGTACAGAAAAACCTATTCCTATACTTCCAGCACCTTTATTGCTAGTGGCTGTTGAAAAAATTACCGTATTCATTCCTATAACTTCACCAAGTGCATTTAATAAAGGACCACCAGAATTACCCGAACTTATTGCAGCATCAGTTTGTAACATATCTTTATAAACCCTATATTCACCCGTATATTTATCATTTTGGAAAAAATTAACACCTTTATTTGATATAACTCCAACTGTAACTGATGGTTTTGCATTCATATCAAAAAGCCCAAACGGATTGCCAAAAGCAATAGCCCATTCACCAACAATAACATTATTTGAGTTTGAAAATCGTAAATAAGGTAATTTTTTGTTTTTACTATTAATTTTTAATAAACAAACATCACTAACCATATCACTTCCTATTATATCAGCATCATATTTTTCACCATTAGTTAAAGTTACTACTATTTTTGAAGCATTACCAGCTACATGATGATTTGTTAAAATATAACCATCAGGTGAAATTATAAATCCTGAACCTAATCCCTTTACCTCATATCTACGAGTACTATTGCCACCAAAAAAATATTCAAAAATATCAATATCCAATGCACGTTTTTCAATAACTTCAGTTACATTTATACCTACAATGGCTTCACTACATTCTGATACTACTTTAGTAATAGCATTCTGCCTAGAATTTGTAATATCATTATTTATTTTATTAAATTTATAATCAGAATAATTAGCATCTGTATAAACATTTTCAAGTTTATCAGAATCAGTATCAGCGTTACAACTAACAATAAATAAAAATAATAATAAAATATTTAGTACATATAGTACAGTTTTTTTTGAATCCATTTTTTATACCTTGAAAAATAATAATCTAAATAATAACAGATAAAATAAATGTAAAAATATTATAATTATAATACGAAAATATATTAAAAAAATTACTTTAAACATCTTTTTTATAAAAAAAATTTGTATCTTTATAATTATGTAAAATACAAATATAAAAACATAAAATTATATATTTTTATTATTAACTCTAAGTAAAAAGATTATGAAACTAAAAAAAATTATCACTACACTAACAATAGTAGTTATATTATCTTCATGTACTAGTAAAAATGAAACTGAAATTAAAACATTAGAAGATGAAACTAATACCACAATTCAAGCTTGTGTAGATGCATTTGCACCTGTAATAATAGAAGCAGATATATCTCATCTAACAGATAGAGAAAGATTACTTATTATAAAACTCGCAGAAGCAGGTAAAATATGTGATAATATTTTCTGGCAACAATCTTGTCATGATGCAATTGCAGTACGTGATTCTCTATCAAAATTAAAAGATCCTAACTCAAAATTAATGTTGGATTTAGTTAATATCTATTATGGACCTTATAATAAAATGGATGAATATAAACGTTTTGTAGGAACTGGTCCCGAAACACGTCCTTTATGTGGAGGTTTTTATCCTATTGATATGACTAAAGAAGAATTTGAAAAACATATAACAGAAAATCCACAAGATAAAGCTGCCTTTGAAAGTCAATATACAGTAATTATACGAGATTCAAACCAAAAACTTGTTGCGATACCTTATCATCAATACTATAAAGAAACTGCAAAATTAGCTCAATTATTGGATGAAGCAGCAGAACTTTGTGATAATCCTTCTTTAAAAAAATATCTATCACTAAGAGCAGAAGCTGTAAGAACTGATGATTATTTCAAAAGTGATTGGCAATGGATGGATTTAAAAGATAATAATATTGATGTCGTAATAGGTCCTATTGAAAATTATGAAGATGGATTATTTAATTATAAAACTGCTTATGAAGCAGTAGTTATGATTAAAGATATTGAAAGTACAAAAGAACTAGAAATGTTTAAATCAATTATAGGTGAAGTTCAAAATAGATTGCCATGGGACAAAAAATATTATGTAAAAGCACAAGAAAGTGGGACTGTTTTACAAATGGTTAATGTTGCGTATTTTGGTGGTGACTGTCAAAAAGCAACCAAAACAATTGCTGCTGCACTTCCAAACGATCCTAATGTATATGAAAAAAAAGGTGGTAAAAAATCAATGTATAAAAATATTATGGAAGCTAAATTTGATAAGATAGTTGTTCCAATAGGCAAAAAATTATTAGCATCAAATTTACACCCATTTATTGAAAAAAAATGTATGACAAGTTTTGTTACACTACATGAAATTTCCCATAATCTAGGTCGTGGATTCGTATATGGAAAGAAAGATTTAACTGTTCGTAAAGCTTTAAAAGAAAAATATTCGCCATTAGAAGAACTTAAGGCAGATATTTCTTCTATGTTTGCACATAAAGTTATGTATGATATTGGAAAAATTGATAATAATTATTTGAAGAAAACAGTTGTAACTTATATAGCAGGCTTATTTAGATCAATGAGATTTGGTGCAGAATCAGCTCATGGAATTGCTAATTTTATGCAATTTAGATACTTATTTGAAAATGGTGCTATTATTAAAAATCAAGATGGAACTTATGGATATGATGAAAATAAATTTTTTGAAGTAGTAACTAATTTAACAAAAATAGTACTAGAAATTCAAGCTGAAGGAGATTATCAAAAAGGAAAAGAATTTGTTGAAAAATATGGGAATGTTACCCCAGAACTTAAGGCAGAATTTGAAAAATTGAAATCAGTGCCGGCTGATTTAAATTCAACATATAAATTTTAATTCCTAAAATAGTTTTAAATTATTTATAAAAGTAATAGGAACTAAAATTGTTCCTATTACTTTTAATTTTATAATAAAATGTTTAAAACCTAAGTAATTATGCAAACAAAAATATTTATTATGTACTTTTATATTTTATTTTTATCTTTTATTTTTATAAGTTGTGCTAATATAGCTTCGCCTACAGGCGGTGAAGGGAAAAATAAAGTTCCTACAATTATTAAATGTTCTATTGATAATGAAACTATAAACTTTAATAAAAAAGAAATAGAAATAGAATTTAATAATTATATGAATAGAACATCTGTTATTGAAAATATAGGTATATTCCCTAAAATAAAGTATAACTATAAATGGAAAGGTAAAAAGTTAATAATATATTTTAATGAAAATTTACTTGAAAATACTACTTATTCTTTTCAAATAACAGCTAATTATAAAGATTATTATGATATATCACCACAAGAAACTTTTTTTATTGTATTTGCTACAGGAGATAATATAGATAATGGACAAATTAGTGGTAATTTAATTGGAAATCAAAATAAAAATGGTATTAATGTTTTCGTTTATAATATAACAAAAATCAATGCTAATAATATAAATTATTATACCGATGAACCTGATTACAAAACTATAATTGGAACAAATGGAAAATTTATAATTCCTGCTCTAAAAGACGGTAAATATCGTATTATTATTGTTGAAGATAATGATAAAAATGGGTTAATAACTGCAAATATAGACAATATAGGAATTCCTTGTTTTGACCCAACTCTAATAAATGGGAAACAAGAAAGCGAAATAAATATAATAATAAATAAAGAATTATTAAAAAAAGATACAATTAATAAAGAAAATGATATAAATAAAATATATCAACAAGATACTATAACTAAACAAGATAGTAATATAAGCAAACAAGAAGAATTTTTAATAGTTTCAGGTATAATTCCTCAATATGATACATTAAAAAAATATGGTAATATTTTGTTAGTATTTTATAATGATAAAGAAGAAAATATAGTAGAAATTGATAAAGAAGGAAAATTTAAATTTGATAAAGCAAAAGTTGAAACTTATAATATTTTATTTTTTGTTGATAGTAATAATAATAATAAATTTGATAAGGGGAAATTAATACCTTTTGAACATTGTGAATTATTTTTCCCAGCCGAACAAATGTTAAAAATTCGTAAAAATTGGAATATAACAGATTTTATTATTTCTACAAAATATAAGTTTGATAACCATATATTCTATCCTCAGAATAACAAATAACATTTTAATAAAAAACAATTTAATTTATTTACTTATAAAAAAAGAGATATATTAATATCTCTTTTTTATAAAACTAATAATACAATACTTAAAATTTTATTTTTCTAATATACTACATTCAACACGTCTATTTTGCGAACGTCCTTCTTCTGTTTTATTAGTAGCAATTGGTTTAGAATAACCATATCCTTTTGTTGTAATTCGATCTTCAGTAATTCCTAAGCTTACAATATAACTTTTAACTGCTTCTGCCCTTTTTAAAGAAAGTTTCAAATTATCTTGATAATTCCCAACATTATCAGTATGTCCTAGCAATTTTATTTTCATTGTTAAATTTTCATTCATTATATTAACTAATCTTTTTAATTCAGGATATGAATCAGGTAATAGTTCAGCTTCTCCCGTATCAAAAAATATATTATTTATACGAACAATTTGTCCTTGTTCAATAGGAACTAAAAACAAATCACGTTTTACTTCATAGTAATTTTTTAAATTCATTAAATCTAAATTCTCGTTTATAGGAATAAATCCTTTTGATTCTGCTCTAAAACTATATTTTTCTTTTGCAGGAAGTGCAATTTTATATTCACCTGTTTTTGGATTAGAACGTGCAGTACCTATAATTTCGCCCGTAGATAATTTTTCATAAACAATGTTTGCTTCTATAGGAATATTTGTTTTTTTATTTATAACTTTTCCTGCAACAAGTACAACACTTTCTGGCTGTAATTCTGCTGGTAACTTCACTCTATAAATATCTTCATTATTATTCTTTTTACTTGAAACAAAATAAGCATAATCTCCAGAAGCTGTAACAGTAAAATAAGCATCCCACCCACGCGTATTTATTTTTGGTCCTAAGTTTATCGGCTTACTCCATTTTTGCCATGTATCATCTAATCTTTTAGTTACAAAAATATCACAACTTCCATATCCCGGATGACCAGATGAAGAAAAATAAAGCGTAACTCCATCAGCTGCAAGAAACGGTGAATTTTCTTGTTCAGCTGTATTCAAATCACAACCTAAATTTTTTGGTTTAGACCAAATTCCATTCCCTTGAAGAAAACTTACATATAAATCATTCCCTCCATAACCTTCATTTCTATCTACTGAAAGAAGTAATATACGTCCATTACTAGCTAAACAATAACTTCCTCTTGCATTATTATAATAATCTTCAACAACAAGTTTTTGTGGAAAAGACCAAGAAGTATCGCCTTGTTGCTTATATGTCATAGAAAAACCTTCTGATAAAGTTCCATTAGGGTTATAAACATTTCCAACAAGCATTGAATTACCGTCAGGTAAAATAGAAATAGCAAAAGAATGATACCGTGTATTTAATGGTCTTCCTATATTTTGTGCAGGTTGGAAGTTACCATTAGTATCCATTTTTGAAAACCATATACTCTGTCGTCCATAATTATAAGGATGATTCTCTCTTGTAAAATACAAAGTTTTTCCATCTGGTGCTATTACAGGTGCTAATTCAGAAAATTTTGAATTTATATTAGGACCAAGATTTTCTAAATCACCGATTTCTAATACATCATTAGACAAATTTATTTTAGAACTAATGGGAGTTACTTCATCAGAAATAGCAACAGCATCTATTTGATAGAAATCCCTGTAACTTTCTGTGTTTATATCTATTCTAACTTTATTAACTTTAAAACTTATATTTTTAACAAATATGTTAAACATTCTTCCTAGCCTACTGATAATTCTTGGCTTTGAATTAGAATATACTAATGTATCTTTACCTTCACCATACAAAGTTACTTTAACAATAGCACCAGGATTATAATTCTCATGAATAGAAACTTGTTTTACATACATAGGTTCTTTATAGCCTATAGATATAAAATCATTACGTCCTACTTCTCTAGGTGTCCACGCACAAACTGTTTCTCCAAAATCAGACATAATACTAGGTTGTCCAAGTATTTGTTTATTAGAATAACAATTTTTATTCTTAAATTTAGAATAATAATTACCAGAAGATTCTAATATTGTATCTGCCCATTGAACCTTAGCATAAGCATTAATATAACTTGTAAAAAATACACATATATATATAATAATCGAAAAACATAATTTTAAATATATATTATATTTCATTTTTTTCTCATTTTTTATTAAATTAGGTTTTTAAATTAGCTTATTAAAATAACAATTTAATATTAATAAAAAAAATATTAAATACAATTAGAATGCATGTCCAATTCCAAAATGAACAATACAATCAGAAAAAGCCTTCCTTTGTTTCATTGGATCATATACCGGAAAAGCAATATCTACTCTAATAGGTCCAACAGGAGTTTCATATCTAATTCCAAAACCTGTTGCAACTGCTAATTTCGTTATATAATCAGAAAACTTTATATTAACCGCATTTTCATTACCATCTTCATAGTACCATCCAAAAGAATTTCCTACATCAAAAAATAAAGTCATCCATATATTATTAATTACACCTTGTAAATTTTCACCAAAAGATAAATCAGATAAATTTCTTCTTAATTCTAAACTACCCTCTATTAAAGTTCTACTTCCTATATAATCTATTGCATATTCCTTTGCATTTTCATCATTAAATTCATCTAATGAATTTATATTATAATATCTTAATGTTCTGGCACGCCAAGCACGAACACTATTAGCACCACCTGAAAAAAACTGTCTATCAAGTGGAACAAATGCATTTGCTTCATCCATTAAATACGTTAAACCTAATTTTGACTTTGTAGCTAAAACGGTAACCGGTGACATTTCAAAATAATGGTTATGTATAATTTGCCCTCTAAAATATTTTGCACTACCTGATATAGTTGGATGAGATAGAAATATATTTAATCCATCAATGCCTATATAAGAAAAATGTCCCCTAGTTGGCGAAAAAGGATGATTTCTTCTATCTTCCGTTAAAGATAGAGATAATATATTAGAAGTAAATAAATGAGTTTCAGGTTCATTTAAATAATTATATATATTCCCATATAAAGTAAATGCTCTTAATATATTATTTGTATCTTGTTGTGTTTTTGCACTATCTAAAGCATAAGTAAGAACCTTATTAAAATTAAATGGATTTTCTCTATCAAAATTAATATCTATCTGCATATTTGAAAAATATGCTAAATGAGATAATTTTATAGGTATTTTTATAGGTATAGATATAGTTGCTATTTTAAATAAATCACTAATAGTCTCTATGGAATAAACAAAACTAGTTGATAAAGCTATTCTTGAAGTGTTTAACTTCCAAAGTAACGGTTGCGTATAACTACAACCAACTCTAAATTCATAATTAGGAAATCTAAAAGTTGAAAGAAAATAATTTAAATCTTTAAAAGAAAAATCAGTAAATAATTGAACATTTTGTGCAGACCCAAATAAATTACGATGTTTAATAGACCCGTTTATACCAGCATTTACTAAATTATCTATTTGTGTCTGATCAACAAATAAACCTACATCCCATTCTTTTAATTTCATATAATTAGAGGTTATTACAAAATCACGTACTTCTTCACCAGCTCCATATTCTCTTTTTAATGTATCAATAGACACAGATTCAAAAGTTCCCATAGATAATAAATATTCTATAGAACGATCAATTCTAAATTTAGCATAAAAATCATTAGGTTTAAATAATATTAATTTTTCTTTAGTACTATTAGCCACTTTTTTTTGATTATTAGTACTATCTACAAATATAATTTCTCCAAATTTTATTCGTTTACCAACATCAAAATATCCAATTATACTATCAGTTTTAGAAATAGTATCCATAATGACATTAGGATAATCCCATTTCGTATACATATAACCATTATTTAATAAACGACTATTTATAGCATTCATTTCATTTTCTATAATTTGTTCACTAAAATAATCGCCTTTTTTTATTTTCATATTTTGACTAATACGATTTTTTACTTTTTCAGGTAATTCTTCTAGTCCTTTATATTCTATAGAACTTATTTTATAACGGTCATTTTCTTCAAGATAAAATATTAATAGGTTTTTACGAAGAATTGTATCAGAAATGAATTCAAAATGAACTTTTACGAAATGGAATCCATTTATATGATATAAATTTTTTAAAATCTCAACGTCTAAAAAAGCTATTTCCTCATTAAAAAATTTATATTCTTTGCTAAATAATTTAATTGCCATCTCTATCCTTGGTAATAATACTTTAGCAGAAATGGCATTATTTATTTTTGTTTGTTTATGTAAAGTCAATAATATACGATGTGGTAAACTTAAATCTGATGCTTGAGATGAAATATATTCTTTTAATTCATTACTAGTAAAATATGAATTACCTTTAAACTGTATTTCATTGATTTCATAATTCCCAGCTACCTGTTTTGATAAATATAATTTTTTAGAAATTATATTTACACCTTCTGCTTTGATAACAGAAAACAAAGAGTAAAGAAATATAAATAAAAACAAATATATACTAATTTTAATATTAAATCTCTTAAAACACATTGAATATTACCACATCCCATATCTTATTAAATATAGCTTAATAATTAAAATTAATTATATTGTTCTTCTTCATCGTCATTATAAAAATATTCTTCGTTTATCATATCTTCATATTCAGGCCATAGATCTTCCATCCCTTCAATTAATTCATCATTATCTTCTAATTCAGCAATATTATCTAGTACTTGCTGCGGGCAACCTATACGGTTAGCATAATCTAATAATTCTTCTTTTGTTGCAGGCCAAGGTGCATCTTCTAAAGATTGTGCCAATTCTGGTGTCCAAAACATATTATAAAAAACTCCACTTAAAAAATTATTTATTAATTATTATATAAAATTATTTATTAATTATATTTTTTAATATCATAAATAAAAGAATTATTAGTTTATTATTCTTTTTTCTTATCTATTTCTTTTTTATCATCTTCATCTTGTTCAGAAGACGCTTTTTTAAATTCTTTTATGCCTGAACCTAATCCTCTCATTAACTCAGGAATTTTTTTTGCCCCGAATAGTAAAACTATAGCCAATATAATTAAAATTATTTCCATTGGTCCAAGACTACCCATAATAAACTCCTATTACTTTTTACAAAATAAATAATGTTTGCAAAAATAACTATTTTTGTTTTTAAAATCAAAAAAATTATTTAAAATTATGTGTTTTTATAATAACTATTCCTTTGACAAGATAATTTCTTAAAAAAATCATACAATTCAAGTACTATATTTTCATTTATAAAATTTTTTGCAACAAAATTTAAACCGTTTTTTGCAAGGTAATTTACATATTCTATATCATTTATACATTCATACATACTATTATAAAATTCTTGTGGAGTATCCGCTATTATAATGTTATTTTTATGAGTTGCACCTATACCTTCCGCACCTATATAAGTCGATATAATGGCATTTGCATTAGCCATAGCTTCTACTATTTTAACCCGCATTCCGCTTCCTGAAAGTAATGGCACAACCATAATAGTATGTTCTCGCATATATTCTACAGCATTATCTACTTCTCCATGAAAAATTACATTTCTATAATTATTTAAGTAATTTATAAATTTATTTGATGCATAACGACCTGCTATATGAAATTCTATACTTTTATTCAAATCTATAAATTTAAGCCATACATTATTTAAAAACCACTTTATACCTTCTTGATTAGGTAACCAATCTAGGGCACCGATAAAGAAAAAATCAATATTTTTATGTTGTCGAAAACTATTAAATATTTGATTTTTATTTATACCAGTAGGTATTATTTTATATTTAAAATTATACTTTTTTTTAGAGGTTAAATTAAATAAAAAATATTTTAAATCTTTTTTTGTTACAGTTAAAAAAGCATCCGAATTTAATAAAACATCTAATTCTAATTTTTGCATACGGCTTGCTAAATTATTAAAATATATTTTTTTTATTAATTTTTTTTCATTTATAGCTGCTCTACGCCATATTTCATTTTCTACATTAGCAGTTCTTGCAACTATAGGAGCATTTGAATATTTTTTTATTGTAGAAATACAATAGCCCATATTAGGTGATTCTATTTGTATAATATCAAATTTTTGATTTTTTAATAATTCAGTTAACTTTTTTATATATTTTTCACTATAAAAACGCTCTGAGTTATAGGGTATTTTTGAAAATAATAAATTATTTAATGCTTTTTTTAATCTTATATCTGTATTTATAGGAATATCTATTATATTTATATTATTAACTAAATTATTTTTTACTCTTTCTAAATCTACATAATGCTTATTAGTATTTAATGATAATACAGTAACATTATTACCAATTTTAGCTAGATTTTCTAATAATACCCAAACACCTATTGTACCACCGTCTTTTGGCGGGAAAGGAATTCTACTACATAATTTTAATATATTCATTAACTAAATACTAATATTTATAAATCATAAAAAATTACATCTAAATTTAAATAATATGTATTTAAATATAAATACTATATAGAATTATATTTCAAATTTTAACAATAATTCATTATTTGGAAATTCTTGCAAAAAATTTTTTATATTATTAATTAAATATTTTGCACTTAGATTTATATATAATTCATAACCATCTGACAAATCAACAACACAACAAGAACCAAAACTTCCTTTTAATTTTATATTTTTATTGAATTTATCAGACATTAATATCTGTTCTTTATATTTTTTCCATAAGTCTTTAACTATGAATTCATATATATAAGAAAAAGTTAATTTATTTAGTATCTCGCCATTATATATTGCTGTTGAAATTCTTATTTTTTTTATTGCTTCCTTGTCGGCAATAGAAATAAAATTATATTCTGTATTTATTAAATTATATATTTCTGAATCCATAACTCTTTATTATTATTATTATTATTATTATTATTATTATTTATTAATATTAAGTAATACTTTTTTATATATTTTTATTTTATAACAATACGTTTTCTAACAAATTTTTCACTTCCTATTCTAATCTCAGCAATATAGTCGCCTGTAGACATCTTTTTCCCTGTTTCATCTCGTCCATTCCACGTAATTTTATAATTACCTGGTTTTTGAGTTCCTTTAAAAATAGTAGCAATTATTTTAGCTTGTACAGAATAAATAACAATTTCAACTTCTGTAATTATACTAAGCGTATATTTTATTTCTGGTGTTGTATCTTCCAAAATACCTAATAAAATACCAACATCCTTTACTATATTCATCAACGGTATTCCTGTATTCTCAAAGAATGGTTTACCTGGCACCGATAAAGCATTTATTCTACTTATTTGATATTGGACAAGTTCTGTACTTTCAGGTTTTAAAATATCACTCGGCATATTTTCAAAACTACGTATGACATTACGCCATGGTGTTTCTTCCATATCTTGCTTCCATGCATTCCATATATAATCAGACTTTTTAAAATCATTATAAAAACGAGTCATAAAAGGAATTTCTAACCTAATTGCATTTTTATAAGCACTATCTTGTTTTTCAGTAGTAGCAACAGAATTAGAATTTTCTAATGTCGTAATACCTTTCGTTGTCATTGTATCAATTATTGGCAACATTTGTATTGTATCATTTTTATTTTCTGCTATTACATCCCCAGAAAACATTATAAATAACATTATAATACATATTATCATAATAGTAATAAAAAAATCATAATAAAGTCCAAGTTAAAGATAAAGATAATTCACGTATCTGCATAGGATAATATGCAAGAAAAGAATAATCTGTTCCAATAATATTATTTAAGCCCATTCTAATAAATGCATGCCCTAATTTTGCCGAAATATAAGCATTTAATCCATTAAAAACTAAATCATTTTTTACATCTGTTTGAGCATACATTTTAAAAATAGGATTATAATACAATAAATTATTATTTATTTGAATTGCTGTACCTACTCCCGCTGTAATGAAGTTTTTTCCTTTATTATATGTATAATCACAAGACAATTTGCAACAACAACTAGGAGAATTATTATCTATAAAATAACTTTGTAACTCTGCTTTGAAATTAACATTTTTAATTAAACTAAATTTTGTACTCCCCACAAATCCAAATATTTCTCTGTCTAAAACATCAATATTTTTATATGAAAAAGAATATATATTAGTAGTATCTAATATAAGTAAAAGCGGATTATGTATTCGTCTATAAAATAAATTAAAAACAATATCATAATTATCTTTAATATTTTTCCAACCTAAAATTGCTAAATAATGCTTTTCATTTTTATAATTAAATAGAGGTAAAGGAAAATTATTAGATAAAGATAAATCTATAAATAAATTATTATTATCATTCAGAATAAAATTTAATTTACTCGCAAAACAAGTTAAATCAACGCCATATTTTTTTTCATATCTTCCGCCAATATCAAAACTAAATAAATTTAAACTGTAATTTAATAAAGTATACATATTATAAAATATACCTGCATACTTATCTATTAGTATAGTCTTTGACAAATTATCATATCCAAATTCTATGCCTGTATTTAAAATTATATTTTCATATAACTTATAATTACATTTTGCATTTATTCCTATTATTTGAGCATCAGCTGAATTCTTTCCATTTGTATCTATTTCAATTAATTTAGTATCTTTATCCCAAAAAATATTATTTTCTTCATTTGTAAAAAAAGTACTTGATTTAAAAATAATATTTGAATCTTTTTCCGCATAACAATAATTAATAATTATATCATTTCTATATTGTCTAGATGATAAATTATTAAAATTTGTCTTTAATAAATTTGCAATATTATCATTATCATTATTGAAATCTTCAAAAAGAATCCCCCCAAAATCACCAGAATAATAATTAGTAAAATTATAAATAAAAGAAGTATTAGAATTATTAGATATATCATAACGTAAAGCAAAACGTCCATTCCAAGATTTTATATTAGAATTGCTATAACTACCATCAGAAAACATAGTTCTAAAACCAGTAGTAATATTCCAATTAGGCATAAAATTTTGACTAAAAATACCATCTATTGCTATATGTTTATGATTTCCTTGATTATACCAAATACGTGTATATGGTTTAGAAGTATTAAATAAAGTTGGTTGGAAATTAACTAATACGCCATTTGTTCCACCATAAATAGTCGCTTCTGTTCCAATAGCAACTTCTATATTTCTTGTAAATTCAGGCGCAAAGGCATTAAGATTTGTACTTGTATAAAATAAATCATTCATAGAAACATTTGCCATTGTAAATTTATTAGAAGACGGCAATGCTCCTAAAAATGAAATATAATTAGAATTTCCTGGAACACCTACAAAAAGTGGATAACATAATAAATTATTAACAAGTATTTCATTATAAGTATAATAGTTATATTCAATAAAATCATTTATAGATATTGATTTATAAGTTTTTCCTAAACTTCCTATATGCTTATTGGTATAATAAATTTTGGTGTCTTCTTTTTTTAGATTTATAGAATCTAATTTATTTAAACTATCTAAGTCTTTTACTTCTTCATTATTTATAATTTGAATATTATCCTCTTCTATAGAAAAGCCAATAATATCACTGTTTTTTTCTATAAAATAAATATTTTCATTATAATTATTAACATAAAAACTTTCTTTTTTATATTCTATTTTATTATTATAGAAGTAATTATCATTAAAATATAAATAGTCGTTAGTTATATTTTTTGCAAATAAACTGCTAACGACTATTAATGAAATATTGATATGTAGTAGAAAAAACTTCCACATAATATAATTAAGTTACCTTTAATAAATTAATTATTCACCAGTTTTTGTATCAGCTTTTGTATCATCAACTTTTATAAGTTCAACTTCAAAAATTAAAGTAGAACCAGGAGGGATTTGTCCCATATCCCTATCACCATATGCAAGATTAGAAGGAATGTATAATATAGATTTACCACCTTCTTTCATTAATTGCACACCTTCTGTCCAGCCTGGAATAACTTGATTTAAACCAAATTGCACAGGCTCGCCACGTTGAACAGAACTATCAAATATAGTTCCATCAAGCAACTTTCCAGTATAATGAACAGTAACCTTATCAGTTGCTTTAGGTTGTTTACCCGTTCCTTCTTTTACTACTTCATATTGAAGTCCACTTGCAGTCACTTTTACATTAGCTTTCTTTTTATTAGCTTCCAAAAATTTTGTACCTGCTTCTTTGTTTGCAGCTGATTTTTCTGCTATCATTTCTGCATGTTTCTTTTGTAACATTTCGTTTAATTTAGAAATTTGTTGTTCCTCTTGTTCTTTTGAAAACTTTGCTTGACCTGCTTTTGCTTCATTAATGCCTGCAAAAAATAAATCCAAATTAATATCAATTGAATTTTGTTTAAGCATAGAATAATAATTTTGTCCTAGTGCATACGCAATAGAATCTAAGTCTGTTTTCATAACGACTTCTGTTTTTTTTGCAGCTTGTATTTCTGTTGCTAAAATAATACTTATTCCAACAAAAACAACTGTCAATAGTAAATTTCTTATAACTTTCATTAGAATTAATTTAAAAATTAAAAAATAATTATTTTACAAATATACAAATAATCAACAATATTATAAAATAAATAATTTTTTTTTCATTTTTTGATATTTATTTAAATTATTTATTATTAATTATTATATCTTATTTTATTTCTTAAGTTTAAATATACATAAAGAAAAATAAAATATTAATATAAAAACAATAAAAACTTGAGGCAAATAATCGCCATATTTAGTATATATAGTTTTAAAATTTAATGCTGGTACAGATGCAGCTACTGCCATAGTTTTATATTGATAAGCTCTTACTATATCTATTCCTAGCGGGGAAATTATACCTGAAATTCCTGTGTTCGCACATCTTGCTAAATAACGTCTATTTTCCATAGCACGAGTTACAGCAATTATATAATGTTGAATAGGACCAGACGTATAATCATACCAAGCATCATTAGTAATCACAGTTAAAATTTCTGCTCCAATATCAACAAATTTTCTAACATATCCAGGATAAATAGATTCAATACAAATAATAGGAGCAATAGCAATAGTAGTAGTATCTAAAATATTAGATTTATTTTTTAGGGGTAATATAAAATTTTTAATTTCTGTTCCACGTTCCCAAGAAGAAATACCAACCCCCCAAACGAATAAATCTTTCATAAATTTTAAATATTTAACATAAGGTATTCCTTCTGCAAAAGGTGTAAGTCTTTGTTTATGATATATTTGTGTATTTTTTATATATCTATTTAATAATATAGCCGAATTGTATGAACAAAATAATTCAGAACTATCATTATCATAATATCTAGCAGTTACAGGTATATTTATATCTGTTTCCTTAAAAAATTTATACTGTGCAAATCCTGTTAATAAAGAAGCATCTAATCTATATAAATAATTTTTAATATATGTAAAATTCATATCCCTATTTATTAAAAGACTGGTAGCTGGAATGGCAGTTTCGTTCCAAATAAATAAGTCTATTGTTCCAAAATCATTAAATAAAGAATCTTGTAATTTTAAATGTAATTGAAGTTGTTCATAAGGATTTGTTTCCCATTTTTTCCAAGGATTGATATTAGGTTGAATTAACCCTATTGTTATAGATTTATTTGATATTTTAGGTATATAATTATTATATTTTTTTATTATACATAATCCATAAATATTCGGTAAAATAATTATTAAAATAAAAATAATTATAAGTTTTTGATTATACCTATTTTTTAAAAATATTTTAATATTATTTTCTCCTTTAATAAAAATATCTTTGCAATTAATAAATATTTTATATAACAAAACATTCCCTAAAATTACTAAAAAACTTACGCCCCAAATACCTGCAATATCAACAACTTGATATAAATTATAATTATAAAATTGAGTATATCCAATTGTTAACCATGAATAAGCTAGATCCCCAATACTATGTAACCACTCAAAAGTAACCCAAATAAGAGGAAATACCCATATAGTATATCGTCTATGTAATAATTTATTTAATTGAAAATAAATAAAAAAAGGAATTAAGAAAAAAAGAGGATGAAAAAAAGCCGTAGCTATCCCTGCCCAAAAAAGATATATATCTGTATTTTCTTGCCAACTACTTATCCACCAGTTAGTTCCTATGTGATAAATAAAAAACATTATATATATGTATAGATAAGTATGTGTAGTTTTATTGTAATTATTTAATACTTGAAAAATAGGAATAAACGCCAAAAAGGCTAATAGAAAAAATGATAATGGCGGAAAAGCTAATACTAATAATATACCACTAAAAATAGAATATAAAATATTTTTCCTAAAATTAGCTTTTGAAATCGTATTATCTACATTTGTAATAGTTATAAGTTTATTTTTTTTGAAAATCATAAAAATAATTATACCATTAAATCATTTTTAATATTAGTATACTTTTATTAAATAAAAATTAATATTCTACTTTTAAAATCTAAAATTTATATTTAATATAATACCATTATCAATACTGCGAGGGATTGTATATAGCTTCAAATTATTATTACCTATATTAAAATCAAATAAATAAACTCCCACATATGCATCTATTGCAGCTAATGTATAAACACCTATCAAATATAAACTAGAAATATCTCTATTATCAATTGCATCTTCATGTCTTTCTTTATAATAATTTAACTCGGTAGAATTTGTATTTACTATCTCATCTATTTTTTTTTTATAATTATTAGCTTTTATATGATTATCTATTAAAGAATACCATAATACAGAAGCCGTAGCAAAAAATATAGGTGCTTTCCAGTATTTTTCTACATATACTTGACCTAATCCCGGCATTAAAAACGAAAGACTAATCGCTGTTAATGTACTTTTAGAATTATCTAATGATTTTAATGTTATATTCTTTTCAGTATTTGATTCTACTACTTTTATTGTATCAGTAATTTCTTCAATAGCAAAACAATTAAAAGAATAGCAATATATAAAAAATATAACAATTATATATATATATATATTGACTTTATATATATTATTCATAAAAATAAGAAAATTAAAAATATTATAATTTAATTTAATTTAAGAACGAGATTTTCTAAATGCATTTACATTTATTTGATATGTTTTTATTTTATTATGTAAAGTCTCTCTGCTAATTCCAAGTAATACAGCCGATTTGCTAACATTACCATTATTTTGTTCTAAAGTCTTTTCTATTTTAATCTTATCTATTTTTGCAATTTCTTCTTTTAATGTACTTGTATCAGAAATTGTAGCTGTTGTATCATTATAATGAATATTACTACGTCTCATAGATAATTGTTTTATAACATCTACTTCATCAATTTGTTCTTTTGGTATTGTTTGAAGAAGAACTTTTATTAATGCTACTAATTCTCTTACATTACCTGGCCAATTTTGTTCCATTAAATAAGACATAGCACTCTGTGAAAAAAACTTATTTTCATAGAAATCCTCATTATGTAATATAGTATAGTGCTGTATAATATCTATAATATCTTCACGTCGTTCTTTTAATGCAGGAACATAAATTTCACATTCTCGTAATCTATGATATAATTGTTCATTAAATTCTTCTCTTTTCATCATAGAATGCAAATTTTTATTTGTGGCTGCAATACATCTAATGTTAACTTGCTCACTTTCTGTTGCCCCAATTTTTCTTACAACTCGTTCTTCAATCGGTAACAATAAATAAGATTGTAACTCTAAAGGAAGAAATCCTATTTCATCTAAAAATAAAGTTCCCTTATTTGCTTCATGGAATCTCCCCTTTACCGTTTCAGTTGCATTCTCAAATGCCCCTTTTACATAACCAAATAATTCATATTGAAAACGCTCTTTACTAATATTTGGAATATCAAGAGTTATAAAATTACTTCTACTTCTATTACTTATATTATGCAATGCCTTTGCAACGAGTTTTTTCCCTGTTCCTGTTTCTCCAAAAATAATAACATTTAATTCTGTTCGTCCATAACGTATTATATTATTTCCAAGTTCTATAAAGCACTTACTTCTTCCAATAAGACCTTGTGAAACTAAAAAGTTATGTATCTCAGCATCTTCCCCTATGCTTTTGGATATATTAATAGTTGAATCAAGAATACCTCGTATTTTTTCTTTTGTAATTATATTTTTTTCTATAAAATTTATTGCTCCAAGTTTTGTAGCTTTTACAGCAGTTTCTATAGTTCCTTTCCCTGTTATCATAACAATAGGAATATGTATATAATTTTTTCGAAAAACATCAAGAATATCTAATCCATTTAACTTTTCACCAAACCCAAATTCAATATCAAGTAAAATTAGACCTATTTTCGAATAATTTTCTTCCATATAAGAAATAGCTTCATATGGTGAATTTATAGCTTCTGTATCAAATCCAAAAGAATTGATAATATCAGCCATTGTACTGGAAAAATCTATATTATCATCTACAATTAAAATTTTCATTTTTATTTATCTTATATTTAATGGTATTAAAGTTAATAATGTATCAAATAATATTCTAAAAGTTTTACTTCCATAAGTATTATGCTCATTCCATTGTACTTTAGAATAAAAATTTACTGTAGGTTTTATAAGTTCAATATATTTACATTCTTTACCTGGTTCATTTAATGCTGGAGTATATAAATAAGTATTATTTGTATATTCCAATATTTTTAATACTCTATTCATAGGAATTGTTGTTATAGAATCCGTTATTAATTTATTTGTCTCTTTATATTGTTGGAAGAAATCAATTTTTCCATTATCATATAATTTATATCCCATTAAGCAATCACTATTACTATTATTATAACCCCAAGTTAATACAAATTTTTTATAATCTGAGGTTAATTTATATTCTTTTTCATTATCAATGTTATCATTTATACTACTACAACTAAATAATAATAACATCATAAATAACACTATAAAATTTTTCTTCATAATTAATAATAAAAATTTATAATCTTTAATTAAAAAACTAATTATTTAATAAGTTTAGATATTTCTTTAAATTCCGGTGCCCTTGAAGTTAATAATAAATTAAAAATTACTGCTTCATATGTAGTTATATCAGCTCCATAATCTCTCATACGTTTTAAAGCAAAATGTTTATCAATTTCTTTTCTAGAAGAAATGCAATCCGCAACCACTATAGGATTAAAATTACCATCTTCTAATAAATCTATCACTGTTTGCTGTACACATACATGCGCTTCTATTCCAATTACAATTATATTTTTACAAGATAATTCTTTCAATGCATTAAATATATTTTCATTACGAACACAACTAAATTCAAATTTTTCAAATTCTCTATGATATGGATTATTATTTATTATAATAGAAAGTTTTGAAATAGTACTACCTAAACCACTAGGATATTGAACAGTAGAAATTATCGGAAGTCCTAATATATTATTTGAATTAATTAATTTTTCTGCATTATTAATTAACATATCTTTATCATGCATTGCAGTTAATATTTTCTCTTGTATATCAATAATTAATAAAGCAGTATTGTTTTTTTCAACAGTCATATTATTTATATCTAAAAATTATAAAAAAAATAACATTTTTATTAATTTTTATAAAAACATCTATATTATATAAAAAATTATATCTTATTCTTTTTCAAAACTAAATTAATAATATTTTCAATAGTAATATCAAGTTGTCCTAAAACAGAAATAGCTTTTTTTACTTCTTTTGCTGCAATTATTTTATTATATCCAAGAGTTATAAGCGCATTAATAGCATCTTCTTGCAATATTGACAAAACATCTTCTTCAAAATACAAAGAACTATCTTCATCTATTTTTGTTACCTTATTTTTCAATTCAATTACAATAAGCTTTGCGGTCTTGTCTCCTATTCCTGGCATTTTTTTTAACAATTCATGATTTTCATTCTTTATTGCATTACAAAACTCAGAAATACTTATAGATGATAATATTCCCAACGCTGATTTCGGACCAATACCCTTTACTTTTAAAAGTAATTTAAAAATTTCTCTTTCTGCATCAGTATAAAATCCAAATAATACTATTGTATCTTCTCTTTCGTTTGTTATAAGTAAAGTTTGTAATGTAACATTTTCATTAAGCGCTGGTAAACATTTTTCTGTAGAAATAGGAACTATCAATAAAAAACCAACACCTGAACATTCTATAACAACTTCTGTCGTTTTTTTAGAAATAAGTTTTCCTGTAATTTGAGAAATCATATAAAATAAAAAGAAAATTATAAAAGTATTTAAAAAATAAGAAATAATAATAATGTAAAAATTATTATTTATAATATGTAGTATAAATCATAGACATACATAATATAAAGTCAAATATAAAAAAACAATTATTTTTCAGTACAAAATTCTACTTTTTCACCTGCGAGTATCTTATTTGTTGTTCTCATTGCACACATTTTTCCACACATAGAACAAGTATGACGTTCAGAAGGTGGATTACTTTCAAAATAACGTTTTGCCTTTTCTTTATCAATAGCATAAGAAAACATTTCATCCCATTCAACACGTCTTCTTGCATCACTCATTTTATTATCAATCTCTCTTGCCTTAGGTACACCTTTAGCAATATCAGCTGCATGTGCTGCTATTTTAGAAGCAACAATTCCTTCCCGAACATCATCTAAATCAGGCAATCTTAAATGTTCTGCTGGAGTAACATAACATAAAAAATCTGCACCAGCAGCAGCAGCAATAGCTCCCCCAATAGCAGAAGTTATATGATCATACCCTGGTGCTATATCAGTAACTAATGGTCCTAAAACATAAAATGGTGCATTATGACATATACGTTTTTGTAAAGTTATGTTCGTTGCAATTTCATTCATTGCCATATGTCCTGGTCCTTCAACTAATACTTGAACATTTCTGTCCCAAGCACGCTTAGTTAAATGCCCAATTTCTATCAATTCACTAATTTGACCAGCATCAGTACTATCTTGAATAGAACCTGGACGTAAAGCATCTCCAATACTTATTGTAACATCATATTTATTTAATATATCTAAAACATCGTCGTAATATTCAAAAAATGGATTTTCATTACCTGTTAATTCCATCCAAGCAAATAATAAAGAACCACCTCTTGAAACAATATTAGTCAATCTTTTTTCTCTTTTAAATGCTTCAATTGCTCTTTTATTAATACCTGCATGAATGGTTTGAAAATCAACTCCATCTTTTGCATGAGCTTCTATAACAGTTAAAAAATCTTCTGCCTTAATATCCAACAAATCTTTTTCTAAATATCCAATAGCATCATACATAGGAACTGTCCCTATCATAGCCGGTGAGATTTTTATAAGTTCTTTTCTAAAAACATTAGTTTTCCCATAATTACTTAAATCCATTATTGATTCACAGCCAAAAGAAATTGCCATTTTGACTTTTTCCATTTCAATATCATAATTTTTACTATCTCCTGAAATACCAAGATTTACATTAACTTTTGTTCGCAATCCTTTTCCAATGCCTTCTGCAGATAAAGAATTATGATTAATATTTGCCGGTATTGCAATTTGCCCAATTGCAACAAGTTCTAATAATTTATTTACTTCAATAAATTCTTTTTTAGCAACAAGTTCTATTTCTGGCGTTATAATTCCTCGCTTAGCAGCTTCTATTTGAGTATTGTAGTTTTTCATTTTATAATTCAATTATATAATATAATAATATAATAATATATAATTTATAAAGTAAAATAATATAGTTCTAAAATAAAAAGAATAATTTTATTATTCTAAATATGTATATCCAAATAATCCTGAACGATAAATAGAAAGGAATTCTTTTCCTTCTCGTGTAGTAAGTTTACCTGATTTTACTGCAGCAGTTACCCAGGTTTCAACATTTCTAGCAAGTCTTTTAGGATTATATTGAACATATTCTAATACTTCAGCAACTGTTTCTCCATCAATAATTTGTTTTATATTATAACTATCTTCATCAATAACAATATGAACAGCATTAGTATCACCAAACAAATTATGTAAATCGCCCAATATTTCCTGATATGCTCCAACAAGAAATGCACCTATAAAATATTGTTCATTGTTTTTTAATTTATGAACTGGTAAACTACTTGGAATATTTGTTGTAGTTACAAAATTATCAATTTTCCCATCAGAATCACAAGTTATATCTTGCAATGTAGCTACCTTATCAGGTTTTTCATTAAGTCTATGAATTGGCATTATTGGAAATAATTGATCAATAGCCCATGAATCAGGTAGAGATTGAAAAATAGAAAAATTACAAAAATATTTATCTGTTAGCATTTTTGCTATTTGACGCATTTCTTCTGTTGGATGTTTTAATTCTGAAATAAGTGCATATATTTCAGCAGCTATTGACCAATATAATTTTTCAATAATTGCACGAGTCTCTAAAGTTAACCCTCCAAATCTAAAAATTTCTAAAGAATCTTCACGTATTTGTTGTGCATCATGCCATGATTCAATAATTCTACTTGTAGAAAGTGTTCCGCCAGTTGGTAAACTATCCCATATAGCATAAAGTTCTTTTATCGATTCATGATGTGAATCTTTGATTTCAAAATCATCATCCATTTTAGGAATAGAATTTACTTCTAATACATCAAAAACAAGTACTGAATGATGTGCAGTTAATGAACGTCCACTTTCACTAATAATATTCGGATGTGGTAAATTATTTTTATTTGCAGCATCAACAATATTAAAAATTGCATCATTAACATACTCTTGAATAGAATAATTTATACTACTTGCACTATTTGCTGAACGGAACCCTTCATAATCAACACCAAGCCCACCACCTATATCAACATATTCTATATTACATCCTAACTTTCTAATTTGAACATAAAAACTTGCAGCTTCTCCAAAAGCAGTTTTTATTCGTCTAATTTTAGTAACTTGACTACCTATATGAAAATGTATAAGCTTTATAGTATCTTTCATCTTATACTTATCTAAAATATTTATTACCTGCAATACTTCACTTGAAGTCAATCCAAACTTACTTTTATCACCACCACTATCTTCCCACTTTCCACTACCTGAACTAGCAAGTTTAATACGTAATCCTATATTAGGTTTTATATTTATTTTTTTTGCAATCTCTATTATGCGATTAACCTCATTAGGTTTTTCTACCACAACAAATATATTTTTACCCATTTTTTGAGCTAATAATGCTAACTCTATATAATTTTCATCTTTATATCCATTACAAATAATTAAAGATTCATTTGTACTTACTGCAAGAATAGCATGTAATTCTGGTTTGGAACCTGCTTCTAAACCTATATTAAATTTTCTCCCATAGTTAACAATTTCTTCAACAACAGGTTTCATTTGATTAACTTTTACAGGATAAATAATAAAATTTTTTGCTTTATATGAATATTGTTCAGCAGCTTTTTTAAAACAATTAGAAATCATTTCAATCCGATCATCTAATATATCAGGAAATCTTAATAAAACGGGCGTTGAAACATCTCTAAGTTGTAACTCATCAATTAAATCTTTCAAATCAATTGATACTCCATTGTTTTTTGGAGTAACAATAACATTACCTTTAGAGTTGATTTTAAAATAACCAGCTCCCCATCCATTAATATTATATAATTCCGAAGAATCTTCTATTTGCCATTTTCTCATTTATAACTCTAAATTAAAATATAGAAAATATAATAAATTTTGATAAATAACTAATATAAATAAAATATTTATATACTATTTTACTAAAATAATAAAAAAAAATGAATATTTAATATTTTATAATTTTTTTATTTTTACAAAAATAAAATAAACCTTTATAACAATAAAAACTAATATCGTCCTTCATTTTAAATAAAATAAATTTAAATGAGAACATTTATTATTTCATTAGAAATTACTTCACTTGCATTAGTATGACCTAATAAAGCAGCATTATTAGACATTGTTATTAACATAGATTTATCATTTATTAATTGATCAATTAATAAAAACAGTTTCTCGCTAATAACTGAATTTTCAATAATAATAGATGCCCCCTTCGCATTCATTTCTTTCGCATTAAGATATTGTTCATTATTTGATGCGGAAGGTAAAGGAATTAAAATAGATGGCTTACCAACTGTACATATTTCTGCAACAGAAGTTGCCCCTGCACGTGATACTACTAAATCAGCTATTGCATATGCAACACCCATATCATCTATAAAATTAACAAGTTTTACATTTTCCGGCAATAAAACTGATAATTTATTTGCATTTCCGCATTGCCAAAGTATCTGATATTCTTTATTAGAAAAATTATTTAAATTATCTATTACAGCATTATTTATTGATTGTGCACCAAGACTTCCTCCAAAAATTAAAACGACTGGTTTATCGTCTTTTAATTCAAATTTTTTAAATGCTTCCTCTCTTGTTTTAGCTTTTAATATAGAATTTCTAATAGGATTACCTGATAGTATTATTTTTTTTTGAATATTTTTTGATAAATAGTTTTTAGTCTGTTCAAAAGATGTAAAAATAATATCTGCACTACATGCTAAAAATTTATTAGCCTTACCAATATTTACATTAGATTCCATTAAAAATAATTTCCGATTTAATAATTTAGAAGCGATACCTACTGGTATACTCAAATATGCACCAGCACATAAAACTGCGTCTATATTTTGTTTTTTTATGAAACTTTTTAATCTTATTATCTCTTTTATAATTTTAAATAGTAATTTTAATCCATCTAACGATAATAATTTAGAAACTCCACATAAATTAGTTTCATAAAATTCATAACCTAACAAAGGTACAATCCTACCTTCTATTTTGTCAGGACATCCAAAAAAAATAAAATTTACTTCATCTTTTAATTTACTCTTTAAAGTTTCAACAACTGCTAAAGCTGGAAAAAGATGTCCACCTGTTCCGCCTGCAGCAACTAATATTTTTTTCATCCTATTAATCTGAAAATAAAATATTTTAAATCTAAATATATTTTTTACAAATTTACAAATTCATAAATTTAAATACAAAAAAATAAATTTTTATATAATTTTATAATAAAAAAAATTATTATTATTTGTATTTTAAAGAATTATCATTCAAAAAATTAGCAAAATAATATACAATAAATAATATGGAAATATTAAATATACAAAATATAACGAAATATTTTAATAATAACATAGCAAATAATAATATATCCTTTACAATACAAAAAGGTACAATTTTTGGATTAATAGGTCCAAATGGTGCCGGAAAAACAACTCTTCTACGAATTATATGTAATATTTTAATCCCTGATAGCGGAAAAATAACATTATTTGGACAGCCAATAAATAATATTTTACAAAACCGTATAGGTTATTTACCAGAAGAACGTGGACTTTATAAAAAACTAAAAGTCTTAGAACATTTAATATATTTTGGAAGATTAAAAGGAATGTCTAATAAAGAAGCACGAAATAGTGCAATGAAATGGTTAGAAAAACTAGAAGCTGAAAAATGGATAAATAAAAAAATAAAAGAATTATCAAAAGGGATGCAACAAAAAATACAATTTATTATAGCACTTATCAATTCACCAGATTTTATAATATTAGACGAACCGTTTTCAGGACTAGATCCTGTAAATATGGAGTTGTTAAAAAATATTATTTTAGAGCAACGTTCACTTGGAAAAACATTTATTTTATCTACTCACATTATGGCACATACAGAAGAATTATGCAATTCAGTTTGTATGCTTAACAAAGGAAAAGTAATTTTAAATGGAAGTATTTTAGATATAAAAAAATCTTATTCAAAAAATATAATAATATTAGAATTTGAAGAAATAAATGATTTTGATATAAATAATTATTTCAACATAAATTATTATGAAGATATAGAAATTATAAATACAATAAAAAATCGTATAACTTTAAAAGTAAAAAATAATAATTTTAATAAACGTAATTTTATAGAACAAATAAATAGAAATTTAAATATTACTAAATTTGTAATCGAAGCTCCATCTTTACATGAAATATTTATTGACAAATGTAATAATAAAATTGATTTAATAAATATAAATTAAAATAAAAAATTAAACTTTAATTATAATTAACTATTTGTTACTTATACATTTGAATTTAATTATTCTAATATTAATACGTAAAAAATAATTTGGATTTTATTTTTTTTATACTTATTTTTGTATCTCAGTTTGCAAATATTATTATAAAATATAGTGTTAAAATAGGCCAAGCTCCAGTAGCTATAGCAAACCCAACTCCGTCAGGTCCGGAAGGAAGCATCGGTTAGTTTGTCTGTAGAGTACTTTGGTAAGCTTGGCTTTTTAATTTTTATTAATTAAAATAAATAGAAATTTATAAAATATAAAAATAGTTTGTTTATTTTAAACAAAATTTTTATATTTGTACAAATATAGTTTAGAATTAGGATAAAAATATGTCTATGACATCATTAACAATAGTAATTGGAAATAAAGAGTACAGTGTTAAAGGAGAAAATGAGGAATTAATGCGTAAAGCTACAGAAGTTGTAAATCAAAAAATAAAAGAAGTTTCTGAAAAAAGTATTGGCAGTGAAACAATGCCTTTTCTAACTAAAACAACTTTAGCAGCATTAAATATAGCAGAAAGTTCATTAAAAAATGACAGATATTTTATAGCTCAAGAAAATAAAATTATAGACGAAATAAATAAAATAACTAATTTTATTGAAACAAATTTAAATACTATAAATATAGATTAATTATAATATAAAGCATCTTACTATTACCCATAAACTAAAAGAACTATAATTTTAATTACTAGGGAACTTATTCGTTGCTTTTCTAAAACAGGCCTCATCTTACGAGAGAATGAATAATTCCAGTGGACGTTTGAAATTAGCAGATGGTTCCCGCATTGTTAGGGAGGTTCTATTAGCCTTAGGATAATTATATTTTTTATTAATATAAATTCCTGTATTAGTAAGATGTGTTTTTATAAAAATAAAACAATTAGAATATAAAATTATATTATTTTATTCATTCTGATATTTATAATAAATAAAAAGTTCAAAATAATTTTAATAAAATATTTATTTAATATATTATATTACTCATATTTATAATTTTATAAACATTTCTTGACCTCACTTTATAAAGTCATTAATAATTTTATCCTATTCAAAAAAATTAAATTTATTCAATTTTTATATTAATATAAATTTTTATTATATAATATAATTATTTTTAAATTTATAGTTATAATAAAAATATAATTTTAAGGTTTTTATAATGGTAATAATTATAATAGGAACTATTGCAGGTTTATTATTAGGTTTTGTTTTTTCATATTATTTAGGAAACAAAGTAGTATTAAGTAAAATAAAAGAAGCCGAAGATAAATCAAAATCTTTTTTAGAAACTGCAACAAAAAATGCCAATGCAATGCAAAAAGAAAAACTTCTTGAAATAAAAGAAGAATTTTCTAGAAAGAAACTTGAATTTGAATCTGAAGTTCAGTTAAAAAAAACAAAATTACAGCAAACAGACAATCAATTAAAACAAAAAGAAGAAAATTTAAAACAACGTAATGAATTATTACAAAAAAAAGAACATTCAATTATTGAATTTGAAAACGAATTAAAAAAATTAGAAGAGAAATTAAAAGAAAAAAATGAAGAAATTGCAACATTAGTAAAAGGACAACGTGCAAAACTTGAAAAAATTGCTCAACTATCAAAAGAAGAAGCCAAAAAACAACTAATGGAAACATTAAAAAATGAAGCTAAGATAGAAGCCGCAAAAGCAATTAATCTTATAAGAGAAGAAGCTAAAATAACTGCAACAAAAGAATCTCAAAATATTATACTTACAGCAATACAACGTGCAGCAGCTGATACTTGTATAGAAAATACCGTTTCTGTTGTAAATCTTGATAATGAAGAAATGAAAGGTAGAATAATAGGTCGTGAAGGAAGAAATATTAGATCTTTTGAAAGTGCTACGGGTGTTGATTTAATAATAGATGATACTCCAGAAGCAGTAGTAATATCAGGCTATGATCCTTTACGTAGAGAAGTTGCAAAAAAAGCTTTAGAAAAACTAATGTTGGATGGACGTATTCACCCATCACGTATAGAAGAAGTTGTAAATAAAACAAAAAAAGAACTAGAAGAAGCTATATTTAAAGAAGGTGAAAATATTATTTTAGAATTAGGACTACATAATATGCATAACGAATTAATAAAATTTATAGGACGTATGAGATATAGAACTAGTTATGGACAGAACTTACTAAGTCATTCAATTGAAGTAGCATATTTAGCAGGAATTATAGCCTCAGAACTAAAACTTGATACAAAATTAGCTAAACGTGCAGCTATATTACATGACATTGGAAAATGTGTTGATAAAGAAATAGAAGGACCGCATGCTATTCTTGGAATGGAATTAGCAAAAAAATATAAAGAAAATAATATTATTATTAATGCAATTGGTGCCCATCATGAAGATATAGAACATGAAACACTATATTCTGTTATAGTACAAGTTGCCGATAGTATAAGTGGTGCTAGACCAGGTGCTCGTAGAGAATCAGTAGAAAATTATATAAAACGTTTAGAAAAATTAGAAAACATTGGAGATAGTTTTGATGGAGTTGGTAAGACATTTGCTATTCAAGCAGGAAGAGAAATTAGAGTTATTGTTGAACCCGATAAATTAGATGATATACAAACTAATCTTATAGCAAATGATATTGCAAAAAAAATAGAATCTGAATTAGAGTATCCAGGCCAAATTAAAGTTACAGTAATTCGTGAGTTTCGTAGTATAGCTACTGCAAAATAATTGACTATAAGAATACTTATAATATAAAAAGGCTACACAAAATAATTGTAGCCTTTTTTATAAAAAAATTATTAATTTTTAATAAAAATAATAAATTTTACCTCTCATACAAATTATATAACGACTATGTTAACAGTTTCTGATGTATCAATTCAATTCAATGGTACTTATTTGTTTAATAATATTTCTTTTAGTATAAAGCCAAATGACAAAATAGGTCTTATAGGACGTAATGGTACAGGAAAAACAACTCTATTAAAAATTATAAAAGGTATCATATCCCCTGAAAGTGGTACAATAAAAACAGCAAAAAATTACAAAATAGGTTATTTACCACAAGAATTAACAACAAATTCCTTAAAAACAGTATTTGAAGAAGCTGCAACAGCATTAGTTGAAATCAAAGAATTAGAAGAAAAACGAAAAGAAATTACAAAACAAATAAACATAAGAACTGATTATAATTCGCTTGAATATTTAAAATTATTAGAATTTTTAAGTGATTCGGAAGAAAGATATCGCATAATAGGAGGACACACTTCTGAAGCAAATATAGAACAAATTTTATTAGGACTTGGATTTACAAGAAATGCTTTTTATAGACAAGTTTCAGAATTAAGTGGTGGTTGGCAAATGCGAATAGAAATAGCAAAAATTTTATTATCTAGACCCGATTGTATATTATTAGATGAACCAACAAATCATCTTGATATAGAATCAATACAGTGGGTTGAACAATTTTTAAAAAGTTATAATGGAGCTGTTATAATAGTATCTCATGACAAATTTTTTTTAGATTTTATAACTAATAGAACAATCGAAATATCTCTAGGAAATATTTATGATATTTCACTTCCATATTCTAGATTCTTAGAAACACGTAATATTCAACGTGAACAGCAATTAACTGCATATAAAAACCAACAAAAACAAATAGAAGCAACTGAACGATATATAGAACGTTTTAGATATAAAGCAACATTAGCTACAAGAGTGCAATCAAAAATTAAAGCACTAGATAAAATTGAAAGAATTGAAGTAGAAGAAGAAGATATTTCAAAATTAAATATTGTATTGCCCATTCCCGAACGCAATCCTAAAGTATTACTTGAAACAATAGGATTGTCAAAAAGTTATAATTCTAATTTAGTATTAGATAATATAAATCTTGTAATTGAAAGAGGTGATAAAATTGCATTTGTTGGTAAAAATGGAGAAGGCAAAACTACATTAGCAAAAATATTAGCAAAATTATTAGACTATAAAGGAATTATAAAATATAGTATTAATAGTTCTATTAGTTATTACGCTCAATATCAATCTGATTCTTTAGATTCAGAATTAACAGTATTTGAAACTATCGAACATATTGCAAGAGGTAACATAAGAACTAAAATACGTACTTTACTTGGTGCATTCTTATTTAGCGGAAATACTGTTAATAAAAAAGTAAAAGTATTATCTGGCGGAGAAAAAGCGAGACTTGCGTTATGCAAAATGCTTTTACAACCATCAAATTTATTAATTTTTGATGAACCAACAAATCATCTTGATATTATATCAAAACAAGTTCTAAAAAATGCACTAAATAACTTTCAGGGAGCATTAGTTATAGTATCTCATGATCGTGATTTTTTACAAGATCTAACAAATAAAACTATTGAATTTAAAAATAAAAATATAAAAGAATATCCCGGAAATATTAATTATTATCTTGAAAAAAATAGAATAAACTTTTTATCAGAATTAGAAAAAAATACTATAAAAGATAGTATAAATACAAAAGAAAAAAGTAATATAGTAAAAAAAACAAAAACCCAAATAGATAGAGAAAAAAGTAAAGAAAAACAAAAAAATATAACAAAAATAAAAAGAGAAATTGAAAAAATTGAAAAGCAAATATCTGAAATTGAAAAACAAATATCTGAAATTGAAAATATATTTTCACAACCAGATTATTTTTCAAACGTAGAAAATATAAAATTAAAACAAAAAGAATATAAAATTTTAAAACAAGAATTAAATGAAAATATGCATACTTGGGAAACTTTATCAGAACAATTGATACAAATGTTAAAATAATTATTTACATTATTTTCATTGTATAAATAAATTATTATGAACACAATATATATTGTACTACCTATTCTTACATTATTAATGTTTGAACTTGGAATTGAACTCAATATAAAAGAATTTAAATCTTTTATTTATAATCCTAATCCTATAATTGTTGGACTAATAGGACAAATTATTATATTACCAATTATTGCAATATTTTTAGGAAAATTATTTCATTTAGAACCTTTATTTTTTATAGGATTAGTTTTAATTTCTTGTTCGCCTGGTGGTAGTTCTTCAAACATATTTTCTATGTTAGCCAAAGGGGATGTTACATTATCTATAATATTAACAACTCTAAGTAGTATAATTACATTATTTACTATTCCTATAATAATTAATATCTCATTACAATTTATAAATTATGGTACTTATAATATTAAATTACCGGTTGGACAATTAATTGTTCAAAATATATTACTTATGTTATTACCAATATTATTAGGTATATTATTTAAATATAAAGCAAATGAAAAAATAACTAAAAAAGTTCAAAAAAAATTAAAAAAAATATCATTCCCTGCTTTATTATTTTTAATAACAATATTTTTCATTAAACACTATAAAATTATATTAGAACACATAGGAACTCTGGGCCTTTGCATATTATTATTAATTCTTCTTGCTATGTTATCTGGTTTTATATTATCATTAATAGCAAAACTAAAAGAAAAGGAAAAACGTACAATAATAATAGAAATAGGTATGCAAAATGCAGCACAAGGCATAGCAATAGCAAGTAGCCCTTTTATATTTAATAATGATATAATAGCTATTCCTTCAATCTTATATTCATTATTAATGAATGTAGTACTTATTATATATATTAGTAAATTTATTAAACATTAAAAATAAACAATGAAAATACAAAATAATTACTCTCTAAAAAAATTAAATACTTTTGCTGTCGATGTAAACACAAAATATTATATAGAAACTCCTAATATAGAAGTTATAAAAGAACTTATAAATAATAAATTCTTAGAAAAAAATAATTTTTTTATATTAGGTAATGGCTCTAATACTCTTTTTAGAAAAAATTATGATGGAATAATAATAAGATATACCGCTAATAACATAAAAATAGAAAAAACATCTGATAAGATTTCTTGTATAGTAGATGCTGGAATGATTTGGGATGATTTCATACAAATAACAATAAAAAATAATATAATAGGATTTGAAAATTTAGCAAATATACCAAGTACTGTTGGCGCTGCTGCAGTACAAAATATAGGCGCATATGGACAAGAACAAAGTAATTATTTTGATTATTTAGTTGCTATAAATTTATTAAATGGAAAAGAAACTATTTTTTATAAAAAAGATTGTAATTTTGAATATAGAAATTCAATATTTAAAAATATTAATAATATATTTTTAATCACAAAAGTATGTTATTCTTTCCCAACAAAAAATACTTTTTGTACAAATTATCCCGAATTATTAAATAAATTAGAAAATAAAATATTAAACTCACAACTTATTTATAATACAATAGTAGAAATACGTAATGATAAATTACCTGATATTAATAAATATCCAAACGCAGGAAGTTTTTTTAAGAATCCATTTGTCTCTTACGAACAGTTTAATGTATTACAAAAAAAACATCCTAATATAAAATATTTTAATACAAAAAATGAAATAAAAATTTCTGCGGCATGGTTAATTGAGCAATGTAACTGGAAAAAAAAGCAAACAGGTAAAGTAAGTGTTTATGAAAAACATTCTTTAATTATTATTAACAAAAAAAATGCAACTGGCCAAGATATATATAATTTTTCAAAAAAAATAGTAGATTCAGTATACAAAAAATTCAACATTATATTAGAACCAGAAATAGTTTTATTGTAATAAAAATATAAAATAAATTATTATTAATAAAGGAGCTGAAAAACTTCAACTACTTTAATTTTTTATTATGACCTACTTTTTATTATAACTTAATATTAATAAATAATATTTTATATTCGTATAAATATTCCGCCAACTAGTTCTCTCCCAGCAGCAGGAATTCCTATTTTTACTTGTCTAAATACATCAGTTATATTATTTAAACGTAAGTAAAATTCAATAATAGAATAATGTTTAATTAATAATTCATATGAAAGCCTTATATTAAAAAAACAAGAAGCTTCTAATTTATCAAAATTATTATCACCTGTTAAAGCAAATTGTTCTCCAATATAATCAACTTCCGTTTGAGATTTTACCCCAAAATTAGAATTAAATTTAGCAATCAAACCACCTGATAACACAGGTCTGTAATCTAAATGAGAAACATTAATTTCCCCATCTTCTCCTTTAGAATACATATAAGTAATATTTCCATTTAAACTAATATATTTATTAAAAATATAATTTGCAATAAATTCAAATCCATAAATTTCTGCCTTCCCAATATTATCACGCATTTCTAAGCTACTTTCACTATCATAAGTTTTTACTATCATATTATAATAAATATTTGAAAATAAAGTAGTTCTTAATGATAATTCCTTATCTCTATATAGATGTCCAATTTCAAATAATATATTACTTTCAGGGGCTAAGTTAGGATTTATTTTAAACTTCCCAAGTGCTGCTGAATAAGCTTCTCTTAAAGAAGGAACTCTATTTTTTCTACTAACATTAAAAAATAAATTATTAACTGGTGTTAATAAATATTTAGCAATAAATATTGCTCCCCAATCGCTATATTTAGTATTATTTGCTTCTATAAATAATCCTGCTTTTGGAATTACTGTAAAATCATACTCAATACCAATTTTTGTTTCTAATTTATCTTTAAAAAATAAATGCGTATACTCTATACCTAAAGAAAACAAATTTTGTGAAAATTTATTTATAGAAGAATCCTTAATAATCTCTTTATTTTCTTCTTTGATAGCATATTCATTAATTGTTTCATTATGATCAGTAATAATAGAATTTGCAGCAAATGATAAAGAATTCTTTGAAGTAAAATTATATAAATTTATAATTCTAATACCATGTGTTATATCATTGTTATTCTCATTATCTTTACGTTTAGAAAAAGAAATATCAGTATAACTATCTATATTCTGATTAATCTTATCTAACCAATAAGTTAATTTTAATTTATTTTTATTATCACATATATCAATTAAATTAGAATTTAAAGTAAATAATAATCTATCATTATCATTATATTTCCAAAATCTTGCTTTTGATGGTAATTTATACTGTTCAGAAATAACACCTTTATCATATTTAGAATAATTTAATGAAGCACCCAAAGAAAATTTTTTAGATAAATAATTTTCTACCTTAGTATAAAAATTCATTTGTTTTTTATGTGAATTTGTAATTAAGTTAGAATTATAATCATAATTTAAAAAATCATCAGCCATATTTTTAGATGCAATGTCTCCAGCTTTATTAAAATAATTAAAAGCAAGAATATAATTGAAGTTATCAATACGCCCATCATGAGTTAAAGATATATTTTTCCCCGATCCATCGCCTGCTTGTATACGTACAGTTCCACCAAATCCATTAGAAACTCTTTCAAAACTTGTTAATGAAATGGTTCCCATCATATTATTTGGACCATATAGAACAGAAACAGGAAGAAATTCTATTCCTCCAATTATATTGGAATTTAAAATATCAAGATCTGTACGTCCATCCCAAGTAACAGATAAAAGAGCACCATCAAGAAAAAAATTTGTTTGTCGTTCCTGACTTCCTCTATAAGTAAATATAGTTTCACCTCTTGAATTTGTTTGTAATCCAAAGGATGGAATAATAATTTTCAAGTCTTTAAAAGATGTTACATCCAATTCTTGAATTAAATTATAATTAACTTTAAAATTTACAGGTGTAAAATTCAAATAATTATTTGAATAAATATTAATTTCGCCTAACCTATAAGTTTTCAACGAATCAACAGCATAAGATTGTATTGAAAAAATAATAAATAATACCGTTCCTATTAATAACTGTTTTTTTAAAATACCCATATTTTTATACTTGAAATCACTATGTTTATATAAAAAAACATCCTTAATATTTTAACTATAAGGATGTTTATAAATAAAAAAGGGCGAGCGATGGGATTCGAACCCACGACAACCAGTGCCACAAACTGGCGCTCTACCACTGAACTACACTCGCCATATACACACTAATATTTCTTACTTAATATAAAAATTAGCTTACAAATATACTATTGTTTTATTTAATATCCAAATAATTCTACTTGTTTTTCTTGTTTTTAATAATTTTTCTAAATGCAGCAACATTTTTTTTATGTATTTTATAATTAGATGAAAACTTATGAGTATTAGTTCCATCACCACTTGCAACAAAAAACAAATAATTATTATTTTCTGGTTTTACAGCTGCTTCAATAGAAGTTTTACTTGGTGAATTTATAGGACCAGGAGGTAAACCTTTATATCTATAAGTATTATAAGGACTATCTATTGCTAAATCAGAATAAAGTAATCTTTTTTTCCCTCCAATTATATATTGAACAGTTGGATCTGCTTGTAAAAGCATTTTCCGTTTTAATCTATTATGATATACTCCACTAATTTTTGCACGTTCATAAATTACCGGTGTTTCTGCTTCTATTATAGAAGCCAAAGTTAAAACTTCTAATTGAGTAAATCTTATTTCATTTATTTCTTTTTCGAATTTTTTTAGTACTTTTAGTTGCTCTTTTACAAGAATATCTATTATTTTTTCTGCGTCAATATCTATAAAAAAATTAAAAGTAGCTGGATTTAAATATCCTTCAAGAGAGTTTGAATTTATACCATATTTATCTATAATTTTTTTATCATAACAAAGATTATAAAAATAAGAAGAATCAATAGACAATTTATTTTGTAAAATTGATGCAAAACGTTTTATTGTAATCCCTTCAGGAAAAGTTACCCTGCACATATAAAAATTATTCCCTGAAAAAAGAGAATAAATTAACTCACCATTAGTAATATTAGGTGAAAATTTATGATATCCTGCAAGAATTGGTTTATTTGTAGTATAAGCATAAAACTGTAAAATTTTAAAAAATAACCAACGGGGCTTAAGTAAATCGACATCATTTAAAGTAGTAATTACATCGAATAGTGAACTCCCATATTCAATTTTTACAATTATATCTTTATCTCTATCACTAATTTTTGAATTTAATAAAAAACTACAATAAATTGATATAACTAATATAAATATAATAATACAACAAGTAGATATAATTATATATTTAGTTTTTCTTTTCTTTTTCATTTTTACTTAATAAATCATTAAATCTATATTAAAAATATCTTATATACAAAAATAAATTTATTATTTACTATAAAAGTTTTATTACATTTTTTGTATTTATATTATAGTATTATTTTTATATTATCTTAAAATATTTTCTAATTCTGTTTTTGCATCGGATTTATTATCACGATATTTCACAATTATAGGCGTTGAAATACTCAATCCATTTTTTTGAGCAAAAGGTTTATTAATTGTCCGACTACCTTGTACAACAACAGCTTTTTCAGGAATAACAATTGGAAAAGGCAAAATATTCTCTTTTACAATATCATAAACTTTTGTAGATGAATTTAAAATAACTCCTGATCCTATAATAGCATTTTTTTTAATAATAACTCCTTCATATATTCCACTATTTCCACCTATCATTACATTATCTTCTACTATAACCGGATTAGCTCCTATTGGTTCTAATACACCACCTATTTGTGTTGCTGCACTTATATGAACACACTTACCTATTTGTGCACATGTACCAATTAATGCATGAGAATCTACCATCGAACCCTCATCAATATATGCTCCTATATTTATATACATAGGAGGCATACAAATTACTCCTTTTGCAACATATGCACCTGTTCTTATACTAGATCCGCCAGGTACTATACGTATTTCATTCTCTAAGTTTATTTTTTTTAATTCAAGTGTATTTTTATCAAAAAAATTAAATTTATTAACAGACATATCTTTAAGAAAAGAATATTTAAACAACAATAATATTCCTTGCTTAACCCAGGTATTAACTATCCACTTATTATCAATTTTTTCAGCAGCTCTTATTCCTCCATTATTTAAAAGTGCTAAAAAATTAGATAATATATATTGAATTTCATTCTTATTATAATTTTCATTAAAAGTTATAATTAATTGTTTGAGTTTTTCTACATTCATTTTCTACATTCATAAATTAAAGATATAATATACTATAATATAACAAAAATAATATATTTTTATAAAAAATAAAAAACTCATCAATTATAGTTTTACACAATACTAATATTGATGAGTTTCATAATTTAACTTTAAACTAATTTTTAGTCAAATTTTATAGATTTTATAGATTTTTCAAAAATTGGAAGATAATTTAACTCTTCAGGAACATACCAATTAATAGAAATACGGAAAATTCTATCTCCTTTTTTAGCAAAATATACACGACCTTTAACATTTTTTGTTGGGTTCCAACTAATTATAAATCCATCAAGACCTCCAATTTTAGTTTCTTTTATAGCAGATGAATTTGAATAACGACCTGCTAGTTCTATAACAGCTTTTTTAAAATCACTTGTTTTTGAACCATCTAATACATCTATCATAATATTACAATCAGCACGTCTATCACCAGTATAATTATTTGAATTAATAACTCCTTTAACTGCTGAAGTACCTAAATAAAAATTTTCTGGAACAGAAATGGTAAATCCATTACCTTTCTTAGAAACTAATTTTTCAGACGGGAATGGCAATTCTTCTTGATTAATAATCGTATCCCGTTTTTTCTGTTGAATATTAGCTAATTTAAAACTTTTAATTATATTTTCAAAGTTTTTACTGTAAATATCCCAAGAATCATCAAATGCTTCTATACGCAAAGAAGTATATGTAATATTATCTTTAGATGCTATAATATAAACTCCTTTAAATATACCACCTTCTAATTCAAAGCCATAATCAAATCTTTTCCCTTGAACACCATCAACTGTAATTGATGACTCTTTATAATATTCGTCAGGAAATAATTTTGCTTTATTTATAAGTGTATCAACTGTCTTAGTTTCATTTACTTTAGTAGCATAAACATCTATTATTGCACCGGGAAATCCTTTTGCATCATATTTTGAAAAACGAGATTTAGCATCATTTGAAGAGAATATTACAGCACGCTCACCTGCTTGTTTAGTCATAACCCAATTTTCTGGATAATCAATAGAAAATTTTACTAATTCATCCGTATATGTTTTTAATTTTGTAATTTCTACTGGTTTTGGTCCCTTATCACAAGATATTAAACAAATACTTAGTATAGATAATAATACTGACAAAAAAATAATGTTAATTGTTTTAATGTTGAATTTCATAGACAAGCCCTATATTTATTTATTAAATTTATTAATTATTACTACTTATATAAAAAGAATTTATAATATAACAATTTAGATTATCATCCATATAATAAATAATATATTTTTATTAATATTATACATAATAAAAGATAAGTTTTAATTATAAAATATTAGTAAATATATTTAATTACTAAAATAAAAAGTTTTATTCAAAAATACAAAATTTTTTGTATTTTTGTATTATAAATTTCTTAATTTTTATATTTTAATTTTTATTATGTTTAAAAATCAAGATTATATAAAAAAAGTAAAAGAACTTAAAGAAAAAAGAAATGCAATAATACTATCACATTATTATACAAGAAACGAAATTCAAAACTTATCTGATTTTGTAGGCGATTCTCTTGCATTATCACAACAAGCAAAAAATACAAACGCTGATATAATATTATTTTGTGGAGTACATTTCATGGCTGAAACAGCAAAAATATTAAATCATAAAAAAATAGTATTATTGCCTGATATCACTTCTGGATGTTCTTTAGCTGATTTATCTAATGTAAATGATATAAAACATTGGAAGGAAAGTTTTAAAAATCCGTTTTTAATTTCTTATATTAATTGTTCTACTGAACTTAAAGCTATATCGGATGTAATATGTACTTCTTCTAATGCAGAAAAAATTGTAAATTCCATTCAAAAAGATAAAACTATTCTTTTTGCTACGGATAATAATCTTGGTAGATATTTAAACAAAAAATTAAATATAAAAATGGAAATTTGGAAAGATTATTGTTACGTACACAATAATTTTTCAGAAAAACATCTAAAAGATACAATAACAAATTATCCTAATAGTGATATAGTAGCTCATCCAGAATGCCCCGAAAATATACTACAGTATGCTGATTTTATAGGTTCTACAACTGGAATTATTAATTATATTAAAAATTCTAATAAAAATGAATTTATAATACTTACGGAACCAGGTATTAAATATAAATTGGAAAAAACTTCGCCTAATAAAAAATTTATTTTTATAAAAAATAATCATGGGAGTCTAAATTTATGTATTCAAATGAAAAAAAATACTATTGAAAATGTTATTTATTCTTTAGAAACACTTACTACTGAAATTAATATTGAGGAAAATCTTAGATTAAAAGCATTAAAACCATTAGAATTAATGTTAAAACTAAGTTAAAATATAAAAAGCGAATGTAAAATTTAATTCGCTTTTTTATATATTATTTAATATTTTGATTGATAAATTAAATTTATTAATCTACCCATCTTAAATTTGGTTGTCTAACAGCTTGAGCATCATCAAGTCTTCTAACTGGTGTTGTAAGTGGAGCATCTAATAAAAGCTTAGAATCATTTTTCGCTTCTTCTGCTATATTTATTAATACATCACAAAGAACATCTAAATCTTCTAATTTTTCTGTTTCTGTAGGTTCTATTAGTAAAGCTTCATGAACAATTAAAGGAAAATATGTTGTAGGCGCATGTACTCCATAATCAAGCATACGTTTCCCTATATCTTTAGCAGATACACCATAATTTTTCTGTAAATCAGCACTACATACACATTCATGCATACAATTTACATCATAAGGGAAGGTATAATATTCTTTTAATCTTGACTGTACATAATTTGCATTAATAATAGCATTTTCACTTACATTTCTTAATCCTTCCGAACCATTCATTCTAATATAAGTTAGTGCTCTTACTAAAACCGAAAAATTACCAAAAAAACTGTGCATACGTCCAATAGATTTTGGTAAATCCTTTTTATCACGTAACTCATATCTATCGTTTATTTTTACTATTTGAGGAGCAGGTAAAAAATCAACTAATTTTTCATTAACACAAATAGGACCAGAACCAGGTCCACCACCACCATGAGGAGTAGACATTGTTTTATGTAAATTAAAATGAACACAATCAAACTTCATTAATCCAGGAGTTGTAATACCTAATAAAGCATTTAAATTTGCACCATCCATATACATTAAACCACCACAACCATGTATTAATTTCTCAATTTCAACAATATTGCTTTCAAATATACCAATAGTAGAAGGATTTGTTATCATAATACCTGCAATATCATCGCCAAGTTTTGATTTTAGATCATCAATATCAATAGAACCATTTGAAGCACATTTTACAACAACTGTTTTAAAACCGGCTATTACAGCAGAAGCAGGATTTGTACCATGAGCTGATTCTGGTATTAATATCTTTGTACGATTAATTTCTCCTCTATCTAAAAAATAAGCACGGAAACATAATATTCCTGTTAATTCACCTTGGGCACCTGCCGATGGTTGTAAGGTTACTCCTTGCAAACCTGTGATTGCTTTTAATGCTTCTCCAAGCTCGTACATTAATTCTAAAGCACCTTGAGCATATTTACTATGAATATTTGGATGAAGACCTGTAAAACCACCTAATGAAGCAACAACTTCATTTATTTTTGGATTATATTTCATTGTACAGGACCCTAAAGGATATACCCCTTTCTCTATACAATGGTTTAAATTTGATAAACGAATATAATGACGAGAAATATCTGTCTCAGGAACTTCCGGTAATTTTGCTATTTCTTTACGCAAATATTTACTTGGGATAGTATTCATTTTTACAGGAACATCTAACTTTGGAAGTGAATATCCTTTGCGCCCTGTCTTGCTTTTTTCAAAGATTAATTTTTCCATAACCTCACACTTTATACTTTAAGTTTATATTTTCAAAAAATGTTATACTACAACATTATTTATTTCAATAAAATAAATATAAATAATTTAACTACAAAAATAATATTTTATATAAAATAAAAAAGATAAAATATATTAAATATTCTATATTTTAGTATTTTTTATATATTTTTACAAAAAAAACCAAGTTTTATAAAAGTCTTTATATCGTTATTTTTTTAATATTATTTTCCCTGTCTTCTCATCCTTATTATTACCAAAAGCATAAACTTTATAAATATAAATACCTAAATCTATATCATTTGCTAAAAAAGCAACAACTTTATTTTTATTATCAGTAATAATATTTGATTGAATATTATATATTTCTTTTAATTCTATATTATAAATTTTTAAATTTATTTTTTCTCCTACATTCATATAATCAGGAACAGGAAAATAAATATATTCATGTTTAGATTTACTAAAAGGTTGCGGATAAGCTTTTGTTATATTATTAGTTTGAATTCCATAATATATAAAAGAAATATATTTTAAATAATCATTTGTAGAATAAACCTTATACCAAATATTATCAAGAAGTTCTATAGATTCATTGTCTTGTTCTGTATTTATATAGAAAAAATATTGTTTTTGTTTATAACTTTGTTTAATCATTTCATCAGTATCTAAATTAGTAATTATAAAATCTGCAGTATCTGCTGTTTTTAAAGAACTTTTACTTCGAAATATTATACGTACAACAACTAATTCATAAGGTAAATAATAATCAGATTTTATAAATTTTTCATCAAATTCCTCGTTAATAATTGGTTGTAATTCTTTACATTTAAAAGCAAAATAAAAATATTTGTCTTGTATTGCTCTAGAACCCGTAAAATATATCCAATTACAGAATTCATTCCATTCTTCAGCTATAGAACTTTCTTTTTCTAATAATAATTGTTCTAATGCTTCAAAACAAATATAACCATTTTCTACTTTTTCCCAATAATTCAACAAAAAAACTTCTCCATACTTTTTACATAACATATAAAAAAATATTCCATATCTATATCCAATTTCAGGATTTGTATCGGAAAAAACATATTTTGACACATTAGATAATAAATTATTTACATAAATTAAATAATCATAAATATCAGGATATATTAACATTTCCATACAAACACTTGTCATTTCATAAATAGATGCACTACTAATACCATTTTTCAAATCATCCCCATAACCATATTGAACAGCATGAAAGAATTCATGCGCTGCAGTTACTTTTAATGCATTAGAACCTGTTGTAGCAAATAAAGGAAGTTTTTTAGAATTAACTTCAATAGAATCTAAAACAGAATAATTATTGTCAATTGTTATATAAGAAAACCACTTATTAAAATTTCCATTATCATTATAACTACGTATAGGAGTTGTATATCCATAAGCACAAGCATCATAGACTTGATCTTTTACATAAATATTATACAATGTATCCTCAGCATCATATCCATCAGTTCTAGGAGGTCTAAAACCAAATCTATTAATTTCTATATAATAAACATATTCAAATACTTCACATACAATATCAATATAATCATAAATACCATTCATATCCATATCTACATTAGCAACAGCATGTATCCCAACAGTATCAAAATATATTCTGAAATGCCCTTTTGGTGAAATAACAAAAGTTTGCATTTCAGGCCTTTGGTCTAAAATCTTATTTTTATTTTTATTTAAATAATTACGATTCTCAATAGTAAAAAATCTACTAGTAGCTGATTTTACAGCTGCATAACAATTCTCATAATCATAATCATAAGCAAATAAATAATTATAATTATAGAGAACTATATATAAACATAAAAATACTATTATACGTATTATTTTCATTTATTTACTCTATAACTGTAATTTCAACTTCTGCAATACCATCAATAATTAAATCAATTGCTTTAGCTGCTGAATAAGATAAATCTATTATTCTTCCAGCAACAAAAGGTCCTCTATCATTTATTCGTACAACTACACTCTTCCCATTGCTAATACGAGTAACCCTAACAACAGTTCCAAACGGCAATTCCCTATGAGCAGCTGTAAAATTTTCTTGTGAAAATACTTCACCACTTGCAGTAAGTTTCCCTTCAAATTTATCACTATAAAAAGATGCTAAACCTCTTTTTGAACCATTTATAATAGACAAATCATCATTTTCCCCCATCTTTACATTAACATCTTGATCATTTTTTATAATATTTCCTGTTCTTACTGACTTATTTTCTATATCACTTGAATATCTTATATAAGGTGAACAACTACAAACTGCTAAAAATAAAAATAGATATAAATAATTTATAATTTTTGTTTTCATAACTCTAATCAAAAAAATAATTACATTAAACATAATAAAAAAACATAAGTTAATTAAGAAAATAATATATAATGATATATTTTAACATACTCTTTATTTAAATAACCAAACAAAAGATTTACTATAATTCTTTTCCATAGATAAATTATTATTCCCCAATTTAGCAACATTTACTTCCGCTGCAAATTCACCAATTGTACAAATATTATTTTGAAATACACAAAAATCACTAATTTTAGTTTCTGCATTTGCTTCTATAATATTACAATTAATTACATTCCAATTTTTATCATATCTTATTATAAAAGGAAAATATTTTTGTCTGCTTATTGTTCTATCAGATGTTGATACATACTTTTTATTATCACCAATATCAGTCATATTCCCTGCAAAATTACCAATAAAAACAAAGTTACCATCATCAGTCACTTCAAATCCTGCAACCTCTACATAACAATTTTTTGTTTCACCTGTTTTTATACTTTTAAAATTGCCATCTTGATCATATTTAGAAATGAAAAAAGTCGTTTTGGCTTTATTTTGTATTGTTTCTAAAGATTTTATTCCATCATTATCCCACACTGTAAAATTTTTAGAAAGACTACCTGTTACATATATTTCACTCTCATCTAGTGATAAGCTAACTGTAAAAGCTTTAGGTCTTGGATCACTTACTGCTAAATTAGAACCTACATTTGTTGCCATAATACATAAACCTTGCACATCATATTTAGCTAAAAATACACATCCATAAGCAGGCGAGGAAGTAATAGCAGTTGGTAAAGGTAACGACGCACCTCCAAAATGAGCTTTTCCCCCTGAAAATTCACCAATTAAATAAGCATTTCCAGCTTTATCTAATATAACATTTTTAGGAATACTTGCACTACCTGCTCCTTCGTTAATAACTCCTTTTATCCATAAAGCATTACCATCAGTATCAAAACGTATTAATATTGCAGACGAATAACTACCTGGTCTATTATATATAATTTTATCTTGTGTAATTTTTCTTTCATTTTGAGTTACTGAAGTAGCAATTATAATCTCTCCACTTTCATTAACTGATAAACTACTCTCTTCTAGTTTATTAAATGCACTAATTGACTTCCCCCATAAAGCATTACCATTTTCATCAAATTTAATTAGAAAAGCTGCTACATCTTTACTTGATTTTTTTGTTATAACAATTTGATCAACGAAAACTTGTGAAGAAGCAACTCCAAATAAATAAATGTTACCTTGTTTATCTGTTTCTATATTTATAACAGAATTATCGTCATCATTTTTAGAACCAAAAGTTTTTGCCCAAACAAATTTTCCATTTGATATTCTTGCTAAATAAATTTTTCTTCTATCTAATTCTACTAGTTTTGCAGCCGATGAAATAGAATTTACTTTAAAAGCATCAAAATTTATTTCGTCAGCTTTATATAAACCGGCTATAACAAAGTCTCCATTAGGAAGTGACGCAATACATCTTCCTACTGTACCAGAATTATTTGTACCAGATGATGTCACTATATTACTCCACTCTTCTGATGCAAATATATTAAATTGAAAAACAAAACATACTAATAACAAAATAAATAAAATTCTTAATTTCATAATAACTCCTTACAACTTGATAAACTTATAATTAAAATATTTTATTATATTTTTATACATATTTATATATAATTCAAATTATATTTAAAACAAAGATTCTTTAAATAAAAGGTTATTAACATTAAATTTTTTTATAAAAGATTTCCTATGATATTTACAAGCTCCATATTTTTTTAATAAATTTATATGTTCTTTTGTTGGATATCCTTTATTTTTCATAAAATTATATTGAGGAAATTCTTTTGCAGCTACTTCTTCCATCCATTCATCTCTAGCAACTTTTGCAAGAATAGAAGCAGCGGCAATAGAAATAGATTTAACATCACCCTTTATAATAGTTTTAAAAGGAATATCTTTTATTCCCATACTATAATGAAAATAATTTCCATCAACAATAATAAAGTCAACCTTAGTATTTAATCCTTTAATAGCGCTATTCATTGCTTGTATTGTAGATTGTAATATATTTATATTATCAATAATATTTTCATTAACAAATTGAATACTATAACTAATAGCATTTTTTATAATTAATTCAAATAATTCTTTGCGTTTACTTTTTGTTATTTTTTTAGAATCATTTACATCTTTAAAAATATCAGTACAACAATCTAAAATAACTGCTGCTGCTACAACTGGTCCTGCTAAAGGCCCTCGTCCTGCTTCATCTACTCCTGCAATATTATAAAATCCTTGTTTTTGCAAGCAATTTTCAATAGAAAAATCAGCCATTATATTTACTAATTATTTCTTCACCAATTTTCCAAATATCACCAGCACCAATAGTAATAACAATATCAATAGGTGTTAAATTATTCAATATAATCTCAGGAATATCTTCTTTATTAGGTACATAATATACATTATTTATTCCATTTTTAATAGCTTCATTAACAATTAATTCTCCTGTAACACCTGCAATAGGTTTTTCACGTGCCGGATAAATATCTGTAATATATACAATATCAGCATATTGAAATGCCATTGCAAATTCTTTATAAAAATCAGATGTACGTGTATAAGTATGAGGTTGAAATATAGCAACTATACGACGTGAAAAATAATTTTTAGCACCCTTTAAAGTAGCAATAATTTCTGTTGGATGATGAGCATAATCATCAACAATTATAGCTCCACTTATATCGCCTTTTATCTCAAATCTTCTAAAAACACCATGAAATTCTTTTATTACAGTTGCTATTGTATTAAAATCTATATTAAACTGTCTTGCTACTGCAATAGCAGCCAATGCATTTCTTATATTATGTTCTCCTGGCACATTTATAACTATTTGTCCCAATAACTTACCATATTCATAAACATCACATTTAGAAACTAATCCTTCATAAATAATATTTGTAGCAAAATAATCAGCATCTTTTTGAGTTGTAGCAAAAGAAATTATTTTCTTATTAATTTGTTCTAATACTTCCCTTACTCCAGAACAATCAATACCAGCTGTAACAAAACCATAAAAAGGAACCTTATTAGCAAATTGAATAAATGCTTCTTTTATATTTTGTAATTCGCCATAAATATCTAAATGATCAGGTTCTATATTATTTAATATAGCAATAGCAGGAAATAATTGTAAAAATGATCTATCATATTCATCTGCTTCAACAATTGTCCATTCACCATGTCCTAATCTCGCATTAGTACCTCCTAAATCTTTTAATCTACCACCTACAATAACTGTTGGATCAATACCTGCTTTAATTAAAATTAGGGATACCATAGAAGTTGTACTTGTCTTCCCATGGGTACCAGCAACTGCTAAACAATAATTTAACCGTGAAACTTCTGCTAACATTTCAGCTCGTCTAATAATAGGTATTTTTCTTTGTTTAGCTTCTATTATTTCAGGATTTTCATTTATAGATATAGCACTAGAATAGGTAACTACTTCTGCATCTTGAATATTTTCTTTTGAATGTCCTATATATATTTTTGCACCAAGTTTTCTTAAATATTGCACATTATCAGAATCAATTAAGTCGGAACCAGTTACATAAAAACCTTTATTTATAAGTATTTCTGCAATACCACTCATTCCAATACCGCCAATACCTATAAAATGAATTCTTTTTATATATGAAAACATAATTTTCGCTTGTTTTTTATTTATTTATATCTTTATATCTTTTATAACTGTTGAATTTAATTCAGTATTAAATATATCAATAATTTTACTCTTTTGAATCAAAATTTCTTTTTTCCATATAACAGAATTTGTATATAAGTATAATATATTATTAAAATATCTAATTACTTTTATGTTTTGATTTATAGATTTCGGAAATTTTGAAAACCAAATTTGTTTTATATTTTCTAATATAATAATATTAGAAAATTTATCATTATTATCTATAATTTTATTTAATATACTATTTATGTGTTCCATATTATATCAACAAATTAAGATAAAAATATTTTAAAAATCTAATCCAAGAGAAACAATATAGTACGGCTTTGACCAAGAAGAAAATTCATTTCTCCATGCCATATCAAATTTTACAGGTAATCCAAAAACAATAGCTCTTATTCCCCACCCAGCACTCATTAATAAATTTTTAGGAATACGTTTCCCATCTGAATCGATTATACTAATTTTAAAATCATCCTTCCAAAGTCCACCTATATCTAAAAATAAATTTCCCATAACACCCTGAATTAAAAATGGAACTCCACCTGTCATAAGTGCCATAAAAATAGGGAATCTATATTCAATGTTAGTCATAAAGTATTTATTTCCCATAAGTTCACAAACTGAATAACCTCGTAGAGGCATTAAAAAATTTTGCATAAAAGCAAAATCTTCTGGTTCTTTTATATCAAAATTTCCTGATTTAAAAGAAGAATTAAGCCAATTGTGAGCACCACCCATATAAAATGTTTGAGCACGTTCGCCAAAACTAACACCTATTGCACCACGTACTGCAAAACTCATAAAATTAGGAATTAATTCAAAATATTGCCTTGCATCTAATGATAATGTAAAAAATTCAGAAGCATTATTTGAAAACTTTGGTGAAAATAATGCCCGCATATTTAATCGTGTACCTGTTGTAGGAGCATATATACCATTAAGACTGTTATCAAAAACAAACTGAATTTCTGGAACTAATAAAAAACGATTAATTGATTGATAACTTGGAATTTCTGTATTTTCTTTTGCTGCATTTACTATATTAAACTTACCTTCTATACGCTTAAATAAATCAAAAGCATAACTTGCTCCTAAAGTAACACCAGTACTACGATAAGAATATAAGTAACTATTATTTAAATCTTCTAAATAATTCCACATATAAGCCGAAGAATTATACAAAGAAATATTATAATCAATAATTTTTGGATTATATAAATAAATAGCATAAACTTGACTATTTTTTAGATCAGTTAATAAATATAATTGTAGATAAATTTGATGATTACCCATTATATCACTAAACATTATAGCACCATTACCTTGAACTCCATAAAAAGTAGAAACTCCGGGATTAACCATTAAAACATCTAAAGAAAAATCTACTTTATAATCTCTTTCTATATAATCATTAATTTTTTTACTAGTATCTACATTATTTCCTACGACTTTTTGTTCAAATTTTTGAACTATATTAACATTTGGCTTTATAAACTCTTGAGCAGAAAAATCAATGATAAAATTCCCATAAGATATTTTTAAAGTATCTTCTCCCTGTTTATCATCATTTAAGTCTACTATAAAATTATTTTTAGTATCTATACTTTCTAGGAAACTAGTTTTAGGCAAATTAGTTATATTTAATTGTGTTTCAAAAGGATTTCTAATTAAAAATATATCATAGCCACCATTAATTTGAGCAGAATAAATTAAATTTAGATTATCATAACTTAATGATAATTGAGTTATACCATTTGCAGAATTTGTTAAAGGACGTTCTATATTTTTTTCTATAATATATTCATATATATTACCAATCCCGTTTTTTGTTGAAACGTATAATAATTTTTTATTATCATTTGAAACAACAATAGATATTTTTTCTATTTCAGGCTCATTCGTTATCCGCTTTATTTCATTAGTATATATATTAACAGTATAAATATCAGATTTTTCAATATTTTCATTCCAAATCTTTACTTTATTAATACCATCACTTTTAAAATTTTCTCCTCTATCAGAAATAAAAAATATTGTTTTTGAATCATTTGACCAAGTTGGCGATTTATCAGTAAATACATCATTTGTAATACTATAAACTGTTTCAGTTTCCAAATCATAATAAAATAGATCACTTTGCAAATTTTTTATACCAATAAAAGCAATTTTTTTTCCATCAGGGGACCAAATAACAGAAGTTATAGATGAAAAACCCGGTTTTATTTTTTCATACTTTCCTGTTTTTGCATCAATAATAAATATAGCATCTTCACCTCCAGATTTTGCAGATATAGTTATACTTTTATTATCAGGGGACCAACATATCCCAGGGGTTAATATATTTAATTGTTCAAAATCATTTTGCCTGGCACTACTTACTAATTTTTTAGGTTTTACCGTATCTTTTCCTATAAATTTATTTTCTACTGGAGCAACATAAAGAGAAAAAATTCCTGATGACATATCAGAAATATATGCCATCATATCACCGTTTGGTGAAATAGCAGGCGAAGAAAAATAAAAACAATTCTCTTTTTTATGATTTGTTAATGCAATAGAAAAATCTTTTGGAGATTTATATATATTTATATCTGGCCAATATCTTTTTTTTATTTCTTGTATCCATTGTTCTGAAAAATCTTCAATATTCATTCCAAAAGAATTTTCAAATGCCATATTTAAATTACGATAATTTTTAAGCTTATTAATAAATTCTGTTATCTTTCCTTTCCCATATCTATCAGCGATAAAAGAATAAAAAGTTTGTCCACAACGATATGCAGCATATCCATTAATATCTTCAAGTCCAGGTACTTCATCATTAATAGCTAAATCTCTCATAAACATATCAGTTTCAATATTCATCCCATTTAAACTTTCCCATTCTGCCAACCCTTCATTTAACCAAATTGGAAGATAGAAAATACCCGAAGCCGTAACTGCAGTTTGGAATCGTCCTCCATAAAACATATCATTTATAACTGCATGAACTAATTCATGACGTAAAACATGCTTAAATTGATTATAGTCTCCTTGAAACGGAACAACTACCCGATTTTTATAAAGTTCTGTAAGTCCACCAATACCTTGTGTTAAATAGATATTTATAACATTGGTTTGTTGAAAATCATTATGCGAATCATATACTATAACAGCAATACGTTGTGTTATTTGAAAATCAAGCGTATTTTGAACAGAGATTAAAGCTTCTTCTAAGACTTCAGCCGAAAACTCTGCTAAATATTTACTACCTTTATCATAATATATATCAAAATGTTTACTTTCTATGTATTTCCAATCAAAAACTTTATACTGAGTCTTATTTTTCCCAAAATATTGTGAAAAAGCCGTACTATTTAATATAAAAAACAATACAACTACAAAAATATATAATATATTTACTTTATTTTTAAGTATTATAGTTTTCATATTATCATTTTTGTATAACAATAAAAAATTAGGTTTATTTTAATCCAAATATAAACAAATAAAACAAAAATAAATATAAAATAATCAAAAAATATCCAGTATAATTAATAAGTAACATTCTTATAATAATTATATTTTTTATTCTTTTATAAATGGTTTTGTTATTATTAAATCATTTGATATAACTTTAACAAAATAAGTCCCTATTGCAAAATTAGAAATATCAACCGAAAGTGTTTTAACACCAAGATTAAAATTTTTAATTTTTGCAACATTTTTACCAAAAGCATCTACAATATCAATTAAATATAAATTATTATTTTTTTGATTTAATTTTATTTCTATATAGGACTTAGCAGGATTAGGACTGATATCTATATTTATATTATTATCTGCTATTTCATCTTCTATAGTTAAAACTTTTTCAGAACCTCGCCAACACTCCCCGCCTGTAGAAATTTCGGCATGATAATTACCCGATTCATAAAATACTAATTTTTGTTCATTAGCATATTTTATAATATTATTGTCTTTATACCATCTATATTTTACAGCTTCAGGTGTTACAATTAAAGTATCGGGCATTTTTACCGTTTTGCCATCAATTTTATCTGTATAACCAGTTAAAATTGAAATTTTTGGTTCTTCTGGCATAGGATAAGTAGTAACTATTATAGTATCATAAGAACGGCAATCATTATTACCTGCAACAGCTGTAGCCCAATAAACACCAGGAGTTTTAACAGTTATTTTTCGTGTTTCTTCTCCTGTACTCCATAAATATGAATCTGTATTAAAACCAAGTGGAATAGATAAAATAACACTATCGCCTTCACAAAAAGAAGGATCTTTAGAAGTATTTATTTTCAAAATCTTTTTGGGATGTACAGTTACTTCAATTTGATTTTCACTAATTTTAGGACATTCTGAATAAATATTTGTAGCAACCCAATATCTACCATTTGATTTTACATAAATTTCAGGTGTAGTTTCACCCGTTGACCACATAATATCTTTATGATCTCCTTCAATATACATTCTTAAACTATCGCCTTCACAAAAAGTAGTAATACCATCATACTTTATATTAATATTTTCAGAAATGCAATTATTTAATTTTACTTCCCATATTCCTCGTCCATAAGTAGCAGCTCGTAAACTTCCAATAGATTCTACAATATCTAATTCACTTACACATAACATTGGTAACCCAACTCCCCATCTTATATAAAATGGTACATTTTTACTACAAGTATATACACCAATATCTGTTCCTACATAAATTCTATCTTCAGTATTCGGTTGATAATATATACAATTAACTGAAATATTTGGCAAATTTCCAGTCATATCTATCCATTCTTTCCCATCATATTTAAGAACTTTATTCTCATTATAACCTGAACGTACTATATATATCACCTCAGGATTTGTTGGATGTATACACAAATCTGATAAATAACCATTACCTGGAACAGTTATATTATTAAAATTAAGTCCACCATCAGATGACATAATTAATCTTGAAGAAGTCATTGCATATATGTATTTGTTATTACTTGGTGAAACTCTAATAACTTGAAACAAATTATATGAATAATATTTATAATCAGTCAATTTTTCCCAATTATCACCTTTATCATTAGATTTATATATGTTAGCATATCCAACATATATATTATTTGACGAAACAGGATCAATAGCTAATGGAGTTATCCAAGCTCCCGTATCAGCAACATTAAACTTTGAATATACAATTTTTGGATCAATTATTGTTTTCCTGTTATTTCCTTCACGTCTATAAAAACTTCCATGATATAAAGAAAAATAACAAATATTATCATTTTTAGGGTCAAAAGCACAATCCATACCATCACCACCATTAATAAAAGACCACTGATTTGGTACAAAACCATATCCGCGAGTTCCAATATCTTGCGCTCCCGCAATAATACGATACGGATTTTGTTTAGAATTACTAAATCTATAAAATTGAGTAATTCCTAAACCATCATTTAATGCAGTCCATAAACCACCTTCATTATATGTATAATCAATTCCACCATCATGACCACTATAAAGTTTATTTCCAATAAAACGTAAATCATGTACATCTGCATGTACATATGGAACATTATATCCCCCATACCAGTGAGAAATTAATTCAAAAGACAGTCCACCATCATTACTTTTCCAAATATTTATACCGCCTATAAATACTTTATCTGGATTTTTTGGATCTACTGCTATTGATAAATCATAATAGCCTTGTCCTCGTGTAGATTGCCCTCCATTTCCCCAATCAAGGTAATTTTTCTTATTTTTAGAAAATAAATTCATATTCTCCCATGTCATACCAACATCATCGGTTCTAATTAAACTCAAAAAGCCACCATCTTTATTAGCAGATAAAGCATAAACTAATTCTGGATAACTTGGAGTTACTGCTAAACAAGTCCTTCTAGAATCATTTATTTCTTTAATTATTTCCCAATTTTCTCCGCCATCTGTTGTTTTAAGAATAAAAGTCTTTAACTGGAAACCATCACTACCACTTGTTATATTTGTCATAGAACATGCAAACAAAACATTTGGATCATCAGGTTTTTGCTTTATATCAGCACAATGCATTTCACTCGTTGTATAGCGCCAAGTATTACCACCATCTATTGTTTTCATTATTCCTTTATTTGTAGCTGCAATAACAATATTCTCATCATTAGGATGAACCCATAGTTTTGTAACTAAAATAGATTTTGCCAAATAAAATTCATCACCTGCAATATTCCAGGTTTTACCTCCATCTGTTGTTTTTATAATTCCTATACTGTAAAATTTAAAAGAAGTTGTAATAGCACCATCATTATCGCCTGTAGCAACATAAACTATTGATGGATTAGTATTAGATATTTCTATATCAGAAATACCTAAAGAAAGAAACTCAGTTTGAGCAAGTGGTATCCAATTTTCCCCTGCATTAGTTGATTTCCAAACTCCACCAGAGGCAGAACCTGCCCAAAGTTCATTCGTATCATTTGGATTTGCTTTTATAACATTTATACGACCTACTCCTGCATTTATGCCAGATCCAGGCGGATCTGCTTGTGGACCCAATTCTATCCAATTAGGTATAGATTGTAATCTATTTTGAGTTTTTATATTTAAATTATCAAGTTTTATGTTATTCCAAGCATCAAAATATAATTTTGAAGGCGGAAAATCTCCATTATCTAAGACACGTCGTTCCCAAAAATATAACCAACGATTAAATTGTTTATACTCTCCTTTACGTTTATCTACTCCAACTGTATCCCAATATTTTAATCTTGCATCCCTTGCTCTAAAAAAATTATTATCAATTGAATCCGGATAAATTATATTACGTTGAGCACTTGAAACAGTTGTATAAAAAATAAAAATATATACAACAATCATTAAATTTATAAAATAGTTTTTCATTTTATTATCCTAAATATTTTATCATATAATTAAAAAATAAAAAATGAATTTATTAAGTTTGACCATGTCCACTAAACATACACCAAACTGTTCTAATCATAATTTCAAAATCTAATTGCAACGATATATTTTCTATATAATGAAAATCATCTTTAGTTCTGCTTTTTACTTCATCTATATTTAAAGAATGTGGTTTATATTTAACTTGCCACCATCCTGTTATTCCTGGTCTAACTAGATGTCTCCTTTTATAATAAGGTAATTCTTTTGCAAATTCTTCTACAAATTTAGGTTGTTCTGGTCTTGGACCAACAACACTCATATCTCCTATAAGTACATTATAAAATTGTGGAATTTCATCTATATGAGTTTTCCTTATAAATTTACCAAATTTAGTAACCCTTTTATCACCTATTTCTGTCCACTTTTGAACCTTAGAATTTAAAGCATTATCTTGTTTCATAGAACGAAATTTATAAATAGTAAATATTTTATTATCTTTCCCTACACGAGGTTGTGAATACAATATATTTCCTTTTGATTCTAATTTTATAATAATAGAAACTAAACACCATATAGGAAAACCAACAATTATAACTAAAATACTAAAAAGTATATCAAATAATCTCTTTATAACAGCTTCCCATGGTTTTAATAATTTTGTATTAATTTCAATCAATGGTATTCCATAAATATTTTGAGTTCTTGATTGCCCAGTGAAATAATCATATAAATTAGGCTCTATATTTACTCTTATACCATTTTCTATGCATACATCAGCAAGTTTAAAAAGTAATTCCGAATCACTTTTAGATACAGATAAAATAATTTCTTCTATTGAATTTTTATATTTATCTATAATATTATTAAAGTTACTTGTTTCACCTATATATAAATTTTCATTAATCCCATTTAATCTAAGTTGATTTATAAATTCTTCTTTATTTTCTTGTATAGAGACAATACCTAGTATATCAAATCCCCAAGATATATTTTTAATTGCTCTTTTATAAAAATTTATTACACTTACTGTATCACCAATTAATAAGACAGGTATTTTTATAATTCGTTTGCTTCGTAATTTTATTTGAATACGTCTTGCAATAAACCTAAATAAAGTAAAAGAACAAGACATTATAATAAAATAAATCAAAAACAACATTCGAAAGTTTGTTGTATTATCAACAGAAATCAATAAAACAATAATAAAACAACCCAAAAAAGAAGTTCTTATAATGGCAAAAAATTCATTAAAAGGTGAACGTAAGTGCCAATTTCTATACATACCCAACAAAAAGAATATTATATACCAAAAAATAGACATTATAAGACTACCTATAATATAATCATATATAGTTGGAATAGTTGAAACATTAAATAAATTACTAAAAAAACGTAAATATAATTGCAAAGCAAAACCTATCCATATAGCAATAGTATCTGCTAGAAATTGCAAAAATAACTGTGAAGTTCTACTATTTTTTAATTTATTAATATTCATACTATTTTCTTTTTGTAATTAAAATATTAAGAAATTTAATTAAAGGAAGTTTTAATTATGAAATAAATTTAATATCCTAATGATCTTAACATACAATGATTGTCTCGCCAATTATCACGTACTTTAACAAATACTTCAAGATAAACAGAATGTTCTAAATGTTCTTCTATTTGTTTCCTAGATATTTCAGAAACTTTTTTTAGTTTTTCTGCTTTTCTACCTATTATTATTTTCTTTTGAGTTTCTCGTTCAACAATAATTTCTGCACTTATAAACCATTTCCCATATTCACGTTCTTTAAATTCAATAATCGAAACTTCAGTAGAATATGGAATTTCTTCTCCATAAGATAAAAATATATTTTCTCTTATAATTTCAGAAACAAAAAAACGTTCTGGTTGATTACTCAATAAATCAGCATCATAAAAGAACTCACTTTCAGATAAATATTTAGTTATAACATCTAGTATTTTTTTATTTAATTTTTTTTCTTTCAGTGCAGATATTGGAACTATATCACTAAATAAATTCATATCATAAAAACATTTTATTAATGGTAATACTTCCTTACTATCTTTCAATAAATCAATTTTATTTAATAATAATATTACTGGTTTTTTTTCTTTTTTAAAAAAATTATATAAAACATCAGATATTGGTTTTATTTTATTAAATTTTATTACATCATATATTAATATTATACAATCTGCTATTTCTATTGAATTATGTACATATTCCATCATAGTACTTTGCATAGCATATTTAGGATTTAATACTCCTGGAGTATCTATAAATATAATTTGTATGTTAGCCTCAGTACAAATTCCTAATACACGTTTTCGAGTAGTTTGTGGTTTTGGAGTTATTATAGACAATTTAGTACCAATAACAGAATTTAGAAAAGTAGATTTACCTGCATTAGGCTTTCCTATAATTGCTACATAACCTGCTTTTGTTGTTATTTTTTTTTTATTTAAAATTAGATTATTCTGCATCTTTATTATCTATATCTGATTTATTATCTGCCCCATATTTTTTATTTTTTTTAAGAGTAAAAAATTTCATAAGAGCAAGCGGTATAACCACAAGATACCCTATAATCAAAATTATCGGAGCTACATTTACTGCCCAAAAATTCATCCAAGTTCCACCTTCAACTGTGGCTTCATCAGTAATACCAGTAGCTAATAATGCATAACCTAATATTACAACACCAACTCCTATTAATAACCAAATAAAATCTTTTTTTACTAATGGAAATTCCCACTGGACATGTTTTTTATTATTTTTCTTAATATTTTTTACATATACAGAACTTTTTGTATTTTTCTTTGCCATTTTTAAACTCCAAAATATTTATCTATATTTAAAGAAAAGATAATTAAAGATAATTAAAAAATTATTATCAATTATTAAATTTAATTATATATTTGTTTTATATCTACAAATATAATTATTTTTTATTAAATAATAATAACAAAAATATAATTTATAAAATTAAAAAACTATTATATTTTTTTAATTTTATTTTTTGTATTGTTGAAAAAAAATATATACATAATATAAAAATATTTGTTATATTAATATTTTTATATTATGTATTATCTCACAATAAATATAAAATTTATTATATTTTATATATTTTTATATACATTTTATAAAGAAAGATTTTTAATAAAAACTTAAAATATTGAGATAAATAATGTTTTATAATATTTAATTTTTTTTACAAGGTAAAATTTTAATATGTTTAAAAATCATCCAAAAGGATTATTAGCCGCTGCATTAGCAAATATGGGCGAACGTTTTGGTTTCTATACCATGATGGCAATATTGTCGCTTTTTTTAATGGCTAAATTTGGATTATCAGAGACAAACGCTGGTTTAATCTATTCTATTTTTTATTTTTCTATTTATGTTCTTGCCTTTGTAGGTGGACTTATTGCAGATAAAACAAAAAATTTCAAAGGTACCATTCTTATTGGTTTAATTTTAATGGCAGTAGGTTATTTATGTATTTCAATACCTACACCTACTCCTGTTCCTGCTAATAAATTTGTATTATTTTTAGCTATAACATGTTTTGGATTATTTATAATTGCATTTGGTAACGGATTATTTAAAGGAAACTTACAAGCATTAGTTGGTCAAATGTATGATAATTCTAAGTATTCTAATATGCGTGATTCCGGGTTCTCTATATTTTACATGTTTATTAATGTGGGTGCTATTTTTGCTCCATTAACAGCTGTAGGTATAAGAAATTGGTGGGTAGAAGTAGTTAACGGTTTTACTTACGATGCTTCGCTAGCAGAACTATGTCACCGCTTATTAAATAATAATTTAACCGGAGCAGGATTAGCTAAATTAGAAGCAGCAGCAATTGCAAAAAATTTAGATTTAACAACTTTTGCAACTAATTATTTAAATGTATTTGCAACAGGGTTTCATTATGCATTTTCAGTTGCTATTATAGCAATGATGATTTCGTTAATAATTTACTTAATTAATAAAAAAAGTTTTCCAGACCCTGCAACTAAAATATCAAATATTTCTACCGGTACAATCGTTGAAATGGATGCAAAAGAAGTTAAACAACGTATTTATGCTCTATTAGCAGTTTTTGCAGTTGTTATATTTTTCTGGTTCTCTTTCCACCAAAACGGATTAACACTAACATTTTTTGCAAAAGATTATACTGATTTAAGTAAGATGAATCTTAATTTAGGATTTACTAAATTACAAGGTGCTGAATTATTTCAATCATTTAATCCTTTCTTCGTTGTCTTCCTAACTCCTATTATTATGGGATTATTTGGATGGTTGCGTTCAAAAGGTAAAGAACCAACAACACCTAAAAAAATAGCTATTGGTATGGGAATTGCGGCTAGTGCTTATATTTTAATGTCACTTTGTTCTATAGGCTTACCAACAAAAGCAGAAATTACAGAAATGGGTAGTTTACCTGATGCACAAAGAGTTACTCCCTTGTTATTATTAGGAACTTATTTTATTTTAACAGTTGCGGAATTATTTATATCACCTCTTGGATTATCTTTTGTATCTAAAGTTGCTCCTCCTAAGTATCAAGGTATGATGCAAGGTTTATGGTTATGTGCAACTGCTGCTGGTAATCAATTATTATTTATCGGTGCAATTCTATATGAAACAATTCCAATTTGGGCTACTTGGCTTGTGTTTGTATGTGCTTGTTGCATGTCAATGTTCACTATGTTATTTATGTTAAAATGGCTAGAACGTGTAGCTAAGTAAAATAAATAAAAATTCTTATATAAAAAAGGCAATTTATGTTTATAAATTGCCTTTTTTTATAATTCACTAAATTTATATTAAAATAATTTATTTATTGTCTTAACCTTATAACATCTTTTTTATCTATTTGCCCTATTAACAACTCATTTTTTTGACTATATGTTTTTACATTGTTCTTCACTTTTTTAATATTATTATTGGCGTAACAATATATACAATTATGTAAACAAGTATTATAATATCCAATATCTATACTTTTTACACAACCACATTCTTTCCGCTGATTTATATCCTTTTTTAAATTTAAGTTCATATTCCCACATAATTTTTTTATTAAATTTGCATCTATACAAGCACCTTTTTTTATATCTATTTCTTCTAAATCAATAGATTCTGAACAAGTATAAGCTTCTAAATTTAATGATAAAACCGTACTACTAATTTCTTCTGCAAGTTTATATTTATCTTCTTCGTCTATTAGTTTTAATTGTGGCATTCTTTTTATTGTATTTTTATATATATCTATAAAACTAATAACACAAGTATTTGTATATTTATATAATATATTAGCCATGAAATTAAAATATTTAATATGCGTTTCTAATCCTATTTTATCTGTAAAAATTATTGGATCATATCGCCAAATAATTCGTTCTTTGCCTATTAATTCAGATAATTTTATAAAAATTTTAAATATATTATTTTTATCAAAAACATTTTTTTCTATCTCTTTACTATAAGGGGTTAAAGTAAATTGAAAATAAAACGGAATTGAATTATTTAATAGAATATCTAAGTATTTTAATATATTATTTGGATTTTTCGTCCAAAAAACAATACAACTTATATTTTCTTTTGATAATAAAACTTTACTTACTTGATGGTAATTCATTGGATTTCTTACTAATACATATCCTGCTTTTAATCTATTAAAAAACCAATCAGAATAAAAAGCTGGAATATCTGTTCTTCTGCTTGCACTAATAATCATTTATACCTTAAATAAAAATATTTTATTATATCAACTTATAAAAATTTATAAAAATTAGAGTAACTTAATTCTTATAAGTTACTCTGATATATTTAATATTATTTTATCCGTACAATTATAAAATCATAATTATTAATTTATTTCTCTTTCACAACATTGTTTATATTTTTTCCCGCTTCCACAAGGACATAAATCATTACGTCCAATTTTAGGTTGTTCTCTTCTAGCAGTTCTAACTTTATCCATACTAGTTTCAGATTTTCTTGGTTCTGATGGCATAGATAAAAAAGAAGGTAAAGCAGTTGAAGAATGCTGATAAGTAAAGTTACCACCTGAAACACTAGTTTTACGTATATCAGGAACTTCATGTCTGCTTACTCTTTGTCTTATATTAGAACGTTCTACAGAATTTAATTGAGGAAAATATTTAAAAGCAAAATTAACAACTGCTTTGTTTATTTCTTCTATTAATTCTATAAACAATTTATAAGCTTCTTGTTTATATTCCAAAAGCGGATCTTTTTGGCCATAACTACGTAAATGTATACCTTCTTTTAAATCATCCATTAATCTTAAATGTTCTCTCCATTTATCGTCAATAGTTTGTAATATAGCGACTTGCTCCAAACGAGACATAAACTCGGTCCCAAGAAATTCTTCCTTTTTATCATAGAATTCAGTAGCTGTTTTTAATATTCTATTAATAAATTCAGTTTCTTTTATAATTTTAAATTCATCTCTACTAATATTAGGTTCACATAACAAAAAAGATCGCATATTTAAGACAAATTTATCATAATCTTCTGTTTGTTGATAACTTTCAAACCAATCAGCAGCAATATCTTCAACATATTCAAGAATTTCACCTCTTAAACGTTCACCTCTAAGTGCTGCTTTACGTCTATTATAAATAACCTCTCGTTGTTGATTCATTACATCATCATATTCTATCAATCGCTTACGAATACCAAAATTATTCTCTTCTACTTTTTTTTGAGCACCCTCAACTGCTTTGGTTATAATAGGATGTTGTATAGGTTCACCATCAGGTAAATCCATACGAGTCATTATCGTTGCAATTCTATCACTCTGAAAAAGTCTCATCAAATTATCTTCTAATGAAATAAAGAATTGAGAACTACCTGGATCACCTTGACGTCCACTACGTCCGCGTAACTGTCTATCAATACGTCTTGCATCATGTCTTTCCGTACCTATAATAGCAAGTCCACCATTAGATTTTGCTTCATGATCAAGTTTTATATCTGTACCTCTACCCGCCATATTAGTAGCAATAGTAACTGCTCCTTTACGACCTGCTAATGCTACAATTTCAGCTTCACGAGCATGCTGTTTAGCATTAAGTACATTATGTTTTATACCTCCCTGTGTAAACATCTTACTAAGAATTTCAGAAACATCAACACTTGCTGTACCAACAAGAACTGGTCTACCAGTTTTTAAATAATCACGTGCTGCATTTACAATAGCATTATATTTTTCACGTTTTGTTTTATAAACAAGATCTTCTTTATCATCTCTTATAACTGGTCTGTTTGTTGGAATTACTGTACAATCAAGTTTATATATTTTATCAAATTCTGCTGCTTCAGTTTCAGCAGTACCAGTCATACCAGCTAATTTATGATATAACCTAAAATAATTTTGTAAAGTAATTGTTGCTAATGTTTGAGTATCTCGTTCAACAGTAACCTGTTCTTTTGCTTCTATTGCCTGATGTAAACCTTCTGAATAACGACGACCATCAAGAATACGTCCAGTAAATTCATCCACAATTAAAATTTTCCCATCTTGAACTACATATTCAACGTCACGTTCATACAGCGAATATGCTCTTAATAATTGTGAAATTGTATGTATTCTGTCACTCCGTTCTGCAAAATTCAGATGTATTTGATTTTCGGCCAAATGTTTTTCTTCTAACGTTAAATTTTTATTTTCTAATTCACTAAGTTCAGCTGTTATATCAGGAATAATAAACATTTCACTATCTTCCTGAGCGGAACATAATAATTGACGTCCTTTTTCAGTTATATCTATTTGATGATTTTTTTCATCTATTACATAATAAAGTGCTTCATCGACTTCAGGCATACGAACTCCTCTATCTTTTAAGAATTCTAATTCTGTCTCTTGACGCAACTTTAAATTTTCTGGTTCTTGCAATAATTTAGCTAAACGTTTATGTTTTGGAAGACCACGCCATGCAGTAAATATTAATTTACCTGCTGATGCTCTTAAATTTTTATCTGTTTTATCACTAGATAAATATTTCTCAGCTTCTATAACTAATGATGTAACAAGTTTTACCTGTGCATCAACAAGGCGTTTAACTCTTGGATTCATTTCTTCAAATTTTTGATCTGTTTGTCCAACAGGACCTGATATGATAAGTGGAGTTCTTGCTTCATCTATCAATACCGAGTCAACCTCATCTACAATAGCAAACCAATGACCACGTTGCACCATATCATTAGAATCTATAACCATATTATCACGTAAATAATCAAATCCAAATTCATTATTTGTACCATAAGTTATATCTGCATTATAAATTTTTTTACGTATTTCTGTTGGCATATTAGATTGAATAGCATCACATGAAAGTCCTAAAAATTCATAAACCGGGCGCATCCAATCACAATCACGTTTTGCTAAGTAATCATTTACAGTTACAAGATGAACACCTTTACCAGCTAAAGCATTTAAATATATGGGTAAAATAGCTACTAATGTTTTCCCTTCACCTGTTGCCATTTCTGATATCTTCCCTTGATGTATTACAATACCACCTATCAATTGAACATCATAAGGCACCATATCCCATTTGTAATGATTACCTGCATATTCATAACTATAACCAGCATTTTTTAAGCGATTACAAGCTTGTTTTACAACAGCAAAAGCTTCAGGCAATAAATCATCTAATGTATCTTGAACAACTTCAAAAATTTCTTTATCTAATGATTTTAATCGTTCTGACAAATCAGCAGTTTCATCTGCACTCAATTTTTCATTACGTAACCTATCCAAGATTACTTCGGCTTCTTGTTCTAATTTTTCCTTATTTGCTTCTATTATTTTTTTAAATTCATCTGTTTTAGCTTTTATTTCATCATCAGTTAAAGCATCTAATTCTTTATAAATTCTATTTATTTCATTAACTATTGGTTTAATTTTTTTTATATCCTTCTCACTCTTACTACCACCAAAAAGTTTTGAAATGATTCCTATCATATATTTATTCTCTATATTTAATTATATATTTTTACTTATTACGATGTATATTTTTATACATATATATACAAAAATACGAAAAAAAATCAAATTGTTTTAAATAATAATTATAAAACTTCATATAATACTTTAATTATTAATTTTTTATAAAAATTATTTTTTATTAATATAATTTGAATATTTTAGTTTAATTTTATATGTTTATTAAAATAATAAATATTTAGTATATTTTTTCTATCTTTATTATATTATAACTAAAATACATTATGTGTAAAATATATTACACTATATAATAAAAAAATAAAAAACATATAAAATTATCTACATTTTACTATTATTTTTTATTTTTTTATAAACTTTTACTTTATTTTATCGTCATTTATATATCATATTATTATATAAAGCTTACTTAATTATATTATTAATCATTAATAAATTAATAAATTTAATTGTCATAAGCTATAAAATCATATGAAAATTTACATTCGTTTTGATACAGCAGCACTTTATTAAAATATAGGAAATATAAATACTGCTGTATTTTAATTTAATCATATATTTTTTAATTATTTTTACCTTCAAATTTTATTTCTAATGTATTTTTTTCTTTTATAACTGCATATTTAGTACGAGTATGTAATTTGCCTCTAATATCATCAATTATAACATTACGAACTTTACGTATTTCACCTAAAGTTATATTACTATCATCAAATTGACCATCCGCAATTCTATCATCAATTACTTCATTAAATATTTTAGAAAACTGTTGAATATCAGAAACTGACTTAGATATAGCTTCTGCAGAATCACATAACATTAATACTGCTGTTTCTTTTGTTTTTGGTTTAGGACCTGGATATCTAAAATCACTTTCTTGTATAGTAACTCCTTTTTCATTTGCTTCATTTACAGCGACATTATAAAAATGCTTTATCAAAGTTGTACCATGATGCATAGGAATAAAATCTATTATTTTCTTAGGCAATTTAATTTTTATTGCATTTTCAATTCCATCTAAAACGTGTTTTTTTATCATTTCGGCACTTTTTTGTGGAATTAAAAATTTATGTTTATCTGCAAATTGTTCTTTATTTTCTGTAAAATATTCAGCATGATTTATTTTCCCTATATCATGATATAAAGCACCTACTTTTATCAAAAGAACATCTATATCTATTACTTCTGCACATTTTTGTGCAAGAACAGAAACTGCACGTGAATGCTCAAAAGTTCCTGGTGCTTTATTTTTCATTTCAAGCAAAATAGGAAGGTTCTCATTATCATATTCTTTTAATTTTATATCAGTTAATATATAATAAGAAAATTTATTTAAGAATAATATTGCAAAAAATAGTATAATAGGAGAAGTTATGGCATTTAGCAATGCAAATAACAATTGAGGCATAATTTGATTAATATCTAAACCTCTTTCTAAACCTATTGCTATAATTGGAAATAAAAAACCTATAAAGATAAAGATTATAGAAGTAAATAATTGATTTCTATCTTGTATCTTCCGAACAGAATATGCAGCTATCATTCCTGCAAATAGCATAATTAAACCAATATTATAATCATTACCTCGTACAGAAGCTAATAAAAATGCCATTGAAACTGTAGTATAAAATGAAACTCTTATATCAAAAACTATAGCAATAAACATAGAACAAGCTGGTAAAATAATTAGATATTCAAAAGGAATACTTGAATTCACCAATTCATATTGATAAGACATCCATCCTAAAAAACAAACTAATATAACAGGTAAAATAATTAACATTAAATGATAATTATCATGCCAAATTTCTCGTCTTATAATGATAAAATATAATAATAAAAAAGACAAAACTAAACATACATGTCCAATTCCGCCAACTACATAAATAAATGTATAATTTTGTTGACTAGCATATTCTAAATTAACATAATAAGATTTTATTCTTTGAATTTTATTATCATCTAAACGTTCTCCTTTTTTTATTATAATTTCATTTTTATGAACAACTGCTAATGTTTTTTTAACTGAATTTGCAGCATATTTCATAGAACGTTCTGTAAGTTCTTCGGAATATATAAGATTAGATTGTATAAGTTTATGCAATAACTCTGCTATAAATTCACCTGTTGATTCAGTAAATAATTTTGAAATAAATAATTGTGTATTTATTGATAATAATTGTCTATCAAATAAATTTCCTTTTTCTAAATAATATTCTTGATTAGGTGAAGTTTTTACTGTTATTATATTATTAGTCGTTATTTTATCTAATGAAGTATTTATTAATCCTCGTTTATATATTAACTTTATATATGGTATTATTTTTTTATTTAATTTTTCAATCTCTTTCTTTTTTATTTCATATGGTAGAGCATTAAATTTTTGTAATTTATCATTTGAAACATAGTCTAACAAAAATAAATTATCCATATTAAACGATAATTGTTGCAATAAAGAGGATATAATTTCTATTGAATTTTGTTCAGCAAAAGCATCTAATATAAAAATTTGCTGTACACTGTCTTTCGCATTTTGAACTTCTGCATTATACTGTAAATCAGATTTATATACTGAAAAATTATAATCAGCTACTAAAGTAGGTGCTGTCCATATACTACCATTTTCTAATCTTAATATATCAGTTTTATTAGATGTATTTATAAAATTAAATATTGAAAAAAAAGAACATATCAATATTGTTGATAGTATAATAAGTATTTTCAAATAAAAGGAATATCGTTTTTGATCATTATTAATTATATAAATATCATCTAATATAGACGAATCATTATATTTTTCTCGTTTTTTATCATTATAAGTATAAGATTGAAATAGATTAAACATATACAATTTGCTTTTGGTTTGAAAATATTCTAATATTTTATTTTTATTAATGTTTAAATTTAATAATTTTTTTTGTTTTTTAATACAAAAATAAAAAAAATAACTATTATTTCATTCCTTTTAAATAACATTTATAAAATTTAATACAATTAAAAAATATTTTAAATTCAAAATATAAGTTTATATCTGATTTTATTAAACAATAAAATACAGTACAAACTATTAGTAATTATAAAAAATACATAAATAAAAAAGGCAACTAAATTTAATTGCCTTTTTTATTTTTATTTAAAATATAAAATTACTTTTTAGAATTATTTAACAACAACAAACTGACTTGTTGCTATAATTTTCCCACCCGACATAATATAGCAAATATAAGTTCCACTTGTGAAACCTGAAACATTAAGATTTATTATATTGTTACCTGCTAAATAAGAACCATTTATACTACTAACTTCTATACCTTGAGTGTTGACAATAGAAATAGTAGCATCTATATTATGTAAAGCAATAAATTCTATATTTATGTTTTCATATACTGGATTAGGAGTTAAACTAATACCTTCAAATATATTAGTATTATAAATAGCTAATAAATGTGAAGTTGAAAAACACCATATATCTGACCAATCAGAAGTTCCAGCTTCATTTTCACCACATACTCGCCAATAATAAGTACTATTTGTATCTAGGTATCTTAAAGTAGAATATTTAGTTCCCGAAACTTTTGATGAATTAACAATAAAATTATTAAATTCTTTAAATTTAGAAATTTGAAGCTTATAATAATCAGCATTATCTAGTGGTTCCCAAACTAGATTAATTTCATCCCAAATCAATTCACTAGCATTATTAAGAGGTTCTAACAAGTTAATTTTTCCAAATGGAATGTTCTTAATTGTTCTAAAAGTCCATAAGTCACTCCAAGCACTAAATAATTCATAATGCTTATCGTTAATTAAAGTATCATTTATTGCACGAACTCGCCAATAATATAAAGTGTAATTATCAAGCGGTTCGGTAAATGTATAAACTGTATCAAAAATTTCCTTCATAATAACAACTTTTTTTGTAAAATTAGGATCGGTAGCATATTCTAACTCATAATAATTAGCATTTGAACAAGCTCTCCATACAAAAGTAGGCGTAATAGAAACTTTTTTAATACCTTTAATAGGTTCTATTAAAATCGGAATACTTGGTGTTTCCAGTCCTGTTGTAAAAGTAAAATAATTTGACCAAACACTTTCAATACTTTCATTTAAAGCTTTGACTCGCCAATAATAGGTTTTAAATTCATTCAAAGAATGTTTTTCATATGAAGTATTGATTATATTAACAAAACTTTCTAAATTTTCAGTAAAATTAGTATCTGTTGCAATTTGTAACTCATATTTTGTAGCTGCTTCTACTGCTTCCCAAATTAAAAATGCTTCATTTTTTTCTAAAACAACTTCATTCTCAGGATTTAAAAGAATAGGTGCTGCTAAATTAGTTGTAAACATAAATGGCTCTGTAAAATTACTTGGACATAAAACATCACTTAAAGGTATAACAGCAACTCGCCAATAATAAGTAGTATTATTAGACTTCATATTTATTGATAGATTACCTTGTATTAAATTAGTATCCAATAAAATTTCAGAAAAATCTTTATGTAATGATAATTGAAATCTATAAAAAGCATCTAAACGTTCTTCCCATACAAAAGAAATAGGTGTTGCTATTCCTAAGGTATTATCATCTGGACTAATTAATATAGTTGTATTTGTAACCGTCCTAAAAGAAGAAACAGGTGAAAATAAACTATTATTTATGCTGTCAATAACTCTGATTTTCCAGTAATAATCAGTTTCATTTTTTAGATCAAAATCAACAAAAACAGAATCTAAATTAATATCTACTTTTATAATCTTTAATTTAGTTGAATCATTAAAAGTTTTATCTTCAGATAAATAAATTTCATAACCAACTTCCCCTTGTACTCTATTCCATTTAAAAGGTAAATTACCTCTAAAACACATTTCTTGTGAAGAAGGATAAATAATATTTGGAGTATTATATGGTGCTTTAAAATATCTCATTTCACTCCAGAAAGATTCACATTCTAAACTATCTTTTATAAGTAATGCTTTTACACGCCAAAATATATCTTTATTAGAAATATCAGAATTTAATATTAATTCAAAATTACAATTATTTTCATCAGTAATAGTATCAACTACAATTATAGTACTATCAATAAATAGATCAGAAGTAGACAGTTGAATTATATAATGATATTCACCTTCATTTAAATTATTTTTATTTTCCCAAGTAAATCTAATTCCATTAGAATTAATACATTCAAAATTTTCCGATCCTATTACATCATTTAAAGGAGTGCGTAAAACAACAGGCTCTGGTAAAGTAGTAAAAGAACGAACAGCAGAATATTCTGACCTACAATTAGTTTGCTCATTTAACGCTAAAATACGCCAATAATAAGTATGATTAAATTTATTAACAAACCCTTGAACAGAATCAGACGTAGAAATAAATTCGTCTATGATATTCTCAAAATTTTCCGTTTCAGAAATTTCAACAAAATATTTTATCTTTGAAATTTTCATTGAATCAATTTCTTGCCATTTAAAAACAGGAATAATAGATTCACAATTTGCCCCATCTAAAATAGATAAATTTGTAAATTTTGGTGTATCTAATGTTTCTACTACTTTAATAATAATAGAATCCTGTATAATAAAATTACAATGCATATCAATACTTGATGATACTTGCATTCTAATACAATAATATACACCACATTTAAGAGAAAGTGCTCCATCTTTTCTTAGTAACTCAATAGGTATAAAATCTGTTGTATCAATTTCAAATGTAGTTAAATCTTCAAATATCATTCTAACACTAATTCCATCTGTATTAGCCAAACAAGAATATTCCCATTCTATATCAAAATCAGAATAAATATTACCATTAACTTCATAAAGATTTTTAGCACAATATATATCACTTTTTGATATAAAATTTATCTCCATTTCCGAAAGTTCAGTAGAAAAGATTATATTTTCTGTAGTATCTGGTAATTTACCTGCTGAATTATAAAATGTAATAACTTTACATTCATATAAACTTGATTCTAACAATAAATATAACACAGAAGTAGTAGAAAAACTAAATTCTTCCTCTAAATATGGAATAAATTCATTAGAAGAAGTTGAATAACGACTAACAATAAGTTTATACCCTTCAATATCAGTATCAGAATTACTCCATATAAAATTTACTTCTTTTTGAATACAATGAGAATTATTTTCTGGATATGATATTGTTGTAGCAGCATTAGCATAGTATATAAAACAAATGCTGCTTATAAACAATAATAAACTTAAAAATATCTTTTTATTTTTATACATAAATAAACCTAATAAATATAAAATATAATTACATAAATATTTTGAATAATCTATATTAAATTAACTAAAAATACATTTCTAAAAATTAAAATTGTAAAATTACATATAATATAATAAAATTAATTTTAAAAATTATTATAAATCTATTATTTTTATGCACATATATATATTATTGAAAATTTTTATCATTAAATATCGCTTCCCCTGAATATATATACTGCATTAATCCTCTAAAAAATAAATATGAAATAAATGCAACCCATAAAGCATTGTTTCCCATATAAGAATTTAACGAATAATAAATAATAAAAAATATTGAAGTTGCAATAAACATAGCATTTCTCATATACTTAGATGCTGTAGCACCAATATATATACCGTCCCAAAGAAATGCAGAAAAACCAGCTAAAGGAACAACTAATACCCAAAAATAATATTCATTTGTTGCTTGTATTACATTTATATGATCTGTAAATATCCATAATAATTGTTGCCCAAATAAAGCATAAATAATAATAAATATTATACTTATACTTATCCCCCATAAAAATAATTTTTTTACAACAGATATTAAAGATTTTTTATCTTTTGCACCAATATAGCGTCCAATTAAAGCTTCACCAGCATATGCAAATCCATCCATTATATAAGAAAATAAGGTAAAAAATTGCATTAATAAAGTATTAATTGCTAAAACTAAATCACCATATTTAGCGCCTTCGGAAGGAATAAATGTAAATACTAAAATTAAACAAATCGTACGTAAAAATATATCTGTATTAACTTTGAAAAATTTTACTAATTCATATTTATTAAAAAATGTATTAATATCTATTTTTATTAATATATCTTTATATTGAGTAAACAAAATAATAATACAAAGTAATAATCCACTATACTGAGCAATTACCGTTCCTAATGCCACTCCCTTTATTCCCATACCATAAATCACAGCTAATATTATACTAAATAAAATATTCATAATATTAATAACAATTGCTATCCACATAGGTTGTTTAGAATTTTGCATACCAATAAACCAACCTTTTATAACATATAATATAAGAACTGCAGGCGCTGCCCATATTCTTATTAAGAAATATTGAGATACTAAATCCTTTATATGAGAATTATTAGGAATTAAAAGAAAGGAAAAATTTAATATAGGAAGTTGTAAAATAATTAATAAAATTGCAATACTAAGTGCTATAAATAAAGCATTAAATAATATCTTGGCTTCTTCATCTTTATTTTTTGTACCATAAGCTTGAGCGGTAAACCCTGTAGTTCCCATTCGTAAAAAACCAAAGTTCCAATATATCATATTAAATATCATAGTTGCAATAGCAATTGCACCTATAAAAGTTTCATCGCCTATATGACCTGCAATTGCTAGATCTACCATCCCTAATAAAGGCACTGTTATATTAGTTATAATATTAGGAATTACAAGCGACAAGATACGTTTATTCATAAGTTCATATAATCATTATTACTATAATTATATTTAAATAATTAATATATAAGATAAATTATTAACATTCTATACGAGTAATTAGCCCTATTTCTTCAAGAACACTACTAACACGTAAACTTTCTGAAATTCTACCTTCATATATAGTTGCTTTCCCGTGCGTATGTACTTTTAATGTTAATTCTTCTGCTTTCTCTAAGGAACACGATATGGCTTTAATTATTTGTCTAACAACCTCTTCGAATGTATGTATTTCATCATTAAATAAGATAACTCTAGATTCAAAATTTACATAATCATCTAATTCAGTTTCTACAATAATATCTTCTAATTCATCTGGTATTAATTGCATAATATTTTAAATTATAAAATATTTATAAAAATGTTTTTAACCTAACTATTTTTGAAAATTAAAAAATAAAAATATGAAAATTTAATTATTATAAATCTCTTTAATAACTTTTAATCCTATATTTCTAGCACCATCAATAGAATTTCCCCTTGGAGTTATTATGTTTAGATTTTTAACTTTATTTAATTCTTTTATTAGCATTTCACTTAATAAAGTATTATTATCAATTATTCCACCCATTAAAGCTAGCTTAACCGGATATTCATTCTCATTAAAATTTTTTAATAAAGTTTTTGGTAATTGAGTTAAATGAGAAGCAGCTCTTTTCATAATATCATTACAAATAGCATCTTTTTTCTTTGCACATTCCATTACCCAAGGTGTAATCGTTTGATATTCAAAAACCTTATCATTAAAAGCTTTAACAATACTACGAGGATTTTCAATATTAAATCCAACAATATTTTCTTTTAATTTATCTATTAATGACGTTTGATCCCCTCGTCCATCAATAGCACGCATAACAGCAGTTAATCCTTCACGACCAACCCATGCACCACTTCCTTCATCATCTAATTCTATACCCCAACCACCACATCTAACCATATTGTTGTTTTTACATCTTGCTAATCCAATAGAACCAGTACCTACAATAGTAACAATACCTGATTCATTATCAAAAGCACCTTCAAAAGCAATTTCCACATCACTTGTTACTATTAAATCATTAATAGAATAACCTTCTGATTTTGCTAATGTTTTAATTAAATTAATAGAACGTGATTTTTCTATATCTAACCATACTCCTGCAATACCAACAACAAAAATATCTATCTCTGAAATTTTAATATTTGCTCTTTTACATAATTCAACCATTACATTCAAAGTTCTTGTACAGGCTTCACCTTGTCCAACTGCCCCTAATCTAGTTGTACCTACTTGATACTCTGCTGAAATTTTATTACCAATAAATAAAACTCCTTTGGTTTTTGTTCCACCGCCATCAATACATATTATTTTATGATCTGCATTTTTTATTTTTTTTTGCATTATACTTTTATTTACATAATCCAAATTCTTTTTAACCATAATGATATTTTTAGTAATTATTAAATAACAAAGTAATTATAATCAATTATTGTGCCATTTTTATTTATAACATATTTACACATAAAACTATCTAAAATAAAATTCTATTCTGTTTAATATATTTTAACTTCAAGTAAAAATATTTACCAACTACCATCTAACTTCAACTTAATTTCCCAAAATTTGGCATCTCTATCAAAAGCAGCAGTATTCAAACCTGAAAACTTTGATAATTGCAACATTAAGTTATTAAATCCACTAGCTTTAATAACAATAGGAATATCAATAGAAATATTATAATTTGAAGTAATATCAGCTATGTTTCCTCCTATAGTCCAATTAGCAAATTCACCTAATGTTCCTGTTATTTTAACAGTTGCCGAATTTATATTTTCACTTTCAAATTGTAAATTAGCATTTTGAACAACTCCTGTTCTAATAAGTAAATCAGTTAACGTTCTTGATGCTAATTGTGATGCTACAATACTTGCACCTTCATTTACCAAATTTTGAGATTCATTAACATATCCATTTAATTTCCCAGTAGTTAATAGAATAAACGCATTTTCTTCTATTTGTTTTTTATCTCCCATTGCCTCTACCCCATTAATAGAATAAGAAAGAACTAAATTAGGATTAGTTGTAGTCCCAGTAATTTTAGCAAATACACTGAAATTATCATAACTATTATTAGTATTTAACATTTTACCACTATATTCAGCTATTAAATCAAAATTAGGTTTTGATAATTTTGCAGTAGGAAAATATATAGTACCTTTAGCTGCCATAGAACGGATAATTTGAACACTAGAACCATCAAGAACAGATAATGAACCTCCTAAAATTTGAGCTTCTGCTTTATCTCTTTCCTTTATATATCTAATTGGTTCAGATGGATTTGTAGTCCCAACTTTAGCAAATATTTGACCAATTCCACCCAAATCGAGTAAAACAGAAAAACGTTTTATCTTAGCAGATATATCTATATTTAATAAATCCATAAAATCTTTATTAGCTTTAACAATATTATTGTCTTCATTAATACCTTGTTTATTAGAATCAAGCGGCTCTGTATAAGATACAATAACTAATCTTAATGTATCTTTATTTATATATTTGAATTTAGTATCACGTTTTACAATACTTCCTTCTAATAATTGTGGCATTTTTAATTCAGAATTTAAAATTAATATTGAACCCGTTAAATTAGGCTTTTTTAAATCACCATAAAATCTTATAGGTACACCATCTGTAGCTATAATTAATTTACCATATAACCAAGGCATTACAGTTGCTGTTTGATCATTCAATAATAAAAATTGTTTTGTAGATAATGAAAAATCCATTGAACCTAAACTAAAATTATCTAATTTTATCATTCCATCAATAAATGCTTCACCATTTTTAAGATCTGTAGTACTATTCCTTACTTTTAAATTTGAAAAATAAATTTTATCAGTTTCTATTTTAATATTTCCAAAAACTGAATAAAATATATTAGTTGGTAATAATCTTAAAGTAAAATTTTCAAGTGTTACATTTCCATCATAAGTAAATTTATCAGGGAAAGAACCTCCTAAATTAACATTCCCATCAATTATTCCTTTTAAATTATCTACCATTGGTATAAAAGGTGATAAAATTTGTGCTGGTAATTTATTTAACATTACACTCAAATCTATATCACTATTTTCTTTAAATATGCTTTTTTTTCTATCTAATCCAATGTAAATAGGAATTGTCTTTACAATAAGTGCTAATAATTCTTTATCTGTTAAACTAAACATTCTAGCATGACCATGGATATTTTCATCATTATATCTAAAATAAGCATTAAAATAACCTAACTCTTGATTAATATATCTTATATCATCTACAAATAAAGACAAGTCTATTAAAGGAGAATTTAATGTACCATTAACTAAAACTTTTAATGTATCTAGTTTTGCAAATATATCAAAATTATTTTTATTATTTAAATTAAGAATAGACTGTAAGTCATTAAATTCAAAATTATTTAATGTTAATGAAACATTATCAATCGTATCACCATTCAAAATTCCTTTTAGAAATAATTTTTCTTTATTATCGCGTTCAATATTAAAATTATATATATCAATACCATTAGGTAATAAAAAAGCAATTATTTTATCTGTATTATGCCATTTTTGTTTATTAAAATTAATTTCTAATGTATCAAAAATTACTTCACTATTTGTAGTATCTTTAAAATTAATTTCACCAACTAATTTTGATTTTATTATATTATTATATGTTCCAATAAAATTAATATTTAGCTGTTGTTTATTAATATTAGCATTTAACTCAATAGAATCAAGTGCCGACCCCGAAATATTTATACCTCTTCCATCTTTTATAACACAATATAAATTTTCTAAATTTGCTACAGAATCTAAAATATTTATATTATTTTCTCCATTAATAATTATATTATCTATAACTGCATTAAAATTCTTATATTTTATATTTAAGTTTTTTATTTTTATAGAATCTACATTCAAATTACTATACAAATAATTTGAATTAAAGTTAAATTTTACATCTATTATTGATGAGTTAGATTCAAACTCAGGAATAAATATATTAAGCCAATCTATATCTCTAACTTGAAAAATTACATTTGCATTATTTTTATTTAATGTTATATATTTAATATTTTTATTATCAATTATTGTATTAGTATCTGTTTTTATTTGCTCAAAAAAGTTATTAATTTTATTTGAAATAAAATTATAATTGCCATTAAAATGAGTAGAAATATCATTTAATAATTCTGTAAAATAATACTTACCATTAACAGATAAATAAAGAATATTATTAAAAATATTATCTATATTTAATTCTATTTTATGATTTAAAGTATCTTGCATGTCAATCGCTCCACTAATTGTAAGTGGTAACATATTTTTATTTCTAAATTCAAGACGTTGAAAATCTATATCAAAATTACCAATCATATTATCAATATCAAAACTTGTTATATCTAATTTTATTTTACTATCAATAACAGTAGGTAAATTTTTATATTCAACATCTGTAACTTTATGTATTATATCTAATAATTCTATATGTTCTAAATCTATATTCAAAATTAGATGCAACATATCAAAAGATTTAAAATTAATTCCTCCATTAATAGATATCTTACTATCATAATTTAATTCTTGATTATTAATTAAATTTCTATAAATAACTTCTGTCCCACCAAATTTTGAGTTATCTATTTGGATATTAGTATTAGGAATATTTAATTTTTGAAGTGAAAAATCATGAATTATTAAACTATCACCTATTGCATCAATCAATATATTTGATTCAAGAAAATTAAAACCTAAAAAATCAGAACGTTTCAATTCTATTTTTGCATTCGCAAATATATTACCAGAATTTATTCCATACCCTTTTAAATAAAAATTTGCATTAATATTTGAACTAAATTTTTTATTATTCAATATATCAGATAAATTAATTTTTCTTAAATCTAAATTTATATCATAAGAAAACGGCTGTCTTCCAAATCCTATACCAACATTACCCTTAACATTTCCTATGAATGTTTTAAAATCTAAATCTGCATATACAGAATCTTTAGTCCCATAAAATTTTGTATTATTAATTAATACTTTCTTAAAATTAGGAACTGCACTTAAATCAATATTTTTTAACATATCAGAAATATCCATTCTTGATATATTAGTGCAATCTAATATCCCTTTATACGAAAAACTATCTGTATTTAATAAGTTAGTTAATCTACATTCTGTTAAATAAATATGTGAATCATTCGTATTTAAGATAAGTTTTTGTACATTTAAATCCATCAAAGTACCGCTAGCTAAAATCTCTATATTTTTTACAAAACCTAATCTTACAGGAATAATAACAAAATTATCAATAAAAATTAAATCAATATCATTTCCAGTTAATTCTAAGAACATATCTACTTTTGCTATATTTCTATTTCCATTACCAAAAATAGAAAAATTAGACATTCTTGCATCAAAATCAAAATTAGCATTATCTAAAACAATTTTCGTACTCTTTAATTCAATAGAATTATTATCAATTTTTGCTTTGCCGGAAAATTTATGAATTCTAAAATTAGATGGAATTTCATATGCAGCTAAATTAACAATATTAGCTTCTATATTCATATTTTCAAGATTAACACTGATATTTTTAGCATATAAATTTAGTTCTTTTAAAGCAAGTTTGTCATAATGAATATGTCCTGCACTTTTATATTCAGCTGTAGAATCCCACATTACAAAATAGGCATTATTTAAAATTAACTCACCTATATTAATTTTCAATTTAGATGGCGAAGTAGTTTCCTCAATATTCTTACTTGGATTTATGATTTTATTATAATTCCAGACACTATCTTGAAAGGATCTAAGTAACTTAATACGGGGGGCTTGTAATTGTATAAAATTTACATCTATAATACCTAAAAATATTTTTTCAAAATTTATATTGATTTCTATCTCAGGGATATAAGCTAATGTATCACCTGCAGTTATAACTCTAACATGCTGCAAAGCTATACCATTAAATTTAATTATATGAATATCGCTTATTTCAACATCTGCAATTAAAAATTCATTTACAACATCAGTTATTTTATTTAAAAAATAATGTCTTACACTGGAAGAATAGGAAATAATAACAATAAACAATATTAAAAACATACATATAATTAAAATACTTTTAACCATAAAATTAAAAATATTCCTTAATAAACTTTGTTTTTGTTTACTTCCTACTTTATCTTTAATATCTTTTTTACTAACTTCATTATTCATATAAAATTTATTTTGCTTTTATAACTATATATATAAATATATAGTTATAAAAAATAATTTTTCAATTTAAAATATTTTTAATTATTTTATACTTATTTTAATAATAAATATAAAAAATCTTATATATTGTTATTAACTGTTATTAATTTTTTATATTATTAACTATTACATTACTTTATATCAAAAATCATACCATATAACTTAATAATAAATTGAATAATAACAAAAATAGAGACAAATACATTTATAATTGTCTATATTTATTATGTAAATAAATACATGTTATAATTAAACTTCTGGTCTTCCTATGCTATAATAAGAAAATCCTAATTTTTTCATATCTTCTACTGCAAATAAATTACGTCCATCAAAAATTACATTATTTTTTAATTTTGATTTAACTAAGTTAAAATCAGGATTCCTAAATATATTCCATTCTGTACATATTACAAGTGCATCAGCTTCAATAAGTGCATCATACATTTTTTTTACAAATTCCACTTTATTATTATAAATCTTTTTTGTATTACCCATTGCTTCTGGATCAAAGACAGAAATTTTAGCATCTCGTGCAAGTAAAAAATCAATAAGTTTATATGCAGGTGCTTCTCTTACATCATCTGTATTAGGTTTAAAAGAAAGTCCCCAAATAGCAATTTTTTTATATTTTAAATCATTGTTAAAATATTTTTCTATACGTTTATTAAACCTATCTATTTGTTTATTATTTACTTCTTGAACAGTTTTAACAATAGTAAGCGGTGTATTTACTGTATCAGCTGCATAAATTAAAGCACGTACATCTTTTGGGAAACAAGAACCACCATACCCAATACCCGCATATAAAAATTTTTTCCCAATTCTATCATCTGTCCCTATTCCATATCTAATTTTATCAATATCAGCACCTACTGCTTCACAATATTCAGCTAATTCATTCATAAATGAAATTCTTGTAGCAAGAAAAGAATTAGCAGCATATTTTGTAATCTCTGCACTTCTTACATCCATTACAATAATAGGATTTCCTGAACGTACAAAAGGTGCATATAAATTATAAAGTATATTTATAGCCCATTCATCTGTTGTACCAATAACAACTCTATTAGGTTTCATAGCTTCTTCAACCGCAGAACCTTCACTTAAAAATTCAGGATTACTTACTACAACAAAATCTTTATCATCTAAATGATTTAATAATATATTATGAACCTTTTCGGCAGTACCTACTGGAACAGTACTTTTATTAATTATAATTCTTTTTTCCTTATTATTAGATTTTGAAATAATCTTACCTAATTGATCTGCCATATTAAGTACATGATTTAAATCTGCAGAACCATCTTCACTCGGAGGTGTTGGTAAACATAAAAATATTATATTACAATTATCCACACATTTTTTAACATCCGTCGTAAAAATTATATGTTCATTTTTATTATTATCTTCCAGTAACTTATCAAGCCCTGGTTCATATATTGGACATATAGATTTCTTTAATTTTTCTACTTTGTCTTCATCAATATCAACACAATAAACTATATTTCCTGTTGAAGCAAAACAATTACCTGTCACAAGTCCGACATAGCCTGTACCTATGATACCTATATTATAAGCCATATTTTTACTTTTTATATTAAATTATAGAATACAAAAAAAATTATTATTTAGAAAAATTTTTTGAAATAGTCCCAAGAATTACTTTTTTATTTGCTCCAGTTACTCTCGGTACATTCCCAAATTTATTTTTTAATGACAAAAAACCAAGAAAAGCAAAAGCAATAGATTCATAATAAGTACTTGAAATACCAAAAGAATCAGACAATATAAATGAAAATCTATTACTTGCTTTATTTTTTATTAATTCCATTAAAAAAGAATTATTTTTTCCCCCACCTTTAACAACAACAACTGCATTATTACAACAATATTTTATTGAATCAACAATAGTTATAGCACTTAATTCTGTTAAAGTCCTCAAAATATCATTATTAGATATATCTAAATTTAATTTTCTTAAAATATTTTCTACAAACTTTAAATGAAATATCTCTCTGCCACAAGATTTAGGAGGAATAAGCTTAAAATATTCTAAGTTTAATAATTCATTTAATAATTTTTCATTTATAGATCCTACTCTCGCAATATTACCATCTTTATCAAAAGGAATATTTAAATATTTTTGACAATATTCATCAATCAAAATGTTGCCACATCCTGTATCAAAAGCAACAATATCATCAATATTTGCCTTAACAGGAATAAAAGTAATATTTGCCATTCCACCTATATTTAAAGCTATTACATTAGAATTATTATGAACTAAAAAATAATAATCAAAAATAGGAACAAGCGGTGCACCTTGTCCGCCAGCTGCAATATCTGCTGAACGAAAATCAGAAATAACTGTTTTATTTAATAAAGATGAAATAACTGATCCATTTGTTAATTGTAATGTTGATGCAATCATATTACCTGCAAAATTAGATGGAAAAGGATTATGCCAAACTGTTTGACCATGAATAGAAATAGCATCAATTATTTTAAAATCAATATTATTTTTTAATATGAAATTTTTTATAGTATCAACAAAGACATAGGAAAGTACAAAATTAAGTTGTGATATAGTACTAATATTTACTTTTTCCTTTATAACATTCTTTATTTCTAACTCAATATCTTTTGAAAAAGGATATGAACCGCTTGCTAATAACTCAAATTTATACTTATTATTATTTGTTATTTGAAATTTTACAGCTACTATATCTATATTATCAATAGAAGTTCCGGTCATAATTCCAATTATTGTTTTATTATCCAATATTATTTCATCTAACATAAAATTTCAAAAATTATAAAATTCCCATTCCTTCATAACCACGTTCTTCTAATTCAAGAGCAAGATCTTTATCTCCAGATTTTATAATACGTCCTTTATAAAGTATATGTACAAAATCTGGCACAATATATTGTAATAATCTTTGATAATGGGTTATTACAATATATGCATTATTTTCATTTTTCAATTTATTTACTCCTTCTGATACAATTCTTAAAGCATCAATATCTAACCCCGAATCTGTTTCATCAAGAATAGAAAGTATTGGTTCTAAAACAGCCATTTGAAAAATTTCATTACGTTTTTTCTCACCGCCAGAAAATCCATAATTAACAGAACGTTCTAAAAAATTTTGTTCTATTTTTACAATTTCAGCTTTATTTTTTATTAATTCTCTAAATTCAAAAGCATCAATTGGATCTTGTTGCCTAAATTTGCGTATTTCATTTAATGCAGATTTTATAAAATTTAAATTAGAAACTCCAGAAATTTCCATTGGATATTGAAAAGCAAGAAATAATCCTTTTTTTGCTCTTACATCAACTGGCATTTCTAATAGATTTTCACCACAAAAAGTTACAGAACCTTCTGTAACTTCATATCCTGGCTTACCAGTAAGAACAGAAGCTAATGTACTTTTACCAGAACCATTAGGACCCATTATAGCATGGATTTCTCCTTTATTTATCTCCAAATTTATTCCATGTAAAATTTCTACATTATTAATTTTTGCTTTTAAATTTTTTATACTTATAATATTTTGTTTCATTTTTTAATTTATATACTCTTTTAATTTATATACAATATATTAATAAATTTAATATTTATATCTTTTATATTTATATTTTATCTTTTTTAGCCAATACTACCTTCTAAACTCATAGACAATAATCTTTTTGCTTCAACTGCAAATTCCATAGGTAAATTCTGTAATACTTCCTTTGCATATCCATAAATAATTAAAGAAATAGCTTCTTCTTTAGAAATACCTCGCTGATTTAAATAAAATATTACATCATCTGAAACTTTAGAAGTAGTTGCTTCATGTTCAACAATACTACTAGCATTATTGACATTAATTGAAGGAAAAGTATGAGCTGCACATTCAGAACCTATTAATAAGGAATCACATTGAGAAAAATTTCTTGCTTTATTAGCTGTTTTTGCTTGTGCAACAATAGATCTAAATGTATTAGTACTTTTCCCAGCACTAATTCCTTTTGAAATAATTCTACTACGAGTATTAGAACCTATATGAAAAATTTTTGTACCAGTATCTGCTTGCTGATAATTATTAGTAATAGCAACAGAATAAAATTCTCCTGCTGAATAATTTCCTTTTAAAATACAAGACGGATATTTCCAAGTAATAGCAGAACCACTTTCTACTTGTGTCCAAGATATCTTAGAGTGATCTCCAGCACATAATCCACGTTTTGTAACAAAATTATATATACCACCTCGTCCACTTACATCGCCTGGATACCAATTCTGAACAGTTGAATATTTTATTTCTGCATTTTTATGAGCATAAAGTTCAACTACTGCTGCATGAAGTTGATTTTCATCCCTCATTGGCGCAGTACATCCTTCAAGATAACTAACAAAGCTATCTTCATCGGCTATTATTAAAGTACGTTCAAATTGTCCAATTAAAGCTGCATTAATGCGGAAATATGTAGATAGTTCCATTGGAGCTCTAACTCCTTTCGGTATATAAATAAATGAACCATCACTAAAAACAGCAGAATTTAATGCAGAGAAAAAATTATCATTATATGGTACAACACTACCTAAATACCTTTCTATTAATTCTGGATATTTAATAACAGCCTCACTAAATGGACAAAATATAATACCAACATTTTTTAAAGTTTCTTTAAATGTTGTTGCAACAGAAACACTATCTAATACTGCATCAACAGCAACACAAGATTTAGTACCACAACTTTTTTCATTAGTATCTTCTTGTAAAGAAACACCTAACTTATCATAAGTAGTCTTTATTTCTTTACTTATATTTTTATTCCCATTATTATTAAAATCTTTCGGTGCAGCATAATAATATATATTTTGATAATCAATTGGCGGATATTGAATCTTAGCCCATTTAGGTTCACGCATTGTAAGCCATTTTTTATAAGCCTTCAATCTCCATTTTAACATAAACTCAGGTTCTTTTTTTTTCTCTGAAATAAAACGAATTATATCTTCATTTAATCCAATTGGAGCAAATTCTTGTTCAATATCAGAAACAAAACCATATTTATATTCATTATTATCAATGAAATTTTCTATTTGATTTTTTGATTTTTCTACATTAGTATTTGAATCACTAGACATATATTATATTATATTATATAATAAAATAAAAAATATTATAAAAAATATTTTATTTCTTAATTTTCTTCATCATAATATTTACGTAATAATTGCACATCATCCCAAACAAATTTTTTCCACGTAGGATTGCGCAAAAGAGCAGCAGGATGATAAGTAATCATAGTTCTTATTCCATTATAATCAAAAAATTTCCCTCTTACTTCTGACATTTTATTTGTCTTCTTAAATAAAGTATCAGCTGCTGTTAATCCTAGTGCTAAAATAAACTTAGGAGAAATTAACTCTATTTGTTTTTGTAAATAACATTCACAAGCAAAAACTTCTTCAATAGTAGGACGTCTATTAAGCGGAGGTCTACATTTACAAATATTCGCTATATAAACTTCGTCTCTAGTTAACTTTATAGCAAGCAAAATTTTAGTTAATAATTGTCCTGCTCTTCCAACAAAAGGTTCACCTTGCAAATCCTCATCTGTACCAGGTGCTTCGCCAATAACCATTAATTTTGCATTAGGATTACCTTTCCCAAAAACTAAATTTGTTCTTGTATTACTTAAAGAACAACTATTACAATTAGCAATTAATTTATTTAATTCATCCAGACTTTTTGCTTGTTTTACCTCAATACTACTTCTATAAATTCTTTTTTCCAATTCATTTTTTTTATCATCGATATACTGTTGTTTTATTTGAATATTATTATTATTTTCTTTTATCTTTTCTATATCACTATTTAAATTATTATCAACAGAATGTATATTAATAGATTGTTTATTATAATTTTCTATTTCTAAATTTTCAATATTAGTATTAGGCATTTCATCAAAAAATAAAATATCTTCGTTAAAATCGACAATTGATTTTAAATAATCTTCTATTTGTTTTTTTAAAGACATTAAATTTAGTAAAGTTATATAATTAAGTAATTTTATAAAAAATAATAATATATATATGAACTATACCGGTGCTAAATAAATAGCACCGGTATATAAATTAAATATATTTTAAAAATTAAAAAATGGAAATTTTATTTGTTAGGAATATTTTTTAACAATTCTAATAAAAAGTCCCATATACGTTTAGTTGATGAAATTTGCAATCTTTCATCAGGTGAATGTACATCATATAAATTTGGACCAATAGAAAGCATATCAATTCCAGGATATTTATCACCAATTAAACCACATTCAAGTCCTGCATGAATAACTTCAATAATAGGTTCTTTACCAAATTTATTTTTGTATACATTTTTTGCTAATTCTACTAATTTCGAATTAACATTAGGCTCCCAAGCTGGATATCCATCATTACTATTGACAGTAGCTCCACCTAATTTAAAAGCGGCACATACTTTATCAGCAATGTTAATCTTTTCTGTATCAACAGCACTACGTTGACTAGTTAAAACAAAAATTTCATCTTCACGAGTTTCAACAATAGCAAAATTAGTAGAACTTTGAACAAGACATTGAATATCTGGGCTCATACGAAGTACACCATGAGATACTGTATAAAAAGATAAAATTAATCTATTTTGAAATTCTTTTGTCATTACACGTTTTGGAATTTCAGTATTAACAATTTCGATTTTCAACCCTTGTTCTTTTGAAACAAATTCTTTTTTTACAATTTCTGATATTTCTTTAATATAAGCTTTAAAACAATCAATTTTAGAATTTGGAACCATTATAATAGAAGAAGCCGCACTAGGAATGGCATTATGTTTCAAACCACCATTAAAAGTAGAAATTCTTGCATCACAATTTTTCGTAATATTCCAAAGAATACGATTAAGAATTTTTAAAGCATTTGCACGTCCATCATTAATTTCAATACCAGAATGTCCACCTTTTAAGCCACCAACCAAAATCTTAAAAGCAGTATGTTCAGCAGGAACTACATCTGCTTCATATTTATAATGAGCTTCTGTATTAATACCACCTGCACATCCTATTGTAAAAACACCTTCTTTTTCAGAATCTATATTAATTAATAATCTAGATTTAATTAAATTATCTGCTAATTGATTTGCACCTGTAAGTCCAGTTTCTTCATCTAAAGTACATAATAATTCTAATGCAGGATGAGGAATATTTTTTGAAGTTAATAATGCCAACCCAATAGCAATAGCAATACCATCATCAGCTCCTAATGTAGTATCTTTAGCTTTTACCCAATCTCCATCATGATAAACTTCAATACCATTATTATCAAAATCAAATTCATAACCTTCTTTTGCAACACAAACCATATCAATATGACCTTGTATACATACTGATTGTTTATTTTCCATACCTGGAGTTGCAGGTTTACGAACAATTATATTTCCCCTTTTATCTTTTTCTAATTCTAAATTATTTTCTTTAGCTAACGCTTCAATATAAGCAACAGCTTTTTCTTCCTTTTTTGAAGGACGTGGATACTTAGATAACTCACCAAAATAATAAAAAACTTCTTTTGGTTCTAAATTAGCAAGAGAATTTGACATTATTTACTCCTTGTTTTTAATTATCAATAAAAATTTAATTTTAAATAAAAAATATTAAATTATAATATAATATAACGAAATACTTATAACTATATTTTATAAATACATAAATAAATATAATTAATTTTATCTGAATCTTATAAAATTGTTAATATATAACTGTCTCAAAAATAAAGTAAGTCTTTTTAAAACAGGACTTATTTTATTTTGAAATTTTTTTTCTAACTCTTGAGAAATCATCTCTACATTACGTTCTCCATCAATTAACTCCCACGTTGCAGAACCTAGTTCATCTAGATTAGCATACATATACTTACGTGTTTCTGGAATCATTTTTTGTAAAAATTCAATTCTAAAACGAGGTACTATTATATCTATAAATCCATCTTCACGATATTTAAAATCCTTGTTTTTTATAGGTACTAAATATAATATATCAGTTACTGATATATTATTGTTTTTTTTCTTTTTTTTAAAATTAATCATAATTTAAAGAATACCTTTATGTTCTAAAAAAATATGAATTCCTATCAAAATCAAAACTAATCCAGCAATTATTTGCATTTTACTTGATATATTAGAAAATATATTACCAACAGAAACACCTATCATTGTCATTAAAATTGCTATTATACCTATTATAACTGCAGAAAACAATATGTCTTGTCCAATTAAAGCAAAACTTAAACCTATAGCAAGTGCGTCTATACTTGTTATAAAAGCCAACATTAATAAATTTTTTTCGGAAAAAAAATCTATTTGTAACTCTTTCTCATCCCTTTTATTTAAAGAATCTTTTATTAATTTAATTCCAACAAATCCTAATAACAATAAAATAACCCAATGATCAATAGCTTCAATATAAGATGCTATATAACTACCAATAAAATACCCTATAATAGTCATCCCAAATTGAAAAAAACCAAAATGAAAACTTAAATTTAAACGTTGTTTTATTGTTATGGAAGAAAAACAAACACCAGCAACAACAGCTATAGAAAATGCATCTATACCTAATGCAATAGCAATGAAAAAAATATTAAATAATAACATTTAAAAATTTCTATGTTTTATTTTAATACAAAATTTATAACATAAGTTTATAATATAAATAATAATTTATAGTAGTTCTTGACCAATGAAACACAAACCGCAAAAAAGAAAAAATATATAAAAAATACAAACAAGTATAATTAATTTATATAAAATTTTTATAAAAAACGACTATTTTTAATTAAAAATATTTTGAATATTTTTATTCATAACTATTTTTATATACAAATTTAGTAAAAAAAAAATTGTTTTCATAGTTTTATTTAAGGATATTAAATAATCAAAAATATTTAAAAATTTTGTTTTTATAAAAAAAATACTTATTTTTGTATTCATATTTTTTAATAATAAAAAATAAATAGTTTTTCGTTTTAGGAGTTGTAGCTCAGTTTGGTTAGAGCGCCTGCCTGTCACGCAGGAGGCCGCGAGTTCGAGTCTCGTCAGCTCCGCTTTTTGATTTGAATTAAATAAAAAAACGCAATAAATAACTTTATTGCGTTTTTTATTTAATATTTTACACTTATAGTTATATATAGTAATATACTTACTGTTTTAGTCGATACAAGCTATAGCTTCTATTTCTACCAACACATCTTTAGGTAATCTTGCAACTTGATAAGCTGCTCTTGCTGGTTTAGTTAAATTAAAGTAACTATCATAAACTTCATTCATTTTACCAAAATCATTCATATCTTTCATTAAAACAGTTACCTTAACAATATCACTTAGTTTTCCACCTGCTTCATTAACAATAGCTTCTATATTTTTTATTGATTGATGAGTTTGTGAAACAATATTATCACCTACAAGATTACCTTCTGCATCAAAAGGAATTTGTCCTGAAATAAAAAGTAAATTACCAGAAACCAATATTGAATGAGAATAAGGTCCTATTGGTGCCGGAGCTTTTTTTGAATTAATTATTTTTTTCATTATTTATTTTTTTTAGTTATATAATATAAAGTATTTTACAAAGTTAAACAAATTTTTGATATTATCAAAGTATATTTATAACAAAAAATTTTTTATATTATTTTAAATTATGTAACTTTGTAATTTAATTATTAAAATATATTAAATATAAAAATAGTATGAAAATATTAGTAACTGGTGGTGCAGGCTTTATAGCCTCACATATAGCAGATGCCTATATAAAACTTGGACATAATGTAGTTATTATTGATAATCTAAGTTCTGGAAATATAAACAACATAAATAAAAATGCAAAATTTTATAATATTGATATTACAAACAAAAATATAATTGATATATTTGAAAAAGAAAAATTTGATATAATTTCACATCATGCTGCACAAATGAATGTACGTTTTTCTGTAGAGAATCCAATTTTTGATGCAAATATAAATGTATTAGGAAGTTTAAATATATATGAAGCAGCAATAAAAACAAATGTAAAAAAAATAATTTTTGCTTCAACAGGCGGCGCTATATATGGTGAAGAAGTAGAAATCCCTACACCAGAAACAGCAAATACTCAACCTTGCTCTCCTTATGGTATATCAAAATTAACTAATGAAAAATTTTTATATTATTATAAAAAAATATATAATCTAGATTATACTATTCTAAGATATGCAAATGTATATGGAGCACGCCAAAATCCTAATGGCGAAGCTGGTGTAGTTGCAATATTTATCAAAAAATTATTATTAAATGAACAACCTATAATTAATGGTGATGGATTTTATACTCGTGATTATATACATATATCTGATGTTGTAAAAGCAAACTTAATAGCATTAAGAAAAGATAGTTCTGGAATTTATAATGTAGGAACAGGAATAGAAACAACAACAAATAAAGTTTTTCAAACAATACAAAACCATATGAATAAAAATTTCCCAGAAATACATGGAAAAGCAAAAGATGGCGAACAACGAAAAAGTTGTATTAGTATAAAAAAAATCAAAGATAAATTTGGATGGACACCAACTATATTGTTTGATGATGGAATAAAAGATACAATTAAATTTTTTCAAAATAATATTAATAATTAAATAATAATATAATAAACAATATTTTCAGTTTTTCAGATTATAAAAAAAGAACCTTATTAAATAAGGTTCTTTTTTTATTCTAAAAATAAAATTATTAATATTAAAATATTAATAAATAGATAATAATAAGAATATTAACATTATTTTGATAATACAAATGATTTTATTATAAAGTTATCTCGTGAATTTATACGAACAAAATAACTTCCATTAGAAATATGTAACTTATTGAAATCTATTGTAAATTCATTTAAACCTATTGTACTATGTAGTAATGTTTTATATAATACTGAACCACATAAATCTAAAATTGTTAGTTCGGTTTCAGAAGATAAAGATGATAAATACTTAACTTGTAAAATAGAAGTAACTGGATTAGGAAGTAACTCGATATTATCTATAGATAATATACTTATACCTGTGTTAGTAGTTTCATCTATAAATTCTTCAACTTCTAAAACAAATTCAATTAAAAGAGTAGCTGTTTCACATTCATTTTTGATGATAATAGCATAATCTCCCGCATCCGTTAAACTTAAAGATGGAATAACAAAATCATTCCCACTTAAACCAAGTAAGTCATATTCGCCACTAACTGAATTACGCTTCGCCCAATGAATGATATCAGTATTCGGATTTAAAGTCTCTATATGAATATTTAATTCTGAACCAACTGTTAAAGATGTAGTTAAACCATCAAGTAAAACAGGGTCTCCATTTAAAGTAGATGAAGATAATTCAGGTTGATAATCTTCTAAAACATCTATAATAACTTCTGAAGTTTTAATAAAATCTAAGTTAGGATCATTACCTTCAAGCCAAATCTTACAATAAAATGGCATAGGATATTTTGTTGAACTATTTATGGTTACATTTAATTCTTTAGTATCAACACCTGTATAATCACCACCATCTATCAAAGCTGTATTATCATAATACCATTGATAACGTAATTTTGAATTATCTTCACTCGAAAATACTTGAGTACTTAAGGTTACAAGCCCAACTGTAGAACATACGGTTAAACTTTCAGGTTGCTTAATAATTTTTATCTGTTCAGATGGAATTAACATAATAGGATCACTATCTACTGATGAACCACATTTCCCGCTAACCCTACAATAATAATAAGAACCATTAAAAGTATAATCGGCTAATGTAATATAATTTATAACTAAAACTGTAGATTGGGCACCTTTAATTTTATATGAATTTTCTAATGGAATAGAAGTATTGGTTAAAACATCATAACGATACCATTGGAATTGTCCACGAGGATATAATTCGGTAGGTACATAACTTGCTTCAACCTCTAAAATAGCTGTTTCACCTTCGTTAGAACGTACATTACCTTTAGTAATATTATGTACTTCGGTATTTGGGAAAACGGATATAATTATTGTATCGGATACCATTTCTACTATACCATAACAAGTTTCTACTCGAATAAAATAATAATAAGAACCAGCAAGATTAACATCTACATTAGTAAATTCTAATTCCTGTTTATTATAAATTGTATCGTTTTCATCTCCTAATGGAACACCATCTTTATACCACATCTGATATATTGGCTCTTCGCCACTAAAATTCAAAGCAGTATAAAAATCTTCACCTGCACATAAGGAGGCTGAAGAAGGTTGTGTTACAAATAAAGGATCCATAAATACATTGACACTCATAGAATTACTATAAACTATTGTACCACAAGCGTCGGTACCTAAAACTGATAATCTTATCTTAGAATTTTTATATCTTTCATCTGCTATAAATTTTAAAGTCGGAGTATTAGCTGTTGGCATATCTATTAAGGAAATATTAAACCAATTAATATTATCTGTACTATATTGCCAAATAAGTTCTTTATAATCACCAACTATTTCACTAGTCAATATAACTTCATCACCAACACATAAAATATATAAGTCTTCTTCATCTACTAAAATACCATTATCATAAATCTTTGCATATTCTAAATCCATATCATAATCAAAACTTATTTCTACTGATTGATTGACTATTGTTTCATTCCCGCCCTTAGGAGAAACGGCAGTAAATCTATATAAATCATAACCTGACATAACTTCTTCGGTAATAACACTATAAGTATTAGTTGTGGCATTAGGAATAACTTCATATGCCGAAAGCGCATCATTCCATCTCTCCCATATATAACCAATAACTGTACCTCTAGACAAAACTGTTATAGGTTTAGGTGGATGAGTAGAACATAAAGTATAAGATGTTTGAACATCTAACAGTTCAATTGGAGTATAATTAATATGGGCTTCACCTTCGGTATTAGTATATTCTTCCTCAGTATCTTTATAAACACCATTTATACTTAATTGAAGTAAATTAGCATCTAAGACCCTATCCCCTAAAGTATTGGCTGGATTGACAGTACAAGTTATCCAAAAATAATTATAACCCTCACCTAAAGTAACAGGGGTATCAAAAATTATTCTATTCTTTGAAAATAAATCAACATTAGTAAGTGTACCTACAGGAGCACCAAGAGCAAATAAATCAGAACCATAAGTACAATAAACTTCTATTTTCTCAATATCAACATCTAAATCTGTACCTAATAAATCTATAATTAAATTATTAACTGTAAGTGGATCCTTAAATTTTTCTGTTACAACATTAAATTGTAAAAGATTATACTGAACATCTGATATTTGTTGTATTTCAGGTGTATTTATTTCGGTACGTAAATATTTCATCTTACTTGCTTCATATTCAAATCTAGCGCTTACAGCATAATTCATCGCAGAAGAATAATTAGTTGGACTACCAGGCGAATCACTATAAGCATAATTTAATCTTCTATGTGAACCTGTATAGTAAGTTCTTACAGAAAAATTTGTATTATTTGAATATGAACCATCATTATGCACAATAACGATTTCTAAACTATTACCTTCATAAAAGAATGGGGTTTCAAAGTCAAAAGTATACCATTCATTTACATCTGATGCAACAGGAGCAAAAAGACTAGCACTATATACACGAACAAAACCACTACTAGCACTTGTATCTATTACTGCACTAATATTATTATAAGCTGTACTATCACCACAATTACGCATATAAATTGCAAAATTATTCATACCAGAACTTACAGAAGCAGAAGTTATGTAAAAACTAAAAGAATAAATTTCACCCTCTTCACCCCATAACTCATTTGCTGGATAGAGAGTTCGTGCTCTTGCATAATTATAAAAATAATAGGGGAAATAATTTGTTGATGAAGTAGATGCACCTATTCCTGTTTCAAACATTTCTGATGAAGCATATTCTGTACTTAACAGAAACAATAACATAAAAATAAATGGCATCAATAAAAATTTAGGGAATAAAATTTTCTTGTTCATAAAAAAACACCTCTAAAATCAAAAAAAATATTAATATTTCTTATTTATTATTTATTATCTATCTTTAATTATATAGACACATTTCTTAGCAAAATGTATCTATATTAATTTTATCAAAATTATTATAATAATTACAATAATAAATTTTTAACAAAAACAAATAATTTTTTATAATAATTTTTGATTTAAATATTGTAATATACATTTGGAATACATAGTATATTACATATATATTTTCATATTTAAAATAATATTTTTATATAAAATCAACAACTGTTTTTTAGGAGTTCTACAATAATATAACCAAATTTTTTTTTCATGTTTGTAGAAAAAAACGAATAAAACATAAAAAAAATAAAAAAAATATAATTGTTATAAAATTTTATGGAGTCGTAAAAAAAAAGAACCTTATTAAATAAGGTTCTTTTTTTATTCTAAAAATAAAATCATTAATATTAAAATATTAATAAATAGATAATAATAATAAGAATAATAACATTATTTTGATAATACAAATGATTTTATTATAAAGTTATCCCGTGAATTTATACGAACAAAATAACTTCCATTAGAAATATGTAACTTATTGAAATCTATTGTAAATTCATTTAAACCTATTGTACTATGTAGTAATGTTTTATATAATACTGAACCACATAAATCTAAAATTGTTAGTTCGGTTTCAGAAGATAAAGATGATAAATACTTAACTTGTAAAATAGAAGTAACTGGATTAGGAAGTAACTCGATATTATCTATAGATAATATACTTATACCTGTGTTAGTAGTTTCATCTATAAATTCTTCAACTTCTAAAACAAATTCAATTAAAAGAGTAGCTGTTTCACATTCATTTTTGATGATAATAGCATAATCTCCCGCATCCGTTAAACTTAAAGATGGAATAACAAAATCATTCCCACTTAAACCAAGTAAGTCATATTCGCCACTAACTGAATTACGCTTCGCCCAATGAATGATATCAGTATTCGGATTTAAAGTCTCTATATGAATATTTAATTCTGAACCAACTGTTAAAGATGTAGTTAAACCATCAAGTAAAACAGGGTCTCCATTTAAAGTAGATGAAGATAATTCAGGTTGATAATCTTCTAAAACATCTATAATAACTTCTGAAGTTTTAATAAAATCTAAGTTAGGATCATTACCTTCAAGCCAAATCTTACAATAAAATGGCATAGGATATTTTGTTGAACTATTTATGGTTACATTTAATTCTTTAGTATCAACACCTGTATAATCACCACCATCTATCAAAGCTGTATTATCATAATACCATTGATAACGTAATTTTGAATTATCTTCACTCGAAAATACTTGAGTACTTAAGGTTACAAGCCCAACTGTAGAACATACGGTTAAACTTTCAGGTTGCTTAATAATTTTTATCTGTTCAGATGGAATTAACATAATAGGATCACTATCTACTGATGAACCACATTTCCCGCTAACCCTACAATAATAATAAGAACCATTAAAAGTATAATCGGCTAATGTAATATAATTTATAACTAAAACTGTAGATTGGGCACCTTTAATTTTATATGAATTTTCTAATGGAATAGAAGTATTGGTTAAAACATCATAACGATACCATTGGAATTGTCCACGAGGATATAATTCGGTAGGTACATAACTTGCTTCAACCTCTAAAATAGCTGTTTCACCTTCGTTAGAACGTACATTACCTTTAGTAATATTATGTACTTCGGTATTTGGGAAAACGGATATAATTATTGTATCGGATACCATTTCTACTATACCATAACAAGTTTCTACTCGAATAAAATAATAATAAGAACCAGCAAGATTAACATCTACATTAGTAAATTCTAATTCCTGTTTATTATAAATTGTATCGTTTTCATCTCCTAATGGAACACCATCTTTATACCACATCTGATATATTGGCTCTTCGCCACTAAAATTCAAAGCAGTATAAAAATCTTCACCTGCACATAAGGAGGCTGAAGAAGGTTGTGTTACAAATAAAGGATCCATAAATACATTGACACTCATAGAATTACTATAAACTATTGTACCACAAGCGTCGGTACCTAAAACTGATAATCTTATCTTAGAATTTTTATATCTTTCATCTGCTATAAATTTTAAAGTCGGAGTATTAGCTGTTGGCATATCTATTAAGGAAATATTAAACCAATTAATATTATCTGTACTATATTGCCAAATAAGTTCTTTATAATCACCAACTATTTCACTAGTCAATATAACTTCATCACCAACACATAAAATATATAAGTCTTCTTCATCTACTAAAATACCATTATCATAAATCTTTGCATATTCTAAATCCATATCATAATCAAAACTTATTTCTACTGATTGATTGACTATTGTTTCATTCCCGCCCTTAGGAGAAACGGCAGTAAATCTATATAAATCATAACCTGACATAACTTCTTCGGTAATAACACTATAAGTATTAGTTGTGGCATTAGGAATAACTTCATATGCCGAAAGCGCATCATTCCATCTCTCCCATATATAACCAATAACTGTACCTCTAGACAAAACTGTTATAGGTTTAGGTGGATGAGTAGAACATAAAGTATAAGATGTTTGAACATCTAACAGTTCAATTGGAGTATAATTAATATGGGCTTCACCTTCGGTATTAGTATATTCTTCCTCAGTATCTTTATAAACACCATTTATACTTAATTGAAGTAAATTAGCATCTAAGACCCTATCCCCTAAAGTATTGGCTGGATTGACAGTACAAGTTATCCAAAAATAATTATAACCCTCACCTAAAGTAACAGGGGTATCAAAAATTATTCTATTCTTTGAAAATAAATCAACATTAGTAAGTGTACCTACAGGAGCACCAAGAGCAAATAAATCAGAACCATAAGTACAATAAACTTCTATTTTCTCAATATCAACATCTAAATCTGTACCTAATAAATCTATAATTAAATTATTAACTGTAAGTGGATCCTTAAATTTTTCTGTTACAACATTAAATTGTAAAAGATTATACTGAACATCTGATATTTGTTGTATTTCAGGTGTATTTATTTCGGTACGTAAATATTTCATCTTACTTGCTTCATATTCAAATCTAGCGCTTACAGCATAATTCATCGCAGAAGAATAATTAGTTGGACTACCAGGCGAATCACTATAAGCATAATTTAATCTTCTATGTGAACCTGTATAGTAAGTTCTTACAGAAAAATTTGTATTATTTGAATATGAACCATCATTATGCACAATAACGATTTCTAAACTATTACCTTCATAAAAGAATGGGGTTTCAAAGTCAAAAGTATACCATTCATTTACATCTGATGCAACAGGAGCAAAAAGACTAGCACTATATACACGAACAAAACCACTACTAGCACTTGTATCTATTACTGCACTAATATTATTATAAGCTGTACTATCACCACAATTACGCATATAAATTGCAAAATTATTCATACCAGAACTTACAGAAGCAGAAGTTATGTAAAAACTAAAAGAATAAATTTCACCCTCTTCACCCCATAACTCATTTGCTGGATAGAGAGTTCGTGCTCTTGCATAATTATAAAAATAATAGGGGAAATAATTTGTTGATGAAGTAGATGCACCTATTCCTGTTTCAAACATTTCTGATGAAGCATATTCTGTACTTAACAGAAACAATAACATAAAAATAAATGGCATCAATAAAAATTTAGGGAATAAAATTTTCTTGTTCATAAAGACATCCTCTTTTTTATTATTTAAATATTTATTTCAAAAATTAAAAATTAAAATTAATCTTATAAATTTCAAATTCATAACAATTTAATTTTAATACTACAATATAAATCTATAAAACTATACTATAATATATACTACATATAATTTTGTTACAAAATTAATAAAAAATATTATATTATCAAAATATAATATTCATATTTTTATATAATATTTTTTTTAATTATAGAATTAATATCTTTAAAACTAGATTAGTTTATCTAAAAAAATAGAAAAACTATATCTAAGTATTTTTATATAATATCTTTATTATATAAATAGTTAGTTTTATATTATAAATTATTTTTATCTAATAAATACAATTTTTATAATAATTAGAAATCATAAAAACATAACTATACATATAACAAAATATAGTACTATATTAACAAGACTTATATTATAATTTTCATATATTTTATCTTAAATTAAAACATATAAAAATTATATTTATTAAATTTATGATAAAAAAAAGAAAAAGAACCTAAATTAGGTTCTTTCTCTTAATTACATATTTAATATATGTTATAATATCAAGCATCAATAAAATAAATAAATTACAAGCTATATTTTAATCCTATTTTTAAGTTTATTTGATTTAAAAATAAATCTGCATCATTTAATTGAGAAAATGGTAAGTAATAATAATTTATATCTGTAAAAAGACTTATTCTATATCCTATATTACAAATAAATCCTAGTCCAATATAAATTCCAAAATTAAAATTAGAAATAGAATTTAATTCATTTGAAATAATTTCCTTATATTTATTATTATCATAAACATAACCGGGCGGGAAAAATATTACTTTACTATTCTCTGCTTTCTTTGATAAAGCATATCTACATACAACACCAGTTGATAAGTAAAAATATTCAGATATTCTATAATCAAGTCCCAAATCTAAATTCAAATTCAAATTTTTTATATTAATAGAATAACCTTCAAAATAAGGTACATAATTATTAGAAATACTATCAATAACAAATCTTTTTATAGAATCAATACTATTAAATTCAGCATTATTTGTTTGTAAAATTAATTTAGCGATTCCATTAAATTTTCCAAATAAATGTCTTGAAACTGAAACGCCTAATATACCACTTTTATTAAAAATACCATCAAATTTATTTATACTATTTATATTATCAGTTTTATTAAATTTTGAAGAATAATAATTATAAGATAAATTATAAAATAATCCTAACTGGATAGTTTCAGTTGTTTCACATTCTATATTACTACCTTTTTGTATTATATAATCATATTCTAAAGCAGTATTATCAAATACATAACAAATAGTATAAAATACTTCATTTCTTGCAACATCTTTAGCACTAAGAATTAATTTACCAGCACTATTAGTATTTTCTGGAACGATATCAACAAAAACCGAAGGTGCGGCAGGTACAAAGTTAGGAATATTAACTTTCATATTTTTTACTTCAACAACAGTTATATCTAAAATACCCGTATCATCAGAACCATCATCACTTAATAAAATCGCACCATATTTGTTCCGTCTAAATAATTCAGCAACAGGCGGAATACTATCAATAGCAGGTTCATATTCAATAAAAGATTGTCCTCCCATAGTTCCATAAGCATCATAAGCATCAGTTCCGTCACCAAATCCAAAACCATAAGAATATAATCCAAATGGTTGCGAGCATTCTACCGTATGTGAGCCATATGATAATTTAATACTAGCAGTAGAAAATCTACTTACACCAAGTTTTTCAAATAACTTTTTTTCTATAGGAAGCCCATTAACTCTGAAAGTACTAATTGCTTTAGTAGGAACCATAACATTAATTAAATGATACCAATTACCATTTACAGGAGTAGCAAATCTATATTTATTTAAAAATTGTTGTGTTGGACTAACAAGTATCATCATAGGATCACCTAATCCGTCACCTATAGCTAACCCCGGTGAATACTGAGCAACAAGCACAGGCTTATCAGCAGTAATTTGAATATGTTCGGTTGCATCTCTTTGAACATACTGTCCTTTCATTAAAACAGCAATTAAAGCAGTATCACAAAAAACTCTAGTACTATCATTTGAAGCAAGAACTCTATACGTATACTTTGACCTCATTTTTAATTTCCCAAGATAAAAATGTTTTCCCCAAGTTTGTACAGGTGGCATCTGTTCAACTAAATGATTACAAGCCATAACTTGAATAGTAGGAACATTAGCACATTGATGTCCACTAAATACTGCTATTTTTTTATTTGATTTTATAGTTGTACCCGTTAAGTCAGAATAATTTGGATCTCTTGGACGATACATACCAGCACATTGATATACATCTCCTTTATTCATTGTAACAATAAAAGGTTCCCCTGCTTGTTTATTATTAGATGTTCTAACTGTAGGAATTATTTCAACCTCCGTATTATCTTCGGTGGCAACAATAGAAAATATAGAAAGTAATTTTGAATCAAAGCTTAAATAACTCATTACCATATATTCAGTACCAAGAACTTCAACCGGATATCCTAAAAATGTATCAGTTGTTTGAGAACGTCTATTCAATCCATAAACAGTTATAGGTTGTGTAGAAGTTATATGTACAGCTTGTTCTGATTCTACCGTTCCAAATTCAGTAACTTGCGCAAGTTTATCTATCTTAACAGATACAACCTGTCCTCCTTTTAATTCAATAATTTCTTTATATCCAATCTTAGAAAATTCAATTGTAACTGTTGCATCATATTCTCCTGTAATAAATAATTGTAAATCAATATCTCTATTCCTTTTTTTTATGAAATCATCAAAATAATTAATCATAAAACATAACCAAAACTCACGTCCTTCTACATTTTTATTAATTTGATATAACTTTTGTTGCTGAATTTTACTTACATTATCAACGACAGAATCATTGTTAGTATTTTGTGCATTTAATAAGTTATAATTAAAACCTATTATAAATAAAAAAAATATACTTATAAATTTTATTCTATTATTATTTATTAAAAATTTATTATTTATTAAAAATCTTTTTTTCATTTTAACTATAATTTTATATTAATTATATATTTTTATACTTTATTATATTTCTCAAATATAAATATTATTTAATAAAAGAAACATTAACTATATGCCTATTATTATTAATATCAAAAACTAATCTATAAGCACCTGTTTGAGCAAGTATTACTTGAGGCTGAAGTATTATTTTATATAATCCACGTTGAAATTTATAATTTTCTGTCAAATTAATAATTTTTCTACTAGCATCCATTATAGTAAAATTAAATATATTATTTTCTAAAGGAATAACTTGAATAAGTTCGCCATAATAATTATATATTTCCAACTTAAAAGTAGATTCTGATTCTATACTGAAATATAATTCAGTTTCATAAGAGAATGGATTAGGAAATGCATAAGAAAAACGTTCACTATAATCTTGTTTAACATTAATATTTTTAATATTTATTGTACCTTTTTTAGCAGTTAAATTAATTTTATTTTTATTAATACTTACTTCGGTTGGAATAATTTCAACAAAAGAAGCATGTTTATAATAAAAATCAATACGTGGATAAATATTTAATGTTAAGTAAAACAGAATACCATTAAAATTTGATTTAAATTCAGTAGTAGAAAATATTAATTTATTATTTTCTTTATCAAAACTAAAAGAAATATTTTTATCTATAATAGCACATTCGTCTGTACCTACGATACTTATAATATCAGTTGTAGCTCCATTTAATTCAAAACAACATTCTAATATATCACCTGTTTTTTTATTTACCTCTATACTTCCATTAATAGGAAGTGTTATGATATCTTTTGTAATTACTGTATCTGGTATCTGTATAATTACATTAGCAAAACATATATCTCTGTTAATACTGTATATCAGAAAAATAATTAGCCCTATAAATATTTTTTTCATATATTTTATGAGTAAAATTACAAAATACAAATATATATAAATTTTTATATATTTTTAAGTAAAAATATATAATTAAATTATATTATTGTAACTTAATCTTATAATAACAATTGTATAAATATAATCTATAATCTATGTTTTTTGTGTTTTTTTCTTTGCAGCTGGAAATAATATATTATTTAATATAAGTCTATATCCCGGAGAAGTCTTATATAATTCTAAATTAGTAGGTGGATCTCCAAGAAAATGTTGATAATCTTCAGGATCATGTCCACCATACCAACAAAAAAAACCTCTTCCTATATGTCCTTGAATATATTTTACTTCATCTGTACCTTCTTTTTCTGCTAATATATTAACATATTTTTTTATTTTATTTTTATAAAAAGCTGTTGTTTGTCCTAAAAATCCTTTAATAACATTAACATGACATTGTGTTAACATAGTAGGTATAGGATCATATTTTGCAGAAAATTCAAAAAGAGTAAAATAATCAACATCTTGATTTTCAATTTCACTTTGAACACCAACATCTATATCAGAAAAAGGATGATACATAGGATTTGTATAAACAGTATAATTTTCAAACGCCATTGTTTTAGAATAATCTAATTTGTCATTAGATTTTGGATCTGCTTGATCGCCATCATAAATTTCTGCACAAATATCTACATCTTCAGCAGATAAGGCAATATCATATGTATCTGTTGCAGTACACATAGCAAATAAAAAACCACCATTAGCTACAAATTCTCTTATTTTTCTAACAGTAGCTTTTTTCATCTCAGACACTTTTTTATATCCCAACTTTTGTGCAGTATTTTCATTTAGTGTAACTTGTTGAATATACCAATTTTCATGTCTATGTTTAGCCCAAAATTTACCATATTGTCCAGTAAAATCTTCATGATGTAAATGTAACCAATCATAATTAGAAAGTTTATCGTTTAATACTTCTTCATCCCAAATAGCATCATATTTAACTTCCGCATATTCTAAAACCATTCTTACTGCATCATCCCATGGTGCATTACCAGGTTGCACATAGACTGCTATTTTTGGTGCTTTCTCTAATTTAACAACATCCATATTTACTCCTTCCGACTGTATCATTGAATATATTTTATAAGCTTCATCATCTGTTATAGTTTGAAAATCTATACCTCTAATTCTACATTCATTAACTATATGTTGTTGATAATCTGTCATAAAAGATCCGCCACGATAGTTTAATAACCAATCCCAAATATCTCCTTTCTCTAAAGACCAAAAAACAATACCATATGCTTTTAAATGGTTTGTTTGTGAAATATCCATTTGAATAAGTAATTTTTGAGAATATAAATTAATATATAAAAACAAAAATATTGTTATAAAAAAAATGCTATTATATATTTTTTTATTTAATTTATTCTTTTTTCCCATTTTTTAAATTCGTTATATTGTTATATGTAAAAAAAAATGTAAATTTGTTTTTTATTTTTATGTTTCAAACTTAAATTTTATATTTCAAAATTACAGTTTATTTTAAAAACTAAATGCATAAAAACAAAAATAATACCTTTTAAATTAAGTAAAAAATAATTTTTTACTTAATTATATTTTAAAAAATTAATTAATATGAATACATTTATAAATATACTAAAAAATTATGATATTTTATTAGCATCACAATCTCAAAGACGTATAAACTTATTAAAATCATTAAATTTAAATTTTAAGGCTATTCCTGCTAACATTAATGAAAATATTGAATTAAAATTATCACCTGCTAAATATGCTCAAACATTAGCTTTAAAAAAAGCTAACAAAGTTAAAAAAGAAATACTTAAAAATACAGAAACACCAACATTAATAATTGGAGCTGACACAATAGTTGTTCTTAACAATAAAACTATAAATAAACCAAAAAATGAAGATGAAGCTTTTCAAATGTTAATTAAGTTAAGCAACACTTATCATTTTGTATATACTGGAATTGCATTAATAAATACAAAAAATAAAAAAATAATAACTGATTATTCAAGAACTTGTGTGTATTTTAGAAAACTAGAAGAAAATGAAATATTAGAATATATATCTGGAGGAAAAACACTAGATAAAGCAGGAAGTTATGGTATACAAGATGACTATGGTTCACTATTTGTAAAAAAAATAGAAGGCTGCTATAATAATGTAATTGGCTTACCAATAGAATTATTAAGAAGAAAATTAATAGAAATAACAAAAATATAATAAAAATAAAATATTATAAAATCAAAATTATTATGAAAAAAATGGAAGTAAAATTATATAATTCTATTACACGTAAAATTGAAAAATTTATACCTATAAACGAAAACTTAGTAAAAATATATTCTTGTGGACCAACCGTATATAATTATGCACATATAGGAAATATGCGTGCTTTCTTATTTGCTGACTTATTACAAAAAATATTAAAACATATAGCTAATTATAAAATACAATGGGTAATGAATATTACTAATATTGATGATAAAACTATAAATAATAGTAAAAAAAATAGTAATGCATGGTTGCCGGAAATGGGAATACAAACTGGTAATTCTATTGAAGATTTACTTAGTTTAACTAAATACTATGAAGATGCTTTTATTATTGATATAAATAAATTAGGAATAAATAAAAAAGACTTTTTTGCTATGCCTCGTGCAACGGAATACATAGAAGAAATGCAATATTTAATAAAAAGTATATTAGATAAAGGGTTTGCATATATTTCAGAAGGTTCTATTTATTTTAATGTCACTGAATATCGTAAAAATAACATATATGGAAAATTATTTAAAATAGATTTTGAAAATTTTAAACCGGGAATGCGCATAGATAGTGACCAGTATGAACGAGAACAAGTTAGTGATTTTGTTTTATGGAAAGCATATAAAACGGATGAACCTTTTTGGAACTTTTATATTGATGGTAAAAATTACCCCGGACGACCAGGATGGCATATAGAATGTACTGCTATGGAACATAAATTATTAGGATTACCTTTTGATATTCATACAGGCGGTATAGACTTAAAATTCCCACATCATGAAGATGAAATAGCACAAAGTAAAGCAGGATATGATGTTGAACCAACTAATTATTGGTGTCATAATGATTTTTTAGAAGTTGAAGGAGAAAAAATGAGCAAATCTGCTGGAAACTTCTTTACAATAAGAGACTTAGAAAAAAGAAATATAAACATTTTAGATGTACGATTTTCAATGCTTTCTGCACATTATCGTACAAAATATAATTTTACATTTAATGGAATAGAAGCTGCTAAAAAAGCAAGAAATCGTATACAAGAATATATTTATTCTATAATAAACAACTTAGATAAACTTATAATAGAAAATATAACCAATAATTCTATAAAAACTACACAAATAGAAACTGAAAAAATAAAACAAATAAGTAATGCAATATTTACAGAATTAATAAATGATTTTCATACTCCAAAAGCACTTTCTATTTTATTTACATTCATAAATAATAATAAAGCTAACACATTAACTAAAGAAGAAAAAATAAATTTTATATATCTACTTAAAATATTAAATAATATTTTTGGAGTTTGGAATTTTGAAAACAAAATTGAAACAAAAATTGAAATCCCGTTAAATATTATAGAATTAGCCAATCAAAGAATAATAGCTAAGAAAAATAAAAATTATGTAGAAGCAGATAGACTAAGAAATGAAGTTATTTCATTAGGATATAATATATTAGATACAAAAGATGGTTTTAAAATAATAAAAAAATAATTGTAATTTAAGATATTATATTAAATATTCATAATAATATCAAAATAATTAAGTAGGTTGTTAATATGGCTCATAATAAAAATAAATTTATAATTTATAAAGACAAAATTTTAAATATTTATAATAAAAAATATTCTCAAATAGAATATTTATTGGATAGAATAAGTTCTAATCATATATTTTTATTAGCTGCAGGACTAGCCTTTAATATTTTATTATATATAATCCCGCTTATATTAATAACTATTTATCTAATTAGTGTATTTTTTAAACCTGATAATTTATTAACTCTTATAAACGATACTTTAGTTGAATTCTTCCCTGATACAACATATAATCAAGAAATAATTTATAAAATAATAACAGAGGTACAACATATAGCTAGTGGTGCGACAACTGCCGGAATTATAGGATTTATTGCTTTATTATGGATATCATCAACTGTAATAAGTACTTTAAATTCTTGTCTTAGCATAATTTTTAACATTACACAAAGCTCATATATTTATAATAAATTAAAAGACTTAGGAATAATAATATTGATAACAATATTTATTTTAGGATATAGTATATTTTTACCTATATTCAATTTTGTAAAAGAATACATAAATACTATATTCCCAGATTTTTTAAGTGGTTTTTTTACTAACTTAATAATTATTTTGTCACCATTAGTTATTTCTTTTATTGTATTTTATTTTATTTATGGAATTGTTCCTTATGGTGCAAAAAATATCCCTAAAAAATTAATACTAAATACAACAATAATAGCAATGATACTAACAGAAATTTCAAGAAATATATTTACATTTTATGTATCATATTTAGCTAATTATACAAGATTTTATGGAACATATGCAGTACTTATTATGTTTGCTGTATGGTTATATTATTCTTGTTTCTTACTATTATTTTCGGCAGAACTATCACAGTTCTTATGGTTTAAAAAATATAATATAAAATTAAAAAATATAAATCCTACAAAAACTATTAAAAACTAAATCTAATATTAAATACGAGAAAAAATTAATATGAAAAATTTTATAATTTTTATAATAATCATAATTATATTCTTTAGTAATATTCCGATATTTTGTGATAACCTAATGGATCAATTATTGGCAGAAAAATTTTCTGAAGCAATAGATTATAAAACATCAGAAGTAAGAAATACTGCTATTTCTTTTGTATCGACTAAAAATGGTGGAAACTACAATATATATCAAGTATGTGATATATATGATAGTGTATATAAAAAATGGATATATATAAATGACCCTAATTCACAATCTAGTTATTTAGCACCTGCAAGTGAAACAATAAAATCATGGCGAGGCGATTGTGACGACTATGCTATATTGATGACTGCATTAGTACAAGCAATAGGCGGAACTGCAAGAATCGTTTGTGTAAACGGAAAAAACAATCAATCTGGTCACGTTTATCCTGAATTATATATTGGAAATAGTGAAGAATTAACTAAAGACATATTAAAGTCAATATCTTATAGATATAATGATAATACTATAAATTATAAAATTTACAAAAATGAAGAAAATGAAAATGAATATTGGTTAAATCTTGATTGGACAAGTTCTCACCCAGGTGGTAAATATTTTAATGGCAAAAATAGTATTTTAATTATATACTCAAATGGATCTTATGAAAGAATAAATATTAAATAGAAGAAATATTAAATAATATTATTGTTTTTTAATAATTTTTAAAATTTCATCTATTTTTAATTTATAATAACCTATATATAAAATATAGAATAATAAAAAATAGTGTTTTAATTATAAATAATTATTATTTAAAAATACGTGCAAAAACAACCCTACTATATATTCTAATATATGGATTAATTAAATTTATATTTTTTTTATCAATATCTTCTATTATAATATTATCTTTATATTTATCATCAAATAAAAGTTTTGCTTTAATAGCACGTTTTTTAGCAAGTTGCTCATTATATTCATTACTTCCTAAATGATCAGTACATCCAAACAATGCGACTTTATATCCTTCTTCTAACAAAATTTCTATTTCATTTATTATATCATTAGAAACATATATAAAGTCATCATTATCAAAATCAAAAAAACCTATAATATATTCTTTTAAAAATCCGCTATGTTTATCTGTATTTATATACTTATTATATTGTATATTAGGTACAACATTAAAATGAAATTTTTTATTTTTAACTTTTTGTTCAATATCAGTAACTTGTATATTTATATCAATTTCACGATTTTCTATATTATTCTGCCATTTTAAAGTATTTTCATTCAAAATTAAAACTAATGTTTCATCAGAACTATTATATTTATCATCTCCTATTTTATAATCGACTGAATAATTATATGGTATTGTTTCTTCTATATCAATATAAGACTTTATTATTAATTCTTTTGCTGATATATTACTCATATCTGTTTTTGTTTCTACTTCATATAAGATTGGTTCCACAATAAATTTAGCAAAAGATTTTTCTTCATCAATGTCGTTATATCTTTGTTTTTTATGTGATTGTAGCGTAAAAATAATGTTAGAAGTATCTATATTATTTTTATATAATAAAGCTTTTATAGCCTTTTCTCTTTCTAAAAATAAATTTTGTTTTTCATTAAATGCTAAACCAATAACAACATTTATTTCATTACTTTTCTTAACATTATCAAATATTTTTTTATCATATCCTTGTAATATATTTGCTGTATTATTTTCAAACAAAATAATAGGTATTACAGTATTTGTATATATATTTTTTTCAACAATAACCGGTATTTCAATTGTAGAATTATTATAAATTTCTTTTTCTGTTTCTTTACTTTTTCTGCAATAAACTATTGTATTCAATTCTAAATTATTAGTTTTTGGCACTATTAATAATGGTAACTTAGGTAAAATAGGCTCGTCAATTACAGTAATATTTTTAGGTATATCATATCTAAGATTCATTCCTAAATTAATTTTATGAAATTTCCATTCTACATTTTTTACAATATTGGAAAAACAATAAGAAAATAATAAAGAAGATGATAATTTTATATTATTCAATGAAAACAATTCATAGTTAATTCCACCTGTTAAGAAAAATAAAACAGAATTTATATCCTTAATACTACCTGAATTTTCATTTCTTATTTTTTTCATATTTTCAAAATAAGCCTCTGGTGGATTTAATAATTGTTCATACATATTATAATTATTGAATACAACAAATCCAATTTCAGGACCAAATCTCACTGATAAAGGAATTTTATATCTATCAAATAAAAATATATCTAACGAAGGAACTATTGATACATTATAAAAAGATACATTTAATATTTGTTCTGAAATAATATCGGCAATATAATCTCCGTCAATCCAGTTCCCTATCTTAGCTTTTTCTACATAATTTCCTTTTATGTTATTAAAACCTAAATTTAATGATGTAAATATTCCATTGAATATATCATTATATTTAGAAAGGCCTACCATAAAAGAATAATTTAAACCATTAGCATGATCAAAAACAATATTATCTATATCACAACAATTTATAATTCCTGGCAATGTAAAAAAATTAGAATTATGAAATACAATACCTGCATTAATATCTGAACAAATAGAATATCCTGAAAAAGTAGTATCTTTTTCAAAAGAATAAATATATATGGAATTAAAAGAAATGTATAATAATAAAGAGAGTATAAATAAAAACTTTATATTTTTTTTAAGATATATTATAATTATCGAATTCATTATTATAAAGATTTATATAAAACATAATAAAATAGACTATATTAAATTATAATTTTATATTTATAATTATTTAAATTATAAAATTAATAGCCTTTTAAAGTTATATATTATTTTTAAGATTAACAAACTATAAAATATATATAACTTATCTTTAAAAATAGTAGTTTAAACATTTAATATAATTAATATATTAAACAAATTAATATATTAAAATATTATATAATAATTTTAGTTATAAAGAAATAATATTATGTTTATTAACAAAAGGAATAACCGGACATTTATTTAATGTACCCGCAAATAGAATGTCATTTTTAAATCCTAAGTTATATAATTCTTTAGAATGTTGAGCATTCTCTAATATATCTTTAAAATTATTTTTATTAAAATTAAAAAAATCCACAGCAAGTTTTGCAGTATCAGAAAATGAATTATTATTATAATTAGGTACAAGTTTATAAATAAACATACCAGCACATAATATATCTTCTAAACATAATAATCCTTTTTCACCTGCACACAATAATACAATTTTTTTTATATATTTTTTCTCTACGTTTTTAATTATAAAACTTACAACAGCATCTATATTAACAAAAGAGCCAATTATTCTATATAAAGCACTTGTTGCAGTTTTAAATATTTTAGTTCCGTTTGAAGTTGTCAAGATAATACTTTTATTTTGTACAATATCTTTTTTATTTTCATTTGGTGAATTTCCAAGCATAAACCCCTTTGGTAATTCTAAATTTATTTCACCTGACAAAATATAATTTTCTTTATCTTCTCTATTTAGATAATAGTTATATGCTTCCTTTGGTGAAACAAATGGAATTACTTCTTTTGTCCCATTAAAAAAAGAAGCACATATCGTTGTACTTGCTCTTAATACATCAATCATAATAACGATAGCATCATCAAAAAAATCAGTTTGCATATCGTCATATTCTTTTGGAAAAAATGTATAAAATTGCATTAATCTTCCTTACTTATTCTCTTATAGATATCTACATAAGTTCTTGCAGAAATATCCCAAGAATAATCTCCTTCCATTCCATTTTTAATAAGTTTATTCCATTCTGTCTTATTTAAAAATAAATTATTTGCTTTTTTTATTGCATCTAATAAACTTTTAACAGAAAAATCTTTCATAGCAATACTATTAGCTTTTGAATTATCAGAATTCTCAACATAAGGAATAGCACTATCTTTAATACCACCAGTTAAATTTACAACAGGGACTGTTCCATAAGTAAATGAATAAAAAAGATTTAAACCACAAGCTTCGTATTGAGATGGCATTAGATATATATCAGAACCAGCTTCAAGAAGGCGAGCAAAATAATCATCAAACGCAAAACTTATGTGTAAATTTTTATTATATTTTTGTTGGAGTTTAATTAATTTATTCTTAATATCTGCACTTCCTTGTCCTAAAATTATAAGTTGTAATTTATTTTTTACTAATTCAGGAATTGCATCTATAACAAGGTTTATTCCTTTTTGTTCACTTAAATTCGTTATCATTCCAATAATAGGAATATTTTTATCATATTTTATAGCACATTTATCACAAAGTGCCATCTTATTACCATCTTTATAAGCCTCAAAATCATCTGTTAGTCGTACTGGAATTAATTCATCTTTACGAGGATTCCAGGATAAAGTATCAATACCATTTTTAATTCCCGTAATACGATCTGACCTTTTTTTCAATAAATTTGATAAACCTTGTGTTAAATTCTTATCTTCTAATATTTCTTTTAAGTATGTTTTGCTTACAGTTGTTATGTAATTAGCATAAGTTATACCTGCTTTAAGAATATTTAAACTTTTTTGATAATTAAAAGCTTCTTTTGCTTCTTCTGGTAAGCCAAGTAACTCAAACTTAGATAATGGGAATTTCCCTTGATTTGTAATATTATGTATAGTTAATAGAGACTTAGTTTTTTTAAATTTTGAAGGATAAAAATAACGAATAAAGACTGGTACTAAAGCAGTTTGCCAATCATTACAATGAATAATATCAGGGAACCATCCCAAAGTAAAACACGTCTCTACAATACTTCTACAGAAAAAAACAAAACGTTCTAAATTATCTGGATATTCTATCCATTTTACAGGATCGTGATAAATACCATTACGACTATCAAAAAATTTGTTATTTGTAGCGATATAAACTTGAACTTTTGTTTTAGAGCTAACTAATGATGATGATTTTGTTGTTAATACTTCTTCAGAATTTTCTCCTAATGGATTACTACTAGAAATAATGGGAATATTTTTTAAACGATTAATATCATGAATTTTATTTCTATTAGAAGAAGTACAACCATATTTAGGTACCATAACACGTATATCGCAACCTAAATTACGTATAGCTATTGGTAAAGAAGAAGCAACATCTGCTACGCCAGTTTCTTTAGAATAAGGATAAGCTTCAGAAGCTACAAATAATACACTTGGAGATTTAGACGCTGACGCCATAATAATAATCCATTATATTTTTTCAATAATTTCACTAATTATATGGACAAATATACGAATTTTTTATGTAAAATCATAATTATTAATATTGTTTATACATATATATTTTTAATATATTAATAAATTTAATAACATATAAAACGATGTTTTTATTAAAAATATTATTTTTATTTTAATAAATAATATTGTAATTTAGTAAATATAGTTTAAATAGTAATATTATAAACTTATATAGTTTTAAATATAAAATATATAAATTAATACAATATGAAAAAGAAAAATATTTTTTATAACTATAACAAACTATTTATTATTATAACATTATTAGTTATTATATGTTATAAATCTAGCGCGCAACCAAAGGCTTTATTAATAAACAAAGAAAAAAATTGGGGCGATGTTCATTATCAAGTTGATTTAACAACAACCATTTTTATTAAAAATATTGGAACTGATACATTAAAAATATTAGATATAAAACCAGGGTGTGGTTGCACTACTATACCGGGATATTCAAATAATATAAAACCAGGAGATACTGCTAAGATTACAGTAGATTTAAACATCAAGACTTTTAATGGAGAAATAACAAAAAGTGTTTCTATATTAACAAATGATACAGAAAATCAAAAGTTAGTATATTTATTAAAATGTAATGTAATACGTCCTTTTGTAATTATACCTCGTTATATAAGTTTTGATAAATTATATGTAGGTGAATTAGGACATACAACTACTATTATAAAAAATACTTCAAAAGTTGATGCTAAAATAAAATCAATAGAAAAAACTCAAGATAATATAAATATTAACCTAAAAGAAGGTGATATAATAAAATCAGATGAAAGTTTTAATTTAGAAACTTCAATAACACCAGAAAATAAAGGACATATACAAGCTAAAATTAAAATTTATTTAGAACATCCTGACGAAGAATTTATCGAACTATCTGCATATGGACGTGTAATAGAAAGAAAAAATAAATAAACTTAGTTAATCATTATATTATAATAAATTTTATGAAAATATACACTAAAACTGGCGACAAAGGGACTACTTCTTTAATAGGTGGAAAAATAGTTTATAAAAATTCACCAAGAGTTGAACTATATGGAACAATAGATGAGTTAAATTCTGTATTATCCATTGCTTTGCAATTTGATGCACCTAATGAATTAAAAGATGAAGTAACAAAAATAACCGAAGAATTATTTATTCTTGGGGCAGACTTTGCTACTCCATTAGATGTAAATATAAATAAATTAGTTAGAATAAATAATAAACATATAGAAAATTTAGAAAATAAAATAGATAAATATTATAAAGAATTAACTGATTTAAAAAATTTTATTAACACTTATACAAATAAATTTGCAGCTTTTTTAAATAATGCCAGAACAATTTGTAGACGTGCTGAAAGAATTGCTGTTACAGTTAATGAACAGGAAAAATTAACAGAAGATTCATTAAAATATCTAAATAGACTTTCTGATTACTTATTTGTCTTAATAAGATATAATAATCATTTATTAAATATTACAGAAAAGAAAATTATTATTTCTTAATTTAATAGTTAATAATTTATCAAATAGAATTTATTATCTTTGTTTTACATAAGATATACATATATAATTGTAAGTATTATAGAAAAGTATTATAGCAATTTCACTATTATAAAATAAAAATATAAAACATAAAAACTAATTTAATTAAAATATCCTATAATATAACATATAGGATATTTTAATATTTAATAATATGATAAACGAACATAGAAAATACTTAAATCCTGATACAATTGCAAAAATAGGAAATATAGAATTAAAAGCAAAACTAATTGTAGAAGGTTTCATAACTGGCCTTCATCGTTCTCCTTATCATGGATTTAGTGTAGAATTTTCACAACATAGACAATATCGTCCTGGTGATGAGATTAAATTTATAGATTGGCGTGTTTATGCTAGAACAGCCCGTTATTATATAAAAGAATTTGAAGAAGAAACTAATTTGCGTTCAATGATAGCTATTGATACTAGCGCCTCTATGGGGTTTTCATCAAATAAACGACTTTCTAAATTTGAATATTCTTGCTATTTATCTGCTGCACTAACTATGTTAATGTTAAAACAAAGGGATGCAGTAGGTTTAACTTTATACAATAATCAAATACAAACATTTCTTCCTCCTAACTCTAGATTATCATATATTAGTCAAATATTATCAACTTTAGAAAATGCAACTCCTAATAATACAACAGGTATTGCTAATTCAGTAGAAGTTTTGGCAGAAAGAATAAAACGTAGAAGTTTAGTAATAATATTCAGCGACTTTTTTGACAATATGTCCTCTATTATAGACGCGTTAAGACATTTACGTCATAAAAAACACGAAGTATTATTATTTCATATTCTTGATCCAAGAGAAATAGATTTTAATTTTGGTAATGCTGCTAATTTTATAGATTTAGAAACAGGTGAACAACTTATAACACAGCCACATCAATTAAAAGCGGCATACAGTCAAATAATACAAAACTTTATAAAAAAATTACAAACGGAATGTATTCATCATAAAGTAGATTATAACTTAATTTCTACTGATACACCATTTGATAAAGCTTTAATGAAATATATTATAAAAAGACAAAAAATATAAAATAGGAACTTTTGTGTTTATCCCTGCAACCAAAGAAGAATTAAAACAATTAAATTGGACCGACCTTGATATCATATTAGTAAGTGGTGACGCTTATATAGATAATAGTTTTAATGGAATTGCTATTATAGGAAAATGTTTATTAGAAAAAGGCTATAAAGTTGCTATAATACCACAGCCTATTATAAATTCTGATATAGATATAATGAAATTTGGAAATCCAAAATTATTTTGGGGAATTAGCAGTGGTTCTATGGATTCGATGGTAGCAAACTATACCGCATTAAAGAAAAAGAGGAAAAATGATGCTCTAACAGCTGGAAGTATTAATAATAAACGTCCGGATAGAGCTATTATAAGATATGTTAACCTTATAAAACAATATTATGATAAAAAAGTTCCTATAATTATAGGTGGAATAGAAGCAAGTTTAAGACGCATTACTCATTATGATTATTGGGAAAATTCTTTAAGACGTTCTATCTTACTTGATTCTAAAGCTGATATATTGGTATATGGTGAAGGTGAAAAAACAATTATAGAACTAGCAGAAAAAATAAAAAATAATCAATCTATAGAAACACAACGTGGTATATGTTATACTATAAGTCAAAAAGAAATTGAAACATTAAAAGAAAACTCTATTTTATTACCCTCCCATGAAGAAGTTACAATTAACAAAAATAAGTTTATTGAATTGTTTAATACTTTTTATAACAATAATGATCCATTAAATTCAAAAAGACTCATTCAAACTGTAAATAATAGAGTTTTAGTTCAAAATCCGCCTAATTATTATTTAAGCACTGAAGAATTAGATAAAGTTTATAATTATGAATATGAGAATAAAGCTCATCCTATATATAATAAAGAAGGTAAAATAAAAGCTTTAGATACAACAAAATTTTCAATAACATCTCATAGAGGTTGTTTTGGAGAATGCAATTTTTGTGCAATAGCAGTACATTTTGGCAAAACAATTCGTTCAAGATCAGAATCATCTATATTAAAAGAAGCAAATAAATTTGCAAAAGATAAAAATTTCAAAGGTATTATTTATGATGTTGGTGGAGCAAGTGCAAATATGTATAAAATGCATTGCAATCAACAAGAAAAATATGGAAGCTGTAAAAATAAAAGATGTCTAACACCTGAACTTTGTAAAAATAGAGAAATAAATCATAAAGCACATTTAAAACTATTAAAAAATATATTAAAAATACCAAATATTCATAAAATATTTGTTACGTCTGGTATTAGATATGACTTAATAATGAAAGATAAAATAAATGGAAATAATTATTTAAATTATATTGTTTCAAATTGCATTAGTGGACAAATGAAAATTGCACCTGAACATATAGAAAAACAAGTACTTGAATTAATGGCAAAACCATTAAGTGACTTACAAACATTTTATGAAAAATTTAAAAAAATTTCAAAAGAAAATAATAAAAAACAATTTCTTACTTACTATTTAATGGCAGGACATCCTGGATGTACTTTGGAAGATATGAAAAAAATGAAAAAATTCTTTTCAAAAAAAATTAATATATTACCAGAACAAGTACAGATATTTACTCCTACGCCATCAACTTATTCCACACTAATGTATTATACAAAAGAAAACCCTTTTAACAAAAAAGAAGTTTTTGTTGAAAAAAAACTAAAAAATCTATTAAAACAAAAAGAAATAATAACAAAATAATGATAATAAATAATATAATTATGTTTATTTTTGTTATTTTATAAATAATACATAAATATAAACATATAATATTATGTAATATTAGTTTGGTTTAGTTTAGATTAATAAAAAAATGAAGGAAAAAATATTATTAGCTTTATCAGGCGGTATTGATTCGGCAGTTGCAGCTTTACTTCTACAAAAACTCAACTATGAAGTAATAGCTTGTACTATAAAAATGCATACTTATTCAAACCAAGCAATTGAAGATGCAAAAAAAGTTTGTGATTTTTTTAATATTAAACATATTGTTATAGATGCAACTACGGACTTTAAAAATATAATATTAGAAAATTTTTATAATGAATATATTAATGGCAGAACACCTAATCCTTGTGTTTTATGTAATCATAAGATAAAATGGGCTTATATTATAAAAGAAGCTGATAAATTAAATATAAAACATATAGCTACTGGCCATTATGCGTCTATAAAATATTATAAAAAAACAAATCGTTACTCGATTATTTGTAGTAATGATATTAATAAAGATCAATCATATATGCTTTGGAAATTACCTCAAAATTTTTTGAGTAGAACAATATTTCCGCTTTCGGAAATAAATTCTAAACAAGAAGTTAGAGATATTGCATTAAATAATAATTTACCATCTTTTGAAAAAAGTGATTCGCAAGATATTTGTTTTATTCCAAATAATGATTATTGTAATTTTTTAGAAAATATAAAAACAAAAACAGAGCAAATAAAAAACATTACTTCGGGTGATTTTATATTTAACAATAAAAAAATAGGAAAACACACTGGATATTACAAATATACAATTGGACAAAGGCGAGGTATTGGACTTTCGTATTCAGAACCTTTATATGTTAAAGAAATAAATGCTACCACAAAACAAATAATAGTAGATATAGAAAAAAAATTATATAGTACAGGACTTATAGCAAATTCAATTAATTTATTTAAAGATAATTTAGATACATTTGAAGAAAAAGAATATGTAGTTAAAATAAGATATAAAGATTATGGAAAACCTGCACATTGTAAAATAGCAGACAATAAATTAATAATTAAATTTACAGAACCACGTAAAGCAGTAACTTGTGGGCAGTCAGTGGTTTTATATGATAATAATGAATTAATAGGTGGTGGAATAATAGAACATCCAATAAAATAAAAATGAATAAGTATAAAATAAATAATAATACAAAACATATAATTATTAACGGTGATAGTAGAAATATGAGTGAAATAGAATCTAAAAGTATTCATTTAATCATTACATCACCACCATATTGGCAATTAAAAGATTATGAAAATAATAACCAGATAGGATTTAATGATAGTTATGAAGAATATATAAACTATTTAAACTTAACTTGGCAAGAATGTTTTAGAGTATTAAAAGATGGATGCCGTTTATGTATAAATATAGGTGATCAATTTGCTAGAACAACTTATTATGGTCGATATAAAGTAATACCAATTCATTCGGAAATAATAAGATTTTGCGAAACATTAGGGATGGATTTTATGGGACAAATTATATGGAAAAAAGCTACAACAATGAATACGACGGGTGGTGCAACTATTATGGGAAGTTATCCATATCCACGTAATGGAATTATAAAATTAGATTTTGAATATATTTTATTATTCAAAAAACATGGTGTTGCTCCTAATCCTACAGAATTACAAAAAGAAGAATCAAAAATAGCAAAAGACGAATGGAATACTTATTTTAATGGACATTGGTATTTCCCTGGCACAAAACAAAATAAACATATAGCAATGTTTCCTGAAGAATTACCTATTAGATTAATAAAAATGTTTTCTTTTACTAATGAAACAGTATTAGATCCTTTTTTGGGAAGTGGGACAACGTCTATTGCTGCAAAAAAACTTTTAAGAAATTCTGTTGGTTATGAAATAAATTCAAATTTCATAAAAATAATACAAGAAAAGCTAAATAAAAATGATATTTTTGATAATTCTAGTATAATTATAAAAAAACAAAACTTAGCAAATATTGATTTCAAAGAAAAAATTAATAAATTACCATATAAGTTTATTGATTTTCATAAATTAAATAAAAAAATAGATATAAAAACAAAACAATACGGTTCTAAAATAGATAATAAGAAACCTCAAAATTTAGAATTGTTTTATACTATAAAAAAAATTATTTCACCTGAACTAATAGAATTAAATAATAATTTAACAATAAAATTAATAGGAATTAAACAAATTCCTGATAAATACCAAGATGCAATTAACTTCTTAGATAACAAATTAAAAGGAAAAAAAGTTTTTATTAAATATGATAGTAATATTAAATACGATGATAAAAATCATTTAATGGTATATTTATATTTAAAAAACAAAACATTTATAAATCTACATTTGTTAAAAGAAAATTTAGTAATATTAGATAATTCTATTAACTTTAAATATAAAGAAAAATGGCAAAAAAATGGATTTTAAATACAACTAAAAATATAAGACATATATAAAACTTTATATATAAAAATTAAACTAACTTATTTCTTAATAAAAATTTAAACAAAAAAATAATGAAGCAAAATTATATAATAGCCATATTTTATTTTATCTTATCTATTACTCTAAAAGCACAAGATAATGATTCTTTAATATTGAATGGATTTCATTCAATTTCTTCAAATGAAATACAATCATTTGTAGAAATTTTATGCAAACCTGAATGGGAAGGACGTCGTGCGGGTGCGCCGGGATATATGAAAGCAGCTAATTATATAGTTGATAGTCTTAAAAGTTGGGGGTTAAAACCTGCAATAAACGATACATCTTGGTTTCAAACTTTTCCTCATGAATGGACTAAAATATTAGATGCAGGAAGTTTAGCTGTAAACTTTAAATTAAATAAAGATTCAATTCAAAAAGAATATAAATTCCCAGAAGATTATTTCCCCGGTTCTTCATCGTGTACAGGTAAAATTACTGCACCAGCCATTTGGGTAGGATATGGAATTACTGCGCCGGAATTAAATTATGACGATTATGCAGGAATAGATGTGAAAAATAAAATAGTTCTAATAGAAATGGAAATCCCTGTAAATTCTAATCACAAAGATTATACAAAATGGTCTTTACATTCGTCTACTACTTCAAAGTTACAAAATGCTATAAATCATGGCGCAATTGGATTAATATTTGTTGCAAAATTAGCTAATCCATCATTACCTTATAATAAAGATTTTATATATTGCTATATGAAAGCTAATGCAGTGGACGAACTTTTTTTAGGCACACAAAAAAATAGGGAAAAATTAATTGAAGAAATAAAAACAAACTTAAAACCTAAATCTTTATTATTAAATAAAACAATATCAATAAGCGCAAATACAGAACACTTCCCTAATAATACTTGTTGTAATGTTTTAGGATTATTAGAAGGCACAGATAGTATTTTAAAAAATGAAATTATAATATTAGGTGCTCATTTAGATGGTGTTGGAAATGCTGCTGCGTTCTTTCCATCAGCTTTAGATAATGCCTCCGGATGTGTTGATTTAATGGCAATAGCACAAGCTTTAGCAAAATCAAAAGTAGACTTAAAACGTTCTATTTTATTTATTTTTTTGGGAGCTGAAGAAACAGGATTAAGAGGAAGTACTTTTTATGTAGAAAATCCTATTTTTCCTAAAAATAAAACATTATGTATGTTTAATTTTGATATGGTTGGCAATGGACGTGATATAGGTGTATGGGGCGCTAGTAGTTATCCTAAAATAGAACAACATTTTATAAATGCTAATGAAAAATATATACATCGTAAATTCCATTCATATAAATATACTGATAATGGTGGACGACCTAGAACAGATGGAATGGTATTTGGACGTGCAGGATATAGATCTATGGCAGCAATAACTCCTAGTGCAGTAAAAAAAACTTATTATCACGACATAGGAGATACACCAGAAGCAGTTGTTCCTGAAATAATGGAAGATATAAGTAAACTTTTTTACTTAGCATTAATAGATATAGCTAATGATGAAACAATTGATATTAATGAAGCAATTAATATTGATAAATAAAAAATATATAAACATATTATTTTAAGTATTAATTTTATTCATATATTAGAATTATTTTTAATCTTATTTAGATAAAAATTATTCGGATAAAAATATGACAGAAAAAGAAAACATAAAAGAAAAATTTAATTATTCAACACGTCCATTATTAGAAGAAATTCCAGTAAGAAAACAGGCAGCAAAACGTCATTATGGTGTTCATGGTTATTTTACTAAACAAAGTTGGAACGTAGTTGCAGAGTATATAAAAAATTTTTCTCAAATTGGTGATATAATTTTAGACCCTTATGGAGGCAGTGGCGTTACAGCAATAGAAGCTATGATGAATAATAGAAAAGCTATAAATATAGACATAAATCCAATGGCTATATTTATGGTAAAAGCATTAACTGCACCAGTAGAATTAGATGAATTAAAAAAAGCTTTTCAAGAAGTTAAACGACAATACATAAAACACGAACCAGAAGTTAAAGAAGATATAGATAAAATTTTATTAAAATATAAAAATTTATTACCTAAACCATTATTATTACCAAAAACTTCACCTAAAGCAAGAACACTAATAGATCTATTTTCAAAAAAGTACGTAATCCTAAAACTATACTTAAAGCTAATTTTGGAATGAAAATAGGAGATATTATTTTGCAAACAATAGAAGGAATTATTGCAAAACATAATGGAGCTACAATTGAACAAATAAATAATGAAATTATTTTAAAAGAACTTGAATTGGGATTCCTTGATTTACTAACAAAAGAATATACTGATTTAACACCTTTACTAATAGAAAATTTTGACTATAATGAAACAACAGAAAAATATACAATAAAACCAAATACAAAATTTAAAACTCAAATTGATTTAAATTTAAGAATCAAATATTACTTAATTAGTTATTTGAGACGTATGGAACGAGAAAAAAAGATGCTCATTTTGATGATATAATACTTAATACTATTCCTTTATTGAAAAATGGTATTACACCTGACAATCAAACAATATTAAGTGTATCAGAAACAATAGCTTAAAGGACAAATAAAAAAGATTGTTAGAAATTATTATCAGAAGACAGACAATCCGACATAAACTTTAATTAATTAGAATTGATTTTTTAATTTTAACCAATTATATATTTAAAGATATTTAATAAATAATAAAACAATAAAAATATGATTTCATTAGAAATAAGACAATCCTTTTTAGATTTTTTCAAATCAAAAAATCATACTATAGTAGACAGTATACCTATCATACCACACAATGACCCTACATTATTATTTATAAATGCTGGTATGAATCAATTTAAAGATGTATTTTTAGGAATTGGCAAAAGAGATTATAATCGTGCTGCTAATTCACAAAAATGTATTAGAGTAAGTGGTAAGCATAATGATTTAGAAGAAGTTGGCGTTGATACATACCATCATACTTTTTTTGAAATGTTAGGGAACTGGAGTTTTGGCGATTATTATAAATCAGAAGCTATTGAATATGCTTGGGAACTTCTCACTAAAGTTTGGAAATTAGATAAAACTCGTTTATATGCAACAGTTCATAATACAGATGATGAAGCTTATGAACTTTGGAAACAATATCTACCAGAAACGCATATACAAAAGTTTGGCGACAAAGATAACTTTTGGGAAATGGGCACTACAGGTCCTTGCGGTCCTTGTAGTGAAATACATTATGATAGAACACCTAATAAAAACGGTGCTAAACTAATTAATACAGGCTCGCCGGAAGTAATAGAAATATGGAACTTAGTATTTATTCAATTTAATAGAAAAGAAGATGGTACTCTTGAACCTTTATCTTCAAAATATATAGATACTGGTATGGGCTTTGAAAGAATATGTTCAATATTACAAAATGTAAAATCAAATTATGATACTGATATTTTCTTACCTATAATTGGTGAAATACAAAGGCTTACTGGTATTATATATACAACTTCTATAGACAAAAAAACAGATATAGCAATGCGAGTAATTGCAGATCATATTCGTACTTTATGTTTTGCTATAGCAGATGGTGTACTACCGGGAAATGATGGCAGAAATTATGTATTACGTAGAATTTTAAGACGTGCATTAAAATATGCAAGAAACTTAGGAATAAATAAACCTATTCTTTATAAATTAGTACCTATTGTAGTTACTACTATGGGCTTACATTTTGTAGAATTGAAAAAAAATCAAGAATTAATACAAAAAGTTATTTATAATGAAGAAGAAAGTTTTTTACAAACAATGGAACGTGGCTTAGACCGTATCGATACAATTATAAACAATATATTAGAAACTAAACAAGAAAAAATTATATCGGGTGATGATGCATTTTTATTGTATGATACTTTTGGTTTTCCTTTAGATTTAACCGAATTAATTGCACGGGAACGAGGTATAAAAGTTGATACTGTTGGATTTGAAAACAATATGAATATTCAAAAAGAACGTTCTAGAACTGCTCGTAAAATTGTTTCTCAAGATGATACTCTTCCGCAAATAGATATAGAAACTGAGTTTATTGGATACGATTCAACTTTTTCTGCTTATAACGGAACTGTAAAATATTTTCAAGATAATATAATAGTTCTTGATAAAACACCTTTTTATAGTGAAAGTGGTGGACAAATTAGTGATAATGGCGTATTAATTATTAATCAAAAAAATTATAATGTTATCAATGTCAAAAAAAATGGAAATACAATTTTTCATATTTGTGATAAAAATATAGAATGTAATCTTGATGATACTGCAATATGTATATTAAATTTTGAACGTCGTTCTAATATTGTTCGTAATCACTCAGCAACACATATTTTACATGAAGCTTTAAGAGCACAATTAGGTAATCATATACAGCAAGCAGGTTCTTTAGTTACAGACGATTATTTACGTTTTGATTTTAATCATTTTGAAAAGTTAACACCAGAACAAATAAAAAACATAGAAAATACCGTAAATACTATAATTTTAATGAAACAAAAAGTTACGATACAAGAATTACCTATTGAAGAAGCCAAGAAAGATCAAAAGATAAAAATGTTTTTTGGAGACAAATATGGAAGTGTAGTAAGAGTTGTTTCTATTGGTAGTTTCTCTTCAGAACTTTGTGGCGGAACACACGTCAACAATACAAGTGAAATTGTTTTATTTAAAATTACTTCAGAATCTTCAATAGCATCAGGAATACGTAGAATAGAAGCAATTACAGGGAAAAAGGCAATAGAATATGTTACAAAATTAGAAAATACTATAAATGAAAAAAATAATATAATCACAAATTTAAATAATCAAATTAAAAAATTAGAAAAAGAAATAGCAAAGCATAACATTTCTGATTTAAATGAAAATTCTAATAATTTAATAAATAAAGCAATAAGTATTAATGGTATTAATGTATTAGTACATCAAGAAGATTTACAAAATTTAGATCAATTAAGACTAATTGCAGAAAAAATACGTGATAGTTTTGTAAAAAATGGAATATGTCTAATAGCATCTATTATTGACGATAAGGTACAATTATCCTGCTCGGTTACTGATGATTTAAAAGATAAACTTCCAGCCGGGAAATTAGTAGGAGACGCTGCTAAAATCTTAAATGGTGGTGGTGGTGGTAAACCTCATTTAGCTACTGCTGGTGGTAAAAATATTCAAAAACTACCTGATTTATTAAATACTGAATTTTATAATATAATAAAAAAATATATAGAATAAATTCTAACCATAAAATAGATACTAATAATAAAATAAAAAAAGTATATTTAAGATTAAATATATAAAGTTTTATATTTTATAAAAATTTCGTATCTTTGAAAAATAGATAAGAGATGTATCATTTATATAAATTATATTACTTAATATAATTTATATTATTTAAATAAATAATAAAGAAAATATAATATAGTGGAAAATTATACAATTATAATTATAGAAGAAGACCCAAATATAAATAAACTATTTAAAGAATATTTAGAGAAAAAATATAGCAATGTTATTATTTTTACAAATAGTAACGAAGCATTATCTAAATTACATTTATATAATCCAGATTTAGTATTACTTGATATGTTTATGGGTTATAATAATGGCTTGGAAATTTTGGAACAACTGAGAAAAGAAGGTTGGGAAATGCCAGTCATAATTATAGCAGGTTCAAGTGATATTAAGTTAGCTGTACGTTCTGTTAAATTAGGTGCTGAAGATTTTATTTTAAAACCAATTGAAATGGAACAATTAGATATGACTATTGTAAAAGCTTTACGTAATTCTTTAATGCGTAAACGTATTGAACTTGCGAATGAAAAATTAAAAACAATAGAATATCAAACAGAAATAATTGGTGAATCAGATTCTATAAAAACGGTACTAAAATTAGCAGCAAAAGCAGCAACATCAAATGATACTACTATATTAATAACAGGCGAAACCGGTACAGGCAAAGAATTAATTGCTAAATTTATTCATAATAATTCGCAGCGTAAGGATGGTCCTTTTATAGCTATTAATTGCGGAGCTATTCCAAAAGAATTAGCAGAAAATGAATTATTTGGACACGAAAAAGGAGCTTTTACGGGTGCAAGTGATAAAGCAAAAGGACGTTTTGAACAGGCACAACATGGAACTATAATGTTAGATGAAATTGCAGAATTAAGTATGCAATTACAAGTGAAATTACTAAGAATTTTAGAAGAACGTACATTTTATAGACTTGGCGGACAAAAAGAAATTAGTATTGATGTTAGAGTAATAGCTGCAACAAATAAAAATTTATCTGAACTAGTTGCAAGTGGTAAGTTTAGAGAAGATTTATATTATAGATTAAATACATTCCCTATAAATTTATCACCTTTAAGAGAAAGGAATAAAGATATTATATTATTAGCAGCTTCTTTTATAAATAAATTTAATAAAGATAAAGAAAAAAATGTTCAATTTGATAGTGATGCAATAAATTTATTACTTAATTATAATTGGCCTGGAAATATTCGTGAATTAAAAAATGTAATTGAACGCATATTATTACTTCATGATGACAATAAAAATATAATAACAAAATCTGAACTTGCTCTTACAGGAATTACAGAAAATAATAATATTAATATAAAAGATGGAAATCATTATTTAAAAATTTCTAATAATGGAGCAACTGAAACAGAAGTATTAAAGGATTTAATTTCTCAGACATTAACTCTAACAAAAGGAAATATAAAAAAAGCAACAAAATTATTAAATACAACTGAAACAAAGCTAAAATATAAAATAGAACAATATGGTATAGATATAGAAACTTATTAAACCTTACAACGTATTAAAAATAATTATAGGGAAAGGAAATTTATGAAAAAAATAATATTTATAGTAACATTATGTTTGATGCTTCTAAATAAAAATACAATATTATTATCACAACAAAAAAATATATCAAATGATAAAAATACTACTAATATTAAAATAGATACTAATAGTACTGAATTAAATAATAATAAATCAAAAGATACAATTATTACTGACCGTGAAATAACATTTGACTTAAAAAAGCTTAGTCTTATGGCTTCTGCATCAGTATATGGAAATAAAAAGTATGAAGCAAGTGGATTAGTTATTGTTACAGTTGATATTGATTCTTGTGGTATTATTACAAAAATTGAAATACAAGAAAGCGAAAATAAAAAATTAAACTTTCCTGCTTTAGAAATAATTAGAAAATATGCAAAAAAATATAAATTACAGCCAGCTATAAAAAATGGAGTCCCTGTTGAAACAAAAGATTTAGTTGTTCCAATAATATTTGATATGAATATTTTTAGAAATAAATAAATAAATAAATAAAAGCTGAATATATAACATATATTCAGCTTTTATTCTTTATGCACTATTGTTACAATATCAACTTGTCTAACTTTATTTTCTAGTAACGCAATAGCACAATTATTAAGCGTATATCCACTTGTTAAAACATCATCTACTAATAGAATTTTCTTCCCAGATATATTATTGCGTTCATCAAACTTTACAAAAAAAACATTCTTTAAATTTTTTGCACGTTCTTCTTTTGATAATTTTGTTTGTGTAATAGTATAATGTCGTCTATACAATAAATTATTATATACATTACTTTTTATGATATTATTTACACCTTTTGCAATAAATTCAGATTGATTATATCCACGTTCTCGTCGTCTTGCTTTATGAATTGGAACTGGAATAACTAAATCATAATCTATCATATTATAATCAAACAATAATTTACCTAGTAATTCACCTAATTCAATACCTATTTGTGTAAGACCCTCATATTTTAGCTTATATATTAATTCCATTACTGATACTTCATCAGTATTCTTTGCAGAGAATAAAGAAAAGGCATTAGAGATAGCCATATCATCTTTCAAATCTTCCATCAATATTTTTTCAATATTGTCATGTTCATCTGCCATCCTAAAAGAATTAAAACAATATTTACAGCAAAAATTTGTATAATTACTTATATTATTTTGATTAATTTTATTTTTACATATAACACAAATCTTTGGAAACACAAATTCTATAGAATGATTAAATATTTTTCCTATTATAGATCTAACTAACATTTTCAATTTCAGTGTTCTATAAAATAATAAAATATTAAATTAAAATTAATTTAATGTTTTACTCTCAAAATTAAAATGATTATTAGGAAAGTAATAAAGTAATAAAGCAATTAAAATAAGTCCAAAATTTTCCAAAAGTTTTTTAAATCCTACACTTTGTTGAGTTATATCTGCATAACATCCACAATCTATATCTAATCCACGCACCATTGCAGTACATATAGCAATATTAAAAATTAACAACATAATAATCATTAGTATTGTATTTGCTTTTATTCTTATTCCTAGTAAAAGCATTAGTCCGGATATTAATTCTATCCAAGGTAAAACGATAGCTACAATATTAACCAAAAAATTCGGCAACATATCATAATTAGAGATATTCTTAGCAAAATCAATAGGAATAACTATTTTACTAATACCTGTAATTATAAAAACCATTGCAAGTAAAATACGTAATATAATATGTAAATATTTATTGCTTAAAATTTTTGAAAACATATTAACTAAAATAAACTTATTAATTTCTTAATTATATTAAATAAATCTGCATTAACAGCAACATCTGCTATTTCAAAAATAGGTGCATTGACATCTGTATTAATAGCTATAATAAATTTTGATTTGTTCATTCCAACAATATGTTGTACCGCTCCTGAAATTCCACAAGCTATATATAAATCAGGTGTTACTGTTTTTCCCGTCTGACCAACTTGTATAGAATGTGGCTGCCATCCATTATCAACAACTGCACGACTTGCAGCAACACTTGCACCAAGTTTATTAGCAAATTCATCAATTATAGAAAAATTATCAACACTGCCTATGCCTCGACCACAAGATACAATTATTTTTGCATCATCTATACTTTTTGTATTTCGTTCTTGTATATTTTCCAAGATACTATAATTAGTATTAGTATCAAGATTAAAATCTTCAACAGAATAGTTATTAGCAGTATTAGTATTGCTATTAATATTTTGGGGAAGTTCAAAACTATTTGGGGCAATTACAAACACATTATTTTTTAGATTACTTAAATTAAAATCTTCTATTAACTTTCCAGCATATAAGTATCTACGCACAATTAATTCATTAGTATTGTCATTATTCTTCAAATTAAAATTATTCGTTTCTGATATAAAACTCGCTTCTAATTTTACAGATAAAGCAGGTGCTAAATCATTACAAAAAATAGAACTTGGAAAAACAATATTAGAACAATCTTTTTCTTTTGCTATATATAAAATTGTATTTATTTCTTTTTGCGAAATTTGTATATCATTTTTAACATTTATTATTGTTGCATCAACAAATTTTGATATTTCATTAAAAGTCTGTTCTGTCCCATTATGTAATACACAAAATATATTACTTTTTAATATATTACTAAGTTTATTTGCTGCTAATAAAGCAGTTAAAGAATTATCAGTTAAATTATCAATATTTACTTTTTTTTCTAAAAATACAAGAATATTACCCATTTTATCCCTCTCCCATTTTTATGATAATTTTGATTTAATAATTTCATATAATTTAATAATATCTTTATCTGTATCACTTAAACTAATTTTTTCTCTATTATCATATACTAACGATATTTTTTCTACTGGTAAAATATTTTGTTCATCATTATTTGCTTCCATTATAGAAATTGTTTTTTGTTTTGCTTTCATAATTTCTATCAGCTTAGGATATCGTGGTTCATTCAATCCTTTATGAGTAGAAAGTACACAAGGAAACTTAGTAGAAATAATATTATAACCTATTTCGGTTTCTTTTTTACATATTAATTCCATTTCTCTAATTTCCAATTGTATTATACCTGTAATATAATTATAATTAAGCATATTTGCTACAATAACAGGTAATTCAATTGAATTTAAAAACATATTTTTATATCCAAAAAATAATACATCTGGTAATTTATTATCCATTGCGTCGATGATATTTTTTGCTATATTTTTTGATGAATTACAAGAAATATTTTTTAACAAAACCGCTTTATCAATTCCTCTAGCTAGTATAGAACGAGTTAATAATTCATCATTTTCTACACTATTCAAAATAGAATATACAATAACTTTTACTTCACCGCCAAATTTTTCTTTTGTTCTTAAAGCTTCCTCTATTGCAAATTCATCAAGAGGATTTATGATAAACTTATCATTAGAAACTTTTATATTTTTTTCGTTTTCTACTTTTATACTTACATCGGTCTCGGGAACTAATGCTACAACAACAATAATATTCATAATAGATTTATAAAGAAACTTACTTAAATTAAAATTAATCTTTTAACAAAATAATGATAAAATATAAGTATTAAATAATTACTTATTATATATTCTTTCACCAAAAATAGAACTTCCTACTCGTACCATAGTAGCTTGTTCTTCAACTGCTATATCATAATCATGGGACATTCCCATAGATAATTCTTTTAAATTTAGTCCTAAATTTTTATTTAATTTTTCCAATGTATTTCTCAATAAAGAAAAGTCTTTTCTAACAATTACTTCATTTAAAGAAAACATTCCTATTGTCATAAGACCAACTAAATTCAGATTATTAAGCATTAATACTTCGGTTGCTAGTTTTTCAATATCATCAGGTTTTACTCCGGACTTACTACTTTCTTCAGAAGTATTAACTTGCAATAATACATTTATTTTCTTTTTATATTTAACAGCACATTTATTAATTTCTTTTGCAATATTTATACTATCAACAGTATGTATAGTAGAAACAAAAGGAACAACATATTTTACTTTATTTGTTTGCAAATGTCCTATAAAATGAAATTCAGCAATTTTTTTCAATTTCTCAGTTTCTGTATCTTTTAGATTAAAAAAATCATAAATTTGTTTATTTTTATCTCTAAATTCTTGGGCATAATTTTCAGCAAATAAATTTATACCAACAGAAATTGCTTTTAATAAAACATCTACACTTTGTGTTTTTGAAACTGCAAGCAATTTTATATCCTCAGGGTTACGACCGATTTTTATTGCAGTTGTACTTATTTTATCAAGTATAATATTCTTTTTCAAGAGCATTTCTTGGGCTTCAACACTATTTTTTAACTCAATTAATTGTTGCATAAAAATATATTTTAATTATTTTTAACTAATATGATATAGATTTTTATTAAAGTTTTATTAAAGTTTTATTAAA
>CAYYIP010000003.1:0-28127 GCA_964472015.1 uncultured Hyphomicrobiales bacterium | reverse complement strand
TTTTTAACTAATATGATATAGATTTTTATTAAAGTTTTATTAAAGTTTTATTAAATATATTATATTTTTACATATAATAATATAATACAAATTTAAGTTTTTTTATTGTAATAATAATACACAAATTTATCTTTTTTTTATTATATTTGTGTATTATTTATATGTATTTTATTTTTATGTAATACTTAAGATAAAGTAATAATTAAAATATACTAAAATTATATCTAAACACACTATGAATTATACAATAAAACCAGTTAAAGATAAAAATAACTTATTAACATTTATTAAGTCTCAATGGTTATTTTATCAAAATAATCCGAATTTTGTTCCACCTCTTATTTCTGAACGTAAAGAACTTTTTGATAAAGAAAAAAATCCACTTTATCAACATGCAGATTATCAACTATTTTTAGCAGAAGATTCACAAGGAAATATTGTAGGACGTATAGGTGCTATTGAAAACAAAAGGCATAATTTAATACATAATGATAAAGTAGGCTTCTGGGGGTTTTTTGAATGTATAAATGACCAAGAAGTTGCAAATATGCTTTTTAATACAGCAGCAGAATGGTTAAAAGAAAGGAATTTAAATATTATGCGTGGACCTGTAAATCCAACTTTCAATGATGAACTTGGAATGTTAATGAATGCTTATGACAAACCGCCTGTTATTTTAATGACTTATAACCCAGAATATTATCCAACTTTATGTGATAATTATGGTTTTAATAAGGCAAAAGATTTATACGCATATATTTTGAATTATGAAACTTTTCGCAGTGAAAAATTATTAAAACTAGCAGGAATTATAAAAGAAAGGTATAAAATAAATATACGTAGTCTTGAATTTAAAAATAAAAAACAATTAGAAAAAGATATTGAAATTTTTAGGGAAATTTATAATGCTGCATGGCAGCCTAACTGGGGATTTGTAAAAATGACAAATGCAGAATTTGATTATCTAGCATCTCAATTAGTAAATTTTGGAATACCTGAAACTACATTAATTGCTGAACTTGATGGCGAACCAGCGGGCGTTGCACTAGCATTACCTGATATGAATCAAGTATTAATTCATAATAAAAAAGGTGGCCTAATAGGTGCAGGAATACAATTATTAACAAAAAAGAAAAAAATTGATCTTGTTAGAATAATTATTCTCGGAACAAAACCGGAATATCAAAAAACCGGAATAGATACTTTATTATACTATTCAATAGGAGAAAATGCTCGTAAAATTGGAATTACAAAAGGTGAAGCATCTTGGGTATTAGAAGATAATGAAATGATGAATCGTGCTCTAACACAAACTATGCATGCTGAACTTTATAAAACATACAGAATTTACGATAAGAATATAATTTAATAAGTAAAATAAATTAACACAAATAAAAATAATATTATAAATAAAAAATGAGTGCTACTCTTATATTAGGTGCCCAATGGGGTGATGAAGGTAAAGGAAAAATTGTTGATTTACTATGTAAAAACTATAATATAGTTATAAGATGTCAAGGCGGTGCAAATGCAGGTCATACTATAGTATTTAATGGTAAAAAAATAGTTTTACATCTAATACCATCAGGAATTTTACAAAAAAATACAAAATGTGTTATTGGTAATGGAGTGGTTATAGATCCTATTGCATTAATTGATGAAATAAATATGTTAAACGATAATAATATTTCTGTTGAAAATCGTTTAATAATAAGTCATGATGCTCATTTAATATTACCATATCATATTACTATAGATAAAGCAAAAGAAAACTCTATAAAATCAACTATAATAGGAACAACAGGACGAGGGATAGGACCAGCTTATACTGATAAAGTTGCTCGTATTGGAATTAAAGTTTTTGACATATTTAATAAAGAAGTATTAAAAGAAAAAATAAACAAAAATATAGAAGAAAAAAATAAAATTTTAGCATCAGTATATGATAATAAAAATATAATAGATAATGAAACGATTGAAAAATTCGTAGATGCTTGTGAAAAGTTAAAACCTTATATTCAAGATACTGTTTATTTTTTAAATCAAGCAATTAACAATGGACAAAATATAATGATAGAAGGTGCACAAGGTGCTTTACTTGATGTTGATTTTGGGACTTATCCTTTTGTAACAAGTTCAAATACTACTTCTGGAGGTGCTTGTACAGGTACAGGAATACCTCCTAATAAGATAAATCAAATTATAGGAATTACAAAAGCTTATTGTACACGTGTAGGGAATGGCCCCTTCCCTACTGAACAAATAAATGAAATTGGCAAAATAATGGCACAACGTGGAAATGAATTTGGTTCTACAACTGGAAGACCAAGACGTTGTGGATGGCTTGATTTAGTTGCTTTAAATTATTCATTAATTATAAATGGATTTACTGAAATAGCTTTAACAAAAATTGATGTATTAAATTCTTTTAAAGAAATAAAAGTTGCAACTAAATACATTATTAATGGAAAAGTTGTTGATAATTTCCCAACATATATAGATGATAAAGATAAATTAGAAATTGAATACACTACACTAGATGGTTGGGAACAAGATATATCAGGTATTAATAAATTTGAAGATTTACCAAAACAAACACAAAATTATATACAATTTATTGAAAAATTTATTAATACAAAGATATCATTAATTTCAACAAGTCCAGATAGAAATGATACAATTATTAGATTTTAATTTAAAATTAAAATAAATTTATGAAAAGAAATATCTTTATTATTGTTATTAGTTTATTATTTTCACAATTAACAAGTTTTTCTAATAACAATCAAAATATAGAAAATGCAATAGAAGCATTAGGTTCAAATAATTATAAAAAAGCCATTGAAATTTATTCTAATATAATAGCAAATTATGACCAATATGCACCTGCTTTCTATGGTCGTGGAATGGCTTATTTTTATTCGGATGATAATAACAAAGCTATTATTGATTTTACAAATGCAATTAAATTAAAAAGTGACTATTTTGATGCTTATTTAGGATTAGGACTAGTTAATTTACAAAATGGACAAACAGCTAAAAGCATTGAAAATTTAACAAAAGCTATTGAAATTAATAATAAATTGGATAAGGCTTATTATAGTCGTGGAATAGCACACTATATAGAACAAAATTTTAATAGTGCTATTAATGATTTTACAGAGGCAATAAATATAAATCCTAAAAATTTGTTAGCTTTTTATGGACGTGGTATTTCATATTATAAAGTAAAACAATTTGATAATGCAAAATTAGATTTTGATTATTTTATTATGAATGAAAATAATGAGAAAGACCTACAGAAAGAATGTAAACGTTTATTGGATGTTATTTTAAATTCGGATAAGTAATTATAATAATATATTATTTATATACTATATATATAATATTTATATAATATTAAAAAATGAATATTAAAAAAATCATAACATTAGTAATATTATATTTTATTTGTTTTATTGATATCAATAGCAAAGAAACTGCAACTATAAAAATAATTAATGAATTAGATTCTCAAACACCAATTTCAAAAAACGCGAATGGTGGTTTTATAGAATTTCTGCTTGATTATACTAATGGATATGGTGGTATGTGGGCACAGGAAATATATGATAGAGGTTTCGATTTTATAAAATCAGATAAACATAAATATTGGAATTATTGGTATGATACAAAAGGTGAATTTGATTTTATCAAATATATTTATGGTGGTTATAATGAAAATGGAAAATATGGAATAGAAATTTCAGGTAATGGAATTATTGAATCTGCTATATATCAAAAAATTTATATAGAAAATAATATATCACACACTTTCTACATTTACGTTAAAAATAACAATGCTAGTGGAGTTGCTAAATTTGTTGCTTTTGATAGTAATTTTACTACAAGACTATTTGAAAAAGAACTTGATATTTCAAGTAGTGAATGGAAAAAAATTGAATTTGAAGTACCCGCAATAAAAACACATTATTCTATAAATTTTGCAATAACATACAAAGGAACAGGCAGCATTGAAATAGATGAAACATCTTTTATGCCTACAAATAATGAACTAGGTATTAGAAAAGAATATGCTGATTTATTTAGAATATGGAAGCCAGGTATTATACGATATCCCGGTGGTGGATTTGCTGATTTAGAAAATACATATTGGCAAGCTGCAATTACTCATATAGATAAGCGTTTTGCACCTCATTTTGACCAAGTTGGCAATTTACAAAGAATGGATATGGGAACTGATGAATTTGTAAAAATTTGTCAACACTTTAATATAGAACCTTATTTTGTTATAAATTACAATCGTAGTATTAATGAAGCTATAAATTGGATAGAATACTGTAATGGTGATACAAACACAGCTTTTGGAAACTTAAGAAAAAAAATGGGGGGGGGAAATCCTGAACCTTATAATATAAAATATTGGGAAATTGGGAATGAACGGTACTTATATGGGATATTGAATTACATATATAAATATTCAAAATTTTATAATGCAATTAAGGCATATGATTCTTCTTTAAGGCTAATAAGTAATGGAAATAGTTGGGATAATACTTTTGATACTTTGATGTCAATTACTGCTAAAGAACATGATATTTATGGATTTCATCCTTGTGGCGGTTTAAACAAAGATACTTTCGCAGATGATGAAAAAACTTATTTATCAGTAGTTTCTGGGAACTACACTGAAAGGAAAATAAATGAATATGAAAAAAAAATAAAAGAACACTATCCAAATTTAAAAATAGCAAGTACTGAATGGTGGAGCAGTTATGGAACAATAAAACAAAATAATTGGTTATTTGATACTATTTCTCGTAATTATGCAATAGAAGCTGCTTTATGGAATGCAGCTGAATATTTATTATATATGAGGAAACCTGATATTATAGAATTTGCAACACGTACTTTTGGATTAGGAATGTTCAAGCAAGGTATAAACAAAAATGGGAAAAAAGTTATATGGGCTACACCATCATTATATGCTATTGCTTTAGCTAGTAATCATAGAGGAAATTTCATATTAAAAAATGAAGTAAATTGTAATACTTTTCATTTATATGAAATAGAAAATTGGGTTGATATTACACCATATCTTGATGTAACTACATCAATTTCTAAAGATTCATTATTTATTGCTGTTATTAATAGACATTCAAGAGAAAGCATAGCAACAAATTTAATGTTAGATATGGAAATAAATGGAACGATTGGAAAAGTTTATGAAATTTATAGTGAGCATTTCCTTGATAATAATAACGTTGAAGAACCTAACAAGATATTACCAACACAAAAAGAATGGGAAATATCAAATAATTATATTTTTCCTAAACATTCTTTTACTATATTAGCAATTCCTGTAAAAGGATTACCAGACAAGGATAGCATAAATAATATAGTAATATATCCAACCCCTACTAATAATTATTTTAATATTAGTTTTAATAAAGGAACTTTTGTTAATAACATTGAAATATACAATATACTTGGTGAAAAAGTATTTTTTAAAAACATAGAAGAATTTAAAAATGAAATTATAATTGATAATATTTCTTTACCAAATGGTATATATCAAATTAAAATAAAATGTTTAAATAAGATATATCATAAAAATATAATAGTTAATAGTTAATAAATTATATATAAATAAATTTATTAAGTTTTAACTTTATATTATATATAAACATTAAATATTATGAAAAAATATACAGTTATACTTACTATTGCAGGTTCAGATAGTAGCGGTGGTGCTGGTATACAAGCAGATTTAAAAACAATAGAAGCACTTGGTGGATTCGGTGTTTCAGTTATAACTGCAATTACGGCACAAAACACACAAGGAGTTAGAGGTATTCATCCTATACCAACAGAAATGATACAACAACAATTTGAGGCAATTGCTGAAGATATAGAAATTGCAGCCTTAAAAACAGGGATGTTACACAATTCGCAAACTATAGAAACAATAGTCGATTGTATAAAAAAATTTAATATAAAAAAAGTTGTTGTAGACCCTGTAATGGTCTCTACAAGTGGGCATATATTAATAGAAAATGATACTATAAACATATTAAAAAATAAATTATTTCCGCTTGCAACTATTATAACTCCGAATATAGATGAAACAGAAATTTTATTAGATAGAAAAATAAAAAAATTGCAAGATATGGAAAAAGCAGCAATGGATTTAACAAAATTAGGTTGTCAATGTGCCTTAGTAAAAGGTGGGCATCTTCCTTATGAAGATTTAGTTGATACTTATTATAATATACGATCTAAGAAAATACAAAATATAAAGTCTAAAAAAATTGATACTATCAACACTCACGGTACTGGTTGTACATTATCTGCTGCTATAGCTACAGAATTAGGGAAAAATAAAAATATAGATATTGCCATACATAATGCACACAAATATTTATATGATGCATTATTAAGTGGTAAAAATTATAAATTAGGAAAAGGATTCGGACCATTACATCACTCACATCAATTTTATAAAGATTAAATAATTATAATAGTTAATAATTATGAAAATATGTTTAGTACAACTTGGAAGAATTGGCGATATGATTTTGATGACTTCAAGCATACAAATGATTAAAAAATCATTGCCAGATGCAGAAATATATTTTCTTGCTGGACCGTCTAATTTTTTCATTGTAAATAATAATCCAAATCTAAAAAAAGTTATAGTATTTGATAAACAACCTCTTAAAATATTAAAGTTTATAAAAAAATTAAGAAAATTAAAATTTGATTTATATATAGATCCAAAAGACCATTATTCTACTGAAAGTTATATAATATCCAAATTAGTTAAGGCAAAGACAAAAGTAGGCTTTAATGATGATAAACATAAAACATTTAACATTGGAATTCCATCAAATAAAGATAATATAAATTTACATTTTATAGAACGATTAAAACAATGTTTATCATTGGCAGGAATAAAAGATATAGAAGAGAAAAAACCTAAATTATATTTAGAAGATACTTCGATAAAAACTGTTGATACTTATATAAAAACTCACAATGTAGATAATTTTACAATATTAAATTTTTCTGCAAGTCATATTAATAAAATGTGGAGTGTAGATAAATGGATTAAATTTATAGAGCAAACAAAAGAAAAAGAAAATTATATAATAATTTCTGCACCAAATGATTTTAAAATCATACAAGAAATTTCTAAAAAAACTAATATATTAAATTTTCCGCCATCTGATTTTAATACAATATCAGCATTAATTTCTAAATCTAAACTATTAATAACCCCTGATACATCTTGTGTACACATTGCTGCAGCTTTCGATATTCCTGTTATCTCGCTTACTTGCAATGTTCCATGGAGTATTACAAAATTTAGACCATTAAGCAGCAAAAGTATAATGATAATACCAGAACAACTTGAAGCACGTTTAGATGCTATCTCGGTAGAATACGCTTTAAGTGAATATAATAATTTTTATAAAAAATATGATATATAAAGTAAAACTATCTAATATATTTTATATTTTATATTTTATATTTTATATTTTTTTATTATCTAAATATAGGCGAATCTCGTTTTTCAATTTTCAAGTCTCTCAATTGAGATGATTTAATTCCAAATCTTAAATAAAAACCTTGATTATATCCGGCAGGATACCAAATTGCGGTCAAGTCCCAGCAATGAAAATCTTTTCTAATATTTATTTGTGGTGCTATAATTTTATTGTTAATAAAATCATATTGTAAGGTAGATGAAAACACCCATGTATTAGCAATTGTAAAATTTAAAGTTGTATTAAAATTTAATGAACGATTAATAGTATTGATATTAGTATTATTATAATTAAAATTTAATCCTATATTAATACTCCAAGGTAATTTTATTGGCGAATATCCATAAGTATTTTCTGCAAACAAGTCTTCTTCTATTGAAGTATCATTTGAACGTCTTTGAACAAACTTCGCACCAAGTCCTTGTGTTCCTGGTGTTTCATTATTATCAGTATTAGCATTAGTAGTATTAATTAAATATTCATCTTCACTTCCTATTAAACCTTCAGACGAAAAAGAAGTTGATATATCCATATTAAAATTAGTTAATCTGGCTAATCCTTTATTCTCGGATATTAAAAATTTATTAACTTTTGTATAATACTCATAATTATTATTTTCGTTAACAACTTTTTCTTCATCATATAGAGTAAAAATAGCACTACTTGTAAAATTTAAAAATTTTATTGCAGGAGTTCTTAAACTCATACTAATATCACTAAAATTTAGTGAATCAGACGCAAAATTATAAGAACAATTCAAAGAGAACCTTAGTAATTCTATATTAGTATCGGGGATAGAATCATTTTCACTATGTTTTTTTATTTCAAGGCTATGTACATCAGAATAACTCAATCTTTTTTGTAAATGTCTTGACGAATGATTACCACCTTCTTTTTCAAAATAAGAATAAATTACTTCTCGACCTGTATTTGGGTCATTATATTTACCATAAAATCCGTATTTTTCTTGTGAAAAATCAGGTACATAACTAAAATTTAAACTTGGCTGATAAGTATGTCTAATAGCTTTCATACCCAAATCATTTGGATTTATTAACCAAAATAATTTTCTTTTTTCGTCTGCCACTCCATATACACGTGTAGATATTCCCACTCCAAAAGAATAATTATATTCTGTAAAGAAACCACCTTTAAAATTTTCTACTATATTAGTATCATTACTATTAAAACTTTTTTCCATTTTGCGAAAATAATTATTTGCATTAAAACTAATATTAGGAGTTATATTAAAATATCCAAACTTTGGCGTAACAGTTAATGTTGGTGAATGAGCAATATAAGATGTTGCACTATTAGTAAATGTAGTATCAAATACTAATGTATTTTGTTCATCATAATAAGAATTAATAAACTGTGTTTTATCAAAATTATAATATGCATTTCCGTGATATCTAAAAGCAATATCACGCACCCAAGAATACCATTTATTATTAGGAATATTAAAAAATCTCTTCATTGATAACTGAGGAATAGATACATTTAGAGGAATAGTCCCTCTATATTCAGAAGTAATAATATTTTGATCATTTTGAAAAGACAAAGAAGTCGTTATTCCATTTTCAAAAGTACGAGAATATGATGCTGAAGAATGTATATTTTGCTGTATACGTTTATTTAAATTAGTCGAAGTGTTTCTATTAAAATCTTGGGATGCAAAATTTAAATTGATATTAGCATTTTCAAAAGGATTAAATATATGATTATGATTTAAAACTAATCGCCATTCTTTAGTAAATTCATCATTAAGTGAAAATCTTGTCCGCCCATAACTAAACTGTAAATTACCATCAAAAATATTTTTTAATGCCCAACGTGTATCTGTATTTATTAGGAAGCCACCTTTTGAATATAAATCAGTAGTAATTTTAGTATCCCAATAATCCGAAGCTGCTAAATAAAATCCTAAATTTTCAAAAACCACTCCTCTACTTTTTGAAAAATAAAAAGAGGGTACTATTAATCCCGAGGCACGCCCACGTTTAATAGGTAAAAATAATCCAAATGGTATTGCAAAAATAGGAATATCTTCAACATAAAAAACTAATGGATCTACAAATATTTTATCTCCAACTAACATTTTTATTTTTGAAGAACCAAAATGGTAATGTGGTTCAGCAGCATCACAAGTTGTATAGTAACCATTTTTTACACAATATTCATTATTTGAAACTCTATTGATATATTCACCATAATAAAATCCTTCGCCCATTTTTGTTTCACCACTCTTTAGAATCCCCTTTTTTTGCTTAAAGTTATAAGTTAACTCTTCCCCATAAAACTCTTCGCCTTCGTCATTAAACTTTGGAAAACCAACTATATTCCCGACACTATCCCTATCAAATTTTGCATACAAAATTGATTTATCAAAGTCTATCTCAATAATTTCTGCTTCTAAACTTTGATTTTTAAAATCAACTTTTGCATCCCCTTTTAATATCATTCTTTTAGTTTTGGGATTAAATTCAACAATATTTTTTGCACTAAAATTAACTATTGTATCTATACCAGATGGTGATTTTTTTAATTCGGTATTACTACTATCTTTATCTTTATTATTTAACGTACTGACTTTTGACAACCCTTTACTTTTATTTATATTCTTTTGTGCAAAAACCTGTTGGAAAGCAAGTATCGTAAAAATAATAAAAATATAACAAAAAAATTTATATAAAAAATATTGTATATTTATATTATTATATATTACTTTAAGCTTGAGCTTCATTAATTATATTAAATATTTTATAATTTTGATTTCTTATTAACTATTAAAAATTAATTAATTTTTAATTCTAATATTAAAATATTTATAAAAAATATAACTACAAATATAAGAATTTATTATAAAATATTTTACTATTTTACGATTTAGATTGTTTTAATTTAACAAAAACAACATTCTAATATATCTTATATTATTTTGTTGTTTTGCTAAAAATATTTTTTTATTACTTGTAAATAATTATAACTATAAAATTTATTAATATCTATTTTAATTTTATAATTCCTTTATAAATTTTTATTAAAGTATCTGTATACAAAACATGCTCTACTTTCAGTACTCTTTCTGCTAAAGTCTCTGGTGTATCACTAGACTTAACGGGGACTTGTATTTGATTTAATATTATTCCATCATCATATTCAGGTGTTACTAAATGTACAGTAGCGCCTGAAACTTTTTCGCCAGCTGCAATTACTGCTTTATGCACATTAATTCCATACATTCCTTCCCCACCGAATTTAGGTAATAAAGCAGGATGTATATTAAGCACCCGTTTATTAAAATAATCTATTAATTCTTTCGATACCATTTTCATATATCCCGCAAGAATAACAGTATTAACATTATACTGATTAAAAATCTTTATAATTGCAGTATCAGGATCCCTATGAGTTTTATTACTAATATGATAAGCAGGAATATTTTCATTTTTTGCTCTTTGTAAACAATAAGCATCAGAATTATTAGAAACTAAAGCGCACACATCTGCTTTCAAATTACCTTTTTTTATATTATCTATTATTGCTTGCATATTGGATCCCCCGTGAGAACACAAAAATCCAAGTTTAAATTTTATTCTCATATACTTAACATAGTTTTAATTAATATTTTTATAAACTAATACATTTATTTTCTTATTCATTATAAGTTTTAACAATAATAAAACAATAATATAATAAAAAAAAAAGACAATACAAAAGTATTGTCTTTTTTTTCTCTATGCTTCTTCTTCTGATATTTTTTTGTAAGCTTCAATTAATTCAGCTTGAATATTTGGTGGAACTGCAGCATATTCAAGAAATTCAGAGGAATAAGTAGCTCTTGCTTGTGTCATAGACCTCAAAGCTGTTGAATACTTATCTAGTTCTGCAAGTGGCATTCTTGCTTTTATTTTTTGATAATGTCCTTCTGTATCACTACCAAGAATAACTCCTCGTCTTGACGGCAAATCACTCATTATATCGCCAACAAAATTAGTTGGAACTTTAATTTCTACATTATAAATAGGTTCCAAAATTTTTGGAGCAGCATTTTTAAAACCATCTTTAAACGCCATAGTACCAGCCATTTTGAAAGCAGTTTCATTTGAATCTACAGGATGCATTTTACCATCAAAAATAGAAACGCGTACATCTCGTACATAAGAACCTGTGAGAGGTCCAAATTGCATCTTTTCCATTACACCTTTTAAAATAGCAGGCATAAATCTTGCATCTATAACACCACCAACAATACAGTTTACATATTCTAACTTCCCGCCCCATTCAAGTTCCATTAATTCTTTGCCACGAACTGTAAGACCTGATGGATTAGGCATATTTTCAGTCCACGGTTCAATTCTCATATGAACTTCTGCAAATTGTCCAGCACCACCTGATTGTTTTTTATGTCTATAAGAACTATCAACTGATTTTTGTATAGTTTCACGATAAGGAACACGAGGTTCTACATACATTGCTTCAACTTTATATCTATTCAACAAGCGATATTTAATAATTCCGGAATGTAATTCACCTTGACAATATACAATAGTTTGTCTTAATTCTTTAGAATGTTCAATTACAACCGTTGGGTCTTCATTATGTAATGAATGTAAACCAATACCAACTTTTTCTTCTTCACCTTTTGTTTTAGGAACTATAGCAACACGGATTTTTGGATTAGGATAAGCAATTTTTACATAATCAACATTAAATCCTTTTTCGTGTAAGGTATCATTAATTTTAGTGTTTTTTAATTTTACGGTAGCACCGATATCTCCTGCACAAATTTGAGGTACATCGATTCTATTTTTTCCTTTTACACAAAATATTTGTCCAAATCGCTCAGCTTGTCCACTACCTTCAATAAGAAAATCATTACCTTGCGTTATTTTACCACTATTTACACGGAAATAAGTCATATCACCTAATTTTGCATCAGAGAATAATTTATATATAAATAGTGAAGCAGGTAAATTACTATCGCACTTCACTTCAACTGAATTTTCAGAAACTAGAAGTTCCAAATCTTGCGGCGATGGTAAATAATCAATTATAAAATCTAATAAATTAACAATACCGATATTATTTTTACTTGACGCACATAGAACAGGTACTATTGAGCAATTTTTAATACCTAGTCTTAATCCTTTCAAAATTTCTTCTTCTGACAAGTCACCATTTTCAAAATAATTATTCATTAAATCTTCGTCTGTCTCTGCAATAGATTCAATCAAATTATTGCGATATTCATCAGCTTGGCTTTTAAGATCACTTGGAATTTCACTTTCAGTTGCAACGCCATTACTATCATAAGTATATTGTTTCATTTTCAATATATCTACAATAGCATTAAAATTAGCACCTGTTTTTACCGGAAATTGAATAACTTGTGCAGACGAAATTAAAGCTTTTATATCATCATTAAATAATTTATTAAAATCTAATTCCATATCCAATTTATTTGCTACAATAAAAGCAGGCTTTGAAAACTTTTTAGCATATTCCCAAGCTAACTCTGTACCAACTTCAATACCATTTAAAGAATTCAAAGTTAACATAGCTATATCACAAATATGTAACGGAGCTATCATTTCTCCAATATAATCATCATAGCCAGGAGTATCAATTATATTAATTTTATTATCTTTCCATTCAGTAAAAACTGGTGTACTGAAAATAGACGATTTACGTTCCTGTTCAATTTCATTATAATCTGATATAGTATTTTGATCTTCAACTGTCCCTTTACGAGTAATTGCACCTGATTTAAAAAGCAATGCTTCAACTAATGAAGTCTTTCCGCTGCCTGCATGTCCAGTTGCAGCAATGTTTCTTATGTTTGATGTGTCGTAAACTTTCATCAAATTCTCCGTAATTATATTTTTTATTTTAATATATTATTTAATAAATTTTTCTTTTTTATTATTTATTAATTTTAAATAGTAATTCTTAAAATTATAATTAAATTATATTAAAAAATTATAACAAAAAACACTATTATTCTAAAATGCAAAAATTATATTTTTAAAGATAATATTTTTTTTTGAATTTTTAATAAAAAAATTAAAAAATTATTAATTTATTAGTAAAAAATTTATTAAAAACAATATAGATAGTTTTTAATAAATTTTATTTCTTATTAGATTAGAATGCTATAACAATAATATAATAAAACACATATTGAAAGATTATATACAATAAAATATTATATAAAAATATTAGCTTTAAAAAAATATAGGAATATTCTATACGTATATAATATTCCTAAAAATAAAAATATATTCTATAACAAAAACAGATTTTATAATATCTCGTTATGTTTTAAGACTTTTGCATCAACATAAAATACAATTTCTTCCATTATGTTGCTACAATGATCGCCTATTCGTTCTAATTTGCGTAACATCATTGCTAAATTTAACGATTTTTCTAAAGGAGTTATATTTTCTTTTAATAAATTTAATGAATTATGATATATCTCGTCAATTAAATCATCTTTCAAAATGACTTTGCCTGCAATAGAAATATCTTCATTTTTAAAACACTTCAAACAATCAGATAACATTTCTAAGGTCTCGTCAAATAAAGAATTAAATTTTAATCGTTCTAGTAATTCTTTATCTTCTACTCCATTTTCAAGTACAAATTCACAAATACTTTCACAAAAATCTCCTATGCGCTCTAATGAAATGCCAATTCTCATTATTGACAAAACTAATCGTAAATCAATAGCTACAGGTGCATATAACGCTATAAAATTTTCACAATTAGAATCAACTTGTAATTCAAACGCATCCACTCGTTTTTCTTTTCTTAGGACCTCTCTTGCAAGTTCAGAGTTACTGTCCATAAAAGCTTGTCCTGTTTTTTCCAATTGTAACAAGACTAAATACCACATTTGGCTTAAACTATCTTTTAGTTGTTTTAATTCTTTTATTGTATGTTTCATAGTTTTATTTATTTTTATAATAATGTTAATAAATTTAATAAATTATTTTATATTAATTAAATATTTAATTTTTATTAGTTAGAAAAATATCTATTATCCAAATCTTCCTGTAATATAATTCTGTGTTTGTTCTTTTTCTGGATTTAAGAATATTTTTTGTGTATCATCATATTCTATTAATTCACCCAACATAAAAAAACCTGTTTTATCACTAATTCTTGCTGCTTGTTGCATATTATGAGTAACAATTACTATTGTATAATTCTGTTTTAATTCATAAATCAGTTCTTCTATTTTTGAAGTTGAAATTGGATCTAATGCAGATGCAGGTTCATCCATTAGTAATACTTTTGGCTCACAAGCTAAAGCACGAGCAATACATAATCTTTGTTGCTGTCCACCTGAAAGATCTAATGCTGATTTTTTTAATTGATCTTTTACTTCTTCCCATAAAGCTGCTGATTTTAATGTTTTTTCTACCCTTTCAGCTATATATTGTTTATTTTTTTCACCATTTACTCGTAATCCATAAGCAACATTATCAAAAATGCTCTTAGGAAAAGGATTTGGTTTTTGAAAAACCATTCCTACATTTTTGCGTAAGTTATCAACATTAATATCTTTTTCATAAATATTTTTACCATTTATAATACATTCGCCTTCTAAACGAGTATCATCAATTAAATCATTCATACGATTAAACAACCGTAAAAATGTAGACTTACCACATCCAGAAGGACCAATAAGAGCAGTTACAGTATTCTTTTCTATTTCCATTGAAATATTTTTTAGGGCTTGATAGTTCCCATAATAAAAATTAATATTTTTTGCGGTTATCATAAAATTTATTTTTTACTTAAAATTACAAAATATAGATATAAATTCATTTTTAAAATTATATCTGTTTTTTATTTTTTTGAATTACTTAATTTCTTTCGCAACAAGTTTGCAGATAAATTAACAATTAAAACAATAACTATAAGCACCAATGCTGTTCCATAGGCAAGTGGTCGTGTTGCTTCTAAATCTGTCCCACTAGTTGCAATAACATATAAATGATAAGGCAATGCCATTACTTGACTAAAAATACTAGTTGGAAGTTGAGGTAAAAAATATGCTGCACAAGTAAATAAAATAGGTGCTGTTTCACCTGAAACACGTCCAATAGCTAAAATTAATCCTGTTATTATATTAGGAAATGCCATCGGAAGGATTATTCTTCCTATTGTTTGTAATTTAGTTGCGCCTAAAGCGAAACTAGCGTTCCTATAATCATTAGGTATAGCCTTCAATGCTTCCTCTGTTGTTCTTATAATTAAAGGTAAAATAAGTAATCCTAGTGTTAAACTTCCTGCTAATATACTATCACCAAATCCAAACATATTAACAAATAAGGTCATTCCAAACAAACCAAATACAATTGATGGAACACCTGATAAGTTATTTATCATTATACGTATAAACTTAACAATTAATCCTTTAGGTGCGTATTCGTTGATATAAACTGCAGCCATTACTCCAATAGGAAAAGATACAATCATACTGCCTATAATTAAATACAAAGTTCCAACAATAGCAGGGAAAATACCGCCTGATGTCATTCCTTCGGTCGGCGGGGTTGTTAAAAACTCCCAACTTATAGTGCCTACACCTTGATAAATTATAAAACCAAGAATTATAAACAGTATTGCAATTATTACAAATCCAAGTGTTCTAAATATAGAGAATGCAACTATCTGTGTTATTTTTTTATTTTTCATTTTAATATTTTTGACAATCAATAATAATTATTCATAATAATTATTCATAATAATTATTATATTAAAATTATATTATATTTTTTTATTTTTATTTATAAATTCGACTAAAATACTTCCCAATAATGTTAGTAAAAACAAAATACATCCAAGTGCAAATAATGCTTGATAATGGCTACCACCTATTGGCGCTTCACCAAGTTCTGCTGCAATAGTTGCAGGTATCGTTCTTATAGGTTCAAATATACTACGAGGAATAACTGCAGAATTACCTGTAACCATAAGCACAGCCATTGTTTCGCCAATTGCTCGTCCAATTCCTAAAATTATAGCGGCAAGAATTCCTGACGAAGAATAAGGAATAATAACCCTATAAATTGTCTGCCAATGTGTTCCGCCGAGAGCTAAACTTGCTTCTTTCATTGATATAGGTGTATTCCGTATCGAATCTTCAGCTATTGTAATAATTGTTGGTAATGCCATTATTGCAAGAACTAAACTCCCAGCCAAGGCAGTTTCACCAACTGGCAAATTAAATACTTTCTGAACAAAAGGAACAACAACGACTAAACCAAAAAATCCATAAACTACAGATGGAATACCTGCTAATAATTCAATTAATGGTTTTAAGAATTTATGTATTCTACTAGAAGCAATCTCAGCTAAATATATTGCAACTCCAATTCCAAAGGGAAGTGCAATTAAAATAGCAACTAAACTAACAACTAGTGTTCCTAATATCAAGGGCATAACACCAAAAAAAGGTGCCGGCGTTGCAGTTGGAATCCATTCTGTTCCTTTAATAAAATCATTGAATTTTATATTACCAAAATCTAATACAAAAACATTCTTTTTAGGTAAATATTCACGTGGAATAAAGGCAATAATATTTATATTATTACGTATAATTTCACCTAATTTTTCAGGTAGATATTCATAATTTTCACCTAACTCCTCTTCACTATAGTAATCGAATACATCATCCAACCTAAATAACATTATTTCTGCATCCATACCATTTAATTCTTTCCAATTAGTAATTTCACTATCAAATACTAACTTTAATTGCTTTTGCGTCATTTTTTTTACTGAATTTAAATCATTCACACAAAGAACATAACCTTTTTCAATAACACTACTATTAAACAACCCTATACCTTCTTTGAATAAAAATAAAATCATTAAAATAATTATTAAACTTGCAAACCATCCACTTATAGTAAGCAAGGATTCTATAATTTTATTTATTATTTTATTTATGAATTTCATAATTTAATTTAATTTAATTAATTTATTTTTTTGAATTAATTGATTATAAAAAAAATTTGTGAAAATGGCTTAAAAAGTATTATTTACTTTTTAAAAGTCCATTTTCACAATTTATTGACTATCTTAATGAAATATAACCAAGATCAGAAACGATTTTCTGGCCTTCATCTGATAACACATAATCTAAAAATGGTTGTACAGTCTTAGCATTGCTAGATACATAATAATAATATAAAGGACGTACAATAGGATAAGTTTTATTTTTAGCATTCTTTACAGAAGGCTCAACAAAATTTTTCCCATCATAACTAACATGAATAGCCTTTACATTTTTATTAATGTAAGCAAGTCCAACGTATCCAATAGCTCCTTTTGTTTGACTTACACTTTGAATTATAGCACCTGTAGCTGGCATACTCAATATATCTGACATATAATTTTTATTCTTTAAAACATTTTCTTTAAAGAATTCATAAGTACCGCTCGATGTTTCGCGTGAATAGCATACAATTTTCATATCATCTCCGCCTACTTCTCTCCAATTCTTAATTTTCCCTGTAAAAATATCTTCTAATTGTTTTCTTGTTAAGTTATTCACTTTATTTTCAGGATTTACTACTACTGCTAAAGCATCATAAGCAGCAATGACTTCTTTTACTGTTTGACCACCTGCTTGCAATTTTTTTCTTTCATCAAATTTAATTTTACGTGATGCTTGAGCTAAATCGGTTGTTCCTTCTACCAAGGCAGAAATTCCAACTCCACTACCACCACCAGTTACTGTAACCTTTTTTTTGCTATATTTTTTCATATAATTTTCTGCTTCTTTCTGTGAAAGTGGAAGCATTGTATCAGAACCTTTGATTTTTTGTGCATTAAGAGAATTTAGTAATGGAAAAAATACTAACCCCATTGCTATAACTATACATAAAATTGATTTTTTCATTTTAATTTTTCCTTTATTTTTATTGATTTTTAATTAATTATTTTGTGAATTATATTTTTTTATTTTAAAAGTTATTTTTATTAAAATTTATATTGTAAACGTAATGTAAACACATTATCTTTTCTATCTTGTTCATATCCATACGTTTTAATAGCACCATTATCATCTTTAACATCAGCTAGTTTATCTGTTGTTTCATTACTTACTATATCATAATAAGCTGTTAGTCTTAAGTTATTATTAATTCTCCAAATCAGACCACAACCGATATTATTCATTTGTATTTCACCTTTATTATTAATATCATTACCTGAAATATCAGTATTTGGATCATACCAATCATATTTAGCTACAATAGTAAAAGGTGTAGTAAACAAATCTTGTGTAAAGAGGATATAACCACCTTGAATCTTTCGCATATAAACTGGATTAGTTGGAACAGCTGTAAGTTTAAAATCATAAGCGCCCGATTTTTCACCGGGATTTATACCAATAATATACTCTGCAAAGAGTTGAGTTAATCCCAATGTTTCAGTCATAATACTGAATTGAATATCAGCACCTATATATGTTCTTTCATTTCTTTTCCCTTTATTATTAATATTATCTATAACAAAATCATTATTTTGCATCTTATATAGAGAATCATTTGTGGATATAGTACTTCCTAAGTAAGCAGATATACCACCACTTATAGACATTGCAAGATTATCAAAATTCTTTTTAGCTGATAAATGTCCAATAAAATCAAGTTGATTCTTATATTGTGCTTTTATACCACTACCTGCAAATAATCCGCCTGAAAGTGTTATAAAATTCCATGGAGATGTTTTTGGAGCTTGTAAAGTTAACATTGTACCTAGGTCTCGTTCATCAGGAAATAAAGTTTGAAAGATACGTGAACGTTCTGGAGATTCTCTTGAAGATGATGAGTAAGAAATTTCATAACCAAAAGGTCTATCAAAAATACCACTTTTTATAGACATTGTTCCAAACCAAGGATCTTGTATACTTAAATAAACATCCTTAAAACTTATTCCTTTCTCGGTAAAGTCTGGTTGAAAAACACCTTGAACAATTCCATTTTGATAAGTAAATTTTATACGTCCTCGACGCACTCCAAAATGTCCGAAAGATTGAAGTTCACTCTTATCATAAGCGTTAGCTCTATTAGCCAACTTAAAATTAATACCATCAGCATCTGTTTCAGCATATTGATACTGAGTTTGAATATAACCTGAAACCTTTAGTTGTCCCAATTTGGAAACAGCACTTTCAAGTTTTTCTGTAGTTTGCTCTAATTTTTCTAATGGAGTCAATTCTACTTCTTCTTGTGCTTTTAAAATTGATGTACAATTAAATATTGAAGCACAAATAACAAAAAAGCCAACATAAACAAACATGTTGGCATTTTTAATAGTAAGCATTACGTTACCTTTAAAATATTTAAACAAAATTAAATTATTTAACATATATAAATTTTTTATATATATTATGTTGTTTTTTATAAATGGATTAATTAATAAAAATGGATTGAGATTGGGTTTTATAAATGGATTGATTATTATAAAAGAATTGGTTGGAATATAAAAATTAAATTTAGATTGAAATCTTTTAGAAAAAAAGATTAAAGGAAGAAAGATTAAATAGAAAAAGATTAAAGGAAAAAAGATTAAAGGAAAAAAGATTAAAAATGAAAATACACAAGATTTTTTATGACATTTGAATAATGCCATAGTGTTTACTTTTGTCATTAGTAACTTAAGCAGAAATTTCCATCGCGTAAGAGTTTGAAACAAAAGTAAAAACTTTTTCTGCAATATTATCAATTTTACTTTCCCTATTCTCATTTCTCACACCCCTTTTTTATATAATAATATATTATAGGGCTTAATATCCTTATTTTCATATTAATAATTTATTTTTTAACATTAATAGAAAAATAAACAAAAACTGATACTTTTCTTGATTCCAAACTTAAACAAAGTTTATTTAAAATCCAAATTTTTTTTAATATTTTTAAAATATTTTTTCAAAAAATAAAAAAACAATACAAATTATTATTTAGAATTACAGTATAATTTATATATATAATACACTTATAGCATAATATAAAAATTAGTAAAAATATAAAACAGGTAACTATAAAAATAAATTACAGTTACCTGTTGTGTTGCTCAAAATTAATAAATATTTTTTAATATTTTAATAATACTTATTAATTTTACTAATAATATTAATTCTTACAGTGAAATTATTTAATAACAACAAATTGAGTTGTAGCAATAATTTTACCTTTTGACATAATATAACAAATATATGTTCCGCTATTAAATTCAGTAACATTAATATTTATTGTATTATTACCTTCTAAGTAAGAACCATTTATTCTATTAATTTCTATCCCTTGCGTATTTACAATAGAAATAGTAGCTTCTAAATTACGTAAAGCAGTGAAATCAATATTTACATTATGACTTGCAGGATTAGGACTTAAATTAATACCTTCAAATACATCCGTATTGTAAATAGACAATAATCTAGATGTTGAGAAGCACCATACATCTGACCATTCTGCAGTTCCTGCTTCATTTTCACCACATACTCGCCAATAGAATTTCTTATTTGTATCTAGATATCTTAAAGTAGAATATTCTGTATCTTCAACTTTTGGTACATTAATTGCAAAACTGCTAAAATCTTGTGTTAAAGAAACTTGTACTTTATAATAATCAGCATTATCAAGCGGATTCCAAGATAGAACTATTTCATCCCAAATTAATTCAGTTGTATTATTTAATGGTAAATATAATTCTACTTTACCAACTGGCGCTGCTTTTATTGTTCTAAACGACCATACTTCACTATAACTTCCATTAACTTTATAATTTTTATTATCTACGACAGAATCGTTTACAGCATGTACACGCCAATAATATAAAGTATAATTATTTAATGGTTCAGTTAATGTATAATTAGTATCCATAATATCTCTTATTACAACTAAATTTTCTTTGAAATACAGATCGGTTGCATATTCTAATACATACGATTTTGCATAAATTGCCTTATTCCAAACAAATGTTGGTAATACTGGAATTTTATTAGGAATATTCGGACGTAATAATTTAGGAACACCTGGACGATTTATACCTGTTATAAATGAGAAAGTATCAGACCATTCACTTTTAACATTTTTATCTTTATTTATAGCGCGAACTCGCCAATAATAAGTTTGTAATTCTAATAGAGAATGTTTATTATACTGATTATCAAATATCTTATTTATAGTTTCTACATTAGTTGTAAATGTTGGATCTGTTGTTAATTGTAATTCATACTCTGTTGCATTTTCTACTTCTTCCCAAGTTAAATCTACTTCATTATCCGCTATTTCATCCATATTTTCAGGAGTTAATAAAACAGGAGATGCTAATATTACTATAAAACTAAATACATCTGAAAAACTACTTGTACAAACAAGATCATCCTCAACTCTTGTAACAGAAACACGCCAATAATATGTATTACTATTAGCTGGTAATTCTAATAAAATAGTATTCTGATCTACTAAAACTGTATCCATTACAAAAGTAGCGAAATCTTCTTCTAATGACAATTGGAAATTATAAGAAACATCTTCATAATTAGACCAAGTAAATAAAACAGGTGTGTTTACATCAACTGCATTATTTACTGGCGACATTAATGTAGGAGAAGGTATTGCAGTTTTAAATTCTGCTACATCTGAAAATAAACTATTATTTAGTGTATCAATAGCTCGTATTTTCCAATAATATACTGTTTCAGATTCTAAATCAACATCAATATATAAAGAGTCTACATTAGTATCAATTACTATTTTGTTTAGTAAATTTGTATCTAAAAAAGTTGAATCTTTTGTTAAATAAATTTCATATCCTAGGGCATCTGGAACACTATTCCATTTAAATGGATCTTGCTTATTTACACAAATAGAGCTTGAAGGATAAATTATTGTTGGAGTGTTATAAGGAGTTTTTAATATTCGTATTGAACTCCAATTAGATTCACAATAATAATTTGTATTTTCATCCATTATAAAAGTTTTTACACGCCACAATAATTCTTTATTCATCATTGTAGAATCCAAATTAAAATCAAAACTACAAACATTTAACGTATCTATTAATACAATACTATTATCATCAAAATTCTTTGATGTTGATATTTGAATTATATAATTATTAAACTTTATATTAGGATTAGTTTCTTGCCAAGTAAATTGAATTACATTATTTGTATTTTCTTTTATTGTTTCGGCACCTATAGCATCATTTGCAGGAATCAATAAATCAACTGGTGATATTAATGTTGTAAATGAACGTGTTTCAGATGGTAAGGACATACATCCTGTCAATTTATTTAGAGCACATACTGACCAATAATAAGTAGTGTTATAATCACTTAACAATACTTGTATTGAATCAGTATTACTTTCTAATGTATCTATACCTTCTAATTCTGAATTATAAATATATACAAAATATTTATAAGGAGATATTATAGTTGAATCTAGAGAACGCCATTTCAATATTGGATTTAGTGTTACACAATTTGCGCCAGAGGGTATAGATAAATTACTATATTCAGGTGGATTTGGATTCTCTAATAGAGTTATATCAATAGGATCTTTGTATAAAAATATACATTTTTTATCTACATCTGAATATATGTAAATATCGATAATATAATGAACATCACATTTTATATTTATTATCCCAGTTTTATCATTTAAATCAAAATTAGTAGTATCTACTTCGTTTGTTGACATATCTTTTGCTAATACTGCTAATTTTAAAATTCCAGTACTATCTATGTCGTCATAATCCCAATTTAATCTAATATCACCATAGAGTACATTATTAACTAAATTAGTTTCTTCGGCACAAGTATTGCCACTTTCTGTTAATAATTTAAATTTAATCTCAGGTAAAATAGATGTAAATAAACGACTTTCTGTTGTATCAGGAACCTTACCAGAAGAAACCGTATAGATAGTAACTATTTTCCATTCATATAAACAAGCAGATCTAAATGAATAGGTAGCAGTAAAAGTACTATTATCAAAATATTCTTCTAAATAAGATGTAAAACTATTAACTGATGATGGTGCATATCTAACAACCAATTTATATGCTTCAACATTTGAGGCATTATTATTTTGCCATTCAAACACTACTGGATTGGGTAAACAAAAAGAATTTGGCTCTGGCAAAACTAAAGATGTTGAATAAGAATTATAAGAAATAAAGATACAACATATAAACAAAAGAAAACCTATTAAATATTTCTTATTATACATAAAAAAACCTATAAATTTATTAATAAAATTTGTTAATTACTTTTTTTGATTATTACTTAACTTATATTATAGTATATAATAAATAAAAAATTATATTTAATAATTATTTAGATATATTTAAAAATATAATCAAAATATTAAAAATATTAAATAATATATTTACAAATATAGAAAAAAAATAAATAATTAATCTAATATATTAAATTTAAATTATATTTATTTATAAATAACTGCATATACATCTTACATAATATTGTAATTAATAATATTAATTATGACATTATAATTTATATATACATAAGACATTTAATAATTATATTATATATATATATATGACAATAATAACATAAATTTTGTTAAAATATTTTTATTAAATTTATAACTCATAATATAAATAATTAAAATTATAAAAAATATATAAATAAGTATAAAAATAAAGAAAAAATATTTTGTAAATACCTTAAAAAAACTTATTTTTAAAAAACATTTCTATACAAATTCAATCCAATAAAATTTATATAAAAACAAAAGTAAATTATCTATCAAAATAACCATTGAAATAATAAATTATAGGAAAACAAACTTATGCAATCAAATACAAAGTTTATTACTAATACTAATGATAATACCTTAGAAAAAGTCATTAAAGCTTTTATGCTAAATTCTAAAAACCTTTATTTTTTGGTAGGTTATTTTTATTTTTCCGGTTATAATATATTATGTGAGGAATTAAAAGAAAAATTTAAGCAAGAAAATTTTAAGTTAAAGATTCTTGTAGGAATGGATATAGAACACCAAATGATAAAGTATTTTAAGAATACAAAGGATATGTTAAGTAATATTAATAATGAAAGCACTAGTATTGACGAACAAAAAGATCAATGGTATAAGTCATTAGTTGATTACTTACAATCAGATAAATTTGATAAAAAGATAGAGATAGATAATTTTCGTATGTTTCTTGAACAAGTTAAGTCTGAAAAAATAGAAATTAGAAAAACAAAATCTCCGCATCATGCTAAAATGTATATTTTTGAAATGAATGAGACACATACTAATTGTGGGCAGACACCTGGTTATTTAATAACGGGGTCTAGTAACTTAACTCTTCCCGGCTTAAAAGAACAGGGCGAATTGAATATTAGACTAACTGACAAAGATGATTATATATTTTCTAAATATTTATTTGATAAGTTATGGGAAGAAGCAGAAAATCTTACTTTACTAAACAATGAAACTCTTGAAAAATTTAATACAAAAGTATTAAACAAAACTTTTTTAAGAGAATATGAAGACAACGCACCTTATTTATTTTACATTAAAGCACTTAAAGAATACTTTAATAATGATGAAGAAATTGTACAACCACAAGAGATAACTGGTGAATCTTTTATGAATCTTACATATCAAAAAGATGCAATAACAAAATCTATTAATATTATAGATAAACATAATGGAGTTATAATTGCAGATGTTGTAGGACTTGGTAAAAGTATTATAGCTACAACTGTAGCCTATAATCTTCAAAGAAAATATAAGGATCTAAGTGTAATTATTATTACACCACCACATCTAATAGAAGCTTGGGAAAATTATTGTTATGATTTTAAGATTAATCGATATAAAATACATAGTAGTGGAAAAATAGAAGATGCAATAGAAGATTACAACAAAATTTATAATACTAATCAAAACAAAAAAAGCAAAACACAAACATTAATTATAATAGATGAAGCACATAAATATAGGAATGAAAATAGTAAAAGTTATGCGTTATTACACAAGTTATGTGCAAATAATAAAGTTATGTTACTTACTGCAACGCCGTTTAGTAATTCCCCATCAGATATTTATTCGATGCTTAAATTATTTCAAATTCCTAATAATTCAACATTAGAAACGGTAGAAAATTTGGGAAAAATATTTATGGAACTTATAGGAGATTATAATAAAATAAAGGATAGAAATAACAAAGGACAAGAAAAAAATGAATATAGAACATTTTCTGAAAAAGATATTAAAAAGGAACTAGAAAAAATAGCAAAAAAAATTAGAAAGATTATTGAACCACTTGTAATAAGACGTTCAAGAATTGACTTAACAAATATAAAAGAATATAAACAAGATTTAGATATCCAAAATATAACATTCCCTGAAAAACCAGACCCGCAAATTATAGAATATAATTTAGGAAATTTAGAAGAATTATATGAAAATACGCTTAAAAAATTAATATTATCTAATGAAGATTTAGAATCTATAAAAAAGAAATATGAAGGACAAAATATTAAGCTAAAAGAAATTGAAGATGAGTTTAACAATATAAGTATATATAACGCAGTAAGATATAAACCTTTATCATATATTAATGAAAATAAGAGACAAGAAGTTGAAAAGATATTAGAAAAACATAACATTGATGATAGAATAATTAATACACAAGGGAATATTGCAGATTTGATGCGTAGACTGCTTGTAAAACGTTTTGAAAGTTCGATTGCTGCTTTTGAAACGACATTATCTTATATGATTGATTCTACAAAAAACATAAAAGAATGGATAGAAAAAACAAAACAAGTTCCTATTTATAAACAAGGTTATTTGCCTAATTTAGAGGAAGTAGATATAAATATTTTATTTAAATCAAATGAAGACACTGATATTACATTATTAGAAGAAAATAATATAATAGATTTTAAATATGAAGAGGATATTAAAAAGAGTGAAAAAAAGAAAAATGTATCTAAAAAACTTATAGAAAATAGACTCATATTAATTCCTATTGAATATTTAAAAGATGATTATAATGATTTATTAGAAAAGGATATAACTATATTAAAACAAATATATTGTGATTGGTTTGGAGACTGGGAAGAAGCAAAAAAAGCAAAAAAAATTAATTTAATTGGGAAAATAGGAGAAGATATAAAATTAAAAAGTTTTATAACGGAACTAAAAAATGAGATTAAAATATATGAGAACGAATACAAAAACGGAACTGAACCAAATATGAGAAAAATTATTGTATTTAGTGAAGCAGCTGCAACTATAGAATATCTATATGAACAATTAAACAAAGATGAATATTTTAATGAAAAACATAAAATATTTAAGTACACCTCTAAAGAAGCTAATAAAAATAACAATAAAATTCTTTTAAATAATTTTGATGCAAATGCAAAAATTGAAAATAAAAACGAAGATAAATATCAAATACTACTTGCAACTGATGTTATATCTGAAGGTTATAATTTAAATCAAGCAGGAACTATTTTTAACTATGATATACCTTATAATCCTATGAAAGTTGTTCAACGTGTAGGACGTATAGACCGTATTAATAAAAAAATGTTCAATAAAATTTATATAAAAAATTACTTCCCGACTGAAATAGGAGAAGAAAATGTAAAAATTAAAGAAATAACTGTAAGAAAAATGTTAATGCAACAATTAATAATTGGAAGTGATACTAAAGTACTCACGGAAGATGAAATATTAACATCTTATAATAAAAATATTAAAAATGAAACGGAAAATATTGAAGAACAAAGTTGGGAAACAGAATATCGTAATGAATTATATGAGGCAACAAAAGATAAAGAATTTGAAAAGAAAATTATTGATCTACCAGAACTAATAAGAATAGGAAGAAAAGGAAAAGTAGGAAATAAAGATAATAAAGTATTGGAAGGAGTATTAACATTTAGCAAAATTAATAATCAAAACATATTTAAATTGGGAAGTATTGATAAAGGTATTGAAAATACTAATAACAAATATAATATAGAAAAAATTACGCCACAAGAAGCATTAAAAATTTTAAAAGCAACAAAAGAAGAAAAACCTTACAATATATCAGATATTTTTTATGATATATATGAAAAAATGAACTATGAGGCAATTGATGCAAAAAATGTTACAAAAACAATAAATAAGAATGATATAAGAATTAAAGCAAAGAAAAATATAAAAGGATTATTAAAGTCTTTAGAGTCTTTATTTAATAAAACAGATGATTCTAATATAAATTATATAAATAAATTAAATAACGCAATAGAAAATGATGCTTTACCTAAGTCTATATATAAAAATATTGTAAATATTGCAGAAGATACAAAAAAAGACGATAAAACAGTTATTAATACATTAAAAGAAGAGATACCAGAAAATTATATAAATAGAATAGAAGAAAATATACAAAAAATAAAGGGGTATAGTAAAAATAGATCTATTATTCTATCTGAAGAATTTTTACCTTAATATAAATAAATATAAAACGCTTTTAGAATAAGATAAAACAATATTATAT
>CAYYIP010000002.1:0-203210 GCA_964472015.1 uncultured Hyphomicrobiales bacterium | reverse complement strand
TATTATTATTATTATTAGCAATCATATTATTTCTATAAAATTCAAATAAAAATTAAAAACTAAGTAATTGCAAATATATTATTTTTTTTATAAACTATATTACTTTATAAAAAAATAGCCCATCTTGAGATGGGCTATAAAAGGAGTTCTATGCTTTTTTATAGATTAATTTTTAATTAATCTTAATATCCGATATTTATATTTAATTATTTATATTATTTAGCTATTATTATAGAACGTAATACTCGTTTATCATTAGATTCTAACAATAAATAATAAGTACCACTAATATAGTTTTCTAAATTTAATGTTAATTCATTATTACCTTTGATACCTAAACCATTGTATAATGTACCTAAATGACGACCTGTAATATCTAAAATACTTACTGTAACTAAATCATTACGACTTAAACTATAAGTTAAAAGAGTTTTATAACTTGCAGGACTTGGTAAAATGGAGATAATATCTAAAGTATTAGATAAACCATAATCTGATAAATAAGTATCTATTACATCAACTGTAACCTCAGATGATTGAGTCTCACCACAACCTCTAAGACTAGTGATTAAAACATAATACTTACCAGCATCAGATAAAACTGCATTAGAAACAAAATAATAAGAATCAGTAGCATTAGGAATAGCAATACCATCCTTATACCATTGATATTCACATAGATAACCAGGTGTTTGATCCTTAACCTTTACTGTTAAAGTAAATTCTTTATCTGTTAATAAATCAACCTTGATATCTGTGGGTTGTGTTTCTATTATTGGTGGTTCTTCTACACTTAAAGTAACATCTGTACTAATGATACCTGCTGATAAATTAACATATTGTACATCTACATAATAAACACCTATATCACTAGTAGAAATTGAACTAATAGATAACTTAGAAGTTTTACTACCTTTTATCCTTGAATCGTCTTTTAAAACAATACCATCTTTATACCATTGATAAGTTATAGGCTCAGTAACTTCACTAGGAGCAGCATCCACAGTAAATTCTACATCATCTAATAAACATTTCTCTTGAGAATAAGGCTCAGTGTTGATTACAATCTCAGGAACTACCTTGATTAATGAACCAGTACTTAAAACAGTATTACATGCTCCAGTAACAGCACAATAATAATAATCATAACTATTACTTAAATCATTGAAGTCATTATCTTCTAAAGAAGTTATAATTAAACGTGCACTAGTAGCACCCTTAAAACGAGGACCATTTTCTATCTTTTCTGAATAACCATTACTATAATTACGATACCATTGATAATGTAATGGAACATCATCACCTAAAACATTAGCTTCTACTTCTAAAATTCCATAACCACTCCTAAAGCCATAAATAAAACTAGTACTATTGACAATCTCTGTAAGACCACTTACATATAATTGAACTTCACGGGTATACATAGTATCTAAATCACCTGCACAATTGATATAACTTATCTCTAATTGATATAAACCAGCATCTTCAAATTGAACTCCTGTGGTATCATAAACTATCTTGTTTAACAAGCTATCAAAACGTGGAACGATTTCATGATAAAATGATAAGCGAGCATTGGTAGCACCAGGAACTTTATGACCATCCTTATACCATTGATAAGTAACATCGCCACTGATAACTGGAACAAAGGATGCATGTGTAGAACCATGACATACCACTAAAGACTCAGGCTCCTCTAATATCTTAGCAGTAACTGTTATATCAAGTGTAAGCTCATTACTAATTGCAAATGAACCTGTCTCACATAAGGAAGGACCTTGTACTAAACAACGATAAATACCAGCATCTTCTCGAACTGTTGAAACTATCTTAAATTCTTTTTCTAAAACAGTAGGATTGACTACTGAAGATAATGCTTCAAATTCGCCACTTACATCATTATATTTCTGCCAAATATAACCTGTAGCAGTACCGTCTGATGATGCACGTAAAACAACTTCACTTCCTTCACATAAACTTTCTAATTCAGAACTACTATAATCTGAACTTATAGTAGCGTCGGTAACAGGATAACCTTCTAAAACTAAACTACTATTAGTATACAATAAAGGAACTGAACCACAAACACCAGGGGTTTTAATACGTAAACGATACTCGCCTGAGATAGAACGTAATTCTTCAGGAGTACTAGAATATAATCGCAAGGTTAAATCTTTAGCTCCTTCAATGGATTCCCAACGTGTACTTCCTAATTTTTTGTACTCCCAATGTAAAGATGTATAACTACCATATAATTCTGCCGATAAAAGAATTTCACCAGCATTACTACATGCTAAAATTGTATCAACAGGATGTTCCAAAATAACCAACGGACAAGTAATTGTAACAGGAATATCTTTGGAAACAAAATAATTGATTCCTAATTTAGAATAAACTCTATAATTACCAGAATAAAGATAAGATAACTCATTACAATAAATACGACCATCTACTATATGAAAATCAGGATTATTATTTAATGTATCATACCTGCCAGGAGAATTCTCACTACCAAAAGGAATTCTTACCCAAATATTTTCAGTCTTAGGATGATAATGTCTTAAAACACCATCTTTCCAATTGATAAATTCCTTCTCATATTGTAAGAATAATTCATCTCGACTATTATCACATAAATCTAATGAGGTAACAGATTCACGAGTACTATCATAAGCACTAGATGGATAATCTGTTTCTAAATCCAAATAATATAAATCAACATGATCAGAGCCAGAAGTAGTATAACCTGAACCACGTGACTCGCCATCAATATCAAATAAAACTGAACTATGAACAGGAACGAAAAAACCAGGATCAACTGTTGCAGGACCATCTAAATGACAATCTGTAGAAGATAATAAAGTAAAAGTATGAACCCCGGTAGAATCTAAATCATCATACCAATAAGAATTAAGCTCATTAAAACCATCAGGCAAACCTAAAGCATTTAAGTAAGACTTCCATTCTCCAAAATTAAGTGTTCCTAAGGAAGAATTTGCAGCAAAAGACTTAAAACTATAATAAACATTACCACGTAATTCTTTAAAAGGATTAGATAAATTTGTATTGTTTGTATAGAAAATAGCATCAACTTCACCGCCACCTAAACTATTATAAAAGACATTATTACATAAATTTATTGAAGAAGATGGAGTACTTTCATATAAAACTGATGAATTAAGATATCCTAATAAAGTATTACCTATGGAATTCCTATAGATATAAACAGTATTATGTAAAATCGAAACACCATGGGCATTATCTAAGAGAATACCAATAACATCACCTTTATTTGATGATAAACTATTAAATGTATTATTAATGATATTAAGACGCATATCATCAGGAGAACTACCAATTATTTTTAATCCGATAACATCATAATCATCACTATATAAATTGATAAACCTATTTAATGATAAATTTAATCCAGATACATCTTTAAGTGTTAAACCTGTAGTAACTGTTTTTAAATTTGAAACATCTCCTAATTCATTATTATTGATTATGAGGTCACGAGATGATCCTATATTAATACCTTCATAACATGAACCGATATTATTATTATTTATATTTATATTAGAGCTATTAAGTAAAGTTATACCATTAGAATTAACATTCTTTAATTCATAGCCCGCAAGATTAGTAGAAGTTATTGTAAAGTTATTTGAATTATTTAATTTTATACAACCATTAGGAGCAACTATTGATAATTTATTTTTGTCACCATCGATAGTAAAATTATGACAATTATGTAATTCTAAATAACTGTTTTCTAACTTCCTGCCAGCTGTTATTGTGATTGTACTATTATCTGAATAAGGAACTAATTTAATTTTATAATCACCTTTAAAAGGATTAACACCAAAATATGCAACACTATCATCAATAATATCTGTAATAACTCTAATAGTAATATCTTGTTTTATACCCAATTCAGTATAATCTAAGGCTAAAGTAGATAATTTGGAATAATCAGCATTTTCATCCATACCTACTGTATAAATATCTTTTAATAATGGTGAATGTACAGTCTTATTACCACCTGGATCAGCATCCCTTGGAGTATAAATAGTTTCTTCACCTTCTTGACCTAAAATAAAACGTGTAACAGAAGCATCTATTGGTATACCTTCGGGAACTACTTCGGCAATATCATAAGCTAACCAAAAATATGTAGACTTTGCTAATGGAATGTTATCTGAAAATACCAAGCTATTGACATTATTTCGTGTAACAATAATTGGTTCACCATATTGATTCTCGGTAGAAAATTCATCGTCATAAGTATAATAGCATCTTGCTACTAAGACTTGATTATTTGATACAGACATTTTACCATCAAATTCTATTGAATTCATTGTGATAAAAGGAGCAAAAACTTTACGTGTTGATACTTTTAAGCCTAAAATAGGAACATCTTTGGAACCAGATGGACAACGACCAGTGAATTGAGTAGCAACAGAACCAACATAAGTATGTCTTGGAGGAACTTCATTACCTATAAATTTTATACAAGGTGTATAAGAATTATTAGTATTATAGTAAGCATAACTATATGAAGTTGCATAACGCATAGCATAACTAAATTTATAATATGTTGCAAAAGTATAATAATTATAATTATAATTAGTCCCCGATAAAGGTTGGAAAATTAAACCTATATCACTTTCGCCATCATAATAGAATGGTTCATCTAAGGTAAGTTCTAACCAAGAACCACTTGGTAGGTCTTGTAAAATATAATTACCAGTAAATACTTTTTTATAATCTGTTAAATCTATATATTGATTTGAACCACTATATAAACAACCACGAGTAGTATTTTTCAAATATAATTCAAAGGGATTAGATTGCTGACCTACTGAACCACTACGACTATATACCAAAAAGGCAATCTTGCTTATCATACGTGGTTTCCCGCCTAATGCTGAAGCAGTATATAAAATCTCTGATGTTAAACGATTCGTATAATTAGAAGGAATACTACTATATAAATAAAAACTAGTTGTAGAACCACCACTTGTAGTTGGATGTGTCAATATTTCTACTGTATCTCCTTTTATCTTATTTTGCCACATACGAGTTTCAACACTGTTATTTGCATTATATAATGCTTTATTAAATACTATATATGGTCTATAATAGAAGGTACCATTCCAGCTAGTAGGAAAATAATTATTATTATATGCATATCGACATACTGGACCACCAGTAAAATATGATGTATAATAATAATAATAATTATTAACTGATATACTAGTATCTCTATCATACATTATTAATATCTTTATATGAGAAGTACCATCATAATCAAATGGAGTATCTAAATTATAGACTAACCAATCATCATAACCACCACCGATATTTAAATCTCTTGTACCCCATATTTTTACATAACCTGATGCAGCAGAAGTATCTACAGGACCACCTGCATTTATTCTACTACCATTGACAATAGTACCACTAGAAGGAGAGGTACTTGTTGATAATGTGGAATCAATACTTTGTTTCATAAAGATTGATACATTCTTCATTGTTACATCACCATAACTAATTCTACCTAGACCCATTGAATTCTTTAACATAGCCAAAGTCTTTATTAATTGTGGTGTGTTTTGTAATTCATTTTTATGGACTACAAATTCTGTTACAGAATATCTATAAGAATAATATGGAAAATAATATCCATATGATGAAGTATAAGGCCAACCTACTTCTATTTCATTATTTCCATCACAAACTACATTATCAAAACTAAGTTCCGGACCAACAAAATCAGTTACTGGTAAATAATAATTTCCATAATTCCAATTAGGATAATAAGTACTATATGTATATCGAAGAGTACCAGTTGGACAATAGAATGTATAGAAATTATAATAGCCAGTTCTATAACCAATATTACCAGCATCTATAACATGAAGCATATGTAGATTAGATGAACCATCATAATAAAATGGAGTATCTAAATCTATATCTATCCAAGAACAACCATATTGATTAGTTAACGTATAAGAACCTTCAAATACTTTTGTATAACCAGTGGAATCTACTGTAAGACCGCTAGTAGAACCATAACCTAAGGAAATTATATCTGAATTTTTTAAATATAACCTAAATGGATATGATTTATCACCAACAGAACCGCTACGGCTATATGTATACCATCTTATTTTATCTATTCTTCTTGGTTTATTACCTAAAGTATTAGGAGTATATATACATTCTGTTGCGCCAGCGTTATAATTCATATATAAACTAGTTGTAGAACCACCACTAAATCTAGGACTATATAAACAGGCAAGTGCGTGTTCACTATCTGAAATTGGAGTCCAGTTATATGGAGCACCATCCGGACGATTAAATACTATAAAAGGACGGTAAGTATATACAGAACTATACGATGTGGGAGGTAGCATATTGGAACTATATCCACTTCTCATTAAATTACCACGACCATATACATAAGTTGTTGCATAATAATAATATGCGTTGACACTGGCAGTATTACGATGACGCATTAATATTTTTATATGATCTTTGCCATTATATTCAAAAGGACTATCAAACATAAATGTTTTCCATTCACGATACCAACCTCGTATATCTAATGGTTGTTCGCCCCAGACTAATGTATAATTAGCTAAATCGTTCTCTGAATATGTACCAGCCGTTAAAATGGAATCTGTTGTATGACGTATATAAATTGATACATCACCCATTTGCCATGTTGAACTACGAGTCATTGAATAAACTAAAAAAGACATATTTTCTAATGTACGTGGAACACTTCCTAATTCATCTTTATGAACTATAAATTCTGTTACACTATACGGATAATAATATGGTAAATAATATCCATACGATGAAGTATAAGGATAGCCAACATAAACCTCATCACTAGCTATTAGATCCATACTTAAATTACTTATTGTAAGTAATAATAAAAAAATTAACGTGTTAATTAATCTTCTTAGCATAAACACCTCTATTTATTTTTTATTAAATAAAATTTCATATTAAAATTAAAATTATATTATAATTAAAACTACTATCAAAATATATTGTTATTATTTATATCATTATATTATTTTTTATATTTATTATGTCATATTACATTAATATGTTTAAAATTACCTAAATATATAAAATACATAAAAAACATAAAATATGTTTTTATTTATCATATTATATAATTAAAATATAAAATAGGGTTAATACATTTTAACATAGATACACAAAACAAATATACAAAATTTTTAATAAAAAAAATATATTTTATAATAATAATTTATATAAATAATGTAAAATAATTTAATAAATCACTTAGTTAATATGCGAAAATAAATGTAAACAAAAACATATCACCCTATATCTATCAATAAAATAAAGAAATTAAAGACAACAAATTTTGAAAAAATAATTTTATATATAATTTCATTTAATATTATATTTTTTCAACATTTAAAATACATATTATGATATCATAATATATATTACAAGAATAAATAGTATATTTTTTTACAAATTATATTTTTTTAAATTTAATGAATAAATATAATTTATTATACATTTTTTGATTAATTAAATAAAAAAATTATGATAATAAATTTTAATATAAATTAAACTAACCAAGTATAAATATTTAATATTTTTAGTATTTTATTATAATTTTAACTAGAAAGAAAAGATACTGCAGTAGAATAAATAAAAGAAAATATTTGATCCCGTTTAAGTAGATAATTATATTTTAGATAGTTATAGTTATAGTTATAGTTAAATTTAATTTACTATACATACTCTTTTATATTATATAAATACTTAACTTAAAATATTTTAAAATAAAAAAATAGCCCATCTTGAGATGGGCTATAAAAGGAGTTCTATGCTTTTTTATAGATTAATTTTTAATTAATCTTAATATCCGATATTTATATTTAATTATTTATATTATTTAGCTATTATTATAGAACGTAATACTCGTTTATCATTAGATTCTAACAATAAATAATAAGTACCACTAATATAGTTTTCTAAATTTAATGTTAATTCATTATTACCTTTGATACCTAAACCATTGTATAATGTACCTAAATGACGACCTGTAATATCTAAAATACTTACTGTAACTAAATCATTACGACTTAAACTATAAGTTAAAAGAGTTTTATAACTTGCAGGACTTGGTAAAATGGAGATAATATCTAAAGTATTAGATAAACCATAATCTGATAAATAAGTATCTATTACATCAACTGTAACCTCAGATGATTGAGTCTCACCACAACCTCTAAGACTAGTGATTAAAACATAATACTTACCAGCATCAGATAAAACTGCATTAGAAACAAAATAATAAGAATCAGTAGCATTAGGAATAGCAATACCATCCTTATACCATTGATATTCACATAGATAACCAGGTGTTTGATCCTTAACCTTTACTGTTAAAGTAAATTCTTTATCTGTTAATAAATCAACCTTGATATCTGTGGGTTGTGTTTCTATTATTGGTGGTTCTTCTACACTTAAAGTAACATCTGTACTAATGATACCTGCTGATAAATTAACATATTGTACATCTACATAATAAACACCTATATCACTAGTAGAAATTGAACTAATAGATAACTTAGAAGTTTTACTACCTTTTATCCTTGAATCGTCTTTTAAAACAATACCATCTTTATACCATTGATAAGTTATAGGCTCAGTAACTTCACTAGGAGCAGCATCCACAGTAAATTCTACATCATCTAATAAACATTTCTCTTGAGAATAAGGCTCAGTGTTGATTACAATCTCAGGAACTACCTTGATTAATGAACCAGTACTTAAAACAGTATTACATGCTCCAGTAACAGCACAATAATAATAATCATAACTATTACTTAAATCATTGAAGTCATTATCTTCTAAAGAAGTTATAATTAAACGTGCACTAGTAGCACCCTTAAAACGAGGACCATTTTCTATCTTTTCTGAATAACCATTACTATAATTACGATACCATTGATAATGTAATGGAACATCATCACCTAAAACATTAGCTTCTACTTCTAAAATTCCATAACCACTCCTAAAGCCATAAATAAAACTAGTACTATTGACAATCTCTGTAAGACCACTTACATATAATTGAACTTCACGGGTATACATAGTATCTAAATCACCTGCACAATTGATATAACTTATCTCTAATTGATATAAACCAGCATCTTCAAATTGAACTCCTGTGGTATCATAAACTATCTTGTTTAACAAGCTATCAAAACGTGGAACGATTTCATGATAAAATGATAAGCGAGCATTGGTAGCACCAGGAACTTTATGACCATCCTTATACCATTGATAAGTAACATCGCCACTGATAACTGGAACAAAGGATGCATGTGTAGAACCATGACATACCACTAAAGACTCAGGCTCCTCTAATATCTTAGCAGTAACTGTTATATCAAGTGTAAGCTCATTACTAATTGCAAATGAACCTGTCTCACATAAGGAAGGACCTTGTACTAAACAACGATAAATACCAGCATCTTCTCGAACTGTTGAAACTATCTTAAATTCTTTTTCTAAAACAGTAGGATTGACTACTGAAGATAATGCTTCAAATTCGCCACTTACATCATTATATTTCTGCCAAATATAACCTGTAGCAGTACCGTCTGATGATGCACGTAAAACAACTTCACTTCCTTCACATAAACTTTCTAATTCAGAACTACTATAATCTGAACTTATAGTAGCGTCGGTAACAGGATAACCTTCTAAAACTAAACTACTATTAGTATACAATAAAGGAACTGAACCACAAACACCAGGGGTTTTAATACGTAAACGATACTCGCCTGAGATAGAACGTAATTCTTCAGGAGTACTAGAATATAATCGCAAGGTTAAATCTTTAGCTCCTTCAATGGATTCCCAACGTGTACTTCCTAATTTTTTGTACTCCCAATGTAAAGATGTATAACTACCATATAATTCTGCCGATAAAAGAATTTCACCAGCATTACTACATGCTAAAATTGTATCAACAGGATGTTCCAAAATAACCAACGGACAAGTAATTGTAACAGGAATATCTTTGGAAACAAAATAATTGATTCCTAATTTAGAATAAACTCTATAATTACCAGAATAAAGATAAGATAACTCATTACAATAAATACGACCATCTACTATATGAAAATCAGGATTATTATTTAATGTATCATACCTGCCAGGAGAATTCTCACTACCAAAAGGAATTCTTACCCAAATATTTTCAGTCTTAGGATGATAATGTCTTAAAACACCATCTTTCCAATTGATAAATTCCTTCTCATATTGTAAGAATAATTCATCTCGACTATTATCACATAAATCTAATGAGGTAACAGATTCACGAGTACTATCATAAGCACTAGATGGATAATCTGTTTCTAAATCCAAATAATATAAATCAACATGATCAGAGCCAGAAGTAGTATAACCTGAACCACGTGACTCGCCATCAATATCAAATAAAACTGAACTATGAACAGGAACGAAAAAACCAGGATCAACTGTTGCAGGACCATCTAAATGACAATCTGTAGAAGATAATAAAGTAAAAGTATGAACCCCGGTAGAATCTAAATCATCATACCAATAAGAATTAAGCTCATTAAAACCATCAGGCAAACCTAAAGCATTTAAGTAAGACTTCCATTCTCCAAAATTAAGTGTTCCTAAGGAAGAATTTGCAGCAAAAGACTTAAAACTATAATAAACATTACCACGTAATTCTTTAAAAGGATTAGATAAATTTGTATTGTTTGTATAGAAAATAGCATCAACTTCACCGCCACCTAAACTATTATAAAAGACATTATTACATAAATTTATTGAAGAAGATGGAGTACTTTCATATAAAACTGATGAATTAAGATATCCTAATAAAGTATTACCTATGGAATTCCTATAGATATAAACAGTATTATGTAAAATCGAAACACCATGGGCATTATCTAAGAGAATACCAATAACATCACCTTTATTTGATGATAAACTATTAAATGTATTATTAATGATATTAAGACGCATATCATCAGGAGAACTACCAATTATTTTTAATCCGATAACATCATAATCATCACTATATAAATTGATAAACCTATTTAATGATAAATTTAATCCAGATACATCTTTAAGTGTTAAACCTGTAGTAACTGTTTTTAAATTTGAAACATCTCCTAATTCATTATTATTGATTATGAGGTCACGAGATGATCCTATATTAATACCTTCATAACATGAACCGATATTATTATTATTTATATTTATATTAGAGCTATTAAGTAAAGTTATACCATTAGAATTAACATTCTTTAATTCATAGCCCGCAAGATTAGTAGAAGTTATTGTAAAGTTATTTGAATTATTTAATTTTATACAACCATTAGGAGCAACTATTGATAATTTATTTTTGTCACCATCGATAGTAAAATTATGACAATTATGTAATTCTAAATAACTGTTTTCTAACTTCCTGCCAGCTGTTATTGTGATTGTACTATTATCTGAATAAGGAACTAATTTAATTTTATAATCACCTTTAAAAGGATTAACACCAAAATATGCAACACTATCATCAATAATATCTGTAATAACTCTAATAGTAATATCTTGTTTTATACCCAATTCAGTATAATCTAAGGCTAAAGTAGATAATTTGGAATAATCAGCATTTTCATCCATACCTACTGTATAAATATCTTTTAATAATGGTGAATGTACAGTCTTATTACCACCTGGATCAGCATCCCTTGGAGTATAAATAGTTTCTTCACCTTCTTGACCTAAAATAAAACGTGTAACAGAAGCATCTATTGGTATACCTTCGGGAACTACTTCGGCAATATCATAAGCTAACCAAAAATATGTAGACTTTGCTAATGGAATGTTATCTGAAAATACCAAGCTATTGACATTATTTCGTGTAACAATAATTGGTTCACCATATTGATTCTCGGTAGAAAATTCATCGTCATAAGTATAATAGCATCTTGCTACTAAGACTTGATTATTTGATACAGACATTTTACCATCAAATTCTATTGAATTCATTGTGATAAAAGGAGCAAAAACTTTACGTGTTGATACTTTTAAGCCTAAAATAGGAACATCTTTGGAACCAGATGGACAACGACCAGTGAATTGAGTAGCAACAGAACCAACATAAGTATGTCTTGGAGGAACTTCATTACCTATAAATTTTATACAAGGTGTATAAGAATTATTAGTATTATAGTAAGCATAACTATATGAAGTTGCATAACGCATAGCATAACTAAATTTATAATATGTTGCAAAAGTATAATAATTATAATTATAATTAGTCCCCGATAAAGGTTGGAAAATTAAACCTATATCACTTTCGCCATCATAATAGAATGGTTCATCTAAGGTAAGTTCTAACCAAGAACCACTTGGTAGGTCTTGTAAAATATAATTACCAGTAAATACTTTTTTATAATCTGTTAAATCTATATATTGATTTGAACCACTATATAAACAACCACGAGTAGTATTTTTCAAATATAATTCAAAGGGATTAGATTGCTGACCTACTGAACCACTACGACTATATACCAAAAAGGCAATCTTGCTTATCATACGTGGTTTCCCGCCTAATGCTGAAGCAGTATATAAAATCTCTGATGTTAAACGATTCGTATAATTAGAAGGAATACTACTATATAAATAAAAACTAGTTGTAGAACCACCACTTGTAGTTGGATGTGTCAATATTTCTACTGTATCTCCTTTTATCTTATTTTGCCACATACGAGTTTCAACACTGTTATTTGCATTATATAATGCTTTATTAAATACTATATATGGTCTATAATAGAAGGTACCATTCCAGCTAGTAGGAAAATAATTATTATTATATGCATATCGACATACTGGACCACCAGTAAAATATGATGTATAATAATAATAATAATTATTAACTGATATACTAGTATCTCTATCATACATTATTAATATCTTTATATGAGAAGTACCATCATAATCAAATGGAGTATCTAAATTATAGACTAACCAATCATCATAACCACCACCGATATTTAAATCTCTTGTACCCCATATTTTTACATAACCTGATGCAGCAGAAGTATCTACAGGACCACCTGCATTTATTCTACTACCATTGACAATAGTACCACTAGAAGGAGAGGTACTTGTTGATAATGTGGAATCAATACTTTGTTTCATAAAGATTGATACATTCTTCATTGTTACATCACCATAACTAATTCTACCTAGACCCATTGAATTCTTTAACATAGCCAAAGTCTTTATTAATTGTGGTGTGTTTTGTAATTCATTTTTATGGACTACAAATTCTGTTACAGAATATCTATAAGAATAATATGGAAAATAATATCCATATGATGAAGTATAAGGCCAACCTACTTCTATTTCATTATTTCCATCACAAACTACATTATCAAAACTAAGTTCCGGACCAACAAAATCAGTTACTGGTAAATAATAATTTCCATAATTCCAATTAGGATAATAAGTACTATATGTATATCGAAGAGTACCAGTTGGACAATAGAATGTATAGAAATTATAATAGCCAGTTCTATAACCAATATTACCAGCATCTATAACATGAAGCATATGTAGATTAGATGAACCATCATAATAAAATGGAGTATCTAAATCTATATCTATCCAAGAACAACCATATTGATTAGTTAACGTATAAGAACCTTCAAATACTTTTGTATAACCAGTGGAATCTACTGTAAGACCGCTAGTAGAACCATAACCTAAGGAAATTATATCTGAATTTTTTAAATATAACCTAAATGGATATGATTTATCACCAACAGAACCGCTACGGCTATATGTATACCATCTTATTTTATCTATTCTTCTTGGTTTATTACCTAAAGTATTAGGAGTATATATACATTCTGTTGCGCCAGCGTTATAATTCATATATAAACTAGTTGTAGAACCACCACTAAATCTAGGACTATATAAACAGGCAAGTGCGTGTTCACTATCTGAAATTGGAGTCCAGTTATATGGAGCACCATCCGGACGATTAAATACTATAAAAGGACGGTAAGTATATACAGAACTATACGATGTGGGAGGTAGCATATTGGAACTATATCCACTTCTCATTAAATTACCACGACCATATACATAAGTTGTTGCATAATAATAATATGCGTTGACACTGGCAGTATTACGATGACGCATTAATATTTTTATATGATCTTTGCCATTATATTCAAAAGGACTATCAAACATAAATGTTTTCCATTCACGATACCAACCTCGTATATCTAATGGTTGTTCGCCCCAGACTAATGTATAATTAGCTAAATCGTTCTCTGAATATGTACCAGCCGTTAAAATGGAATCTGTTGTATGACGTATATAAATTGATACATCACCCATTTGCCATGTTGAACTACGAGTCATTGAATAAACTAAAAAAGACATATTTTCTAATGTACGTGGAACACTTCCTAATTCATCTTTATGAACTATAAATTCTGTTACACTATACGGATAATAATATGGTAAATAATATCCATACGATGAAGTATAAGGATAGCCAACATAAACCTCATCACTAGCTATTAGATCCATACTTAAATTACTTATTGTAAGTAATAATAAAAAAATTAACGTGTTAATTAATCTTCTTAGCATAAACACCTCTATTTATTTTTTATTTGATTATTTATTATATTTTATTATCATTTTTTTATTAAATTAAACTAAATCAATTTAAAATATATACTGAATTATAAATTATAATTCTCTTTTTATATTATATAATTTATATTATTTATTTAGAATTATTTTTTATTGTTTTAATTATTTATTAACTTTTTTATTCTAATAAAGTTTATATTCTTTTGTTTATATTTATTGACTTTTTTTAATTATAATATTTTTTTACCTAATAATATTGACACTATTTTGTTGATATTTGTTAATAAATTTTTAAAAAGTATAAAATTTATCAATTACTTTTTTTTTTATACTACAATATGAATATAAAAATTATTTAAATAGATAATATTAATATGAAATTAATATCAAAAAAAATTACGTTATAAATACAAAAAAGAACTATAAATACATTTATAGTTCTTTTTTAAGTAGTAATAAAATAAGTTATTAAATAGATTAATTATCAATTGACGGGTAATTTTATATTAAATTCTGTCCCTTTTCCTAATTCACTTTTAACCTCGATTTCGCCTCCATAACGTAATACTGAATGTTTGACTATAGATAATCCCAGTCCTGTTCCGCCTGTACTACGAACACGTGACTTATCTCCTGTATAAAATCTTTCAAATAGTCTAGTTTTAGCTTCTTTTTTTATACCAATACCTTCATCTTTCACTGAAAAAATTGCAAATTCACCATCGGTTGACGCCTTTATATAAATAGTTCCTTTATCGGAATATTTTATTGCATTATCTATTAAATTTATAAAAATTTGTTCAAACATAAAAGTATCTATATTCATTGTATCAAAATTTTCGGCAAAGTGTATTTCTAATTTTAATTTTTTTTCTTCTAACCTTTGAGAAAACATATGAATAAAACTTTGTAATAGTATTTTTACATTAGTCTTAGTTTTTGTAAGAGGAATATTTGAGTATTCTAATTCAGAAAGAATTAATAGGTCTTGTACGATAGAAATTAATCTATGGGTATGTCTTTTTATTATTACAATATAATCTTGACTAGTTTTTAATATTTCGGAAGCTATATTATTTTTATTTTCATTTATTTCATCTTCTAAAGTTTCAATAAATCCATTTATAGCAGTGAGTGGTGTTTTTAGTTCATGAGACACATTCAAAACAAAATCTTTTTTTATTTGCTCTAATTTTTTAATTTTATCTTCTAAGTCATTAATATACTTAACTATTAAGTCAAAATTTATTTTTAATAATTCTAATTCACTTGTATTTTTTTCATAAAATTTATTATTAATATTATTAATAATATTAGTGTTATAATACACATCAATAATTTTTTTTGCGTCTCTATTTATTTTTTCTATAGATATCGTTGTTGTTTTTTCAATATATTTATAAACAAAAAAAGAGATAATAACTACTAATAATACAAATAAAATAATTATTATTTTTAAATTTTCTAATTTTGAAAACATCCAAGCGCTAATAATAAAAAAAACAGCGTAAATTAATATAATTCTAATAAAATTATTTTTGGATATCCACATAAAAATATAAATAAAATTTAATTATAATATAAAAATTATTTTATTAATTGTTCTATTTTTGTTTTATCTGCAACATTTTCAAGATATTTTTTGTATTCACAATTAGGTAAAGTATCTATATATTGCTTAAATTTTTCAATATTTATAAATTTTTGATTTAGTACTGCTTCTTCTGGACAACCTATTTTTTCTCCTTGTCGTTTTTCAATAGAGGCAATAAAACTACTAGCACTTAACAAAGAATCTGGCGTTCCACAATCTAACCAAGTAATACCTTGTTTTATTTTTATAACATTAATATTATTATTTTTCAAATAATATTTATTTATATCAGTAATTTCAAGTTCACCTCTTGGAGATGGTTTTAACGATTTAGCTACATTTACCACTGAACTATCATATATATAAAATCCGGGCACTGCATAATTAGATACAAATTCTTTAGGTTTTTCTATAATATCTATTGGTTGTCCATTTTTATCAAATTTAACAACTCCATACCTTTCAGGTTCATTTACATAAATAGCAAAAATAGTAGATTGTATATTTTTTTTGAATGCATCATTAAAGAATTTTATATCACCATAAAATATATTATCACCTAAAATTAGAGCAACATTATCATTTCCTATAAATTTTTCACCTATTATAAATGCTTCAGCAATTCCATTGGGGTTATCTTGTAAGGCATATTCAACTTTAATACCTAATTGATTACCATCACTAAATAAAGTTTTATAAAACTTCAATGTAAACTGATCAGCAATAATTAGTATTTCACTAATTCCAACGGAAAGCAACATTGTAAAAGGATAATATATCATAGGCTTATCATAAACAGCAATAAGTTGTTTACTATAAATTTTAGACAAAGGATAAAGACGAGTACCTCGGCCACCGGCAAGAATAATACCTTTAGTTTTTTTCATAATATATTTTTTATTTTATTTTTTATTGTTATTTCTATGTTTTATTATAAATTATAATTAACTATTAACTTTATCTTTTTTAAAAAAATAATTTCTTGAAATTTTTGATATTCCATCATAATCATTTAAAATTTCTTCTATATTATTTAGTAATTTTTTATTTTTATCATTTAAAATATGTACTGCATAATCAATTAAATTACAATTTGCCAATAAATTAATACCTATTAATCCACAAATATTTTCAATACAATTATAACCATTTATAATTAAATTGTTTTTTGTGTTTCTTTCTATATTATCTGCAATAAGTGTAATTTTGTTCGGTGTTTTTGATATATAATTTATATCATAATTTATATTTAAATTATAATTATCATCATAATTATTATTTAGTTTTTTATATAATAAAGTTATATTTTCTTTATAAATTAAGACTTCATATTTATTGTCATCTCCTTTTTTATCAACCATAGTACTTTCACCATTTATATTAATTCCTGAGCAAAATTTAACACTTAAATCAAAAAGTCGCATATATTTTATCATTTTTGGATATAATAATTTTACTCCATATAAAGCTAATATTTCAGCGAAGTCATAACTAATATTTTTAAGAAGTATAGTATTTTTAAATAATTTTGGATCGCCGCTTCTAATTCCTTCTACATCAGTCCATATAATAAATTCATCTGCTTTTAGTATCCCAGCAATAATTGTAGCAGTCAAGTTAGAACTTTCCATTCCCATCGTTGTTACTTCGCCAGTAATAGATGATGCAATAAATCCTTGAGTTATTATACAATTATTTTGAGCTATTAAAGGAATAAAATGTTTTATAAATTTCTGTTTCGTAGCTGATATATTAGGATTTGCATTACCAAAATTATTGTCAGTTACTAATATTTCTGAAATATTAAAGAATAAATTTTTTATACCTCTATCTATTAAAAATAGAGATACAAACTGTGAAGCTATTATTTCACCAAAACTTAAAATCATATCCTTTGTACGTAACGTTAATACTTGTGTAATATAAACACCACGTATTAATTTAATGATTTGTTGTTTTATATCTTCAAGTAATTCTTTAAATATCTTTATATTATTAGAATTTAATTTTAATTCATTACTTAATAATATATGATAGTTAAATATATCATCTACTATATTAATCGCTTCATTATAAAAGCCTTGTTCAGCTAGTTTTGCAGCTCTTCCTAACTTAGCAGTAGTTTTACCAAAAGCAGAAATAACAATAATAGTTTTATTTTCAATAATATTATTAGTAGTATTAGTATTATTTAAAACTTCTATACTATTTAGCATTATTTTTGTTAATTGTTCAAAACCTATAACACTATTTAATAATGAACCGCCGAACTTATATACTTTTATCATTTTATATAACTTTTATATTTTAAGTTTAATTAAAACCCAACACATTGTAAATAATCAATTACTTTATCTTGCATTATATTATAAATATTACCATAAGTTTCATTATCAGGAATAAATAATAAAGAGGCATAACTAGCAGGATTTTCTGCTTTAAAAGACGAGATATCCATAACAGTTCTTTCTTCTTCTCTAAATTCATTATCATAATCAATAACTCTTACTGAACATCCCCATTCAACAAATGTATCATTTTTTATAGGCGCTTCTGTTTTTCCAAAAACAGTAAAAGGGATTTTCAAAATAGCATAATATCCATCTTCATTTATATCACAAACAACACTTGCACTTAAAGCAGCAAGTTTTTGTATAGAGGTCAATTCATCACTAGAACTCATAAGTATCGTTGCAGGTTGTGTTATAAAATTTCCTGCCCTTATTTCAAATTTATATATACCTGACTTTGCCTTATTATTAAATAAAGGAATATCATTATGAATCGTAGCAAACCTATCACCTTTATTTTTGTATTCATTTATATCTAACCATAATTCAATACTTTCACTTATACAAGTATCACAAAAAGGTGTTACAACGTAATCATCTTTTACATTTATAGTAAAATATAGATATTCAGAATCATATGCCGATTTTACTTCAAAAGATAAATCTTCTGGCCCTTTGAGCCAATATGCTCCTTCGGGAACATATTCAATATAATTAGCATAAGCCCCTTGAGCTAATCCATTATAAATTAATCTACCACGAGAATAAGAAGGAATAGTCAAATAATCTGCAAAAAAAGATACAGAAGCACTTTTTGTGTTCAAATATTTTTCTGTATTACGTAAGTTGTAATAATTATTATAAGTTTCACGTGTAATTTTACCTAACCTTCTTGTCTCATAATTATCATAATTCACCAAAACTCCGTTAATAAATCTAAATCCTTTTATGTCCCAATTAAATTGTTTTAATTTTTTAGTAACAAAGCAAACATTATTTCTTATAGCAACACCAACTTCTAACGGTAACTCAAAATATTCAAATTGAAATTCGCCAACTTTTGTAAGAAACCCTTCAACATCAACAAACAAATAAACATCAATAATATTATTTTTTAATCCCGACCTACGTATAGAAAAAGCAATATCATTATTTCCATCGTTTGAAAAATCTCCTACATCCCACCCCCAAACCAAAAAATCACATTGTGGCATTTCAGTTTTTATATCACTTACTAAATCAGGATGGAAGTACAACTCTAAACGTTTATTAAATTCTGCGAACCTCATCCCTGATTGCGCATTTGATTTAGAAGAATAAAAAATATTGATAAAAAACAAAATTATTGTTACTATAAATAATTTATAAGTTATATGTTTCATATTTATTTAAAGTATAATTTGTTCAATAAAACATAATACAAATATAATGTTTTTTATTAAAAATATTGTTATTATAAAAAAAACAAGATATTTTTTGTATTTTTGTATATGAGTTTATACTTTAAAATAGCATTTAAATACATTTTTGCAGAACGAAAAATAAATTTTATAACAATAATAATATTCATATCTATTATAAGTATTGCTATAGGTGTAGCGGCTTTAATAGTAGTTTTATCTATATTTAATGGATTTAGACAAATATCAGAAATGCAACTTCTTAGTGTAGATCCTAATATACGTATAATCCCATCTAACTCGGCATATATTAATAACATTGATACTAAAAATATTATTAAAAAATTAGATAGAATTCCAGAAATAAAAAGTTATTCACCTGCTATATCTAGTAAGGCTGCAATATATAAATCTAATAGTATACATATAGTAGAAACTATTGCTTATTTTAATAGTAAATATTTAGAAGACTTTTATAATAAATTTTATAAATATGGTGATATAGAAAACGAGAATAATATATTTATTGGTTATGGGCTAGCTAGTAGATTAAGTGTACATAAAAATGATACAGTAAATTTATTATCTGCAAATACATTAGAAAAATCTATTCAAACTATGCAAATACCCAATGCTCTTCAAATGAAAGTCAGTTCTATTTTTAGTTTAAATGTAAAAGATTATGATTTAACACTTGCATATATACATCCAAAGGCTGCTAAACGACTATTAAAAATGCAAAATAATAAAGATATAATTTCTTATATTGATATAAAATTATTTAATAATGATAAAACTAAAACTATTGCTAATAAAATACAATCTTTACTAAATAAAGAAGTAACTATATTAACTTGGACAGATATAAATAGTGAATTATATTATGTAATGCAGTTTGAACGCGTTGCTGTATTTTCTATATTAAGTTTAATTTTATTAATTGCGGTATTTAATATATTCGCCTCACTTGCTATGACAGTAGTAAAAAAACGTTCTGATATAGCTATATTAAAATCTATGGGGGCGACTGATAAAATGATACAAAATATTTATATAAGTGAAGGAATAATTATAGGAATTTTCGGCACAATAGCGGGGTTATTGTTAGCAATTATATTAATATATACTCAAAATCGTTTTGGATGGTTAAAAATTAATGGTGATAAATATATAATAGATAAAATACCAATGGTAATAAATTATATAGAAACAACTATTGTATGTATTGTTTCATTAGGATTATCAATAATAGCAACAATATTCCCTGCAAGGAAAGCAGCAAAAGCTAAAATAATAACTTCTATAAAAGCAGAATAATGAATAAAATTTTTGAAACTAATAATAATGAACTTTATAAACCGCTAGCTGAAAGAGTAAGACCAAAAAATATTGAACAAATGGTAGGGCAAACTCACTTAATTGGAAAAGATGCACCATTACGTATATTTTTTGAAAAACATCAATTCCCATCGATGATATTTTGGGGGCCACCGGGAGTTGGTAAAACAACTTTTGCGCTTATGATATCGGAAACGGCTGACTATAATTTCTATCATCTTTCTGCAATAGAAGCAGGAGTAAAAGAAGTAAGAAATGTTATTGCAAAGGCAAAAGAATTACAAAACAGTGGGAAACGAGTTCTATTATTTATAGATGAAATACATAGATTTAATAAAACACAACAAGATGCTTTACTTCATGCAGTAGAAAACGGAATTATTACTTTAATAGGAGCTACAACTGAAAATCCATCTTTTGAAATAAATAATGCTTTAATTAGTAGATGTCAAATTTATAAATTAAATTTATTATCAGATGATGAAATAAAACAAGTTATTGATAATGCTATTAATAATGATATTATTTTAAGTAAGTTAAAAATAAATATCGTAGATTGGGATTTTTTAATTACAATTGCCGGTGGTGATGCAAGAATTGCCTTAAATGCTGTTGAATTAGCAATAAAATTACATCCAAAAAATGATGAAATTATTACATTAAATAAAACTCTTTTTGAAAAAGCACTACAACAAAAAACGCCTGCTTATGATAAACAAGGAGAAGAACATTACAATACTATTTCGGCTTTTATAAAATCATTAAGAGGTTCAGACCCTGATGCTGCTTTATTATGGCTTGCTAAAATGTTAGATGCTGGTGAAGACCCTATTTTTATTGCAAGACGATTAGTTATTTTTGCAAGTGAAGATATAGGAAACGCTGATCCGTTTGCTTTAAGTATAGCTGTTTCGGTTTTTCAAGCAGTACAAATAATAGGTATGCCAGAATGTCGTATAAATCTAGCACAAGGAGTCACTTATCTCGCATGTTGTGCTAAATCTAATGCTTCTTATTTAGGAATTGAAGAAGCACTTAATGATATAAAAAATATTAAATATCTAGATATTCCTTTACATTTAAGGAACGCACCAACTAATTATATGAAAAAAGAAGGATATGGAGCTGGATACAAGTATCCTCACGATTATGAAAATCATTTTGTTGAAGAAAATTATTTCCCTACAAATATAAAACGAAAAGTTTATTATAAACCTACGAACTTTGGGAAAGAAAAAATATTTAAAGAAATGTTAAAAATATTATGGAAAGATAAAAAATAATAAAAATATAAGTTAATTATATAATAGAAATTTATATAAATAAACAGACTAAATTGTAAATTAGAGCAAAAAAAGAATTAATTTAAAAGATAAAATAAAAAAAGACGACTTAATTAATTAAGTCGTCATAGAAGTAAATTATATATTAAAAATATTTACAAATTACAATTAATTCTATTATTCTATAACTATTGCTTGAGTCCTTCGTTCTGTACCTTTACGAACATTTAAATAATAAATACCTTTGGGAGTTCCTTTAGGAACCTTGAAAGTAGTACTTATAGTATGAGTAAGAGAATTATAAGAATAATTATTGTTTAGATCTAGTATCTTATGACCAAACAAATTATAAAGCCCTATATCAAGCTTACTAAGATCTTGAACATAACACATTATATCGGCAGTGCTAGCACCTGAAGTAGGATTAGGATAAATTTTACGAATACCAATTTCTTGAAATATACCTTCATCAGTATCTGATATGTCACCTGCTGAGGGATTATATTCTATTAAAAAATAATCATACAAAATACCAATAGTCTTACCTGTTTTCAACCAACTAACTTGTCTAGGTTTCAAAAAATAATCAGTAGATTCACTATAACCTTCAAATAAATCTAAAGGAATTATAAAATCCCGCCATTGCTTTGTTTTTACATTATAAATACAAAAGGATCTAGTATTATGATAACTACTATTATAATGCCTAAAACAAACAGCTATCTCAAAAGTATTAAAAGGCCAAAGAAAAGCTGTAGCATTTTCTGGAAATTTTGTTTCATCAAAAATTTCAGAATTAATAGGAACTCCTATATCTTCTACATCCCAATTTTTTGTTACAGAATTAAATATTAATAACTTAAAGGTTGAACTATCAGTAAGGAAAAAAACAGTATTTGCACCCGTTAATTGAGAATTTGCCATTGTAAAATAACTATGTATTTTAAAATCTTTCCCTAATGGTAAATTATTATAATCAAATGTTTTTAAAAGTTGGGTATAAACATTATAACAAGCAATTACTTTTCCACCATATCCACAAAACCAAATCAAAGAATCTATATTATGATATAACATATCACAATAATTTTCACCCATTAGAAAAAGTTCTTCAGGGAAAGGAACTTTTAATAAAATAGTATCAGGTTTATTTAAGTCAATTTTGACAAGCGCGTTTTGCTTAGCAAAATAAATTATATGATTAGTTGATTCTGTTTCTGTATTTGCTATAATAACACCATTAAAATAATCACCAAACTTTACTGGAAGTGGTAAATAAATAGTTTCTTTCATATCAGGTACCTGCGTTTTTTTTATAAGTTTGGTTGCTTTTGGATTATCTTTTATATTTTCAAATCTTAGAAAAGCTCTAGAACTATATATCCAACAACCTCCTGTACCTACTCCTTGAAACATAGGAGGATCTAATAAAAAATATGCCAAGGAACATCCATCCCAATCTAATCCTGTAGAAAAAGGGGTACAAATTTTTGTTGTTTCTGAACTTAATTCTTTTAAAATTATTTTACTACCTCTATCTGCAGTAAGCATTAACATATCACCTGCACAATTATACCTATAGAATCCTATTGTATCACCATTAAAATCTTTATTACCATTAAAAATACACCTAAAACTATCTGCAAATAATGGTGAAAAACATAAAATAAAAAATATAATAAAAAAATACATTTTTTTCATTTTTATGGCTCCTTTTTAATATATTGAAAATTTGAAAATTAAAATTATAAAGTAATATTATAATGCAATACTACTTATTTTAAATAAACAAACATTTTTTTCATTTTTATTAATATATTATTTTAGATAAATCTTGCATTATTTTAGAAGTTTCTAATAAAGATTTTATAATATTTTTATAATTGTAATATCTGAATAAGTTAAAATTCTACTTTTTCTATATTTTAACCACATTTTTAATGGTGTATAATTACCCTATTATAAATTATAAAATTCCAAGCAACTTCTGGGACATTCCCAAAATATTGTTCTTTATTGATATATATTCTTTTATTCTTTCGTTTTTATAATCTACTTTATATATAATTTTTTTTTAAGAATTAAAGAAAAAATAGTTATATAATATAAAAATAATTCTCTTATTATACATAAATATTATTTATTAGAACTATATCGTACCGAATTATTATATAAAGTAAAAATTAAGTTCTTATAAAATTCTTTAATATATATCTTTAATATATAAATATTCAAAACAATAAAAACAAATAATTCTTTGTGAATAAACAAAATATTTATTATTTTTGAATTTTATATTTTGCAAAAATATAGTAAATTAATCATATATAAAATAGTAAATAGTTAAATTAAAGTTATAAAAAGGTAAAACTAAATGAATAACAGTGATTATCTTCCACTAGATAAAAAGTATGAATATCTTACTCTTCATCGCATATTTGCATTAATTGCCTTCTTAGTTGTATTTATAGCTCATGCATTAACCGTATCTCCTTCGGTTCCTTTTTGGGATTGTGCTGAGCGTTTAACTGCTATGACTTGGCAACAAAATCAACATCCCCCTGGTGCGCCATTATTTTCAATGTTAGGCAGATTATTTCAAATCATAATTCCCTTTGGAGATTTAGGTTGGCGAGGCAATATGTTAGCAGTAACAGCTTCTGCTGGCGCTGTTGCTTTATTTTACTTGATTATTGTAATGGTTATAAATAACTTTCGCAAAGAAGGTATAAAAAATATAAATGATGCTTTAACAGTTCATGGATCTGCTTTTATAGGAGCAATATCTTTTGGATTAAGCGGTACATTTTGGTTTGTTTCGGTAGAATCAGAATCTGATAGTACAATATTATTCTTGACAACATTAATTATGTGGTTAATGATGCGTTGGATTCAAGAAGCTGATAATCCCGGTCATGAGCGTTATATATTAACTTCATTGTATTTAATAGGTATCTCTATGGGATTACACCAAGCAGTATTACTTGTAATATTTACAATGATATTAATCATATATTTCCGCAAATATGAAACAACATTAAAATCATTTTTTATAATGTCAGCTGTTTCCTTAGTATTATTTTACATAATATTTATGGTCGTGGTAATTTCATTGCCTGCATTTTTAGCGGGGCGTTCAGCTTCTCGCAATGAAGCATATGAATACACATATTATAACAGTGTTGCCTTACAAACAATTACAGTATTAGGAATAGCAGGAGTAGCATATTTATTCTGGTGGAGTTTACGTCGTAGTAAACCTATCCTTGCTTTATCAACATTTGGATTCTTATTAGTTATATTTTCTTATTCAATATATGCACATGTTTTAATACGTGCTAATGCTAATCCTCCAATGAATGAAAATTCACCTAAGAATTTTAGTTCCTTAGCCTCATATGTTGCTCGTGAACAATATGGATATGCTCCTATGTGGCCTCGTAGATATCAAACTGAAGATTATTATGTTCAATATCATAATAAAAAAGATGATAATGGAAATTATGTTTATGGCGAATGGAATCCCCCGGGTCGTAAACCTGTAACCAGAAAAGATGGTAGTACTGTAAGTGCAGCCGATTGGAGTAATATTAATACAAAAGGTGAACTTGCTTATCTATGGAAATATCAAACTAACCATATGTATATTAGATACTTCTTGTGGAATTTTGTAGGTCGTAAAAGTGACTTACAAGATGCCGGGGTCGCTTGGTTCTCAAAAGAAGATACTGATATACTTAATTATAAAACAGGTGTAGAAGATGTATTTCCTGTACGTTTTTACGCCTTACCTCTGTTATTTGGTTTAATAGGACTATATTATCATTTCAAACGTGATCCTAAAATGGCATTTACCTGGTTAGCAACTTTCTTAGTAATGGGGGTACTAACTGCCTTATACCAAAATCAACAAGAACCACAACCGCGTGAACGAGATTATTTTTATGTAGCCTCGTTTATGGTCTGGTGTATGTGGATAGGAATGTGTGCTTATTATTTTATAGAATTGCTCTCTAAAAAGAAATCTTCTATATTTATTACCTCGCTTGTATTAGCTGTGTCTTTAATATTAGTTCCCGTAAACTTGGCTATCGGTGGTGCAAAAATATATAGTAGAGCTGGCAATTATATTCCTTTTGATTATGCTTATAATATTTTACAAAGTGTAGAAAAAGATGCAATAATATTTACAAATGGTGATAATGATACATTCCCCGTATGGTATGTACAAGATGTTGCTGGCGTTAGACGAGACGTTAGAATATGCAATCTATCATTAGGAAATACATTATGGTATATAGACGCATTAAAAAATCGTATGCCTTGGGGTGCAAAAAAAGTTCCTTTAAGCTTTGCCGATGATAGCTTACAAATAGATGATGAACTTGATACAAAAGCATTAACCTATGAATTTAGCGAAGTTAAAACCGCATCAATACCTGTAAGACGAGATATACTAGCTCAATATACAACAGATGAAAATATATTAAATTCAGGAACAGTAGAATTCTCTTTCTTAGGAAAACCATATCAACAAACAGAAAAAGGGAAGCAAATATACTTATATCGAGTACAAGATAAATTAGTTATGGATGTTATCAAACAAACTAAATTTGAACGTCCAGTATACTATTCTTTATCTGTTGGAGGCGATGCTTTTTGTGGTTTAGAACAATACTTCCGTCAAGAAGGATTATGTGTTAGAATATGTCCGGTACCTCAGCAAGGAATATTAAATAATTCAGTTTATAATGATGAAGTAATGGATAAAATATTAATGAATGTAGATAATTCAAATAATTATTCAAAAACACCTAAATATGGTATTAAATTAAGAAATTTGAATAATCCAAAAGTTTATTATGATGATGTACATCGACGTTCAATGCAAATATATAGACAAATATATTTGGCTTACGCTAATTATTTGATTCAAGTGAAAAATGATAAAGAAAAAGCATTAAAAATTGTTAATATTATGCGTGAAAATATATCAGATAAAAAATTCCCTATGCAATTTGAAATGGAATATAGAATAGCATATATTTATGATCAAGCCGGAAATAAAGAATTAAGCAAAAAATATGCATTAATGGGAATAAAATCTTGTGAAGATATAATGAAAAATCAATCATTAAGACCAGAAACAATTTATTATGAAGAAATTGGAAGGTCATATGGTCCCTATAATTATGCTTCTGATATGTATGTTATGCTTGGACAATATGATAACGCAATTGCTACATTAGAAACATTATTAAATAAAGTTAAAAGTATAAAAGATCAAATAGAAGCAGCAAACGCTACAAATATTAAAGAGTATTCATTAATTGTATCAAATTATAATTTGATAAATGCAAAGATTTCTGAACTTAAAATAAAACAGCTAGAAGCAAAAGGCGATCTGAAAGGTGCACTTGCACTCGGACGAAAAATAATTAGCGAAATACAAGCAGATACTATGCATCCTGAATTGCGTTATTATACTAGCGATATAGAAAAACTTTTAACTTCTATTGAAATAAAATTAGGTTTAAAATCGTCTAATGATACAGTCCAAAATTTTGTAATGCAAAAAACAAATTAATTATTTGAATAATTCATATAATATAATAGAGAACTAAATAAATAATAGCACTAAATAAAATTAGTGCTATTATTTATATTTTATTTATTCTTTATAATTTTTTTATAAATTTGATATATTAAAATTAAATATATATATAAGTAAAAATAATAATATTATAATTAAATTCATTATATTAAAAATATTTTAACTTTTAAGGCAAAGGCAAACAAAACCAAAACAATGCGTAAAATTTTATTCTTTATAAATTTTATAACTATATTGATTATCCTATCTTCTTGTTCAAATGATTCTAAACCAGAAACTTTAACACAGGTTAATAAAGATACATTACAAGAAGAAACTTTTGATATATTTTCTTTAAATTATCCAGAAATAAAGTATCAAACTATTCATATAAATGATATAAGTATATTAAATAAAATAAAAAATAAATATCAAGATAGTTCCGCAACATTAAGAAAAGCTTATATAAGAACACTAGAAACTTTAAATAGAAAAGACTTAGCCTTTTTTAGAGTCGGTCAAGATATTATTGTCCCCGATTCTATAATAGATGATATGCGTGCTTATTCTATATTCCCTGATGATTATCCGGGCGCAAAAAAAATAGAAAAATTAATACTTGTATGTAATAAGATGCAATGTTACGCATGTTATGAATATGGAAATTTAGTAAGATTTGCAGCTGCAAATACCGGGAAAGAACGTACACCAACATTCCCTGGTAGATATGCATTAGTCTGGCGACAACTTTTGCGTATATCATCTTTAGATAGTACCTGGGAAATGCCATATACATTTAATTTTCATCAATTTGCCGGGAGTGCTATGCATCAATTTTCAATGCCTGGTCGTCCTGTTTCTCATTCTTGTATAAGACAATTTAATGATGATGCCTTATGGATATATAACTGGGGGAAAGGCGCAAAATATGATACAAATAAACAACCTATTCCTTTAACTGGAACTCCTTTAATTATATTAAATGTATTTGATTATTCTATACCAAAAGGTGGCCCGTGGCTAAACTTAACATCAAATAAATGTTATTATGTTACAGTACCCGAAAAACCTATGGAAGTAGAGGAAGCACTTATTCCTTATCACCAAATACCAAAAACATCAAGAGGTATGTTGCCAAATAAACAACGTTATATTGATGCAGAAAGAATTTTAAGAGAACGAGGTATAGTAAGAGAAGGAGTTATATTGTCAGAATCAATAGATTTTAATCAATTAAGAAAAGAAAAACTTGCACGAAAAGAAAAAGAACGTTTAGAAAAACTAGAAAAAGAAAAACAAAATACTAATACTATTGATGATAGTATTATAAAAGAAGATACAACAATAAAAGAAAAAAGAATTCAGACTAATATTGATAATTGAAATATTTTTAATATAAATATATAACTGATATATTAAATATCTATTATATTAAATATCTATTTATATTAAATATCTATGTTTTATTTAATTTAATTATATAAAATAAAAAAGACTTGTAATTCAAATTACAAGTCTTTTTTTATATTTTATAATTTAATATTTAATATTTAATAAATATATTCAAAACAATATCTATAAAAATAAATTAATTAGTTTTTAATGACCGTTTTACTTCAACTATTCTATAAGCCTCAATAATATCATTTTCTTCAAAATCATTCCATCCATCAATTTGTATACCACATTCATAATTCTGCTCAACTTCCTTTACATCATCTTTATTTCGTTTTAAAGACATCAATACACTATTATGAATAGGTAATCCATTTCTTAAAATACGTATTTTATCATTACGTGCAATTCTCCCACTAAGTACATAACATCCTGCGATTTGTCCAACTCTACCAATTTTAAATATTTTTCTTACTTCTACTGTTCCTATAACTTCTTCTTTAATGTCAGGTTTTAACATTCCTTCCAATGCAAGTTGTATTTCATTAATACAATCATAAATTATATTGTAATTACGAATTTCAACATTTTCATTTTCTGCAAGTTTTATAGTATTAGATGATACTGTAGTATTAAATCCAATAATAACCGCTTTCGAAGCCGATGCAAGCATAACATCAGATTCAGTAATACTTCCTGCACTTTTATGCAATATATGAACCCGCACTTCATTAGTTGATAATTTTTGCAACGAATCACTAAGTGCTTCTACTGACCCCGCAACATCACCCTTAATAACAAGAAATAGTTCCTTAATTCCACCAATAGATATTTGTTCAGAAATATCATCAAGAGTTATATGTCGTACACTTCTCATTTCTTGTTCACGTCTTAATTGTTTACGATGATTAGCAATTTCCCTTGCTCTAGTTTCTGAATCAATAACATTAAATGTATCACCCGCTTCTGGTAACCCATCAAATCCAATAACTACTGCTGGTTGTGAAGGTAATACATCAAAAACTTTATTACCACGTTCATCAAGAAGAGCTCTTGTTTTTCCATAATTAGCACCCGCTACAAAACAATCATTTGATTTTAAAGTACCATTTAGTATCACTACCGTTGCAACATTTCCCCATCCCTTAGTCATCTTAGATTCAATAATAATACCATTTGCATTTCTATTAGGATTTGCTTTTAATTCAAGCATCTCCGCTTCAAGTAATATCTTATCAAGTAAAACATCAACATTAATACCTTTTTTAGCAGAAATTTCAACTGATTGATGTGTGCCACCCCAATCTTCAACTAATACACCTTGATCAGCAAGTTGTTGTTTTATCTTATCTGGATTTGCATTTGGTCTATCAATTTTATTAATAGCAATAATAACTGGAACATTAGCAGCCCTAGCATGACTAATCGCTTCTATCGTTTGCGGCATAACATTATCATCTGCTGCAACCACCAAAACAACTATATCAGTAACTTGTGCTCCTCTTGCACGCATAGCTGTAAAAGCTTCATGACCAGGCGTATCAAGAAAAGTAATAGATTTGCCATTTTTTAATATAACTCTATAAGCACCTATATGTTGCGTAATACCACCAGCTTCACCTGCAACAACATTAGCATTCCTAATATGATCTAATAAAGATGTTTTACCATGATCTACATGTCCCATAATTGTAACAATAGGCGGTCTTGGAAGTAAATCCTCTTCTTTATCTTGTACTGCTTCTATTTCTTTAAATTCTTCATCCGAACCAAATTCTACTTCAAAACCATAATCAGATGCTATTAGTAAAATAGTATCCTTATCAAGTCTTTGATTGATAGTAACCATTAGACCTAATTGCATACATTTTAATATAATTTCATTAGACTTTACATTCATCAAATTAGCTAGATCAGCTGTTGTTACAAATTCAGCAAGTTGTAAAGTATGAGACTCATGTTCTGTAATTTCTAACATTCTAGCTTCTTTTTCTTCACGGATAGCTTTCTTTTGCTGTTTTATCTTGGACTTTTTAGCACTTGTAAAATTGTCCTCCATCCCACTAAGCGTTTCACGAATTTTCCTACTTACATCTTTATCTGATAAAGTTTCTCTTAATGCACCTTTTTTACGTTTTTTCTCCGCATAAATAGCATTCTTTACTTTAGCTGGTTGTGCTGGCGTATCAGTAAATACTTTATTAGTAAATTGACTACTACTTTTTTCTCTATAAACAGTATCTTTTTCTTTAGATTTTTGTTTTTGATGATTTTGATAATTTTGATGATTTTGATGATTTTTATCTTTATTTATATTATCACGATTTTCACGATTTTCACGATTTTCACGATTATCACGTTTTTTATTATAATCACGCGAAATAAATTTTTTATCTCCCGATTGTATCTCACCTGATCGATATTTTTTTACTTGATCTTTATTTTTATAGTTACGATTATCAGTATCTTTCCCTTTTTTAAATTGTTGGTTATTATCCTTTAATTCTCTATTATCATCATTACTATCACGATGATTATCTCTATATCCTCTATTTTTTCTTGAATTCTTTTTATTTTCTTTATTTTTATTACTATTATCTGTATGTTCTTTCGAACTATAACGTTGTTGTCGTTTATCTTTACTATCTTTATTTATAGGAATCGGCGTTAAATTTATTTTACCTAAAACTGTGAGCCCTTTTAATTCTGTTAAATCACCAGGGGAATTTCCTTCTCTATTAACTACTTCTTTTTTTACTTCATTTTTTACAGCAATATCTATGTTTTTATTCTCTTTATCTTTAATCTCAGAAACATATTGCACTTCATTTGTACTTACATCCCCAAGAATAATGCCTTCTTTTTCTTTTAAATCTTTATTATTTACATCATCCTTTTTTAACTCTTTAATTTTATTATCTACATTTTCTAGTGTTTTTATCTCAACTTTTTCTTCGCTTCCTTTTTCTTTATTATTGTATTGATTTATATTAAAATTTTGATTTTTTTTATTTTTACGTTTTTTATCATCAATCATTTGCTGTTTAGCAGCTTCTATTTTAAGCTTTATTCTGTTAGGTAGATGAATAGGTTCTGATGAAGCAGTATTATCAGCATCTCTTATTAATTCCCCAAGATTAGTAGTTAACATTCTATTAAATTCTTTATGATTCTGTGAACTACCATTTTGTTTCTTTTTTGATTTTGTTTTATGTTGAAATTTTTGCTCTTGCTTTGATTTAGTTTGGCTTTTATATTGAATATTTTTATTATCTTGTAAGTTTATATTCTCTTTTTCTAATTCAGTTGTATTTTTTTTGATATTATCAATTTTTATTTTTTCATCATTTGATCGCTCCTCAACAATATCCTTTTCAAATACACTTTTATTTTCTACTTTTTTATCAGTATCACCATCCACATTAAAAGTAGGTACTACTGTTGTATCCTTCGCATTAGGATCACTAACAGCAGTATTATCTTGTTGTTTAGGCGCATCTATTACCGTTGATTCCTCTGAATTATCATCTGTAACCATAGCATTTAACTCTGCTTTTTTTTCTTTTCTTTTTTGGAGTTTTTCACGTTGATCTTCTGCTTTTTTTCGTTCTTGTTTAAACTTTTCATAAACTAGTTTCTGCATAGTATCATCAAGTAAAGTCGTAGGTTTATTTTCAACTTTAAATCCACGTGATAATAAAAAATCAACGATAGTATTTTTACTAATATTTATCTCAGATGCAATCTTAATAAGTCTTACTTTTAATGGCATATATTTTTATTTTAAGCAAATAATATTTTTATAATTTATCTATTTATTATTCTTCGTTTTTAGTTTCTTCTTCTGTATTTTCTACATCTTTAATTTCATCGTTCTCTTCTATTTCATTTATAGAAGTTTCCTCTGAAATACCATTCTTTAAATTGTAATCTACTTGTTTTAACACACTTATATATTCATCATTTTCATCTTCATCAAATTCTATCAACATAGCTTTCCTTACATCTATAACAAAATCAACATCTATTCCATCTATACTTAAAAGTAAATTTGGCTCAGCTTCTAGAAAATCACGTGCTGTATTAATCTCGTTTTCTATTAACTTATCAAGAACATTTTTACCTATCTCTACTTCAAATTCTCTTATGTCAATATCCTCACCACCCTCTTTAAATAATTTAATATCATATCCTGTAACTTGTGATGCTAGTCTAACATTTTGACCATTTTTACCAATAGCTGCTGATACATATTCGTCAGATACAACAACTGTTGCAGTTCTAGTCTCATTTGAAAAAACAATATCTTTTACAATTGCTGGCGCTAATGCATTTTTTATAAATTGCGAAACATCATCAGAGTAATAAATAAGATCTATATTCTCACGATTTAATTCCTGAATAATAGCGTTTATTCTTACTCCTTTAACACCAACACAAGCACCAATAGCATCAATCCTATCATCAATAGAACTAATAGCAACTTTTGAACGTTCACCCGGAATTCTAGCAATAGCCTTTATTTGAATAATTCCATCATATATTTCTGGGACTTCTATCTCAAGTAATTTTGCTAAAAAATCAGTACTTCGTCTAGTTAAAATTATATCAGGTCTTGTTGTAGCCGTTTGTTTTACATCATTTATTAAAGCTCTAATAGTTTTATTTTTACGAGCTCTAAACATCTCATTAGGAATCTGCTCAATACGTGGTAATCTCATTTCCACCTTATTATGAGAAATAATTATTTCGTTTCTCCTAATTTGATGTACTTCACCTGTAATAATTTCTCCTATCTTTTCTTTATATTCATTATAAATGTTATCTCGTTCTACTTCTCGTATCTTACTATTCATAGTTTGTGAAGCAAAAGAAATCAAGCGTCTACCAAAATTATCAGAAATATTATCAAGCGTAATTTCTTCAATAAACTCATCCCCAATTTTTAATACTTCTCCACTGCGCTTTTGCGCTTCTTTTAATGTAATTTGTGTACTACTATCAGTTACTTCTTCTACTATTTCTTTTATTAAATAAAGCTCTAGATCACCCTTTTCCATATTAACTATAATTTCAAAATCAACATGGTTGCCATATTTTCTCTTAACCATCATAGATAACGTTTCTTCTATTATACCTTGTAATAAATCTTTATCAATCTTTTTCGTTTTTGCCATCTCTGCAAACGCTGCAACAATAACAGCTTTATCTATTTTCTGCTTTTTTCTAATAGCCATAATAACAACAATATTAATAAAAAAAGGGCTTATAGCCCGTTTTAACAAACTTAATTTACAAATATAATTATATTTCATAAATTAAACAAATAAAACTCTTATTTTTTAATAAAAAAAGTTATTGTAAATAATAATACAATAACTTCTTTACTAATATTGTAAATTAAATTCCACTTAAATATTATATAATTACTAATAAATATTATATAATTTATATAATTACTAACTTAATTATCAACCTTAGAAACAATTGATGCTCTGTCAAAAGTAAGTTTAGCATTTTCTACCTGTAAAACAACAGTTTTTTCATCAAGTTTATCAATCTTCCCATAAAGACCAGCAGTAGTAACCACCTTATCACCTACTTTTAAACTTGCTAATATTTGTTGGTGTTCCTTTTGTCTTTTTTGTTGTGGACGTATCATCAAAAAATAAAAAACAAGAATAACAGCAGCAAATAAAATTATAGTAGGAACAATACTGCCTCCACCACCTGAATTCTGTGGTGCCATAAGTAAAAATGAACTTATAAATAACATTATTACACTCTTTTAAATTTATATACAAAATATAAAGTACAATTTACGAAAAAATTAATAAATATTAAAATAATTTTTATTAAAATTTTTTGTATTTTTGAAAATATAATAATAATTATATATATATATTAGTATTAAATTTTTTATTATTAAATAAAATAAACTATTAAGTTATATGAAAAAAAACATAAAATTCATTGTAATAATATTTCTTATTGCTTTTATAATACCTGCCTGTAAAACAATAGATGATAAAAATAATACCCCTCATACTTTACTATGGTCAATAGAAAGATATGATAAAAAACTATATTTATTAGGTTCTGTACACATAGCTACAGAGGATGTATATCCTCTAGATAAACAAATAATTCAAGCATTTGAAGAATCAGAAGTACTAGGAGTAGAAATAAATCCCAAAAATATAAATATGTTAGATATGCTAACTATATTTATTGACCCGTTTAGAGATAATAGCAAATTATTATCTAAAGACACATATAAAAAAATAAAGGAATTTTTTAGCATATTAGGATTAGAAAACGAATTCATTAATAAATTAAAACCAGCAGGGATAGCATTATTAGCAGAAATTTCTAAACTATCAAAATTAACAAAAAATTTAACAGGATTGGATAAATTAGATACAGATATATTAAATGCAATGGCACCAGGTATAGATCAATATTTTTTGAATTTAGCAGATTCTACAAATAAAGAAATATATGAATTAGAATCAGTAAAACGTCAATTAAAAGTTTTTGAAGCACTTGAAGATGTAATAGAAGATTATATAATCAATGCACTAAATTATGATGATGATAAGGAAACTGTAGAATTACAAACAATTATAACAGCTTGGAAAGAAGGTGATATAAAAACTCTAAAAAAAATATTAGATACTGATTATACTACTAATGAAAAATTAAACAAAAGAATAAAAGAAGAACTTGTATATAAAAGAAATAAAGAAATGGCAGCTAATATAGAAAAACTATTATTTAACGAAAATAAGCAATATTTTATAATCGTTGGCGCTGGCCATCTAGTTTCAGATAATAATATTATAGATATTCTTGAAAAAACTGGAAAATATAAAATTAAACGTTATTAGTATAATTATAATTGTTTTTATTGATTAAATTATATATAAGTTATATATAAAATTATTATTTATAATTAATTTAATTAAAATACAAATATAAAAAAGAGCAACTAAATTAATTAATTAATTTAATTGCTCTTTTTAATTTCATTAATAAAAATATTTATAATTTTTATATTATCCTATTAATTCCATAGCTTCTTTAATAGTAGCCGCTACATGTTGTGCTGACTTATCAAATAACGCCTTCTCATCTTCATTAAGTTTTAATTCAATAATTTTTTCAACACCATTTTTACCAACTACAATAGGCACACCTACACAAACATTTTTATATCCATATTCACCATCTAATAAGACAGTACAAGGTAATAAACGTTTTTGATTTTTAACAATAGCTTCTACTATCTCTGCTGCTGCAGTACCCGGTGCATACCATGCAGAACCTGTTTGTAAAAATTTAACAATTTCACCACCGCCATTAGCTGTCCTATCACAAATAGCATCTAGTTTGTCCTTTTCAATAAGATCAGTAATAGGGATCCCATTTACCGTAGTATAACGAAGTAGCGGCACCATAGTATCACCATGTCCCCCGAGAACTAATGCATGAATATCTTTTACCGAAATTCCAAGTTCCATTGATAAAAATGTTCTATATCTTGCAGTATCAAGAATACCAGCCATACCAATAACTTTATTACGAGGTAATTTTGTTTTTTGAAGAGCAACAAAAGTCATTACATCTAATGGATTAGAAACTATTACAAAAAAGGCGTTCGGCGAATATTTAATTGCTTGTTCTGCACAAGAACTAACAATACCCGAATTTATTTTTAACAAATCATCACGTGACATACCGGGTTTACGAGCTATACCAGCAGTAATTACAATAATATCTGAATTTGCAGTGTCAACATAATCTTTTGTTCCAAATATTTTTGTATTCGTATTAAAAATAGGCATTGATTCATACATATCAAGCCCCTTCCCTTTTGCAACATTTTCTGCAACATCACATAGCCATATTTCTTCGACTATTTCTTTATTTGCCAATATTTGCGCACATGTAGCACCAACATTTCCGGCACCACCAATAACAGTAACTTTCATTTTTATTACCTATGATACATTAATATAAATAAATACTATTTGTTAATATTTTTATTTGTTAATACTTAATTATTAAAACGTTAAAATAATTATTATATTTTATATAATTTATTTTTTATTCTTTTTTTGAGTGGCAAGAAGTGCAACCTGTATCCAATTATCTATATTAAAATACTTATCTATTACAAACATTAAATCATCTAAACTAATATTATCTATCAATTTAAAAAATTCTTTAATACTAACCTTTCTATTAAAAATAATTTCATCATTATATAATGTCTGTATACGAGAATTCATATCTTCCAAACTTAAAATAAAATCAGTTTTTAATTGCTCTTTCGCCTTTAAGATTTCAACTTTATTAGGAATATTATTTTTCAAATTTAATATTTCTTCATAAATTAAATCAATTGCACGATTGTAATTTTTATTATCTACAATAGCTGAAATATATAAGGAACCACAATCACTATAATTAGTTAACCCAGAATAAACCGTATAAGCTAATCCATGCTTTTCTCTCAAGTTCTGAGACAAACGAGAACTTGCACCATCACCAAAAATAATATTTATAACATTACGTGCATATTTTTCATTATCATAAAAACCAGGCGTAATTTTACCTAACATCAAATACGATTGTTTTAGTTCTCTATGAAATTTAATATTTTCATTTATACTAATCTGCTTTATAGAAGGAACTTGCCTTGAACTAAAAATAGAATTTTTTTTCAGTTCACGTTTATCATCAAAATATTTATCTACTAACTCTAAAATTTTATTATGAGATACATCCCCTGCAACACAAACAATTAAATTATCGTATCCATAAAAATTATTATAAAATTCTATTAAATCATCTTTATAAATTTTTGATACTGAATTTAATGTTCCTCCAATAGGCCGTGCCATAGCATTATTGCCATATAGGACTTTATCATATAAATCAACTATATATTCTTCTGTCTCATCATCACAAAATTTTAATTCTTCAAGAACAACTAATTTTTCTTTCTCTAATTCATCATCAACAAATATAGTATTTAAAGTAATATCAGAAAATAATTCAAAAATTTCTTCAAAACGAGATGATATACATCTTACATAAAAATGAGTGTTCTCTTTTTCAGTCTCTGCATTATAAAAAGCACCTAATAAATCAAATGTATCCGCAATTTGCTTTTTATCTCTTTTCTTTGTATTCTTAAATAAAATATGTTCCAAATAATGAGCTGTTCCTGATATTTTGTCATCCCGTGAACCAACATTAAAATAAAACCCTAAAGCAAAAGATTTTACTTCCGGAACAAATTCAGAAATAACTCTTAATCCATTATCAAAAACAGATTTAGAATAATTACCTATTTTTGTTTCTTCTATAAGTTTCATTTAATTATTTATTTTCCTGCCCTTGTGGTAATATAGCCTTCTTTATTTCATTAAATAAATTAACTTCATCACCTGGCGCATATCCATTATGCTCATAAATAATATTTTTATTACCATCAAGAACATAAGTATGAGGCGGATTATTTACACCCATCGCACGCTTAAAATCACTATTTTCATCAAGATATACTTCATATCCCCAATCTTTCGCTTTTATAAAAGGTGCAACTCGCTTACTATTACGTGAATCATCTATAGAAATAGCAATAATTTTAACCCCTGTCTCATCTTGCCAATCAGTATAAAGTTCATTAATTGTATTGAGCTCTTCAATACAAGGTTTACACCAAGTAGCCCAAAAACTTATAACCATTGGCTTATCACCATTATCAAAATCAGCAGTATTTACAATTTTTCCTGTTAAATCTTTAATATTAATACTTGCAAGTTTTTTTTCTATTTTTGATTCTTGAACTTCTGTTGATATCTCTGTCTGCGCTATAATAACAGATTGATAATAATTAAAAATTAGAACAAAAAATGATATAATCAAAAAAAACTTTTTCATTTTAGCAATTCCTTTTTTATTTTTGTATTATTTGTAATAATTTTAATTTCAAATTACTAAAATTAATACGTAAAAACAATATTTTTTTACAATTATTTTATATTTTTATAATTATTTTCAACATAGGAGCAAAAAATGAAAAAAATAATACTTATGATTTCCTTATCAATACTTATATTTGGAAGTATATTTGCAGAAAATAAACTTGAATCAGCAAGCTATTCAATTACTTATTTAAATAATATAGTTAACGGCGAAACAAATAATTACCAAAAAGTTTCTTTTGTATTGAATAATATAACTCAAAATGATATTATGACAATAATGAAACTTGAAAAAGTATATATGGCTGATGAACATAATATAGAATATTGTTTTGGTGACGAATGTTCTTTCTTTACAAGTGATATGGATAAAAAAGAAACATCCCCATTTACTTTAAAAGCTGGAACAACAACTAATCCAGAAATAGATAGTTATTTAAAAATGTTACCTAATGGAAATGAAGGTAGTGATACAATAATCGTTACTATTTATAATATAAATAATGCTGAAAATGATTTCGTAAGATTCACTGCTATTTGGAATTTTAAAGACGGTAGTATAAAAATTTTGGATGGTAAAAATATATATCCTATTCCTGCAGTAAATTATGTTAATATATCAAATTTAAATAATGCAGATATTATAGAAATTTATGATATATCAGGAAATTTAGTTTATACTCAAAATGTAACTTCCGATAAATTAACTATAAATATAAGTACTCTACTAAAAGGAACCTATTTTGGCTATTTAATCAGAAATAATAATAAAATAAATTCTTTTAGATTAGTAAAATAAATATCTAAAAATATATAAAAAGACTGAACTTTACTTTTAAAAAATTAAACTGTTCAGTCTTTTATTTTTATGTAACTTATTTTTATTTAAGACGTTATATATTATTTAAGACCTTATATAATAGAATATAGTTTTTAAATAAAAATAGAATTATATGTTTAAATTATGTTACTTGCAATAGAATCCTCTTGTGATGAAACATCGGCATCTGTTATAGATAAATCAAAAGCTATTAGTAATATTATATCTTCACAATATTTTCATAGTCAATATGGAGGTGTAGTTCCTGAATTAGCTTCACGTGCTCATTTAGAAACAATATCTACAATAGTAACCGAAGCAATGAATGAAGCGAAAATACATTATGAAGACCTTGAGGCAATTGCAGTTACAAAAGAACCAGGATTAATAGGTTCATTAATAGTAGGTGCTAATTTTGCAAAAGGATTAGCCCTAAAATATAAATTACCAATTATTCCAGTTAATCATATAGAAGGACATATATTTTCAGGTTTTTTACATAAAGATAACCCAAAATTTCCCGTGATTACATTAGTTGTAAGTGGAGGACATACAGCTATTTTTTATGTAGAAAGTTTTAATAATTATAAAATAATAGGTTTAACAAGAGATGATGCAGCTGGTGAAGCTTTTGATAAAATAGCCAAACTTTGTAAACTACCTTATCCTGGTGGTCCAGAAATAGATAAAATAGCAAAATTAGGAAATAGTAAAAAATATGAATTCCCCCGCTCAATGATTAATTCAAACGATTTTGATTTTAGTTTTAGTGGCTTAAAAACTTCTGTTAGATATTTTCTAAATAAAGAATTTCCAAACGGAATACCTGATACAGCTATCCCTGATATAGCTGCCTCAGTACAAACAGCTATTGTAGAAGTATTAGTAAAGAAAACCATAAAAGCAGCATTAAAATATCAAGTTAAAAGCATATTTATTGCAGGTGGAGTTAGTGCAAATTCAGAACTAAGAAAAAAAATGGAAGAAACTGCAAAAAAATATAATATAAACGCCTTTGCACCTATAATATCATATTGTATGGATAATGCAGCTATGATAGGATTTATAGCTGAAAAAAAATTTTTAGAAAATAAAAATAAATTTTATAGATTAGACTTTACAGTATCAGCAAACACTTTACGATCAAGAACTAAAAATTAAAAATAATTATAATTTTAGTTCCATATTATTTAATTAAAATATATTGATATATAATAAAAATTAACTACTAAACAAGGAATATAAGTTGTACAATTCAAAGAAACATAGAAAAAATAATAATGATAGTAATAAATTAACAAATTTGAAAATTTTTAAAAAAATTTGGAAGTTTGTATTACCATTTAAGTTATTGTTTATACTTGCTTTATTTTTTAATTTCCTTTTTTCAATATTTTCAGTTCTTTCTATAACTTTAATAAAACCTATTATAGAAATAATATTCGGAAATAATCAGCAGAATAATCTAACTGAACAAATAATAAAAAATACAGGTTCTTTAGAACAATATAAAAATATATTATTTAATAAAATATCATACTTAATAGCTTCTTCTGATATAACTACAACATTATTAAGATTTGGAATTGTAATATTTTTAGTCTTTTTAGCAAAAAATATATTTAAAATGCTTGGAAGTATAACTAATTGTAAGTTTGAAGAAAATGTAATAAAAAGTATAAGAGATACTATATTTAAAAAAATTAATACATTCTCTTTAGATTTTTTCCATCGTCATAAAATGGGGAATTTAATATCTATAATTACAAATGATGTGACTGTTGTAAACCAAACAATGATAAATTCTGTAACAGTTATAATACGTGAGGGATTACAAACAATTTTATTCCTTATACTTTTATTATCAATATCAATAGAACTAACACTTATAACATTTATCGCAGGTATCTTAACACTCTTAGTAATTAGAATTACAATAAAGTATTTAAAACGATACGCTAGTAGAATGCAACAAGCAATGGCAGATTTTACAAGTACAATGTCAGAAATAATATCAGGGATTAGAATTGTCAAAGTATTTAGTGCCGAAAATACAGCAGTAGAAAAATTTAAAAATGATACAAAATATTATGTTACTTCTGCTATTAAACATACTAAAATTACTTCGTTAGTCCCTGTACTTAGTGAAATTTCCGCTGTTTTTGCTTTAATAATTGTATTATTTAAAGGTGGTTTATTAGTAATAAATGCAGAACTTACAAGCGCAGATTTAATGTTATTTCTGTTTTCATTATTTTCTATTATGACACCAATAATAACAATTACAAATAATATTTCATTATTACCTAAAGGTATTGTTTCTAGTAATAGAATATTTAGCATAATAGATACAAAACCAACCATAAAAGATGGGACAATAGAAATTCAAGATTTTAAAAATTCTATAGAATTTAAAAATGTTCAATTTAAATATACAGATGAAAATAATATTTATGTTCTAAATAATATTAATCTAAAAATAGAACGTGGAAAACAAATAGCCTTAGTAGGAGCTAGTGGTAGTGGGAAATCTACTTTATTAGATTTAATTATTAGATTTTATGATCCGTCAGCAGGTGAAATTTTAATAGATGGAATAAATTTAAAACAACTAAAAATTTCTCAATATAGAAAGCTTTTTGGAATAGTTTCACAAGAAAATATATTATTTAATGATACTATAAAAAATAATATTACCTATGGTATGGAAAATATTTCTGATAGTAAAATAGAAGAAGTTGCAAAAATAGCAAACTGTTATAATTTTATTCAAAATATGCCTAATAAATTTAATACTCAATTAGGAGATAGAGGTGTAAATATAAGTGGTGGCGAAAGACAACGTATTGCAATTGCAAGAGCACTTATAAGAAATCCACATATATTAATGTTTGATGAAGCAACTTCGGCATTAGACGCAGAATCAGAAAAACTTGTGCAAGAAGCAATAAATAATTCCCTTAAAAATAAAACTGCATTAATTATAGCACATAGGTTATCAACAATTATAAATTGTGATGAAATTATAGTCTTTGACAAAGGTTATATTGTAGAACGTGGTACTCATCAAGAATTATTATCTAAAAATGGTATATATAAAAAATTATATGACTTACAATACAATAAAAATTAAATTTATATAATAATAATTTTTAATTTTTTTGTTTTATATTTTTGTCTTTTGATTTAAATATATAAAATATGCAAAAACAACTCTATACAAATTCTAATTATCCTATCAAATTCTTAAATAAGATTGCTCTTTTACCTACTAGTCCCGGTATTTATCAATATAAAGACAAATTAGGAAAAATTATTTATGTAGGTAAAGCAAAAAATTTGCGTAATAGGGTTCGTTCTTATTTCCAATCAGGACATATAAAAGATGCTAAAACAACTGCATTAATTTCAAAAATTAATGACGTAGAGGTTATTATTGTAGATTCAGAAGCAGAAGCTTTTATTTTAGAAGATAATTTAATAAAAAAATATAAGCCACGATATAATATAATGCTAAAAGATGATAAGACTTATCCTTTTATAAAAGTTACTAATGAAGAATACCCTCAAATAATTTTCACTAGAAAAATAATCAAAGATGGATCTATATATTTAGGTCCATATACCGATATAAAAAGTATAAAATTTATTCTAAATACACTATTTAATATATTTCAAATACGAACCTGTAACAAAAAAATATCATCAAATTCTATAAAACAAAATGCTAAACCCTGTCTAGAATATTATATAAAAAAATGTAAGGCACCTTGCATTAATGAAATATCAAAAAAGGAATATAACGATAATATAAAAATGGTAACGCAAGTTTTACTAGGAAAAACAAAAAATTTAATAAAAAACCTAGAAAACTTAATGTATTCTTATGCAGAAAATCTTGAATATGAAAAAGCTGCTGACACCAAAAAAAGAATTGAATTATTAAACGAATTTTCTGCAAAACAAAAAATTGTATCAACTGATTTAATAGATCGTGATGTATTTGGAATTGCCTTAAATGATAATTATGCCTGTACATTAGTTTTTAATATAAGAGAAGGAAAATTAATAAGTAAACATCACTTTATTATAACAAATACTAGCTTTGCAACTGAAAGTGAAATCCTAGAACGTACTATAGAAAAATGGTATATGAATTCAGATAACATACCAAAAGAATTATTAATACCAAATGAAATAGAACAAGAAGAATATATTTTATCTTTGTTAAGTAATATAAAAAAACAAACAGTTAGTATCCAAGTCCCCCAAATAGGCGATAAACATAAATTAGTTGAAATGGCAAATAATAATGCCGAATTTATACTAAAAGAATATTTATTAATAATAGAAAAAAGAGAACAAAAAATACCTTATGCAGTAGCAACATTACAAAAAGATTTAAACCTAAAAATATTACCAAAACGAATTGAATGTTATGATAATTCTCATTTCCAAGGTACTGATATAGTATCGTCAATGGTAGTTTTTATTGATGGTAAACCTAAAAAATCAGAATATAGAAAATATAAAGCAAAAGAAGTTACTCAAAATGATGATTTTGCTACAATGCGTGAAACTATTTATAGAAGATTTAAAAGAGCTATTGATGAAAATCAAAAATTACCAGATTTAGTAATAATCGACGGTGGAAAAGGACAATTATCTTCAGCCTATGGAATATTAAAAGATTTAAATTTAGATAAAAAAATTGCTATAATAGGACTTGCAAAAAGATTGGAAGAAATATTTATTCCTGAAAATAGCAATTCTATAATATTACCAAAAACATCAAGTAGTCTAAAACTTATCCAACAATTAAGAGATGAGGCTCATAGATTTGCAATAACTTTTCATAGAAAATTACGTGATAAACATTTAACCGCATCTGAATTAGATAACATAAAAGGAATAGGAAAACTAACAAAGGAAAAATTATTATTAAATTTTAAAACTATAAACGCTATAAGAAATGCAAATGATACTGAATTATTAAAATTTATAAATATAAAACAACTAGAAGCATTACGAAAGAAATTATCAGAAAGTAAATAAAAATAATTTTAATAAATAATAACTTTTTCATAAAAAATAAATATAAAATTCCAACTATAATCTATCTTTATAAATATTAATAATAATTATAAATATAATTATTATTATATCTTTTAATATATGATATTATGTGAATATTCTTATATATTACTATAAATATATAAAATAAAAAATATTTAAATTCATTTTTAATTGTTAAACAAATAATTATTTAAAATTCATATAATTTTGTATATTTGTATTATTTTGAAAAACTTTATTATTGTTATTAACAAAACATAATGAAACATATATTATATTTATTAATATTTATTATTTTAGAAATGCCTCCTTGTTATAGTCAATTTATAAAAGATATTTCTATTGGTGCCAATTTTGCAACAATGAAATTATTAACAGATAATATGGCGACAAAATATCAAATCATCGGTATTGGCGATAATCAACAAACATATTCAGGAGGTGGATTGCAATTTATACAACCTGGAATAGACTTTGCAACTATATTATTTCTAGATAAAGAATATGAGAACCGATTTATAATAGGTTTAGAATATCTATTTCTCACATCAAAAGAAAAAGTAGATGTTTCTGTAAATTCATCATTAGTAGCAAAACACGAAATAAATTTATTAGATATTTATACAGGATGGCATTATGCGTTCTGGGATATGGATTGGCAAAACGCTAAGTTATATGCAGGACCAGAAATTATGTTTAATTTTATGCTAAAAAATTATTTTTCTGGCGGAACAAAATACAAAACAAATCCAGATGCTAATAAAATAATAGAAACTGATAAAGAACCTGCGTTTAGAATAGGAACAAGATTAAAATGTGGTGTTGAAGGAGAAATAAAAAATAATGTTTATGTAAATATTAATTTTACAATAGGAATATATAATTTATTATTCCGTAATTCTTCAACTGGAGAGTTATTAAATTCAAAAAATAGCTACGATACAAAAGAAAACTTACAACCATTTTATAATTTTAATATAGGTCTCCAATATAAATTATAAATATTTATATAAATATAATTACTTATAATATTCTATACCAAATATGAATACAAATAAAATAAATACAGATTGTAAATATTTTTTAGGACATATTCCTTGTAAAATACATAAAGAAACTGACAAAAAATGTTATAATTGTGATAATTATAAAAAAATAGATTATAAAATATTAATAATTAAATTAGCAGCAGTAGGTGACGTAATTCGTACTACTCCACTACTACATAAATTAAAAAAAGAACATCCAAACGCATTAATCTATTGGATAACATATACACCTGAAATTTTACCTGATTTAATAGATAAAAAATATATGTTTTCTTTAGAAAATACTTTAATTATAGAAAATATACATTTTGATAAAGCTATTAATTTAGATAAAGATGCTCATGCTTGTGCTTTAATGAACAAAATAAATAGTGATGAAAAATATGGTTTCTATTTAAAAGATGGAAACCCTGCTCCATATAATAAATTAGCAGAACATAAATTTCTAACTGGAATATTTGATGATGTAAATAAAGCAAATAAAAAAACGTATGTTGAAGAAATATTTGAGATTTGTGGATATAAATTTAATGGTGAAGAATATATTTTAAATCCACCAAGTAACTTTGAATGGAATATTGATAAGTCAAAAAAAATAATAGGACTAAATACAGGTTGTGGAAGTAGATGGACTTCTAGATTATGGAACTTTGACTATTGGGTCGAATTAATAAAATTATTACAAAAAGAAAATTATACGCCTATTTTATTAGGCGGCGAACAAGAAAATGAACGTAATACAAAATTATCTCAATTAACAGGTGCTGAATATAAAGGTTATTTCCCCCTCGATAAATTCACTTCACTAATGAATGAGTGTGATATAGTTGTTACTGCGGTTACGATGGCATTACATTTAGCAATTGGATTGAAAAAACAAGTTATATTAATGAATAATATATTTAATCCAAACGAATTTGAATTATATGGACGTGGAAAAATATTAGGCCCAAAAAATGAATGCAAATGTTATTTTTCACCAACTTGTAAAAATCAAAATGAATATTTTTGTCTTGATAGTTTAACACCTATTATGATTTTAGATGCTATAAGACAATTATAAAATTAATAGTCATACTGTTTTACTTAAATTTTATATATTTTATTTATAAATAATTTAATAAAAAATGATATACTTTGTATCTGATATACATCTTGGACATTTTAGCAGAGAAAAAGATAAGTTATTAGAAAATATATTTATTGACTTTTTAGATAATATAAAACACAATTGTACTAAATTATTTTTACTAGGTGACATTTTTGACTATTGGTTTGAATATAAAAATGTAATACCTAGTGTTTTTTATAGAACATTATCTAAATTTTCAGAATTAATTGATTATGGTATTGAAATAGAATATTTAATTGGCAACCATGATTTTGGTCACAATAAATTTTTTAAAAATGAATTTAATATAGAAATAATAAAAACAGATATTATTCGCACAATAAATAATAAAAAAATTTACTTATCTCATGGCGATGGAAAAGCTTATAATGATAAAAAATACTTATTAATAAAAAAAATATTAAGAAATAAAACTTGTCAAACTATGTATTCAAAAATACATCCTGACTTTGGAATTTCATTAGCATTAAAAACATCTCGTAAAAGCAGAGAAGTTACTTCTAAAAAAAATTATGGTGAAAAAGATGGAATGTTAGATTTTGCAAAACAAAAAATAAATGAAGGCTTTGATTATGTTATTATGGGGCATAGACATAAAGCAGAAATAGTTAATTTTAAAAATGGACAATATATTAATCTAGGTGAATGGTTCGAAAAACCAAGTTTTGCAACATTTGATGGAAGTAAAGTTGAGCTCATTTTCATAAAAAAATAATGAAATAAAATGAAACAATTAAATTATATTTTTTATATCATACTTTATTTTGTTTTTATATTTAATAATAATAATTGTTATAGCCAAATTACCTGTATGCCAGGTCAATCTATTCAATTTAATATCGAAAATATAATTAAAACAAATAATATTAACAATTTTATATCCTTTGATTTAACAAATGAAAATCCTACTGTATTTTTTATAGATTCTATAAAAATAAACAAAGATATAAATATAGAATTACAAAAAAATTATTATAACATAAATGTAAATCATTTTGTAACAAATAAAATTGACTCACCTATTGTTCTTAATATATATGGAACAGGATTGGCAGGTAATAATTCAATAACACATTTGTATTTTAATAATATCATGGTTGATGATAATAAAGAAAACGATACTACCATTACAATTATATTAAAACCAAAAAATAATTTATTGAATTATGCAAAAATTGCTAAAATATCTAATGTATATCCTAATCCTACAGCACTTAATTCTAAATTATTCATTGAATATTCTGTTGATATACCAACAGATGTTACGTTTAATATATATGATAACAAAGGTAATATAATAGAAAACTTTAATTTCTATAAAGATAAAATAGGAATGGCTATATTTAATGTAGAACTAAAAAATAAAATCTATGAAGGAAAATATTGGATTGTATTAAAAACAAAAGCAGGTATTCACTCTTATCCATTTATTATATTAAATCAATGAAAATAAATTCATTAATAAACAAAATATTATTCTTTATAAGCTTATGTTTTTCATTAACATTTTCTAGTTGCACTTATATATTTGTTAAGGCTACTAAAATTCTAGAAGAAAAAAATAAGCAAATGGCTGATGCTGATATATATAACAATGTTGAAATAATAGACATATCTAACAAAATAGATTATAATAAAAATTTTATAAATATAGAAGATATTATAAAACAAAATAATAAAGATACAATAAACAAAAATACAGATACAGATATAGATACTACTACTAATAATAATAATAATATTATTATTTCTAATAAATATATAACTGTAACAATAAACAAAAATAATAATACAGATACAAGTTATGAAACAAAAAACTCTGAAATATTAGAAAAACAATTTGAGGAAAATAATAATTTTATAACATCTAAAATTACCTCAATTAATTCAGATTATTTCCCTGATTCTATAATAGTAAATGTAACTATTAAAGATAATAATGGAGTATTTATTTCTGGTTTAGCTTCCCCATATTTAGATACCAATAAACAACAAGACAATTACTGGAAATTTATACAGGATTCTTGCAAAGGTATTTCTAACAAAATAACAAATATAAAAGTACAAGAAATAAGAGAAATAAAAAGTCCATTATATTCTATTTGTTACGTATTAGATCATTCATCATCAATGGGAGAAACAAGAGCAATAATTTTACAACAATCTGTTAGATATTCAATATCAAAAATAAAAGATAAAGATAAAATATCTGCAATTAAGTTTACTAGTATTCCTACAATAGAAGTTAAACCAACTAATGATAAAGAAGAATTTAAACAAAATTTTAAATTAAATGGAATGGATGCAAAAAAATACGGTGCTGGAACAAATATATTAAAAGCCTTAGATACAGCAGTAGCTTTATTAAAAGAAGATAATTCTGATGAATATGAAAAAATAATAATTCTGTTTACTGATTTTGAAGATTTTGATTTAACGAATACTTCTAATAAATATGATAACATAACAAAAAAAATAAGGAATAATAAAATTAAAGTATTCACTATCTGTTATGGAATAACAGATTTTTCTAATATGATAAAACTTGCCAAAAATACAGACGGCCAAGCCATAATAATTAAAAATATTCATGATTTTGCTAATGCTTTCCAATATATATATAATTTATTAACTAATTTTTATAAAATTACATATATCCCACCTGTATGTAATGATTTACATAATATAAATGTAGTTTTAGATATCCCAGAATTAAATATAAAAAATATATTATGTCAAGGTGAATATGATAAATCTATGTTTAATCAATTTAGTGAGGTAGGTTCTATAACTTTAATGGATATTGAATTTGATTATAATAAAGCAACTATAAGTCAAAGTTCACTAAGTATTATAAACGATATTGCAACACAATTAAATAGAAATACTAATATTAATATAAAAATTTGTGGACATACAGATTCACAAGGTAGCGATGAATACAATTTAAAATTATCGTTAGAAAGAGCTAATTCAGTAAAAAAAGAATTAGTAAAATTAGGAATTAAAGCTCATAGAATATCCGTTATGGGATATGGAAAAACAAGACCAATAGCTCCTAATGATACAGAAGAAAATAAACAAAAAAATAGACGAACAGAATTTATTATTGTTGATTAATAATTAATTTTAAATAACATAGCAAATTTATACATAATATATGATACCAATATATAAAATAATTTTTATTACTTTTATATTCAGTTTTTGTTTTTCTAATAATATTTTATTTGCACAAAAAACGCAAAAAACTAAAAAAGAAGAAAAAGAGTATGAATACTGGGGCGATGATTTTTTTGATAATATAAATTCTGATTCTACAAAAAAATTATCGAATAAAATACCTATTGAATTAGATACGATGCCTGTTTTTAAAACATCAGCAGGTTTTTTCCCTAAACTATTATCTAATAATTTTTTTATAAATTTAATTTTTTCAAATACAAAATGGGACTATGTTGTTGGAACATTAGATATTTCCGATAAATTCAAAAATTTAACTTCAATATATTCTGCAAATAATTTTAAAGAAAATATAGAAGAAAAAGAAAAATTCTCAAATGAAGATAAATATGGTTTTTTTGATATTAAAGATAATAGTTCTTACAGCATAGGACTTATATTTGAATATCCTTTGTTACATACAAAAATTAAACCTGTAGTAGGTTTTAATTCAAATTATTTTAATTTATATTCTCCAATATATACAAATTATTATATTAATAGTTATGACGAAAAAATACAATTCAAGGAATGCAATATTTTAACAATAAATAATAGAAATATATATACGTCTATAAATTTAGTTCATCCAATTTATGGTGCAATTATTTATTCTTCTATTTCTTCTCTTGAAATTTATTATTATTTACAATATGGACTTGGATGCCAATTTAACTTAATTAATAATTTAAGCTCTTATAATTATATTTTATCTCATACAGATGAATTAAGATATAGTAACGGCGAAATAAAAGAAACTATATTAAAAAATCAAAAATTAAATAATATAGCAAATATACAATATTATGCTAATATTGGTCTTGGGTGGCAATTTAATATACAAGATTTTAACACTAGTGTCTATTTGGAATACAAATATATTATAACACCTTTTTTCAAAAATTATAACGTAAAACAACATTCTTTAACTTTAAATACTTCGTTTACTCCATATATACTATACTCTATTATAAGATTATTATTTTAAAACTTATTTAAGTTGTCAATAAAACAAATAAAATTAATTTGATAATTAAAAAAAATATTCATATTATTGTAATATCTTATTTAATTTATATAAATAAATAAAAAATGGAAAAAAATATTCAATTATGTGGTATAGGGAATGGAATAGTTGATATACAGTACCGAATAACAGATGAGGAATTAATAAAGATAGGAATTCCTAAAAGTGAAATGCGATTAATTACTCCTGAATATACAAAAGAATTACGTTTTAGATTAAAACATTTACCCTCAAATCGCTGCTGTGGTGGTTCTACAAGTAATACTATAGATGCATTTGCTAAATTTGGTGGCTCAGCAGCCTTATTAATTGTTGTAGCAAATGACGATGATGGAAAATTTTATTATAAAGAATTAGAAAAAAATAATATAAAATATAAAAACAATATAATTGATGCCAGCATAACAGGTAGATGTTATGTATTAATTACTCCAGATGGCGAACGTACTATGTTAACTTCATTAGCTGCTTCAGAACATTTTTCAATCAAACATTTAAGTGAAGAATTAATAAAAAAAACACAATGGTTATATGCAGAAGGATATGTTTTATCAAAACAAAATAGTCGTGAAGCACTGTACAAAGCAATAGAAATATCTAAAAACAATAATACAAAAGTAGCAATTTCTGCTTCTGATGTATTTATAATAGATAGCTATAGAGAAGATATAGAAAAAATATTAAAAACTACAGACCTATTTTTTTGTAATGCAAATGAATCAATTGTATTAACTAAAACAAAAAATATAAATGCAGCTATACTTGAAATAAAAAAAACATATCCAAACTTAAATTTTGTAATAACAAATGGAAGTAAAGGCGCTTCAATAAATATAGACAATAATTATTTTGAAGTAAATGCTATAAAAACAAATGTTGTTGATTTAACAGGTGCAGGTGATATATTTGCAGGCGCTTTTATGTATGGATTGCTCAACTTAAATGATATAGAAAAAGCTGCAAAATTAGCATCATATTCAGCTGCTAAACATATAAGTACATTAGGAGCAAGATATCAAGGCTCATTTAAAGAATTACTTTCGTATGTAAATTAGAATTAGAATAACAATGAAAAAATTAAAATATTTCAATATATTATTTTTATTCTATCTGTTTTCTTTGCTGTTTGAAACAACAAATTTATATTCACAAAATATAAATAACAAAGATAGTATAATAAATACAAAAGAAATAAATTATAATCCAACACAACAATTACAAAGCAAACAAAAAAAGAGAATATATCTAGCAAAAACTATTTTGAGCTATGGTATAGATACAAATTTTTGTACTGAAAATAAAATAGCAGCTGCACTAAATCTTGCTCTATTAGTTACAAATCAATATGAGTTAGTTTCGCCTGAAGAAATAGATAGTGCAATAGCTAAACAGGAAACAAAAAAATATTCAGCATTCGATATAGCAAAAACAGTAAACGCAGAAACTATTTTAGTTATTAAATTAGAACAATTACGAAATCTATTACGAGCTGAAATATCAATGATAAATACATCAATGCCTGATAGTGTTAAAGTAAGTGAAGGATATGCAATGCTCCACTATTTTACAAATGACGAAAATAAAGCAATATACGATCCAACAATATTAGCAGCATTACAGCGTGCCTTTGCTGTATCTGTTGGTGATACTAATTTATTTTCTAAACAAGAGATACTACCTTCTCCTTTACTTGTAATTTGTGGAATAGAAATGATAAAAGAACAAAATAGCCAATTATGGGATATTTTTAATAACGAACTAATAAAAAGTTATGAAATAACTGAAACAATATTTGAAATAATAAGTAAATCTAAAAATTGGATTACATTGGACATAGATACACGAGATTTTTTATATTCTTTATTTAAACTATATGGAGTAGAAAATAATATAGCACCAACAATAAATGAATTAGATGCTTTATATAAGTTTGGCATAACTCATTATATTACTGGAACTTTAAAAGAAATTTCTAATGAATTAGAAATTACATTAAATTTAAATGAAATACAAGAAAAAAATATTATTATAAAAAATAAAGTAGTAAATAAAACAAAAGAAAAAAATACTAAACAAATACTAGAATTTATTAAAATATTAGCAAAAAAACTTATTGACGAAAAAATATAAAAACTAAAAATTACATTTTTATATAATACATCATAAATAGTTTAGTTTTATACTCAAATTAATTATAAAATTGAGTTATCCTTTGTTATTAAAAAAACATTTATTAACTTTGTAAGATTATTATTAAATAAAGAAAATAAAATAAAACGAATTTATAAATTAAAATAATACAACAGTTTAAAAACTCAGTTTAAAAATGGCAAAAAAACAAGAAACATTGGAAGAATTAACCATACGTTTTGCTGGCGACTCTGGCGATGGTATGCAATTAGTTGGCACCCAGTTATCTATTTTAAGTGGGGAGTATGGTAATGATGTTAATACTTTCCCTGATTATCCAGCGGAAGTACGTGCTCCAGAAGGAACACTTTATGGAGTATCAGCATATCAACTACATATAGGTTCTAAACCTATAACAATAATGGGCGATTATATAAATTTAATGATTGCACTAAATGCATCATCATTAAAAGTAAATCTCCCAAATATTGCACCCAAAGCAACAATTATTGTTGATATTAATGGATTTGATGAAAAAAATTTATCTCTAGCAGGATATGATGATAATCCATTAGAAAACGATACATTAAAAGATTTTAAAGTTATAAAAGTAGACATAAAATCAGAACTAACAAAAGTTTTAGCTGATTTAAATATATCTCCTAAATCTATAGTTCGTTCAAAAAATATATTTACATTAGGTGCAATTTGTTGGATTTTAGATAGAGATATTGATTCATCAATAGCATGGCTAAATCGTAAATTTAGTGGGAAGTCTGAAGTTTTAGAAGCAAATATAAGAGCTTTAAAATGTGGCTATAATTATGCAAAATCAAATGAAGATTTTGATACACAATTTATAGTACCTCCAATGAACAGACCAAAAGGTATATATAGAAATATTACTGGAAATGAAGCAGTTGCATTAGGCTTAGTAACAGCATCAAAACTATCTAAAATGCCTCTTTTTCTAGGTTCATATCCTATTACTCCTGCAACTGAAATATTGCACTTTTTATCAGGATTTAAAAAATATGGAGTACGTCATTTACAAGCTGAAGATGAAATAGGAGGCATTTGTTCTGCAATAGGTGCATCATTAGGTGGAAATTTGGCAGTAACAACAACTTCTGGGCCTGGTTTCTCGCTAAAAATAGAAGCTATTGGATACGCAGTAATGACTGAAATACCTCTTATTATAGTAGATGTACAACGTGCAGGACCTTCAACAGGTATTCCAACAAAATCGGAACAGTCAGATTTATTTACCGCAATGTTTGGACGTCATGGTGAAGCGCCATTACCAATATTAGCAGCACAATCATGTTATGATTGCTATGATTTGGCTATTGAAGCTGCAAGAATAGCTACAAAATATATGACCCCTGTAATTTTATTATCAGATGGTTATTTAGCACAAGGAACAGAACCATGGAGATTACCAGACATTGATAAACTTCCTGACATTACAAAACAATTTATAACAAATCCTGAGGGTTTCCAACCTTATAAAAGAGATGAAAAAACTTTTGCACGTATGTATGCAATTCCTGGTACACCTGGTTTGGAACATAGACTTGGAGGATTAGAAAAGCAAAATAATGGGAGTTCTGTATCTTCAGATGGTGCAAATCATCAAATAATGACTGATATCAGACAAAAGAAAATAGATAATATAACTAATGATATTCCATTAATAGAATTAGAAGGAGATCATAGTGGTGAATTATTAGTTATAGGTTGGGGAAGTACTTATGGTTCTATAAAAACAGCAATAGATAGATTACATAATAATAATTATAAAGTCTCATTTGCACATTTAAGATATTTAAATCCTCTTCCAAAAAATTTAGCAGAAATCATATCTAAATTTGATAATATACTTGTTCCTGAAACAAATAATGGACAATTAAGATTTATTTTACAAAGTAAATTCCTAAAGAAAATGATTGGACTTAATAAGCTAACGGGTGTACCATTTAAAGCTTGTGAAATAGAAAATAAAATTTTAGAAATACTTAATCAAGGAGAAAAATAAAATGGCAACGTATGAAGAAATATTAAAATTAAATCCAACAACAGCAGATAATTTAACAATGAAAGATTTTAAATCAAATGCAGAAGTACGTTGGTGTCCAGGATGCGGTAATTATGCCATAATAGCTTCCTTGCAAAAAACTTTTTCTGAAATGGGTATTCCAAAAGAAAAAATTGTTGTTATAAGTGGAATTGGATGTTCTAGTCGTTTCCCTTATTATATGGATACATTTGGATATCATACAATTCATGGAAGAGCAATTGCTATTGCAACAGGAATGCGATTAGCAAGACCAGATTTATCTCTTTGGGTAATTACTGGTGATGGTGATTGTCTAAGTATTGGCGGCAATCATTTTATTCACGCTTGTAGAAGAAATATGAATCTAAACATTCTTATGTTTAATAATGAGATTTATAGTTTAACAAAAGGACAACAATCACCTACATCACGTTTAGGATTAAAAACAAAATCATCACCTTTAGGTGTCATAGATGATCCTTTTGAACCAACTACTTTAGCAACAGGCGCAGGCGCAACATTTGTAGCACGTGGAATTGCTTCTGATCCAGCCTCATTAAAAGAATTAATGATGGAGGCACATAACCATTATGGAACTTCTTTTTTAGAAATATATACAAACTGTGTTATATTTAATGATAATGCGTTAAAAGATTTCAGCGATAAAGAAATTCGTAAAGAAACAACAGTATGGTTAGAACATGGGAAGCCTATTGTTTTTGGAAAAGATAACGATAAAGGTATTATAATGGACGGCGCAAGACCAAAAGTTGTTAATTTAAATAATGGAACATTTTCAATTAATGATGTATTAGTTCATAATAATAAAGATTCTTATATGGCATTCTTACTAGCTAATATGAGTTATGATCCTAAAATGCCACGTCCAATGGGAATAATTTTAAATCTAGCAATAGAAACATACTTACAACGATCTGAAGCACAACTTGCGAAATATTATAATCCAGATGCAAGTTTAATGACTTTACTTGCTGGTGATGAGAGTTGGGTTGTAGAATAATAAATTTTGAATAAAAATGATGATGGATCAATATAATGAAATAAAAAATCTTTTAGAAAATATAAAAGATAGTGATTTAGGATTATCATTAAAAGAATTAGATGCAATATCTAATATCAATATAGATAATGATATGTTAAACATATTGTTAACATTACCAGGACCTATTACATATTCTAAACAAGATTATGAAAAAATAATTTCGACAGTCTTAAAAAATGCAGGATATCAAAAAACTATAAATTTAAAAATAGAAGAAAAAATAGAAAATAATGTCGAATTAAAAAAACGTCCCGGATTTTTAACAAATGTAAAATATGTTATAGCAATAGCTTCTGGAAAAGGAGGGGTTGGAAAGTCAACAATTTCTGCAAATATAGCAGCAGAATTAGCAAAACAAGGCGCTAAAGTTGGTATATTAGATAGTGATATATATGGTCCAAGTCAAACTATTATGTTTGGTGCAAAAGACGAATTTATGGAAGCTGAGACAGACCAACATGGCAAAACTAAAGCTTATCCAGTAGAAAAATATGGGGTGAAAGTAGCATCAATTGGTTTTGTTCTAAATCGTGATGATGCAGCAGCATTAAGAGGCCCAATGTTATCAAATATATTCAGTATGTTATATGAACAAATAGATTGGGGCGAATTAGATTATTTAATTTTTGATCTACCACCGGGAACTGGTGATATTCACTTGACTTTTTCTCAAAAAATTCAACCTGATGGTATTGTTTTAGTAACAACTCCACAAGAAATTTCTTTGGCTGATGTTAGACGAGGTGCTAATTTATTCAAAAAAATGAATATAAATATTTTAGGAGTAATAGAAAATATGAGTTACTTTATACCTCCTGATATACCAAACAAAAAATATTATATATTTGGACAAGAAGGAGGAAAAAACATAGCCTTTGAATTAGGGTTATTATTACTTGGCGAAGTACCTTTCAGTATTATGATGCGTGAAACAAGTGATTCAGGGAAACCAATTGTTTTACAAGATAATGGTGACTATCAAAAAGAAGTATTAAAAGACATTACTGCTAATATGATTAGTGAACTACGTCGTAAAAACTTTAATATAAAATAATAAAATACATTAAAATTTAATATATAAAAAAAGTCTCATTTTTAATGGGACTTTTTTAGTATGTTATAATTAAAAATAATAATAAAAATAAAAAAATATTTTAATAAAAAATTGAATAAAAATATTTATATTTGTATAATCTAGATAAAAGGAATAAATATGAAATATTACAAACAAATATTATTACTATCAAGTTTATTATTATCTTTATTTGTTAATTCTTGTGACATAGTAACCGCTCCATATAATAAAACTAGTTCTGGAAATAACGGTACTACAAATGATTCTAATCTTACAACAATTTTATTAGAAGAATATACAGGATTTAAATGTAAAAATTGTCCAGTAGGTGCACGTTTAGCACACTCTCTAGTAAACTTATATAAAGACAGAATTGTACTTGTATCATTACATTCGGGTTATTTTGCTAAACCAGACAAAGAAGGAAATTTTATATATGATTTTAGAACTGAAATCGGCGAAGAATTATGTCAAGTAAACAATATAACTACATTCCCTTGTGGTACTATTAATCGTATGCCTTATAATAATGAAAAGGTTATTGGTAGCTCTAATTGGGTAAATGCAATACAAGAAATCTTTAATTCTTATAAAATAGCACCATTAGCAATAAACTTAACTCCAAATTTATCAGATAAAAAAATTGATGTAAAAGTAGATTTGATTTATAGCGAAAATGCAAGTAATCAAAATTATTTATCAGTATGGATAATAGAAGATGGAATAATATATTGGCAAATAGATAAAGAAGCAGAAGAACAAAATGTAGAGAATTATGAACATAATGCTGTACTAAGATACTCATTTAATGGTACTTGGGGGAATTTATTAAGTTCTATAAATATAGCCACTGGAACTAAAATTACAAAAGAATATTCATATATCATACCTGATAATTCTGATTGGAATACAGACAATTTACAAATAGTAGCTTTTGTATACGATGGTGAAGCAGATGGACGAGTATTACAAGCAAAAAAAGTAAAATTAAAATAGTATAAAATATATTTATTAATTATTACCAATAAATAAATAAATAAATAAAAATGCGTGCCTTTTATACTATATTATTATTATTTGTTTCTAATACGTTTATGACTTTTGCCTGGTATGGACATTTGAAATTTAAAGATATACCAACGTTTTCAAAAATTAATACATTTTCCATTATATTAATTAGCTGGGGATTGGCTTTCTTTGAATATTGCGCCTTAATACCTGCTAATCGTATTGGATTTATAGATAATAATGGACCTTTTTCATTAGTACAACTAAAAGTAATTCAAGAAAGTATAACACTTATAGTATTCACATTAATAAGTATTTTTATTTTCAAAACTGGAACTTTAAAAACAAATCACTTAATAGGGTTTGCTTTTCTAATCATTGCAGTATTTTTTCTATTTAAAGAATAATAAATAATTATAATCTATATAATTTATTAATGAAAAAATATATATTAATATTATTACTTTTTTCGATTCCAATAAGAATTTATTCTCAAATTACAATATATAATACAGAATTTTATAATTATTTAGAAAGTACTTCACAAAATAACGAAGGAACTTTTTCAATACTTGAAAAAATAGATTATTTAATAAATAATCCTATTAATTTAAAAACTGCTTCTATAAATCAAATATTAAATATACCTTGTATAAATTATATAGATGCATATTTAATTCATAACTTATTTATAAATAATAATATAGTTACAATAGATACTATTACTAAATATATTAGTATTAATAAAGAATAACTAAATATACTAAAACTTTGTAGTATAATTTCACAAAATAAAACTGATACTAATAATTATTTTAATGCCTTATTTCAATTAAGAATATCAAAAAATTCTAAAACTATACAAAATTATTCACCTTATTTAAACACAGATGATAATTTTTTGTTATACAACAATTATACATTTAACTATAAAGAAAAATATAATGCAAAAATAACATTAAATAAAAAAGCAGGAATGAAAAACATACTAGAATTTTATTCAGGATTTTTAGAATATAATGAAGGAAATCTACAATTGTTATTAGGAGATTTTGAAATAAAAACAGGATTAGGAAATATTTGCGGTGGAAATTCATATTTTGTAAAATCAAGTAATATTATAGAACCAACAATAAACTATAGCAATATAATATCACCTTTTTTATCTACAAATAATAATTTAATATTAAGAGGAATAGCTACACAATACACATTTAATTTATATAAAGAATTAAATTTAACATCAATGCTTTGGTACTCTAATACAAATCATTCTAATATAAATAAATTTAACACTGATTTAATCTTATCTGAAAACAGTATTATAAATAATTTATTTAACGAACAATTTACAGGTGTGTCTTTAATACTAAATAGTTGTTCTTATAGTTTAGGATTAAATATTGCTTATTTTGACTATAAAAAAAAGAATAAAGATACCAACACTACAATAAACATATATCCAAATTATGGTTTTCTTAATAGCTTTTTTGCAATATATAATATAAAAAAAATTAATGTCTGTGGTGAATTAACATTTGATAATAATAATAATGCAGGTATTAAAATTAGTTCTGTTTATAAAGATAAAAATTTTGATTTTGTTTTAAATATACGATCATATGAAGATAAATTTTATTCACCTTTTGGAATAAATTTCGGTGAATTCCCAAATTTATCTAATGAAATAGGTCTATATATTGGTTTTATTTGGAAAAAAGATAATACTTTACAAAATTATACATATATAGATTTTTTTAAAAGTTATTCGCCAACACCACTAATAGATACCATTGTTAAAGGATTAGATATATTTAATAAATTAAATATAAAAATATATCTAGAAATATCAATGCTTTTTTTCAATTACAAATAAAAAATAATACTGCTCAATTTAATAAAAATATAAAAAAACTATATTATCAACAAGAAAAATATAGAATAACAACAGAATTAAATTATAAAATAACAAAACATATTAATTTGAAAAATAAAATTGATATTATTGCAATAGATAATAAGAATATTACTAATAATGAATTAGGAATAGGACTTTTTTTAGAAGGGAATTATAAAATAACGCCATATATATTTTTACAAGCTAAAACTGCTTATTTTTCAACAGATAGTTATAATACTGCAATATTACAATATAACTATTATAAAAATTATTCAAACATAAGAACTCTATTTGAACAAGGAATAAACTCATATCTATCCATACAAATTATACCTATAACTTGCTGTAATTTATATTTATCTTTTGCAAATTATTATAAATTAAAAAATGAAATAAAAACAAATATATTTATACCAAAAAATATGTTACTTTTTCAAATAGATTTAAAAATATAGCTAAATTTATATTTATAATTATTTAATATTTTTATTTAATTATTTAAATTAAAAAAGAGTAATCTTATTATTAGATTACTCTTTTTTATTATTTAATATATATTTGTATTTAAGAGATTATTCTGCTTTAACTTCTTCAGCAGAATTTTCTTCTTCAACGGTCTTTTCTTCTTCAACGGTCTTTTCTTCCTCAACAGACTTTTTTTCTTCAACAACCTTTTTTTCTTCAACAACCTTTTTTTCTTCAACAACCTTTTTTTCTTCAACAGACTTTTCATTTATATCAGATACTACACCTTCTGAAAATTCACTTGATGGAATTTCTTCAACATCATAATTCACAATATCAGCAGGTGGTTCTGGATAAGAAAATTCCTGTCTAAGCACTTCTTCTATTTCTTCATCACCCGGTTTATATGTAGGTACATCTTCTGGTAGTTCAGAACCTGCCGAATATTTATCAGCATTAGGTACAGGATGTTGCTCATTATATTTATCAATAATATCTTGATCTTTACCACGCAAACATTCAACTACAGACAATACAATTTTTTTAGCCTCTTTATCAAATTCAACAACTTTTAGAGGAAGAATATCACCTAAATTAAAATAATCACTAATTTTCTTAACTGGAGCAAAAGATAATTGAGAAACCGGTACAAACCCATCAACTCCATCAGATAGTTCAATAATTATACCTTTTTCAATAATTCTTTCTATTTTAGCTTCTGTTTCAGTACCAATACCATATTTATCTTCAAAAGTATTCCAAGGATTTTCTGTTAATTGTTTATGTCCTAAAGAAATACGTCTTAATTCAGGATCTATATTTAAAACAACAACATCAAGCTCATCACCTTTCTTAACAAATTCCCCCGGATGTCTAATTTTCTTAGTCCAACTTAAATCACTTATATGAACAAGTCCATCAACACCTGGTTCAAGTTCAACAAATACACCAAATATAGTAAGATTTCTAACAATTCCTCTGTGTTTTGAATCAGTTGGGAAACGTTTCATTAAATCTTCCCATGGATCAGGTGTAAGTTGTTTCATACCAAGTGCAAGTTTTTTTTCTGTCTTATCAATATTAAGTACAACAGCCTGAACAGTTTGTCCCATAGATACCATTTGAGAAGGATGTTTTATATGCTGTGTCCAAGACATTTCACTTATATGAATAAGTCCTTCAACACCTTTTTCAATTTCAATAAAAGCTCCATAATCAGTTAGACTAACAACTTTACCTTCAACTTTAGTACCAGCAACATATTTATCACCTATATTATCCCACGGATGTGGTGTAAGTTGCTTCATACCAAGAGAAATACGTTTTTTATTTTCATCATAATCTAGAACAACAACTTTAACTGTAACATCAAGATCGACAACCTCTGACGGATGAGAAACTCTACCCCAACTAAGATCTGTAATATGAACTAATCCATCAATACCACCAAGATCAACAAATACACCAAAATCAGATATCGCTTTAACAATACCTTCAAGAACTAAACCTTTTTCAAGTTTAGCCATAATAGCTTCTCTTTGTTCAGCAAGGTGCTCTTCTAATAAAACTTTATGAGAAACAACAACATTTTCACTAGGATGATTGACCTTCACAACCTTAACATCAATACTTTTGCCTACCCAAGCATCAAAATCACGAATAGGTCTTACATCAATTTGAGAACCAGGTAAAAAGGCTTCTATTCCAAGTAAGTCTACAACCATTCCTCCCTTAATACGACGTGAAATTTTAACTTTTGTAACTTCTTGACTTGCATTAAGTGCAATAATATCTTCCCAAATTCGCATAAAGTCTGCTCTACGTCTTGAAAGTAATATTTTACCTGAAATATCTTCCATTTTTTCTATAAAAACATCTATTTCTTCACCAGGAACATAAGATTCTGCATTTATTAGTTCGCCTTTTGGAATAACTCCATATGATTTAAAACCAATATCCACTAGAACTTCATCTTTATTAAATTGAACGATTGTTCCTTTTATTAATTCGTCTTCTTTAATAACTGTTACAGATTTATCAGTTAATGAACGAAACGTATCATCATTCATTTCTAACTGACTAAATTTTTTATCAAGAAAATCATTTAGATTTACTTCTTTTTCTTTTTTTTCAGAATCTTTTTTTTCTAAACTTTCTAAAGATTCTTGTGCTAAATTTTCAGCCATTTGTTTTTTATTACATATTAATTAAACATATACATCCATACAATATAAGTAGAATGCAACAAAATATTAAATTTATAATTATATTTATTTTTACTATTTTTAATTATTTTTTAATTATAGTAAAATAAAAATAATACACTTTATTTAAATCTTATAGTACAAGAGGAGGGATTCGAACCCTCACAGCTTTTACGGCCACTGGATTTTGAGTCCAGCGCGTCTACCAGTTCCGCCACTCCTGCAAAAATAATACACAAATTTAAATTAAAAAACAATACCAAACAATTGTTTGATATTGTGAATATAAAATAATTTCTTAATGTATTGGTGGGCGTTGAGGGAGTCGAACCCCCGACCCTCTGCTTGTAAGGCAGATGCTCTAGACCAACTGAGCTAAACACCCAAAGTTATTTATTTGTATTCTTCAATAATTACTCATTAAAGAATACAAAAATACGACTTTTTTTATTAATTTCCAAATTATTTAAAAAATATATTTTAATCTATATTTTATTTAATATGCCTTTTATTTATAACTAAGTTAATTAATTATTTATAGTACAAAATTATAATTTTTCAATTAATTCCCAAATATTTTTTATTTATCTCTCTTTATTTTAATAGAAAACATTATAATAATTACTATTGTAATAACCCCCGAAATAATATATGATAATGTATGAGACAAACCAAAACCTTCATTTTTAGCTATAAGAATATAAGTAGAACAAACCATAGTCATAAATATAGCAGGTATTAAAGAAATAATATAGTTCTTTTTATGTTGAACAAGATAAACAGTAATAGCCCATAAAGTAAACGTTGCTAATAATTGATTTAACCACGCAAAATATCGCCAAATAACATCAAAAGAAAATTGTAATAATAAAAATGCAACCAAAAACAAAGGTAGTGACACTAAAATACGTTTTATAAGTTTCTTCTGTTCTATATTAAATAAATCAGAAATAATTAACCTACAAGATCTAAAAGCAGTATCGCCACTTGTTATAGGCGCAGCAACAACACCAATAAGTGCTAATGCACCACCTACTACTCCAAGTAAATCATTTGATATCTTTGATACTATCGGTGCTGGATTATTACTTGATTCTGCATAAAATGATTGAAAATTTTCTAATGAACCAAAAAAGCTCATAGATATGGCAGCCCATATCAAAGCAACAACAGCTTCTGAAATCATAGCACCATAAAAAACTTTACGTCCCTCACGTTCATTACGCAAACATCTAGCAACCAAAGGAGATTGCGTTGCATGAAATCCAGAAACTGCACCACAAGCAATAGAAATAAACATCATAGGAAAAATTGGATAATCCTTTGAATTAGGATGCATATTTTCTAATGATATTTCAGGAATTGGTGCATTATTTATAAATAAACAAATTAAAATACTCAAAGCCATAAAAACTAAAGCTGCACCAAAAAAAGGATATATTTTTCCAATAATTTTATCTATAGGTAATAAAGTTGCTAATATATAATATATAAATATTATAAATACCCAAAAATTAAAACTAATATAATTGTTAGTAATTTCTGTAAGTAGTTTTGCAGGCCCCGAAATAAATACTGCACCAACAAGAACCATTAAGATTATTGTTAAAATACTAACAACCAGTTTTATATTGTTACCTAAATACTTTCCTATAATATTAGGTAAAGATAGACCATCATTACGTAATGATATCATTCCTGATAGATAATCATGTACTGCTCCACCAAAAATACTACCAAAAACAATCCATAAAAAAGCAACTGGACCAAACATAGCGCCTGTAACAGCTCCAAAAATAGGGCCTAATCCTGCTATATTAAGAAATTGAATAAAAAAGGTTTTTTTTTGATTCATCGGGACATAGTCTACATTATCCCTTAATCTATAAGCTGGTGTTTCTTTATTAACATCAATACTAAATGTTTTATCTAAGAATTTAGAATAAAAAAAATAACCTAAAAATAATAAAACTAATGATACAATAAATGTTATCATTTTTATCCAAAAGAATTATATAAAAATAAATCTATTAATATATAATTTTAATAAATTTAATTAATTATAATAAAAATATTTATATTAATTTTTTTCTTCTAAGGCATTAGGTGTTTCTACTTCTGGCAACATCCCCATTGATTTTTTTAATTCAAGTAAATTAGCATCAACATCTGAATTTGATGATAACTTTTTAAATTCAGCTTCTAACGAAGAGTTCTCGCCTGCTAATTGCTCATAAGCAGATGCTTCAGCCTCGAGATTCATAATTTTTTCTTCATACTTATCAAAGTTTGCAAAAGCATCTGTTCCTATTCCACTTAAAGATTTATTTATTTCTTTTGTAGCTTTTGCAGCTTGTGAACGTGCAATAAGTGTACCTTGCCTACTCTTAGCTTCATCTAATTTTGCTTTTAATTGATTCAACTGCTCTCTTAATTTTATGGAACTTTCTCTTGCCTGTAAATACAAAGGTTGTAAATCAGCAAGATTTTTATCAGCAACAGCTTTTCTTTCTAAAGCTTGTCTTGCTAAATCCTCACGATTTGCAGCTAAGGCTTGTCTTGCTTTACCTTCCCATTCTTTACTATCTGCTTGCGCAGCTGTTATTTTCTTTTCAAGGCTTTTTTCATTAGCAATAGCTTTAGCAATAGCAACGGTTGCTTTATTTATTGATTCTTCCATATCAAGAACCATTTGTTTTAACATTTTCTCTGCATCTTCCATTTTATCTAAAGCAGCATTTGCATTAGAACGAAATAGATCTGCTATCCTTTTGAAGATACCCATATATATATTCCTTTTTTTATTTAATTTATACAATTTTTAAAATCATACTATTTAAAGTACACAATACTTTATAAGTATTATATAATAACACAAATATAATAAAAAAAAAGAATATATTTAATAATAATTTTATGTTATTATATTTCATTTGCTTTTTTTTTTGTATCTTGCAAAATCATTTTAAATAATAATTTTAATTTAAATTAATCAAATAATGAAAAAGCTAAATATTATATTAATTATATTAATCATATTAATAATATCATTCTTATTATTTTCTTGTAAAAATAATCCTTTAAATGATATTAATTTTATAACTATTGGAACTTTTAACATTCAATGGTTAGGTGATGGAATTAATGATAATACACCACGCACTAAAAAAGATATAAATAATATTGCTAATATAATAGAAGACTCAGATATTGACATATTGGCTTTACAAGAAATAGAAAATGCTGCATCACTAGAACAAATAACAAAATTATTACCTAATTATAAATATATTGTATCAACAAAATATAAAAATCAAAATGTAGGAGTAATATATAAAGACGACATAGAAATTAAAGTTGAAGATGAATATCAACCTTTAACGTTAAACGGACGTAGTAGACCTGGATTAGTATTAAATATAAAAGCACAAGATTATGAATTTTATGCAATGATAATACATCTCAAAGCAACATCAAAATATGATTCTACACAAATATTAAAAGAAAAATCAATAGAAATGAGAAAAATGCAAGCAGAAATGATTTCACACTGGGCAGATTCAATGATAAATATAGAAAATAAAAAAGAACTTGTTATAATAGGTGATTTTAATGATTTTCCAAAGCGTAAAAATAATGCAACTTTGACTCCTATTTTACAAAATAAAAATTTAATATTTTTAACTGATAATGAACGTAATTGTATAAATCCGTATTATTTTACAATAGATAATATTGTTGTTAGTAAAACAACAAAAAAAAGATTTATTAAAGGTAGTGTATTTACTTATGATATTAATTCTGCTTTTAATAAAACAGAAATAGAAAATATTTCTGATCATTGTCCAATAAGTATTCAATTAAAAATTAAATAAATAAAAAATATTTGAAATAAAATAAAAAACGATATGAAAGATAAAACAAAAATAGCAATTTATCCTGGGACTTTTGATCCAATAACATATGGACATATTGATATTATAAAACGAACTAGTAATATATTTGATAAAGTTTTTGTTATAATAGGTAAAAATTCTATGAAAAGGAATCTTTTTACAGATAAAGAGCGTTTAGAAATGGCTCAACAAGCTACATATAATATAGAAAATTGTGAAGTTATTATTAGTAATGAATTAACAACTGAAATTGCAAAAAAACTAAAAGCAAAAACAATTATCCGAGGAATTAGAGCAGTTTCTGATTTTGACTATGAATTTCAGATAGCATTAATTAATAAAAAATTAGCACCTGATATACACACTTTATTTATGGTCCCTGATGAAAAATATATATATTTAAGCTCTTCTATTGTAAAAGAATTAGCTATGTATAATAAAAATATAAATAAATTTGTTCCAGACGAAGTTGCAAAAAAATTATTTGAAAAATTAAAAAAATAATTTTTATATATTTTATTTATAGTATTAAATATATAAAAAACAAGTTCTTTAATAACTTGTTTTTTGTATATAATATTTTTTATTCAATATAAAAAATTAGAATTTACTTTTAGGAGTAAATCGTAATTTCCAAACCAAGAAAACAGCTTCCCAAATAATACTTTTATTCATTTTAGATACACCACTGCGTCTATCGATAAAAATAATAGACACTTCTTTTATACGTCCACCTTTTTTCCATACTTTATAATTCATTTCAATTTGGAAGCCATATCCATTTGACTTTATTTTTGATAAGTCAATTTTTTCTAACGTACTTGCTCTAAAACATTTAAATCCACCAGTTGTATCTTTTATCTTTAAACCTGTAACTATTCTAGCATATACACTAGCGCAATAACTTAATATCAATCGTCTAAGGGGCCAGTTAACAACATTAACTCCCGATATATATCTTGAACCAATAACTAAATCATTATCTTTTAATTCTGCCAATAATCTCGGTAGATCATTAGGATCGTGAGAAAAATCTGCATCCATTTCGCATATAGCTTCAAAACCATTTTTAAGACAATAAGAAAATCCTTCACAATAAGCAGTTCCTAGTCCCATTTTTCCGGCACGTTTTAATAAATGAATTTTATCATTATTTACCATCATTTCTTCAACTTTTGCAGAAGTCCCATCTGGCGAATTATCATCAACAATAAGAACATTAATACCCGGAACTGCATCAAGAACTGCCTTAATGATTCCCTCTACGTTCTCTATTTCATTATAAGTTGGAATTACTACTATACTCTTCATATATATTATATTAAATATAGAAAAAAATATTATTATTATAAAACATAAAACTATAATAAATATATTACAATTGCTGTTACTACTAAATTTAGTAAGGCAAGTGGCATTAATATATGCCATCCAAATTTCATTAATTGGTCATAACGAAACCTAGGAATAGACCATCTTATCCAAATAATTATAAAAACAAGAATTAAAGCCTTTATAATCATTACTGATGCTTGAACCAACGCAAGCAAAATAGAACCATCTTTTAAACCTAACCATTCTTGCGGAAAAGGCAACTGCCATCCTCCAAAAAATAACATAACCATTATTAAAGATGAAGTTGCCATATTAGCATATTCTGATAAATAAAACATGCCAAAACGCATCCCTGAATATTCAGTACTATATCCCGACACAAGTTCCTGCTCTGACTCTGGTAAATCAAACGGTGTTCTATTTATTTCAGCTAAAGCTGCTATAAAATAAATAATAAAACCCAAAGGTTGTAGGAAAACATTCCACTTCCAAGATGCTTGATGCAAAATTATATCATTAGTACCTAATGTACCACATACCATAACAACACCTATTATCGACATACCCATCGATAATTCATATGATATTAACTGTGCAGCAGACCTTAAACCTCCTAGTAAAGAATATTTATTATTAGATGCCCAACCTGCAAGTGTAATACCATACACTGATAATGAAGTCATAGCTAATATAAAAACAATACCAATATTAATATTTGGTGCAATACCAATATATATTTTACGTCCGTAAATTTCTATATAATGTGCTAATGGAAGTACTGTATAAAGCAAAGCAGCCATTGTAACCGATATTATTGGCGCTAGTCCATGAATAAATTTATCTGCTTTTTTAGGAACAATATCTTCTTTAAAAAACAATTTAAATACATCTGCAAACGGTTGAAGTATGCCTGCTGGACCTGTACGATTTGGTCCTATACGGTCTTGCATTAATCCTGCTATACGTCTTTCAAACCAAACAGAAAAAGCTGCTGTTATTAATAAAAATATAAAAAAAACAACTGCCTTTATTAAGGCTTCTATTAAGACTATATATATATCACTCATAATTTTTTTTATAAATTAACATTTTTGTTAATTTTTTTATTATTATTGCCTTTTTTATTTATTGAATAACTAGAATATTAACAAAATTAATAAAATTTTATAACATTATCAATAAATTTTTTTATAAAACTTATTATCTGATTATTCTTTTAATTGTTTTTTAGGTACTAATAACTCCCAATCACCATCTGGCAATTTAGTATTTAATACCCATGGATTTAGTAATTTAATATCTTTATATAAATAGTCATTTTTTCTAGACCAAATAATTAAATTTTCAATAGGACCTTTTACTTTTAAAGTATCATTATCCCCTAATGAATATAATTCTTCTTTAGAAAAATTTAATCCATATTTAAAAGCATTATTCATAAATTCTTTTATCATTACTATTCTAAATATAAATCTAGAAGTTTCTACATTTAAATATAAGTCATAATAATTATTAACACCTTGTAATGTCATAGCATTTTTAACACCAACAACTCCCATATTATAACCTGCTGCGGCAAGCGTCCAAGAACCTAAATTTTCTTTTGCATTTTTTAAATATTTTAATGCTGCCTCCGTACTCTTCACGATATTACAACGTTCATCAACAAAATCATTTACTATAAGTCCATATAATTTTGCTGTACCTTTCATAAATTGCCATAATCCTAATGCATCTTTTGAAGAACGAGAAAAAAATAAAGCACTTTCAGCAACAGATAAAAATTTTAAGTCACTTGGTAATTTATTTTCAGCAATTATCTTTTCATAAATAGGGAAATATTTCCCTGCTCGTTTTAAATATAAACATAATTGTCCAGGTTGTTGTAATAAGAGATAAAATTCACGTTCAGCACGTTCGCGTACTTCTGGAATATCTAGCGGAACAGGTTCGCCACAAAAATCAAGTTTTTCTGGAAAAGCCGGTATAACAAGTTTATTATTTATAACATAATTATTACTATCTTTATCAAGATTATTTACTTTATGCTGAGCTTGTAAGCTACTAAATAATATAATAATACCATTAATAAAAGCAAAATATACTATAAAGAAAATAAATCTTGTAATTATTTGTTTACTTTTAACTATAAACATACAACTACTTTATATTATTAAAAAACAATGCGGAAGCACGTATCCCACCAAAAAAATTCTCTAATGATATTGATTCATTTGGCGAATGAATATTATCTTTTGGTAAACCAAAACCCATTAAAATAGATGGAGCATTTAAAACTTCTTTAAATGTTGAAACTATAGGTATCGACCCACCTTCGCGCATAAATACAACTTCTTGTCCAAAAGCTTCTTTTAATGCTTTTATTGCTGCAGTAATTCCTTCGCCTTTTCTATCAACTAATACAGGGGCACCATAGTGTAATTCTGTTATATCAACTTTTACTGTTGGAGGAGCTATTTTTTTCAAATAATTTGCTAAATCCTTTGTAATTTTTGCCGGATTTTGATACGGAACTAGTCTTGTAGATATTTTAGCAGATGCAGTTGTTGATATTACTGTTTTTGCGCCTTCGCCTGTATATCCGCCTATTATACCATGTACATCTAATGAAGGTCTAACCCAAGTACGTTCTAAAGTAGAATAACCTATCTCACCATTTAATGCATCAACGCCTAAATCTTTTTTATATTCTTCTTCACTAAAAGGTAATTTTAAGAATTCTTTACGTTCATCTTCGGTTATTGGCACAACATCATCATAAAATTCAGGAACAGTAATACGACCATATTTATCTTTCAACTGAGTAATCATCCAAGCTAAAACTTGTAAAGGATTATCAACTGCACCCCCAAATGTACCTGAATGTAAATCACGATCTTGCCCCGTTACTTTTAATTCTACATAAGCTATCCCACGTAATCCATAACAAATAGACGGTATCTTTTCTGCAAACCATTCTGTATCCGAAATTACAACATAATCACATTTTAACAATTCTTTATTTTTTGCTATAAATTCATCTAAAGAACTTTCAGCTTCTTCTTCACCTTCAAAAAGTAATTTTACATTTACAGGTAATTTTCCATAATTTTTTAAATATGCTTCTAATGATTTTATATGACAGAATAATTGGCCCTTATCATCAGCAGTTCCACGTCCATATAGTCTATCACCACGTATTTCTGGATCAAAGGGATTGCTTTCCCACAATTCAATAGGATCTACTGGTTGAACATCGTAATGACCATAAACTAATATAGTTTTAGCATTAGGACCACCATTTAACCATTCGCCATATACAATAGGATGCCCTTCGTGTTCTATAGTTTCACCATTATCTTGCTTTATAGTTGTTAAATTTTGTCTTATACCAACATTTTCAAAGCCAATAGATTTAAGATGTTCAACTAACCAATTAGCACAATCTTTCATCCCATAATTATAATTAGAATCACTACTTATACTTGGAAATTTTAAGAACTCTATAAGTTGTGATAAATTATTATTTTTTTCAGTTTCAATATAATTTAATATTTTGTCCATAATATTATATATATAAATAAATATGATAAAAAATTATTTTTATAGTAGTATAGTAAAAATTTATTAAAAATACTATATTTTTTTTATTTTTCAAAAATATTTTATATATATTTTTTACTCTAATTTTAATATTTTTATTTACTACAGTATATATGATAAATAAAAATAAAACAAAAAAATGGTATGTTATAAAAAATAATAAATTGCAAATAATTATTAATTCCCCTATATAATATAATAATATATAAAGTTATATAAAGAAAAAGCTCATTCTATTGAATGAGCTTTTTGTATAAAACAATAAGTAATTTATAACAAATAGATTATTTTAATTTAATATAATAGTAATTTACCTATAAAGACAAATTACTATTATACGTTTATAAATAATTATTATCTTACAACTGTAAAGTTTCGCATTTGTAATGTGTTGTTACCTATATGAATAAACATTATATAACTACCACTTAACAAATTACTTACATTTACATTTATATTATGAGAACCAGTCGATAAATTTTCTTCCTGAACTAATAAACGTTCTCCAGTAACATTATATACTTCTAGAACTACTTTATCTGAATTTGATAAATTTATATTAACAGTTGCTATATCTCTTACTGGATTAGGAGTTATATCACCTATATTTAATTCTATATTTGATAAATTTACTATTCTTGGTTCACTATAACTATATGTACCATCAAAATCTAATACTTTTAATCTATATACATACGAATTACCAGGCATTACACTATTATCTATAGTACTATAACTCTTGTTTTTCAAAGAATTACCAGTTGCTTTAATTTCTTCTATATTAGCATAATTACCTACCTTATTTCCTATATAATCTGCACGTTCTACAATAAATCTATCTGTATTTATTTCACTTGATGTATGCCATAATAATTCTACTGTATTATTGTATGCATTTGCTTCGAAACCATATAATTCAACAGGTACTATATCGCCATCATTATTTCTTATAAAGTCATTTATTGATCTTAATACACTAGATATGTTACCATAATGGCGCCAATCAAATCCTAATAAAATTACATTACTTTCACGATTTGAGCTTGCTAATGTTATTATACGTCTACTATTTGGTACATTATACATTGAAACAACAGATTTTATAGTATCACAAACATGTCCTATACTTGTAAATCCATTTATATGATCTAATTTTCTATACAATATACCAAATGGTTCGTGATCTTTATTTCTATGTGTCTCCCAACCTGTACGTTGTATTTTTATCAATTCGTCACGTCCTAGTAAAATACCTTGCATATTAAAACCATTATAACTTACTGGTACAGATACATAAATTGAATCGTCATATATTGGTAAAGAACCCGGATTATGTACTTTATTAATATTATATAAAGGTGTTAAGAAGAAATTAAAATCACTTCCATCTACTTGTTTACCTGTACCTACAAATAAATCTGTATGTAAATAATCATAAATAAAAGCTAATTTTTCATCAACATTTAAAGATAAGAATGGGATATTACTTTTTGCATCTTTAACAAATTCTTCATTACCCATAATAAAGTTTAATTTACCTTCATTTTTATTATCTGTAAAAAACTTTTTCATATCTCTTACAAAATTCTTATCTCTAAACGTTCTATTTACTATATCATAATCATAATTTCTCCAACGTATTGTATCTATATTTAATTCATCACTAACTATTAATGTTCTATATAAAGTATAATCTATATTTCTATAATCCCAAGCTTTTCTATCTAAAATATCTACTCCATAGAATGGTATAGATTCATTTTCTGCTGAAATTGGTTCTATACCTAAAGTCTTTAATCCAGATAATAAACTATCTAAGTTCAAACGACCTGCAACCATATCCATATTAGTAACAGTTTGCAATGGTACATATTTCCCATTATCAAATATATTTATTTTATTATAAGTATTATAAGCAGTTACCATTAAGTCTATATTTGATTTCTTTACATAATATCTTACTGTTGTTGAAATAGTATTATTTAATAAATCTTCATCATTTGTTAATGGTGCTTCTAATACAAACTTATAACGTGGAGTTACATTGTTTTCCATACGAGTAAAATGTATTGGTAATTCATACCCTAAATTACTTCTATTTAATTCTTTATAAGTTTGTGGTATCCAATCACCTTCATCAAATTCGATTTCAAAATCATCACCCGGCGATAATGTTACATACTTTTCATATGTAAATTCTAAAATACTTTCATCTACATCTTCAAAATTTGTATTATCTTTATTATGTAAAATTTCATTATCATAATAAACATCCTCAAAATTATTATTATGTAAGAGTGCATTACTATTATTTATAGATGAATTTTCTCTATAAACTCTTAATTGTAACAACCTATTTGTTAATGTAGCTACACCATTATTTCTTACTCTAACTACAGGTCTTATCGGAATATTATCTATCATAAGATATTCTGCATCTTTAAAAGGACCGGTACTAGCTTTATAAGTAGCAGGATTAGCAAAATTAACTAATTCTAGATCTAAAGAATATCTATTTGAATTAAATTCTTCTGCACCTATATCATATTTTTGATCACCAACACCACGTAAATTACCATCTATATCGCTTTTTATTAAATTTAATATTGTTCCACGATTATCCAATGGTGAATTTAAAGGAATTGGATCTTTCTTTATACGTAATTTTGGATAAGTTTCATTACTATAACTAAAGTCATTATAAAAATTTCTATAAACTGAATAATAATCACTCTTTAGCCAATTTTGCCATTGTTCTAACTTATTATATTCACTAACATAACCTGTATCTAAAACAGTTCCACTCTTTATATCAGTATTTACAAATCTGTAAGCATCTATTATACTATTAGTATCCCAATAATATACATTATAATTAAATGTATTTCCTGCTTCTGATGGCATAGCACCTTGATAATATACTACAGCAGCTAAATTTGTTCGTAAAGAATTAAAAGACTTATCTTCTAAGTAAATTGCATTATTTAAAAATTTAGTATTAACAATACCTTGCATTCTTATTCCAAAATATTCACCATAACTATTACTAAACTCATCAGCATTCATAATTATTGTATTATTAGCTATTTCTATATCTTTTATATTATATTGTTTATCTTCAACTTCGTAATATGGTAAATTATAATCTCCTAATTTTTTTGACAATGATATATTTATACCATATCTATGTGTTGAAGGTCTCCCTGATTGAATACCCCATATTATATTATTGTATATCTTTGTACGTTCTGCTCTATCAGGGAAAGTACTACCCATAATTCTATCATACAATAAACTTTGTTCATAACTTATACCACTTGCAGTTATATTTGATTTAATATTACTTATTTCATTATTATTTATAATTAAACCTATATTATTAAATCCATTAAATTTGTCACCACGTTGAATACCACCTAATAAAATACCAGCACAATCTACATCTAATAAATTTCCAGCAGGATCTTTTACAGTGCCATTTATACCATGTATTCTATTCCCTGTTATTACAGTATTTTCTTCATATCCTAAATAAATACCTGCACGTCCAATATCATAAATTAAATTATTTATATATTTATTATTGTGATTATATACACGTCCATAACCACCATCTGCACTATCTATTACAACTACAAAACTTCTTAATATTTGTCCTGTTCTATTACTTTTTATTTCATAATGTTTCTTATAAATATATCCACGATTATTTTGACTATTATTAATTAAAAATGTATTAACTCTTTCTTGGGTCTCGCCCATATTAATTAAGTTTTCATTTTGGAATGTTAAATTTGGATCCGATTTTAAATCCATTAAGCTTAAATTAAATACAGAATCTTTCACATCTACTAAGAAATAATCTCTTAAAACCATTCCTAAACCTAATGAAGTTATACCATAAGTAAATTTTGATATTTCATTATTACTTATTTCTATATTATTACAGTATACTGTATCAAACCTATAACCATTACCACCATAACTAAATTGATATGGCGGTGTAGTTCTTATTAAAATGCCTGTAGAATAAGTGTAGTTATTTAAAGCACTTGCACCGCTTTGCCAATCATCACCCCAATTTAACACTGCACCTGTATATGATACACCAGGTAAATATCCTTGATAAGAACGTGTTTGTTTTACACCATCTTCTATGATACAATTTTTTACTGTACAATTCGATACACCACTAAAATAGAAAGGAGCTCTAAAATCATTATCGCCAGTTTCCAAAGTAAATTTAAAAGCCTTATAATCACCACCATCAAATGTTATATATCCATCACTTTGCCCCCATTTTTTCTTTTGCAAGTCTGTTGCTTCTAGTACAATAGCTTCTTTTACTGCAGGGGTATCACATGGACCTACCATTACACCTATTCCTGCTTTACTCTTTAAATTTATAGATATATTGCCTCTTATTTTAGATACTTCATAAGCAGGTTTAAATGTTATAGGACGAATTCTAACTTGACCATCTTCTAATGTATCACATACGCCAACTATTCTCGAACGAAAATCTAGAGCAGGATGATAAGTTCTTTTTAATTCCAATGTTTTTTCATTATTTAATTCTAATCTTTCTATAACATTAGTATCTAAAGTCCCTTCTTCGTAATTTAGATCTGTTAATTCAAAAGTTACAGTATCAGATACACCATAATTATACAAGGCCCGTACTGCATCGGTTATCGTTTTATAACTACCATTCTTTCCTACTTTAAATGTACCTGCCAAACCAGCAATAACTTCAAAATAAGTATATTTTATACGTTTATCTGGACTTATATTACCATTTGGCCAAATTAACTCAGAAGTAACTCTAAATCTTCCATATTCATTAGCTAACCAACCTAATACAGGATTATTTGTAGCATGTTGATTTATTGATTTTAAATCAATATCTACAGAATTAGCTTGCATTACATCTATTACAAATGTATTTTCAAAAACTTTTACTGTATAATTTCCGGAACCGGGGATAGCTTCTCCATGTATACTAATACGCAATGATACATCATCACTTGATTCTATATCTGTAACACCATTATTTCTTACTCTTGTTATTGGTACTATTGTTCTACCTAATGCAAATTTTTGGTTCAACGTTGGCGCTACTACTGATAATATCTCTGGATCTATATTCCTTGCAGTTTTAAATAAATAAAAATCTTCAATTCTTGGATAAACATTATTAGTTATATCCTGATCTTTTTTATTTGTATCAGCTAGCCATACTTTAACTTCTATACCATAATATCCTACATCATTTGGGAGATAAGTACCCAAATGATTTTCTGTTAATCCAAATCTTTGTCCTGTCAGCAAAGGTTCATTTCCAAATTTATGTAAATATGGTTTTTGTGGACTATCTTTAATTTTAGTCTTACTTACTATTGTTTGCGTATTTTCATCAAAATTCACTTTATAAATAGTAGCTTGTGCATAAAAAGAATCAATAGGATTAAATCCATAATTTACCACTGTAGCCTGTATTTCTAATCCTTGAGTTATATTTTCCATCGGATATACAGTTGATTTATAAGTCGTCGGCGAGACAATTTCTGTACAAGCAATATCATTTGGCCCTCTTACCCAAAATTCTTTATAAGCAGTATATGATTTATCTTTATAATTAGGAAGATCAGAATCCAGCTCTATTCGTACCTCTGACTTATATTTACCAGTTTTTACAGAAGCAGAACGGAAATCTAATGATTTATTATCACCTCCTAAACCAGTCCAAGCAAACAAACCACTTGCCTTAGCTATATCTATGCGAACTAAACTATCCGCCCCCATATTACTTTTATTAAATATTAAATAATTACCTTGCGTAGCGGGATTAATTGCTCTATAAACTACATCCGTAGATGGGAATGGCCCTGTTATTGTATATGTTGCTTTCATATTAGGATATGTACTAGGCAAATTACCTACATGTACTGTAAAACCAGGTATCTCTTCTCTATCAAGAGGTCCTGCCTGGGAATATAATTTACCAGCTAGAAATGAATAGTTCCTACCAGGATATATTTCCCTTATTTCTGGACCTTGATCATATATAAAACGAGTATAAGGTCTATAATTTATAGCATATGCATATGAATAACCAGGATAACCATATCCATAATAGGCCATATTAGTTACATCACTAAACATAGCATAATTATAATATCCAAGTGGATAACCATAAGACACATTACGTTTCCCTATTATACAAATTTTAATATTATCTCTACCATTATAAACAAAATCATTATCAAATACAAATTTATCCCAAACGTTGTTTGGCAAATTTACTAAACGGGTCGTTCTTCTATAAACTAATTGATAATCTGTAACATCTTTTACTGGATAGAATGAACTTGTAGATGGGGTTGCTAAAGTATTTTCATTCGTATGCTGTATATAAATTAAAAATTCATCATGACCATAGTTATTATAAGTAGTTGGTGAACCAGGCTGTGTAACTGCATTATATGCATACCAAACGTAAAATTCCATTTCTTTTAAATACATAGCTCCCTTATTACCTAATTCAGCTCTTGTAACTATAAACTCAAATATATCATTTTGATAATAATAATATGGTATAGCATATCCATATGAAGTTGTTTGCATACTACCCAACATTAAGGTATCTGCGTGTAAATTATCGGTTGCACTTAACCATACAATAAAAAGTACAACTAACATACATATTTTTTTGAATGATAATTTCATTAAAAAACCTCTATTTATTTTTATTAAAAATATTATTTTCTTTGTTTTATAATTTTGAAAATTAATTAATAATTTAAAATGTTAATTAAAAAATTAAAAATTAATTATATATATTCTTTTACTATATACAAAAATACTTATTTATTACAAAAAAACACAATTATTTCTACAAATATATAATATTTTTTCCATTTTTTTATATATTTTTATATTTTAGTAGTATTTTTTAGTATTTCTTAGTATTTTTATATTAATTTACATTATATTAAATATAAACAACATATATCATATAAGAGAGACACTTTTTTTTTATATATTGTTACATAAAAAATTTATTATGCTAAAATTTATACTAAAATTATTTTTCAATTTTAATTAAACTTCAACCTTATATTTAGAATTAGCCCAACAATAAAAATAAAACTAGATATCCAAACAAATATTATATAAGGTTTTGTAATAAATTCAAGTTTTAAAACTTTTATTGGTACAGGTAATTTTTGATTTTCAAAACGATAAATTAATGAAACTAATTTTTCATTATTAATATCAAATACATTGCCAATAGCACATTCATATTTTGTGCCAACAATTTTTTCCCAAAAGAATTCATTTTCTTTTAAAGGTGCTTTTAAATTCAATGTATCAAGTATATTATTATTATTTATTGATACAACAGTATTATTCTTTTCATCTATTTTAATTAATGCAATTTTTATATTATTTAAAATTTTAGTTTTTCTTTCTTGTCCTATTTTTAAGATATTATAAGGAATTTTAGTATCTACCATTAGAATTAAAGGGGTAATATGAATATCAATAATATCTTGTCTTTTAATATCTGTAAATTTTAAAGGCTGTTTTTTTGATTTATATATTAATTTTGCATCAAAATTAACACTATTTGCTTTATTATCATATAGATTTAAAATAAAATTTTGTTCTAATCTATTATTAACTTTATTTTCTAATATTTCATTAAATTTTAGTTTATAATTATATATTTCTATTTCTTTTCCTAATTCTACTTTATAAGTATTTGATTTAGTTTCAAATGCACTAATAACTGCAAATAAAATAAACATTGAAATTCCTATATGAGATAAACTTGATGTTAAATATAGTTTAATTTTTTTTCTATTAATTATAATTTTATGTACAGAAGCAAAACAAGTAAATAGACATACAAAACTCAACAACAATACATCAATCCTATTTATTCCATAAAAGAAAATTAATAACATCAAAATAGTAGAAAGTACAAAACTTACTAATATCTTATTAGAAAAATCAGTAAATGTATTTTTACCCCATCCTATAAGTATTGATATAGCAAGAATTACAAAATAAATTATTCCAATAATAGTGGCCCATCTAATATAAAATTCATTAGTTATTGGCTTTACTATAAGATTTAAGGCACTAACAATTATTGGATGGAATATCCCTATTAAGAGTACTATACTTAAAGCAATTAGAACTAAACTACCTAAAGAAATAAACATTTCCTTAGAAAGGAAATTGAATACTACATAATTACAAGTCTTATTAATTTTCTTTAAATTCTTTATAAAAATAAAAACAATAATTATGCCTAAGATTATTAGGATTATTGTTAATATAATTGATATCAAATTTGTTTGATTAGCATCATATATATGTAAAGAAGCATTTTTTAATATATCACTTCTAGCTATAAAAGTCGAGAAAAGAACTATTGGAAAAGTTAATAAAGCTATTAAATGCAAACTTCTTACAAGTCCATCCGTTTTTTTATTTACTAACACAAAATGATTAAATACTATTGAAAATATAAAAGTAATAAGAGCAACATTTTCAATAATATCCCAATTCCAAATCCCTCCCCATCCAAAAGAATTATATGCCCAAATAGATCCTAATAACAATGCAATTGCTAAACTAGCAAGAGCATAATTATTAAAATTTTCAGCAATAGATATCCATTTTTTATAATCTTTTTCTATTAATCCAACTATTACAGCAACAAAAGGCACAAAAAGTAAAGTATAACTAAAAAAGATAAAAAATGGATGTACAATATTATATGGACTACATAAAATAGGATTTAACCCTAATCCATTATTAATATTTATACAATTAATATTTTTTATGCATTCTGATGTATTTATCAATTCTGGATATTTATTTATAGTTAATTCAAACGGATTACCTATAAAAAATAATATCAATAAAAATAATGGAAGAATAGAAAATATACCTCTAAATAAATATTCATTTATATGATTAGTACTTATATTATTGATTATAATTAGATTATTATACTTGCTTAGATATCTTCTTAATATTATACCTACTATACAACTAATAACTAACCATAATAAAAAAGCACCATTTGAACCTGAATGTGCACCTACAATTTTATAAATTATACTTTGCGAAAGTTCTGAATTTGTATATACATAAGCATATTCAAAATTATTAAATAATAAATTAGCAATATATATTACATATATAAAAAAAGTTAAAATATTTGCAACCCAGAAAGAAATATTAGAAATTTTTTTATATTGTGGTAAACTATTATGTTTTTCTTTTATAAAAAAAATATCTAATACAATAGATAGAATCAATACAATTATATTTAGTATAAATAGTACTATCATAATATCAAAATAATATAAATATATAGAATTCCATTTTTATTTAAATATTTTTAAATATTTATAAATTATTAATGTTATTAAATATATAAATAAAAACATAAATATACAAATTTTTTTTATATTTTATTAATATAAATATAAAAATTATAAAAGTAAATACTTAATAATACTTAATAAAATTCATTTTTTTTTTGTATTTTTGTAAAAAATATAATTTTATTAAAATAGTAAAATAATGAGTATATTATTAATTATAAATTAATGAAAAATATATTTAATAATATACTTAAAACAATATAACTCAAAATGAATTTTTTAAATCCAGTAGTTTTATTTGGTTTATTTGCAGCAACAATTCCATTAATATTACATTTATTTAATTTAAGAAAATTAAAGACTGTAAATTTTTCTACTTTGCAATTTCTAAAAGAAATGCAAAAAAATAAAATAAAACGATTAAAAATAAAACAATTATTATTATTAATATTGCGTACATTATTAATAATATTTATTGTATTAGCTTTTGCACGTCCTACAATTGAAGGTACAATTCCGGGATTTGAAAATTTTGCAAAAACTAGCTCTATAATATTAGTTGATAATTCATTTAGCTTAGATTTATCTGATGAAAATGGGAATCGTTTTAATCAAACTAAAAAAGTAGTTCGTGAATTATTAAGTACAATGAAAGAAGGTGATGAAGCAGTTATTATAGAAATGGGCGATTTAGTTTCAAATAAAGAATATAGTTTTTCAAGAAACAAAGAATATTTAATATCTCAATTAGATAATATAAAAATAAGTTACGTCCCGTCAGACTTAAATAAAAGTTTAGCTCATATTAATAAATTAATACAATCTGCTATCAATTTTTCAAAAGAAATATATATAATAACGGATGCACAGCCTAATATTTTTACACAAAGCAATATAGAAAAAATAAAAGTTCCAAATACAAGTATTTATTTATTGCCAATAGGATATACATCAAAATATGAAATAAAAAACTACTCTATTGATTCTATAAACATATTAACAAGAATATTTCAAATAAGTAAACCAGTAGAAATAGAAAGTTATATAAAAAATAATAGTAAAAATATAATTAATAGTTTACTTATAAATTTAAAATTTAACAATAAAAGAGTTGCTCAAAGAACAATAGATATCCCAGAAAACAAAACTAAATTAATATCAATAGCAGCTTCACCTAACAACTCGGGTGTATATAAGTCTTCTATTGAAATCGAAAATGATATATTTGAAAGTGATAATACACGTTATTTTGGATTTATAATTCCCGAAAAACCAAAAATTGCAATATTTGAATCTAATAAAACAAATGAACATAATTTTATAAATACAGCAATATTATCTGTTAGTCTACCTAATTCAAATGAAAGTTTTGCTAATGTAAGAAATTTCTTAAGTAATGAACTTTCAAATATAGACTTAACACAATTTGATTTATTGATATTAGGTAATGGTAAATTTACATTTAATGATTTTAAAAGATTAAAACAATATATTTTATTAGGCGGTAATGCTTTAATTTTTGCAAATAATGTAACTGATATTACAATACTAACAACTGCCTTAGAAGAATTAGGTTTTGGAAAAACAAAAATAGAAAATTATTCAATAGATTCACCCGGTAAATTTACAAACACAGACAAAATGCATCCCTTTTTTGAAGGAGTATTTCAACCCGATAACAACAATAGCATTACAGAATCACCTAATATTTATAAATTATTGCCTGCAAATAATGGACAAAGTTTGATAAATATTGGCAATAGTAAATTTTTAACAGAAAATATACTTGGTGAAGGGAAACTGCTCTATTGTGCAGTGCCGCCTAATATGGAATGGAGTAACTTTATTTTAACTGGAATATTCCCTACGATTATAATTAGGAGTATAGCATATTTAGCATCTCATCCAACATTATCATATAATTTTGAACTTGGCGAAAATTGTCAAATAATAATACCAAAGAAATATTGTATTAGTAATAATTTTCGTATAGTAGATCCTAATGGAAATGAATTTTTAAGAGAAATAGCTATTCTCCCAAGCGGTGGAATCTTACAATTAAACGATGTTAATCAAGCAGGAATCTATACAATTTATAACTCAAATAATACATTAGTTGCTTTAATAGCATTTAACTTAGCTAGTTCAGAATCTAATTTTTCAAAATTAACAAATTCACAAATAATAGATTCTTTAAAAGAAAGATTTGTCACTCCTGTGTCAATTAATTTTATAGATAACCTAGATGATATAACAAATAGTATAAATAGAGTTAGGTCTGGAACAGAATTATGGCGATTATGTCTTTTACTGGCATTGCTATGTGCTGTAATAGAAATGTTAGTTCAAAGAACTTATAAAACAGAATAATTATAATATATTAAATTTATTATTTAAGTTAATGCGTATGCCAAAGAAAATATATGTTATTATTTTATTTATTTTACTATCCAATATAAGATGTATTGCAGATGCTACTTATCCTAAATCAATAGAATTATTTGATTTCAACTCTGGTGGTAAATTACATATTACAGATACAAAAGATAGTATACCACTATGCTATTTCATAAAACCTAGCTGGCTTGAAGAATATAAATCTATATATTATTGGAAAGGACTTAAACGCCAAAATGCACAAGCTAGAAGTATAGAATATTCTTATATACTTGACGCAATAACATCTAATAATGATCTTTTATTATTATTAAAAGAAAATAACAATATAATTACAACTATATTTGATACTTCAAATACAAATAAAATATATACAATAATAGATTCTAATATCAAAATAAGCTTTAATACTAATATTCATTGGCTAAAAACAAATAATTCTAAGCTTTATTATCTTATATTAGATAAAGAACTATATAAATTAAATATCATACAAAATAATAGATTAAATATAAAAAAAATATCGAACAAAACATTAAGTGCCCATATTCTAAATAACTCAAATAAAATTGTCTTCATAGAAGAAAGTTCAGAAACAGGATTACTATATGTAATAGATTTTGAAGAAGATAAATTTTCTTCAAAAGACTTAATTGCAAGAGTAAACATTACTGATAATATAAAGATCCAAGAAATACAAGATTATTTAGTAATTATGAATTCTACTGATAAGCAATTATCTACATCTTTACAATTTGTTGATATTAAGAACAAAAATATTATTAATTCTATATGGCTTCAAACTGCTATGAATTATATTGATTTTACATATAATGGGAATTATTTTTATTCTTTAATAAATGAACGTTCACAATTAAAAATTATAAAAATATCATTAAAAAATTTAAATAATTCAGAAGAATGGGAATATACTAATCTGCCGGGAAATATATTTTCAGCAAAACAATTAAAAATAATAAAAAACGATATTTATATTATATTTGAAAATGCTATTGTAGTATTTAATAATAAATTAGATATGATATTATTTGATTATTTTAATTTTAATGAATATTTAACAACAGATTTTGATATAATATTAAAAAATAACTATTTAATTCTTAGTTCTAATAATGGTTCTTTAATATTAAAAATTATAAAACATAATTATTGGTTTTTAGCCCGTCAAATTAAAAATACAGGAAATTCAATAGCTTATATATTACTTGTATCGTTAATATTAATATTTTATAGACTTTATAGAAATCAAAAACGACTTTTAGAAGCAATATTAGCTTTACCTTCATCTGGATTTGTTTTTGTAATAAATCGTAGTGGGAAATTAGTACAAACTAACGAAGATGGAAAAATTATTCTTGGTATAACCTCTCAAACATTATTAAAAAAACCATTTTTATATTACTTTAAAGATGAAAATATAAAAGTATTATCTGAATTAATAGAACAAGGATTAAATTCGCGAATTTCTTTTCAACAAAAAGTAAATATTATTCAAGAGAATATTTCAAAAGAATGGTTTTGTTCACTAATTCCATTAAGAAATATAGCAGGACGTTTCCGTGGTATTGTATTAACAGGAGTTGATATTACAGAAGAATTAGAGAAAAAAATACTTACAAATTGGGCACAACTTGCACACGATATGCAAACTAATCTATCAACTATTAGATTAAATGCAGAACAATTAGAAACCGAAGAAAATATAAATAATAAAAATCGTAAGGAAAAAATTATATATCAATCAAGTATTTTAATGCAAAGGGTTCGTGATATAGTAACTGTAGGTCGCGATGATAATTTAGATAAAGTAACAGTTAATTCAAAAATTTTCTGTAATGAAGCAAGAAAAGAATTTGATGAAGTATTATTTAACAATATAAAATTTAACTTAGATGGAGTTGAAGATTTTAATTTTATATGTGACAAACCTAAAATGTTACGTTGTGTTAGAAATGCTATTGAAAACGGAATAAAATCAATGAAAAATAAAAAAGGTGGTATAATAACATTATCTTGTACTCGTGATATACACAATATATATATATCTATTGAAGATACAGGAATAGGTATGGACGAAACAATAAAAGCAAAATTATCCACTCCATTTTTTTCTACTGAAAAAAAAGATGGCGGCTCAGGAATAGGGATGATGATTATAAAAAGAGTTGCAATTATTCATGGTGGTGATATAAACGTAGAAACACAAAAAAATAAAGGAACAAAAATTACAATTTATTTCCCTGATATATTACGTAGAAAAAAAGAATATTTCTAAATAACTATCTTGAAAATTTATAAATACTATATCTTTAAAAAAATATTAATTAATAAATATATATCATTATGAATGAATCTTTAATACAATCAGAATTAGTTTTTACAAAATCAGCACATTGTCGTGATTGCTATCGTTGTTTAAAATCTTGTCCTGTAAAAGCCATAAAAATAGAAAATGGACAAGCTTATATTTTACAAGAACGTTGCATAGATTGTAATATATGTATTCAAAATTGCGCACAAGGTGCTATATCATTTAAAACAGATAAGTCAAAATTATATAAACTTTTAGCCTCAGGTAAAAAAATAGCCTTAACAGTTGATGCCTCATACTCTTCTATTTGTGCTGATTGGGAACGAGAACGGTTCCCTTCTGCTTTAAGACGTCTAGGATTTTCATTTGTAGCAGAAACTTCTGTTGCTGCACATATTGTAGCAAAAAAAACAATGGAATATGTACTTGCACATCCGGAGAAGAGCCATATTTCAGCAATATGTCCAACGGTTGTAAATTACGTTGAAAAATATAAGCCAGATATAATTGATAATTTAATACCTATTGCTAGCCCTTATATAGTTCATTCACGGTGGTTAAAAGAAAAATTAGGTAATGATGTTCATATTGTATACGTAGGCTCTTGTGTTGCAAAAAAAATGGAAATAAAACGTCCAATATATAGTGGATTAATAGACATAGCAATAACATTTGCAGAATTAAGAGAAATGTTTGATGAACAAAATATATTATTAAAAACATGTGAAGAGAGTGAATTTGATGAAGTACCTGTTGGAGAATCTAGATTATTACCGTTGGTTGGTAGTTTATTAGAAATAGCTGGTGAAAAAATAGACTTTGTTTCATTAAATCATATTGCAGTTAGTGGATATCAAGATATAAAAAATTCATTAGAATTGGTTCCTATATCAAAAGGTATATTGGTAGAACCATTATTTTGTTATAAAGGATGTATAAATGGCCCAGGTATGCATGTTAAAAATAATATATTTGACCGTAGAGCAGAATTGATAAAATATGTCACTTCAAAGCAAACTAATGATATTAGTACTGATCCATTAAAAAATATTAATGTCGATTGTGTTTTTTTCAAAAACAAAGCTATTCCAAAACCAAATTATTCAGAAACTGAAATACGTGCTATACTAGCGGAAACAGGTAACCCTGATTTTAAGAAACGTCCTAATTGCTTTTCTTGTGGATACCCAACTTGTAAAGATAAAGCAATTGCAGTATTAGAAGGCATGGCTGAAACAGAAATGTGTATTCCTTATATGAGACGTTTTGCAGAAAATAAAGCTTCTTTATTATTAGAAACTTCTCCAAATGGATTTGTAGTTTTAAGTGAACGATTTGAAATAATAAGTATAAATTCTGCATTTAAAAACTTGTTTTTAGTAAGTGATTCTATTATAGGTAAGCATATTTCATCATTGATAGATCCAGAAGGGTTTTACAAACTTGCTACTGGTGAAACTGAAATGTATGAAAGTACTGTAAGATACGAAAAACATAAACTCGTATTTCATCAAATAGCATATAAGCTAAAAAAAGAAAACCAATACGTTGGTATATTTATAAATGTAACAAAAAATATAGCAACAAAATCTAAACTTGATAATTTACGTATTACGACTGTAAAACAAGCACAAGAATTATTACAACAACAAATAGAAATGTCCCAAGATATTGCTAAATTATTAGGTAAACATACAGCACAAAGTGAAACATTAATAAATAATATTATAAAATACACACAAGGTGACCAACCACAAAATGAAGAATTAAAAAATCAGGATTATCAGGACTTATCATGGGATATGAACATATAGAAATAGAATTAAAACAAGTATCTAAATATCCAAACACACCTTGTGGTGATTATTTTTTACGATCAAAAACAGAAGCGCATACTACTTGCATATTATGTGATGGGCGTGGTCATGGTGTAAAGGCTAATATATCTGCTACGATGTATACAAATTATTTAAAAGAACTGTTTAATGCAAATTATTCTCTAAGAAATGCAAGTGAAAAATTATTAAAAATATTAAAAAATACTGATGCTAACTCTCCTTATGCAGTTTTTAGTATTGCAAGAATATTAAATGATGGTCTTACTACTGTATTATCTCATGATATGCCTGCACCATTATTTATCACTAGAGAAAAAGTAAAGGTATTATCTCAAAGAAAAATAGAAACAGAATATGGAATATTATTAGAAACAAATTGTTTTTTAAAAAACAAAGAAGGCATTATGTTAATGTCTGATGGAGTAACACAAGCGGGTATTGGACGCGGTTATACTTTTGGTATAGGAAGTAATAACCTTGCAGAATTTATAAATTCTAAGCTAGAAAAATACGAAAACAAAACTCCTCAATATAAAATATATAATGAATTACCTGATATTATTTATAATGAGCTTAGAAGAATTTGCAATAATACAAATGACGATGATATTTCTATAGTCTTAATCCACGCAAGAAGTGGTACAATAACAACAGTGTTTACGGGACCACCAACGAATAAAGAAGATGATACAAAATATGTTAGAGAATTTTTATTATCAAAAGGTAAAAAAATTATATGTGGCGGTACAACAGCAAATATCATTGCTAAAAATTCTGGCCGCAATATGGAAGTTGATATGTCTCAAGTATCTAATTTCACACCTCCATCTTATCATATAGAAGGAATCGATCTTGCAGTAGAAGGTGCTATTACTCTTAACCAACTATATAATATATTAGATGCTGATAGAACATTAATGAACAATAAAAATCCGGTAACAAAATTATATGATTTTCTTATGAATTCGGATAAAATTGTATTTTATCTTGGAAGTGTAAATTCATCAGATGATGGTGATATTGGATTTATACAACAAGGAATAAAATCAAGAAAAGAAATAGTCCCTTTAATAGCTGAAAAATTAAGACTATTGGGGAAATTAGTTGTTATAGAACTAATATAAAAAATATTCGTTATAGACTTATAAAACAAATATGTTAAGAAAATAAATAATAAAATAATTATGAAATGTAATTTTTTATTTGCTATTTGTTTTTGTATATTTGTGAAAAATTAATAAAATAAAATAATAATAAAACTATGTCAACAATAAGAACTGAAAAAGTAGGTAGTGAAATAAAACGCATATTATCATCTGAAATATCAAAATTAGCAAATGAAAACTCAGCTGGTTTTGCTTCTATTTCAACAGTCAAAGTATCAAAAGACTTAAGTATAGCAAACATATATTTCAATTTATTAGCTTCAAAACAAATAGATGCTGAAAATTTTACTAATATATTAAATAAGAATAAAGGACATTTACGTTCTATATTGGCACAATCGTTAAAAATACGTAATACACCAGACTTACGTTTTTATTATGATGATACACTAGAAGTTTATGAAGCAACTCAAAAATTAATAAAAACAGTAAAACAAAAATCACCATATAAAGAAAATTATGGTGATACTTCGGTTTATGATGAAAAAATGCTACCGAAAATTGAAAATAGTACTGAAAATAAAACAGATATATAATTTTATATAAATTACTATAAGTTATATATAAAACTATAATTTATATAATTATAAAAAATTAAAATATATTATGGCAAAAATTAATTTCCCAGTAACATCTGCTATACGTTTTTTGAAAAGTAAAAAACTTGAATATATACCTCACATATATGAATATGAGGCAAAGGGAGGTACTAAACAAACTGCGAAAGAGTTAAACATAGATGAATATAATGTAATAAAAACATTAGTTTTTCAATCAGAAAAAGGTGAATTAATAGTATTAATGCATGGAACTTTAGAAGTATCAACAAAAGAACTATCACGTTTTTTAAACACGAAATCTATTTCTCAATGCAATGAAAATGTTGCAACTAAAGCAACAGGATATAATTTTGGAGGTACTAGTCCTTTTGGAACACGAAAGATATTACCTATTTATGTTGAAGAAACAATTTTATCGTTAGATAAAATATATATAAATGGTGGTAAGCAAGGTTTTATATTAGAAATGTCATCTAAAAATTTATTAGAATCTTTTCCAAATTTAATAAAAGTAAATGTAGGAATTAATAAATAAAGAATTTGAATTATTATTTAAATTTGATATTATTAAATATATTTTTAATAAATATAGAAAAATAAAAAAATAATGAAAGTAATAGATTTTAATAAATACCCTTTACCTCCGCGAACACGTCATCATACATCTCCAAACTTTTATTTACCTTTAAAAGAATTAAAAATTGTTCCTAAATTTTATCCACCATTATATGATAATATAAACTGGAATGATATATTTAAAAATGGCAATCCCCCAAATATATTAGATATAGGTTGTGGTCGTGGACTTTTCTTATTAAGACTTGCAGAAGATATTTTCCCAAATAAAAATATATTAGGACTAGAAGTAAGAGATTGGTGTTGTATTTGGTTAGATAATTATACAAAAAGTGAAAATATAGATAATTGTCGAGTCTTACGATATTGTGTTGCTAATGGATTACGATTTTTAAAAGAAAATTCTATTAATGAAGTTTATTATTTATTTCCTGACCCGTGGATAAAAACAAAGCATATACGACGTCGAGCTTTTAATCAAAAATTTTTAAGTGAAATAAATAGAATATTAATCCCTGGTGGTTCATTATATCTTGCTACAGATTTAATAGAAGTACATAATTATCATTTGAAAGAATTAGAAGCATTTAATCAATTAGAATGGAAAGTTATAGAAAATGATATAGAATGGAACAGGCCACCAACAAATAAAGAGGAATTCTGCTTACGTAACAATATAAAAACATATAAAATTATTGTAAAAAAATAAATTTTAATAAAAAAGTATTAAATATTTTTGTACTATTTAATATAGTACTATTTACTATAAATATAATATCTTTATAAAAATTCTAATTAGAAACTAAATGAACGAAACACCTTTTAATAACTATGAATTAGAATTAGCTTATCAATTTATACAGTATACTAATGATAATTTATTTTTAACAGGTAATGCAGGTACAGGGAAAACAACATTTTTACATAATTTACGTTTAATTTGTAAAAAAAAAATGATAGTACTTGCACCAACAGGTGTTGCTGCAATAAATGCAAATGGTGAAACTATACATTCTTTTTTTCAATTACCATTTACGCCCTTCATTCCAAAACAAGAAAAACAAATTAATCAATTAGATAATAATTATGAAAGTGTAAATAATTATGAAAATATAGATAATTATAAATTTAATAAAAATAAAATTAAGTTGATACGTGCATTAGAACTTTTAGTTATTGATGAAATAAGTATGGTTCGTTCTGATATTTTGGATGCTATAGACATTATCCTAAAACATTATAGAAATAGCGATAAACCTTTTGGAGGCGTCCAATTATTAATGATTGGTGATTTACATCAACTTACTCCCATTATAAAAGACATAGATAAAAAAATATTAGAAAAATATTATGAATCGCCTTATTTCTTTGATAGTGTTGCTTTAAAAAAAACAGTACTAAAAGTAATTGAATTAAAACATATTTATCGACAATCAGATTTAACATTTATAAAAATATTAAATGAAATAAGAAATAATGTAATTTCAAAAGAATCATTAAAAGTTCTTAATGAAAGATATTATGAAAACTTACCTAATGAATATAATGAAGAAAAATATATAACATTAACAGTATATAATAAAATTGCTGACAACATAAACACAACTAAATTAAAAGAGTTGCCCGAAAAACAAGAAGGTTCTGAAATAAAAAAATTTGAAGCAGTTATAAAAGATATTTTCCCTCAAAACATATATCCTAATAATAATATATTATATCTTGCAAAAGGTGCACAAGTAATGTTTATAAAAAATGATACTTCTTTTGAAAAATCTTATTATAATGGAAAAATAGGTGTGATATTTGATATAAGAGAAGATGAAATAGATGTTATATGTAATAATGAATTAGAACAAAACAAAAAAATAATAACTGTAAGACCTGTTATTTGGAATAATGTAAAATATTCTATTAATGAAGAAACAAATGAAATCGAAGAAATTATAATTGGTACTTTTGAACAATATCCTCTAAAATTGGCATGGGCAATAACAATTCATAAAAGTCAAGGACTAACTTTTGAAAAAGCAATAATTGATGCTGGGCATTCTTTTACTGCTGGTCAAGTTTATGTAGCTTTAAGTCGTTGTAGAAATTTAAATGGATTCATATTAACTTCAAAAATAGAATCAAAAACAATTAAACCAACTCCAAAAGAAATATTAAATTTTGAAAAAAATACAAAACATCCTGATACACAATCGTTACAACAAAGTAAAATATTTTATAGAAATGAATTAATATTTGAATTATTTGATTTTTATAAAATTGAAGATACATTTAAAAAGATATATAATATTTATAATCAAAATATAAATTATTTTGATTATGATTACTTAAAAGTACTTGAGAAAATAAATTCTTCTATGAAAAAAAATATAACAAATACAAGTACTATATTTAAGAATAAATTAGCAAGAATATTACAAAAAAATATAGAAGAATACAATGATTGTTTTTTACAAGATAGAATAAAAAAAGCCTGTAATTATTACGTACAACAAATTCAAAATATATTTATAGATAACTTGCAAGATGCTATTTTTATATGTGAAAATACTAAAATTGATGAAAAAATTTCAAATCTATTAAGAAATTTAGAACTATTATTATTACAAAAAATAAATACATTACAAATATCGTCTGATGGATTTGATATATTAAAATATATACGTACATTAAATGATACCGAAAATAAATTCATATCTAAATTCAATAAATCAAAATATAAAAGTTACAATAGTATAGAAAATTATGAGTTATATTATAATTTAATTCAATGGCGTATACAAAAAGCAAAAGAAGAAAACAAACGATATTTATATTCTATATTTCCAAATAAAGCATTAAAAGAAATATCAAAAAACTTACCTAATAATAAAGAACAATTATTAAAAATAAATGGTATAGGAAGAAATAAAATAGAAAAATATGGAAATGATGTTTTAGAAATAGTTGAAAATTATTGTGAAAAATACAGTATTCATAGAAATGAGTTTTTATATTAAGTTATAATTATAATTTATAATTATAATTATTATTATTATATTATATTATATTATATTATATATATTGCTCAATAGCTTTTATAATTTGTTGTGTAGCACCAGCATTATTAATTATATAATTTTTTGCAGCATTACCTGAATTTATTCTAAATGATTTATCCTCTATAATTTTAATAAGCCATTTTTCTAATTCCGATGCATTTTCTATTATACAAAGTGCTTGTTTTTCTTTTAATTGTATTGCATCGGGCGAATTAAAACAATTTTTCCCCGTACAAATTGGAATTCCATATCCTGCAGGTTCTGATAGACTATGTACTCCTGCTCCAAAACTACCACCAACATAAGCAATATCAGCAATACCATATAGTTTAAGCAATATTCCTATTGTATCTACAATAACGACTTCATCTATAATTTTAATTGATTTATAATTTTCATTAGCTCGAATTATTTGTGAAAATAAAATAAATTTATTTATTTTATTTTTTAATCTATTTATATTATTTTCATTTGGCTCGTGGGGAACAATTATTAAGTTAATGATATTATTATATATTATATTAACCTTGATAACTGCATCAATTATATATTCTTCATCTATTTTCCAAGTACTACCTGCAACAAGAATAATATTATTATTTGGGAAATATTCTTTCAATAAAATTTGTTTTGTTTTTGCTTCTTCAACTTTTTCTATAATTCTTTCAAATCTTGTATCAGAACTTTTATATAATTTTGTATTTAATTTAAGTGTTAAAAAATCATTATAATCTTTATTTGACATTATATATATTTCACGAAATAATTCAAATATATTACGATAAAAAAATGCTAAAAAAGATATTTTTTTTATTATTTTTGGAAAAGTTGCATTTATTAAAATTGTTGGAATATTTCTTTGTTTTAATACGGTTAAGTAGTTTAACCACAATTCATAACGAACAAAAATAGCGACATTAGGATTAATTTTATTTATAAATTTAACTACTTTTCTTTTTGAATCAAAAGGAAGATAAGATATTGCATCTGCATATTTATATGTTTTTTGTGTATTATATCCAGACGGCGAAAAAAAAGTACAAACAATTTGTATATTAGAATATATGGATTTTAACTGTTCAATTATAGGTTTAGCTTGTTCAAATTCGCCCATAGACGCAGAATGTATCCAAATTATTTTTTCTGTTTTGTTTAATTTATCTAAATTTTTTAAGGATTTATTTATATTTCCTTCACGTTCTTTTAATTTAGGAATAAACGGCTTTAACAATTTAGTTAATAAAACAAAAATAGGAACAAATATAAAATTATATATAAGTATACTGAATAGCATAATATAAAAATATGAATACAAAAAACAAAAATACAAAAACTATATAATATAATAAAAAAGATAAAAAAAAATAATATATTTAAATTATTTTATAATCAAATAATGCGTAAATAGTATGAACAATGAAAATAAGAAAAAAATTATTATTGTAGATGATGAACCTGACATTAGAGAATTAGTATCTTTAAAATTAAAAAAAACAGGATTTAATGTTAAAAGTTTTAATGATGGAAATAGTTTATTTGAATTTTTACAGAATACAATACCTGATTTAATCATACTAGACTTAATGTTACCGGACTATGATGGATTTGAAATTTGTAAGCAATTAAAAACAAACAATAAAACTTATAACATTCCTATTATAATGCTCACTGCAAGAGATACAGAAATAGATAAAGTATTTGGATTAGAAATAGGAGCTGATGATTATATAACAAAACCTTTTTCACCAAGAGAATTAATTGCAAGAATAAAAGTAGTATTTAGACGCATAGAAAATAATTATAATAATATCCCAAATAAAAATACATTCAAATTTGCTAAAATATTAGAAATAGACACTGAAAACTATGAAGTAAAAGTTAAAGGTATAAAGCTTGAACTTACACCTACTGAATATAAGATATTAAATTTATTAGCAAAACGTGCAAATAAAGTATGTTCTAGAGAAAGAATAATTGATTATATTAGTAATACACAAGAAAAATATATATATGATCGTACTGTTGATGTACATATAAAAAATTTACGTGATAAATTAGGACCAGCTGCTACTTTTATAAAAAATATACGTGGAATTGGTTATAAGTTAGATATATAATTAAAAATTAAAAAACAATCTAGATAAGTAAAAATATTAAATTTAAAATGAGAATTATTTCCGGAAGATGGAAAGGCAGACGAATAGAAACAAAATTACCGTCTGGAATACGTCCAACGCAAGATGCTATAAAAGAAACTATATTTAACATATTAAATAATTATATTAGTTTTGAAGATATAGAATGTGCTGATATCTGTGCAGGTGCAGGAATGTTAGGAATAGAAGCCTTAAGTCGTGGTGCAAAAAAAGTATATTTTGTTGATAAGAATAAAAATGCAATAGAATATATACAAAATACTTTATCTCTTTTAAAAACAAATAGCAATATGTATAAAACACTTAAATTAGATGCTACTCAGTTTTTAAATCATTATAATAATTTAATAGTACCTAAAAGTTATTTAAATTTGATATTTACCGATCCGCCATATAAGACCTCAATAATAAATGATATTTTACAATTAACTATTGAAAATTCCATTCTTGCAAATAAAGGAATTATTGTTGCAGAAACCAGTATTTTTACGCAATTAATTATAAATGATTTTTATGAAATATTAACTGAACGACAATTTGGAATTTCAAAAATAATTATATTAAGAAAATTATAAGAAAAAAATATTATTATAAAAATTTTAATAAAAATAAAAAAGAGAGTGAAAATTTTCATTCACTCTCTTTAGATTTTTATATAAATATATTATATTATTACAACTTATAAATTATTTATAATAACTATTTTTCATCAACAACTTGATAATCAGCTTCTTCTACCGGATTTTCCTTTTTTTCTTCCGTATTATTTTCAGTTTTAGTTTGGTCTTGTGCATCTTGTTGATTTGCTTGTTGAGTTTTTTGATACATTTCTGTTGATGCAGCGTTCCATACACTATTTAAATTTTCTACTCCACTCTTTATACCTGCTTGATCATTATTTTTAATAGCTTCTGCTAGTTTATTTTTAGCTTCTTCTATTTTAGTTTTATGTTCACTTGGAAGTTTATCACCTAGCTCTTTTATTTGCTTTTCAGTTGAATACACAAGAGTATCAGCTTGATTTTTTAAATCTATTTCTTCTTTACGTTTTTTATCTTCATTAGCATTTTTTTGAGCTTCTGCTTTCATTTTTTCAATTTCTTCTTTTGAAATACCACTTGAAGATTCAATCCTAATATTTTGTTCTTTATTTGTTGCTTTATCTTTTGCGTTTACTGAAAGAATACCATTTGCATCTATATCAAAAGTAACTTCAATTTGTGGTACACCTCGTGGTGCAGATGGAATACCATCAAGATGGAAACGACCTAACGAACGGTTATCAATTGCCATTGGACGCTCACCTTGTAAAATATGAATTTCAACCGAAGTTTGGTTATCAGCAGCAGTACTAAATACTTCTGTTTTTCTAGTAGGTATCGTAGTATTTGCATTTATCATATTTGTCATTACTCCACCTTGTGTTTCAATACCTAAAGATAAAGGTGTAACATCAAGTAATAATATATCATTTACATCGCCGGCAAGTACTCCGCCCTGAATAGCAGCTCCAATAGCAACAACTTCATCAGGATTTACTCCTTTTGAAGGTTCTTTTCCAAAGAAATTTTTAACTAATTCTTGAATCTTAGGAATACGAGTGCTACCGCCCACTAAAATAATGTCATTAACTTGCCCTATATTTATTTTTGCATCTTCTATTGCTTTTTTTACAGGTTCTAATGTTCTATTAAATAAATCAGCACATAAATTTTCAAATTTTGCACGTGTTATATTTATATTTAAGTGCTTTGGCCCATCTTGTGTTGCAGTAATAAAAGGTAAATTTACATCTGTTTGCAACATTTGAGAAAGTTCTATTTTTGCTTTTTCTGCAGCTTCTCGTAATCTTTGTAAAGCCATCGGATCTTTTCTCAAATCAATACTTTCTGTTTTATAAAATTCATCTGCAAGATAATCTATTAATTTTTGATCGAAGTCATCACCACCAAGATGAGTATCACCGTTTGTAGATTTTACTTCAAATACACCATCACCCATTTCAAGTACAGAAATATCAAAAGTACCACCACCAAGATCATAAACTGCTACTATAGAATTTTTACTTCTTTTTTCAAGTCCATATGCTAATGCTGCAGCAGTAGGTTCATTTATTATTCTTTTTACCTTTAATCCTGCAACCTCGCCAGCATCTTTTGTTGCTTGTCTTTGAGCATCATTAAAATATGCCGGAACTGTTATAACAGCTTCTTCTATTTTCTGTCCAAGATAATCTTCTGCTGTTTGTTTCATTTTCTGTAAAATCATTGCAGAAATTTCTGGTGCAGAGTAATCTTTACCGTCAATATCTACCCTAATAGAATTCCCATCAGATGATGATTTTACTTTGTAAGGAACCATAGATGTTTCTTCATTCACCTCATCAATTCTACGTCCCATAAATCTTTTTATAGAATAAATAGTATTGTTAGGATTAGTAACTGCTTGTCTTTTTGCAGCTTGCCCTACTAATTTTTCACCATTTTTTGCAAATCCTACCATTGAAGGAGTTGTTCTACTACCTTCACTATTTACTATTACAACAGGTGAACTGCCTTCCATTACAGATACACAAGAATTTGTTGTACCTAAGTCTATACCAATAATTTTTCCCATTTTTTTACCTTTTTATATTTTTAATTATATATTTTTTATTTTAAAAAATTAACAAAATTTTGACTTTTTGTCAATAAATTGACTTTTTGTCAATAAATATATTCAAAATGTCTTTTTAATTATATATATATATTCTTTTCATAAACTGTGCCAAAAAAAATTATGCTAAATTAATTTTAATTAAAATCAAACAATAATTATAGTTTTTCATAATATATTGACTAAAAATAAATATATTATCTACAAATAGATATTTATTTAAAATAAAAAAAGAATATTAAAATCAATCATAAAATATAATTTTAACATTCCTTTTATTATAAAAATAATTTTATTTACTATAGTTTCAAAAACTTTTATTCTTGAAATTTTTTAAAACAAATTGATGCGTTATGTCCTCCAAAACCAAAGCTATTACTAAGAGCTACTTTTACTTCTCTTTTTCTTGGTTTATTTGGCGTATAATCTAAATCGCATTCAGGATCGGGCGTAATTATATTTATTGTTGGGGGTATTATTTGATTATATATAGATAACACCGTAATAATTGCTTCAACACTACCAGCTGCTCCCAACAAATGTCCTATCATAGATTTAGAAGAACTAATTGAAAGTTTATAAGCTAATTCTTCGCCAAAAACATTTTTTATTGCAATAGTTTCATTTCTATCATTAAAATAAGTAGAAGTTCCATGTGCATTAATATAATCTACATCTTTAGGAGTAAATCCGGCATCTTTTATAGCCAGTTTCATTGCTCTTGATGCACCTTCCCCATCTAGGGCTGGTTGAGTAATATGATAAGCATCATCAGTCAATCCAAACCCGCCAATTTCTGCATATATTTTAGCATTTCTTTTTATAGCATGCTCAAGTGTTTCAAGAACTATAATACCACTACCCTCACCTATAACAAAACCATCACGATCTTTATCAAAAGGTCTACTTGCTGTTTTAGGAGAATCATTACGAGTCGATAAGGCTTTCATAGCATTAAAACCAGCAATTCCCATTTGAGTGATAACTGATTCAGAACCACCAACTATCATCATATCAGCATCACCACGTTCTAATAGCATAATACTATCAGCAATAGAGTGTGCCGAAGTAGCACAAGCTGAAGTTGTTGCATAATTAGGACCTTTTAACCCCCAACGAATAGCAACAAGTCCTGCTGCAATATCAGATAGTAACATTGGGATAAAAAATGGTGAAATTCTATCAGGATTACCTTCGCGTTTTATAAGTTCCAATGTTTGATTATAATAGGTACCCATCCCACCTATACCACTTCCTATAATAACACCTACTCGTTCTTTATCTATTTTCTCTAAATTTATATTAGCATCTTCTATAGCCATATGAGTAGCCGCAATTGCAATTTGAGAAAACCTATCCATACGTTGCGCTTCTTTTCTATTAATAAATTGCAATATATCAAAATTTTTTATCTCACATGCAATTTTAGTAGAAAAGTTAGTAGTATCAAAATAAGTTATATAATCACAACCACTCACTCCGTTAAGAATATTTGTCCAAAGTTCATTTACATTATTGCCAACAGCTGTTACAGCTCCTAAACCTGTAACAACAATTCTATTAAGTTTATAATTTCCCATTGTTACCTTTGTGTTTATAAATAATATACAATTTTTTACGATATACTAACAATTAAAATAAATTTTTAAAATTAAAGTTGGCAAAATTAATAAAAAACTTTACCAACTCTAATATTACTATAAATAAAATTTATATTTTTAATTGGTTTTTTACGTATTCAACAACTTGACCAACTGTTTGAACTTTTGCTTGATCTGCCTCCTCAATAGTTATATCAAAGCTTTTTTCAAATTCCATTACTAATTCTACTGTATCAAGAGAATCAGCACCAAGATCTTTTGTAAAAGATGCCTCAAGAGTAACTTGCGATTCATCAACACCAAGTTTTCTTACAACTATTTCTTTTACACGTGTTACGACTTCATTTGCGTCCATTTTTTATTTCCTATTAAAAATTATTAAAAAATTATTAAAAATCAAAATAAATAATAAATTACATTACCATTCCGCCATCTATATGTAATATTTGGCCTGTCAAATAATTTGCATCATCTGAGCAGAAAAACGTTACTACATTAGCAATATCTGTTGGTTCTGCTGCACGGCGTAAAGGGATATTTTTTAAAAATTCATTTTTTTGTTCTTCAGTTAAAACGTCAGTCATTGGAGTTCTTACAAACCCAGGAGCTACATAATTTACTAATATATTACGACTTCCTAATTCCTTAGCGACTGACTTTGTAAGACCAATAAGTCCTGCTTTAGAAGCAGAATAATTTGCTTGCCCAGCATTACCCATAATACCAACAACAGAACCTATATTGACTATACGTCCAAACTTTTTTTGCATCATAAATTTTGTTGCGCTTTTAGTACAAAGAAAAGCACCTTTTAGATTAGTAGAAAGAACTGAATCCCAATTGGACTCTGTCATTCTCATTAATAAAGAATCACGAGTTATCCCGGCATTATTTATAAGAAAATCTATTCTACCTTCTACTTCATTTATATGAGAAAATACCTCATCAACTTGTTCGGCATTTGTTACATCTAATTGCATAACAACTACATTATTAGAAAGATTTATATCTTCTATAAATACTTCATTTGGGCCCGGAATAGAATAATCCAAAGCATAAACTTTAGCACCTTCACTTAAAAAACGCATTACTATTGCTTTTCCTATTCCACGGCAACCGCCAGTAACAATCGCAATTTTATTCAAAAATCTACTCATAAACTTCTATATACTATTTTTTATGAAAAAGTTACAATAATATATTTTTTTTTCTTATATATAAATAAAATTTTGATACTACCTAAGCAACTAAAATAATTTAAACACTTAGGTAATGTCAAAATATATAAAAAATTAAGCTTCAGCTGGAGGCGTTTCTGATTCTACTGCTGATGCTGCCTCTACAGCCGCATTAGCTGCTGCCTCTTCTGCTGCTTTCTTTGCTGCCTCTGCTTTAATTTTATTTTCTTTACGTTTTATACGTAATTGTTTCCTTCTTATATAACGTGCTCTAACAATCTCACGATGTTTTTCAAGTTCAGGAATTATTTCTTCTTCATTCATACCACGTGACAACAATGCTTTATGTAATAAAACACCATCGTAACTAAGTAATTTTTCTACAATATCTGTTGGTTGTGCACCAACACTTAGCCAATAAATAGCACGTGCATGTTCAAATTTAAAACTACTAATTGCAGTGTTTGGATTATAATATCCTATTTTTTCTAAATAAGCACCATCACGACGTGCTCTGCTATCTACTGCTACAATATCGTAAACGGGATAACCTTTTTTCCCTTTACGTCTCAATCTAAGTTTTACCATTTCTATTCCTTAATGATAATAAGTGTGAGGGACTCCAAATATGGAGTTTACCTAAATAATTTATAATAACTATAAAAATTAACAAATATATGTAAAATAATGTTGAATTATTTTTTTATTTCTTAGCCCATCATTCTTTGGAAACTTTGAAATACTTTTGACTTTTTACCTAGTGCAACACTCTTCATTATTTTTTGCATTTCATCAAATTGTTTTAATAATTTATTTACTTCCTGAATCGTTCGTCCACTTCCTTTTGCTATTCTTTGTCTTCTAGATCCATTTATTATTTTTGGATTAGTTCGTTCTTTTTTTGTCATAGAATGAATTATAGCTTCAACACTAACAAAGGCTGAATTATCTACTTCTGTATTACTATGTCGCATTGCTCTATCCATACCCGGTATCATACCTACTAAATCGCGTATAGAACCCATCTTTTTTATTGTATTTATATGATCTAAAAAATCATCAAATGTATATTGATTCTTTTTTATTTTTTCTTCGAGTTCAGCGGCTTTTTTTTCATCCATTTCACGTTCAGCACGTTCAACTAATGTCAAAATATCGCCCATTCCAAGTATTCTAGACGCTATACGTTCTGGATGAAAAGGTTCTATATCATCGACTTTCTCACCTGTACCTACAAATTTTATTGGTTTACCAACTACTTTTAAAACAGATAAGGCCGCACCACCACGAGTATCACCATCAAGTTTTGTTAATACAACTCCAGTTAAAGACAATATATCATTGAAGGATTTTGCTGTATTTACTGCATCTTGACCTATCATAGCATCACAAACAAATAGGGTCTCGGTTGGTTGTATGGCTTTTGCAATATCTTCAACTTCCTTCATCATCTCTGCATCTATTGTTAAACGCCCTGCGGTATCAACAATAACAACATCTCTCGCAAACTTTTTTGCATAAGAAATAGAATTTTCTGCAATTTCAACTGCAGATTTATTATCTTCTGAAAATACAGGTATTTTTATTTGATCACCTAACTGTTTTAATTGCAAAATAGCAGCAGGTCTATGAATATCACAAGCTACTAATAAAGGTTGACGACCTTTTTTGCGTAAGTTTTTTGATAATTTTGCACAAAAAGTAGTCTTACCTGAACCTTGCAATCCAGCAACTAAAACGACTGTTGGAGGATGTGGTGCAAATCGCATTTCACTATTTTTATTTCCCATTGTCTCTTTTAATTCTTCATGAACTAATTTAACAATGAGTTGATCAGGTGTTATTTTGCCTTTTACTTCAGTACCAAGAGCCTTTTGCTTCACCGATTCTACAAATTCTTTAGCAACTTGAAAATTAACATCGGCATCTAATAAAGCACGACGTATATCTAACATTGCTTCTTCTGTATTTTCCTCGGTAATTTTAGCTTGACCCCTAAATTTCTTTAGAGATAATTCTAATTTTTCCTGTAAATTTTCAAACATAAGTAAGTTTATAACTTCTTCACTTAAATAAAAATAAATTAAGGTTACAAATATACAAAAAACATTTATAACAAACAATATTTTATTTTATAAGTTTGTTTTTTTATATATTGCTTATGATAGTTTTTTATATTTTTTTGTATAAAAAATAGAGTATTTAAAAAATTAATTTTGTATATGTTAATTAAACACTAAAATTAAATTATTTTTTAATTTATTTATTAAATATTTATGTATTTTTATAAAAAAAAACTATATTGTATTTTTAAACCATATTGTATTTTTTATAGTTATATAAATAAAACTAATTAATATAAATATTAAAAATTATAATAAAAATGAATTTAATAAGTAAAAATAATATAAAAAAAGAATTTATTGATATATTAATAAAAATAAAAGAAGCATTAGAAAATTCTAATTTACCAGGAAACAATGCTTTTTCACGTTTAGCACCTTACATAAAAGGTAATAATCAACCTACATTAAAAAAACCAAACAAAAACACTAAAAAAGGTGCTGTATTGTTATTGCTGTCAATAAGAGATGAAAAATTACATATAACATTTACATTACGTAGTATACAATTATTATCTCACAGCGGACAATTATGTTTTCCAGGCGGAAGTATAGAAAAAAATGAGCAAGCGAAAGAAACTGCTTTAAGAGAAACGTTCGAAGAAATAGGAATAAAACCGTATACGATAGAAATTTTAGGAACACTTACACCTATATATATATATCCTTCAAATTTTCTTATAACTCCTGTGGTAGGATACTCTAAACAATATCTAGATTTTATTATAAACACTGATGAAGTAAAGGAAGCATTTACTGTCCCTTTAGACTTTTTTTCTTTTAAAAATATAAAAACTAAATCATGGAAAATAGATACAGAAGATATAATTATGCCATACTGGCAGATACATCCTTCTGTTCCATTATGGGGCGCGACAGCAATGATATTAGCAGAATTCTTAACAATATATGAAAATATAAAACTAATAAAATAATTTAAATTATTGTTTAACTCATTACAAAATATAATAAATATATTTAATTCTTTTTATACAATATATATAATTTTAATTATAATGTTTTTATAAATTATTATTTTATAAATTATTATATTATTGTTTAAGAATTTTAAAGAAAAATATAAAAGAAAAATAAAAAAGACGACTTAATTATCAGTTAAGTCGTCTTTTTCTTTTCTATATTTACTATATATAATAAATAATTATTATTAATTAACTATTTATTATGCTTACGTTCAGAACTTTTATTTTTTTCTTCTTTAATATTTTTATCAACTTTTTGTTGCGGATTATAATTTAGTATTTCAATACCTTCATAACCCATTGATGTAAGATTATCAATAATAACATTCATCTCCATAATATCTCTATCGAAAGAAACATTAACTGTTTTGTTTTTTAATTCAACTTTTACATTTTTTACACCATTAATCTTTTTTAAAACTTTTTCAATTTTATTTTTACATTTTTTACAATCAATAGAATTAACTTTTAATTCAACTTTTTGTATATCTCTTGCAAAAAGATTAGCAGCAAATAATGCAATAAATAAAACTATACATAATTTTTTTAACATTTTTAACCTCTTAATAATTATAATATATGTTTATTCATAGTTTTAATACGATTTATAGTTTAATATTAAATAATCGATTATTCATTTTTTACTTTAATATTAAAAATTTGATTCTTCCAAATAACTTTTCTATTTATAAGTGTAAAAGGTACTAATACTTCTACTATACTATAAAGTCCAATAAAAGGAATCACCCATTTTTTTAAATATCTTTTATTTAATATATTATAAATTGGAAATAATACAAAAATATCACCTGCAAGTCTTAATAAAAAATTAATAGTAATCATTATCCAATTCATTTCTAAAATACCAATAATAAACGAAGCCGTAATACAACAGGTAGAAAACACATATAATACTGCACTTAATCCTAATAAAGTTCCTCCTAGTGCCCATCGTTTATGTTGTCTAAAATAATCTTTTAAAGTCTCTACAGGTAGCGTCTCTACATTAGCATTTTTATCACAAATATATTTTATTTTATATCCAGCATCAAAAATAGTTTTTAATAAAATATAATCTTCAGTTATACAAAAATTTATATTTTTATAACCGCCTATTTTTTCATATGCTTCCCTTGTAACCGCAAGATTATTTCCAAAACATCCTAAAACTTTATTTAACCCAATACCTGCACTTGCACAAGTACTCATATAAATCCATTCAGAATCTTGAAATTTATCAAATATATCTTTGCTTTTAATAGTAGTATACGAACAAACCATTCCTATGTTTTTATCAATAATATTATTATTATCTAAAAAATTTGATACCATTGCTAATATCCAATTTTTATTAACCTTACAATCAGCATCTGTCATTAAAAAAATATTCCCAGTTGCATCATCAATCCCCGCTTGTATTGCACCTGCTTTTCCTTTTAAGTTAGGTAATTCACTAGGAACAAAAATATTTTTCTGCTTTACATTACTATACTTTTCAACAAAAGAACTAACTATTTCACCGGTATTATCAATAGATCGATCATTTACAACAACAATTTCAAATTTATCCTTAGGATAATTTGAAATTAATAGTGCTTCTAAACAATCAGTAATATTATTTTCTTCGTCCTTTGCAGGCACAATAACTGATACAAATGGCAAATTATTATTTATATCAACGATCTCTTTTTGTTTTTGACGACTTTTATAAGAAGCTACACAAATAACTGTAATTCGTATAAGATATACAAAACAACAAAAAATAAAAAGTAAAGTCATAAAATTATTTTTTTATAATTAACTAAATTATTTAAATATTTAAACAATTATTTAATATTTATAAAGTCTTTAAATTTAATTATTAATTATAAAGATGAAATTATAAACTGTTTGTTATTAATAATAAATTTAGGTCGTCCTTTAAAAACTTCTTTATTGAATGGTGTATTTATCGACTTTGATTTGAAATTATTAATATCTACTGTCCATTTCTCTTCTGGTGCAAATATAGTAATATTAGCATTATTTCCTTTTTTAAATTTTATTTGCTCTAATTTCATAATTTTACGAGGATTAATAGCAAATAATTCTATAATTTTATTCAAATTAATCTTTTCAGAATGATATAATTTTGTAAGAATAGCACCTAATTCTGTCTCCAATCCAATAATTCCATTAGGTGCATTCTCAAACTCAACTTCACAATCGTATAAAGAATGTGGCGCATGATCGGAAGCAATACAATCAATAGTTCCATCCTTTATTCCTTTAACAAGCATTTCAATATCTTCTTTTTTACGTAATGGCGGATTCATTTTAAAATTAGTATCATAATTCTTAATAACACTATCATCAAAATATAAATGATGTGGCGTAACTTCACAAGAAACACGAAGTCCTTTACTTTTAGCTCTTTTAATAATATCAACTGCACCTGCCGTAGAAATATGTTGTATATGATAACGCCTATTCCCTGTATATTCCATTAATTTAATATCACGTTCAATTATAATTTCTTCTGCAATTCGTGGATATCCCTTTAATCCTAATTCTAAAGAAATTTCACTTTCATTTACAGAAAAATTTTTTGTAAGTGAATGTTCTTCACAATGTTGTGCAAGTAATAAATCATCTGGTGCAGCAAAATCAAATGCTCTTTTCATTACTTCTGCACTACTTACACAATTCCCATCATCAGTAAAAAATACCGCACCCGCACTATTTAAATCAAGCATAGGTGATAAATTTTGTCCTGCTCTTTCTTTAGTTATAGTACCTGCAATCCTTACCTTAACAGGTAAATCTTTTGCTCTATTATTAATATAATCAATAATAGTTATATCATCAATAGCCGGTGACGTATTAGGCATACAAACTACTTCAGTAAATCCCCCATTTGCTGCTGCGGCTACTCCTGTCAAAATAGTTTCTTTATCAGTAAAACCAGGCTCACGCAAATGTACATGCATATCAATAAATCCAGGCGCTGCAACTAATTCCTTGGCATCAAAAACTTGCATACCAGAAGTTATATCAACTTCCGTAGAATCACAATTATATATTATTCCATCAACAATATGTAAATTTACAATATTATTAATATCTTGAATTGGATTAATTAATCGTATATTTTTAAATAAAATATTCATAAACTCAATATATTTTCTTATATTTTTTATATTATTTACTTTTTAAAAACTTAATAGCCTCTTCTATTGTAATATCTCTATTATTTTTTAGAGTTTCTATAGTTGGATTTATAACAATATCTGGTTGAATAGGTGCATTATAAATAAGCTTCCCATTAGGATAATATCCATATGCGGTCCCTAAAGATATTGAAAAATCAGCATCTAATCGTATAGATATTGAATATAACATTCCACCTTGCGTACTTTGTCCAATTATCTTTCCTATATTATTATCTTTTACTGCTGCTACCAAAGCTTCTCCATTTGTTGTAGTACGCCAATCAGTCAAAAAAACAAATTTTCCCTTTAACCTATTAGAAGCTGGCATATACATTCCACCTTGCTTATAATAATTTATATATTTTTTACCAGGTCCAGTAAATACAGGAATACAAACCTTAGACGTTTGTATATAACTATTATCATCCTCTATTAATAAAGATAAAAAAGCTTCAGAAACAAAAATATCACCTCTTAGATCAAAAATAAATTTATCAAAATTTTTCAAACTATCCAAATTTGTTTTAATAAAATTATCATCTACATATGAAAAATTAATATATATAACATTCGTATCAAAAAGAGAAACTCTATACATTATTTTATTAGTAATCATAGATGCAAGAATATTTCTCTTCACTTTTTGCTCAAAAATATAAGAATCACGTTTTAGTTTTAATGTTACCTCACTATTATATTCACCTAATCTAAATAACATCAATTCTCGTAGTGTTCTCCAATCCTTATAAAAACTTATATCATCTTTCGTATTATTATATATATTTATATTCTTAGTATTATTTGAATTATAATTTAATTTTTCAAAAAAGTCTTTAACTTCTATACCATCAATAGCAATAATTTCATCTCCCACTTGTATATTATCATATTTAATATCCTTTATATCATTGGTATCTATATATAACAACTCACTATTAATAATACATAATTTATCTTCTACAAATTCAAATAAAAAAGGGAAACTATACATATCAGATACATCATCATAAAACCATGCCCTTGCTCTAACATCATCAGTTATATCTAACATATTTTGTAAAATATTTTTGAATTCTATTTTTGACTTACATATTGCAGCATGTTCTAACGAAAATTCTAAAATATCATTCAATTGTTCCTCTTTAATATTTCCTAAAGAAAAATGTTTTATATAATTCCACGTTTCAATAACCATTGCAATTCGTGAAGCTCTATCTAACCAAGAAAAATTAAATCCTTCTTTTTTATTTGTTGTAAACTTAAATGGTTCTACTTCAGGATAAGTATTATAATCAAATTTTAAAGTATCATTTTCAATATATTTTTTAAAATCAGCTGCAACTACAAGAGGCATTTTAATATAAATACTATCAGATAACTTCTCACAAATAAAATCATTATTTCTTGGCATATAAGGTACTTCTTCTTTATTAGTATAAATTATCAAAGATTTATTACCCGTATATTTCTCCTCGTTAGAATAATATACATTATATTCACCTTGTATAGTCTCATTAGCTATCATCCAATTATCTTGTCCGAATGGGATATATTCTTCAAACCCATTATTCTTAACTTTTAATATAGTTGCATATTGAACATCTTTATTATCTTTATTATCTTTTAGCAAAACATTTACATCATCAAAATATGCCTCGCCATACCCATTAAACGAAAGAATTATCGCAATTCTTGTAGAATTTTCAGGAATAGTAGCAATTATATTATATTCCTTCCAAACTTTTGAAAATATAGAATCACTTTTCTTATAATCAACAAAATTACCAAATTCATCTTCAAAACGTAGCGCTATATGAGCATAAGGATTATTATAAAAACTGTTAACCTTAGATTTAACACTAACTCCTATCTCTTGACCACAATATTGTTTTATTTTATTAATATATTGAACAACATAACCACTTTTATCTTTCAATGTACCATTTACATCCACTATTCTATGTTGAGTTAAATAATTTTCACAAATATTAGATGGAATTCCTTTATATATATTAGAAAGTAAATGTTTACTATTTATTTCTACAAGTTCATTTTTTGTTCCGTCATTTGAAATATTAACTTGTCCTACAATCTTATGCCAAAAATTATTTAAAGAATCAACTATTAAAGATGTTTTAGATATATTTTTAGCTAAATTAATACCCGATAACAAAATCTCATTCCAATTTGCTTCACTAACAGATTTATTCGCACAAAAATACTTGATATATCCATAACTATTAGCAAAATTTTTGAGAAAATCCGCTTCTATACTTTCTAATTTATGTGGTTTTTCATAATATAAACTATCATCACCACGTACAATATCAAATTCACAGTTATCTATAAATAGATTATTTGCATATTCATAAAATATTCCAAATGAAATTTCTATAATATTGCTTGCAATATCAAACTCAACTGATAACTTAGACCAGTCAGACGAAATATATTTTTTTTCAGTCATAATCCCATCTATCTTTAAGTCCGAATTTTTTACATTTATAAAAAGCAAAGGTACATCATTACTATTTTCAACTCGCACCATTGTAGAAAATCTAACTCTTTTATTTTTATATATAGAGGCATCTATTTTCTGAAAAAATATTGCATTATTTACATTATTTTTTGTCTTATGTGCTAAACAAACACACTTACTCCCTTTATAAACATTATTATTATTAATAAAAACATAATAACCATTCTCCTCAGATTTTTTATTTAAATTCCAACCTATAATATTATTATCAGTGGATGCTTCAAAATCTAAGTTATAAGGTGTAAGTATTTGTGAATAAGACAAATAACTAATATTTATAAAAATACAAACTATAAAAAATAATTTTTGCATATATTTATATATTTTATCAAATAAATTTATTATATCATTATATTATTATATTATTATATTATTAATTATATAATATACTGCGAACTATACTAAAAAATATAATTCGCAGTATTACTAATTATTACTAATAGTTACTCTTTATTTTTAATTATTTTTATATTTTAATAATTAATTATATTATTAATAATAGTTCTAAGTTCTTCTAATGAAGATTTAACTCCATCTATGATACTAATAATTTTTTTCTCTTTGTTTATAAAAAATGTTGTTGGAATAAATTCTATTCCTCCATAAAGTTTAGATATATCATTTTTAATAATATCAGACATTATAAAATTTATATAATTTAATTTATTAAATTTTACAAAAGTCTCTAGTTTTTTTCTCTTTGTTTTAATATCACCTTTTTCAAAAGCAATACCACAAAAAATTATATCTTTTTTATATTCTTCCTGTAATATAACAAACTTATATATCTCATCTCTACATGGCATACACCAAGTCGCCCAAAAATTAAGAATAATAAATTTATTTTCTGCTAAAGAAGAAAAAAGAACATTATTATTATCATCATAAAATATGAAATCCTTAAAATCCCACTCTTCCAGTTCTACAATCTCTATGATTTCATATACGGAATTTTTAAACAATATACACTCGTCTTATTATTTTAATTTAAATAAATTTATTATTTTTTCATAATATTTTCGATGGCAGTTTTAAATTCTTTCTTTTCACGACCACCTTGAATTTTTTCAATAATTTTCCCTTTTTTATCAATTAAAAAAGTAGTAGGAATATATTGTATGCCACCATAAGCTTCTGCAAGCTTTTGTTTTAATTCATCATTAGCAACAAAATTCATATAATTTATTTTATTATTTGTAACATAATTTTGAACTTTTTCTTTTTGCTTGTCAACAGTTCTTTCTCTTTCTATAGCAATACCAATTACTATAAAATCTTTGTCCATAAATTCGGATTGTAATTCAATTATAGCTGGAATTTCAGCACGACATGGCGGACACCACGTAGCCCAAAAATTAAGAAATACAAACTTGTTTTTAACAATGGACGATAATGAAACTTTCTCGTTCTGAGCATTATAAAACGTAAAGTCAGTAATTTGTCCCTCTGCAGAATTAGTAATTTCTGCTATTTCATAAACTTTATTAACCTCAATAGAAGAATTTTTTGCATTTATTTGACTTTTATTGCAGGAAAATATAAAAAAACATAGAAATATAAAAACTGATAAATTAATAATTTTTCTTGATTTCATATTATATTCTCTATAAAATAATTATTAAAAATATATCATAATTTATTAATATAATTAATTCTAACTATTTAGATTGTTCTAAATAAGAATAAATTAATTTCAATTTTGGTCGTAACCTCTCATCTTTTTCATCATTTCCATAAAATACATATCTATTTAATGTATTAGCATCATTTATAGATGAGTTTGGCATCAGTACAAGACTTCCCTTCCCTTCTTGTGAATTTAATAAGTACATTAACATTATTTCTGCACTACGAAATATATATTGATTTGTTCCTTCCATTCTTCTTCCATAACAAACTAATGCAGGTTCTGCATTATTAAATTCATAAGATAAATCAGTAAATAACCCTAATCTAAACACTGTATCAATTCCCTCATTTCCCCAATAAGAACGACTTGTATCCATAGTTAAAGTTAGTTCGGCTAAATTAGTACTAGCTAAATTCGGTATACTTGAAATATCAAAATTTAATCTAGTATGAACTTTTACGCCTGATTGTATTATTAAATCTTTATTATTTAATACCTCATCCAAAATTACAAATTTAGTAGAAATTCCTGCCGGTACTTCTAATGTTATATTAGTATCCAAACCATTATTTAGCATTTTCTTGTATACAACTCTCATAATAGAACCCGTAGGATACACATTCCCTGCTGCTTTAAAAGAATTAATTACTGAACAATCATTTTTCGGAATTAAAGCAATTCCCCAAGTAATTTCACTATCAGGCGTAGAATCAGTCGGCATAACATTACGTTTTTTAAACCACTCCACACATAAAGATTTTGGTATATTAATAGCAATAGTATCAAGTGAATCTTTATTAACTGTATCTTTATATTTAATATTTCCAGACCAAGAAGCTAAGATATGATTATCATATAACATATCACTATTTAATATATCATCAGCTTTTGTATCCTCAAAAGTCCATCTATTTATAACTTTTTTTATATCAAAACTTAAATAATTAGATCCATTAGTATCACCTATTGCATAATGTAAAGGAAATAATAATAACTCAGAAGAAATTATATCATCTTCATTAATCCATCCGTGTTCAGGGGGAAAATCAAATCTTAAAACTGTAGCAGCCTTTATTTTATCTGTACACCCAATTAAAACAGCACCTGTATTATTAGTAGCACGCTCTATAATATAATTAGAATCACAAGATAAAATACTACCTTCTTCATCAGACATATAAACAACAGTAACAGTATCTTGTAAAAATCTCATAGCTATATTAGTAGGATCCTCATTACAAGATATCATAAAAATACTAAGTAATATAAAAAAAATACATCTAATAAAATAAGTTTTAATATTTCTCATAATCTACAAGTTATAATCTAAATAATATAATATAATTCTATTTTTTAATATTATATACATTTATACAAAAATTAATTACTAATAGTCAATACTTTAGTTTTTCTTTGAGTTTTAGTTTCTAATATATAAAAATATGTTCCAGGTTCTAATTCATTAGCATTCAACTCTATACTATAATTCCCTTTTGTAACTCTTCCTTCAAATAAATTTTTTACAAAAACACCTCTAATATCAAATAATTTTAACGAAACATATCCATTCTCTAAAATTTCATAATTTATTTTTGTTGTTGAAATTACCGGATTAGGCGTATTCTGCATTAAATTAAAACGTCCATATTCATCAAATAACCTTTCGCCATCAGCATTACAAATATTCTTTAATTCAAAATTAGCACCTATTGTTTCTATATAAACTCTTGAATTCCCTTCACAATAAGAATATTTCAATTCTAAATTAGTATGAGTATTGTTTCCTAATGCAACAATAAAACGTAGTCCATTAAAAACTTGTTCGCCCGGCTTATAAGGTAATGCAATAAGTAAACTACGTCTTCTATTACTATCTATAATATCAGCAATAATATCTATTTCATTAGATTCATTAATAGGCGCTAACATAGAAGAATTAAAAACCAAGGTAACAAATAATTTATTTATTGATAAATTCTGCCAATTAGTCTCCGTTTTATAATAAATAGGAAGTTCTACTTTTTGTCCAACCTCACCCTCTATGTTATTTATATAACACCTAATAGTATCTATAATTATATTAATACCTTCTCCAAATAAATTAGATTTTAACAATAAATCGTTATAATCATGTTCTATTTTTAATATTGCATTTTTCTTTCCTATATCAAAAGGTATAAATCTTAAAGGAATTTTTAAAGTATCATTTGGATTTAATAAAGAGTTATCTTTATTAAAAAACTCACGATAATTCATATAATGAATTCCTTCAATATATATATTATTAATATTAATAACTTTATCAGATACATTTACAGCAATAGATACTAATGAATCTTTTATATCATCAATAAATACTTCTTTAAAGTCTATTAAATTAGTTATTATATTAAGTCCATTAGGAATTCCAATCCCTTTTAATACTACATAAATAGTATCTGCTGGAATAATAATTTCTAATGTTGAAAAACGTTCACCAATAGCAGTTGGTTTAAAAAATAAATTTAATTTTAATTTAGAGTCTGCTGCAAACATATAAGGCATATTTAACTCATCAATAATTCCAAAATCAACAGCATCTCTTCCTATTATACGAATAGAACGTATATTATATTTAAAATCACAAATATTTGAAATAATATTATTAAAAGTTCTAACATTTAATTCATTTATAAAAGTCTCACCTAAATAAATTGTATCATTAGTAATAGCTGCTTTCGCTCTGCCGATACGTAAAAGACAAGTAGTATCAGCTTGTAATATTCTCTGATCTAAGTTCCATATTATTGCCGTTTTATCATTAGAAGCACTTAAAACACGTTTCCCATCAAAACTAAAAGTTCCCGTATTAATAAGATTTGTATGTAAATCAAACATATCATCTTTTTCAGTAGATACACCATTACTAGCATACCAACGTCTCATTACATTATCTTGATTACCAGAAGTAAGTAAATATTCATTTACACCATCAAAAAAGAAATTTGAAAATAAAATTTCAGTTTCAGTACTAAATACAGGCGGATGTTTTATAGAATATAATAATTGTTTTGTATTTCTATCATATACAGATATTTTTTTCTTAGAAATATTAGCAAATGCAATTTTAGTCCCGTTATAATTATATGTAGCATGCCTCGAATAAGCAACAATAGCCCCTTCTTTTGCATCAATACTATCTATTTTCTTACCATTTATATCATAAAATCTAATAATTCCATCATTAGATGAAATAGTCATTATTTCATATTTATTAGGATGAAATTGTGCATATCTACAAGTTTGACTACTTAATTTACACTTGGAAACTATTTTCCCTGTATTTGTCTCAAAAATCGTTGCATATCCATTATTAGCAGAAACAACTGCATACTTAGAATCATTACTAAGTTCAATAGAATTAACAGAAGAATCTAAATTATAACTCCATAATAAATTATAATTATTATTAATATCATATAAATAAACATAAGATCCAGCTGTAACACCAACATATTTATCTTCCATAGCCATATGATCAAATACATAGATGGCCCAAGTTGCAGAATCATTTAATCCACCAAAGGTATATAACGGTTTGTCAAATACATTTCCGCTTGCGTTCCAAATAAAAACAGAATCAGCCGAGGTAGTAATAACCTTTTCACCACTATTATTAAAAAAAGCAGTTCTTACATAAGTATTGTGATGTAAATTATAGGTTTTATATACATTATTAGGCCACAATTGAATAGCTTTAATACAAAAAGAATCTGTTTCTACATTAGGAACAGGCCACTTATAATGTAAATTAGTTACATTTTTTGCAAGTGTATCCCATTTATTATTTTTCCCCGTAAAAGAATATTCTAATTGTATAACATCTTTTGGTAGTAGCCCCGTCCACTTTATTTCCATTGTATCCCCAATAACAAGTACTTCATCACAAATAGGTTTTATAATATCAACCGTAGAAGTTTTTGGCGGTGAGTTAGGATACCCACCCGTTATATTGATAGTATCGCCGTAACATGCATTAGAAACTATTATCAGCTGAGAAAAAACAATACTTGAATCTTTAGGAGCAAATTCCACTTTTACTTCAATTGTTTCTTCTGGAACTAATACAACCGGAATATTAGGAGTTATAGATTTTATTGAAAAATCCGGATGTGTTAATTTTATATCAGTTATACTAACACTTGAATTTTTAACCGTAAATATTATTGTTTTTTCAAATGTAGTTCCTGGCTTTATAGATGCAAAACTTAACCATTCAGGTTTAGCTTCTATATATTGTAAATTTTCACGATTTATTTTAGCATCAAAACTACAAGCTAAATAAGTTAAGTTTTTAATAGTAAAAGTATGAATACCATCACAATTTTCAAAACTTTTTCCTGATATAGTGTAAGGAATCACGCCTTCTGATATCTTAGCCATAGAAGCTAACATAGCTAAACGTTTTTTCTCTATTTCAGTTTTTGAAACAACATAACCACCAGTCATATCAGCAATATATTGTATGTTATAAGGAATATAATCACTTATATATAATATGTTTATCTTAATATTATTCAATTTAGCTTTTGCTATAATTAATTCTGCTTCATCTTTACTAACTAAATTCTGAGTAACTAATAAAATAGATTTTATATTTTTAGTTGAATTCAATAAAAAATCAATAGCTCCAGTCTGCAAAGACGTTAACCCACTGTATATATTAGCATAACTTGATTGTTTAAAATTATTGACAATTGTTGCTAATTCATTTGTCTCTGAAGTAAAATCAGATTCTATAATACTAATTTTATCAAATGATAACAAAGCAACTTCTGTACTATCCATATTAATAAAACTTAAATATTGCTCTAAAAGTTGCTTAGAATAATCAAAATCAATATTATTACCTTCTCGATGTCCAATAGATAAATCAAAACTAATAGCAACAGATGCAGATTGAGATGGTATTATGCATCCTGTAAAACTATTAATAGGCATTTCTATTCCATTATCTAAAAATAAAAATTCACTTTTAGAAAGTTCAGGAACAATCCTATTCCAATTATCTATTGGTAAAAATTTAGCTTTAACAATAGGATATTCACTAATATCTTTACTTAACATTGTAAGAGCAGCATAAGAATTAAAAGAATAAAATCCTATCCATACTATATAAACTATTAATTTAAAAATAATTTTTCTCATTAAAATCAAAGATTTTTAATTATTTTCATAAAAAACTAAATCAATCCTTTTTTATGTTTTTCTTTCAAGACTTTTATCATCTCTTTCGTCATTGTCGTAATATCATAAGCAGGTTCCCAGCCCCATTCTTCTCTTGCTGCCGAATCATCTATTGACCACACCCAACTATCAGCAATAGCTTGTCGGTAGTCTGGTTTATATTCAATTTCAAAATCAGGAATAATCTTTTTTATTTCTGCTGCAATTTGTCGTGGCGTAAAGCTCATAGCTGCAACATTAAAACCTGCGTGATGTTTTAATTTATCAAAATCTGCTTCTGCTAAATCTATTGTTGCTTTTATACAATCATCCATAAACATCATAGGTAACATTGTATCTTCAGATAAGAAACAAGTATATTTTTCACCTTTTACCGCAGCATAGAAAATATCAACTGCATAATCAGTAGTTCCCCCGCCCGGCAAAGTACCATGAGAAATAATCCCCGGATATCTCAACCCTCTACAATCAAGATTAAATTTATCAACATAATAATCACAAATTAACTCACCTGTTACTTTAGTAATACCATAAACAGAAGTCGGTTGTAAAGCACTATCTTGTTTAACATTTTCTTTCTCTACATTTTTACCCCAAACTGCCATAGAGCTTGGTATAATTACACGATTAAGTCCAAATTCAACACCTAAATCAAGAACGTTAAAAGACCCATTAATATTTACATTCCAACATAAAGCAGGATTTTTTTCACCCACTGCAGACAAAATAGCAGCTAAATGAAATATAGAATCAATATTGTGTGTTTTTATAACTTCACGTAAATTCTCTTTATTCATTACGTCAACAATTTCAAAACATCCTGCACCAAGTTTGTTTGTTTTATCTGGTCTTAGATCAGCAGCAATAACGTTTGCAATTCCATATTTTTTTCTTAATGCTAAAGTTAATTCTGAACCTATTTGTCCTAAAGCACCAATTACTAAAATTTTTTTCATTTCTTTTTTCATATTCGTACCTTATCGTACATTTTATGCTATTTAAAATAAAAATATAAATAATCTTTTGTATTAATAATTTTATTTTCATATTATAGTAAATACAAAAATAATAATAATTATATAAAAAATAATAATAAAAATATTTGCCCCTGTTTATATCTTTTAATCTAAATAATTTAAATAAAATATAAGATATAATGAACTTATAATTTTATTTCTAAAAAATCAAAAATAAAAAATAATAATAAAATATTATAATAAATGCTTATACTTTATACTTTATACTTTATACTTTATATTCTTATTTTTCAACCTAACCCGTATAAACAATTGTCACAATTGTAATATCATCATTAGATTCAATATTACCTTTAAATTTATTTAGTTGATTTACTATTTCTAAAGTTACATCAGAAGCAGTATTATTTAATTCTTTACCTTTTAATATATAATTCTGAACAAATAATTTTAAATTATTAAAACTAAATTCTTCATTCCTTTCATTTATAGCTTCATTTACTCCATCTGTAAATAATATACATATATCTCCCTTATTTAATTTCAAAGTCTGCTCTTCCAATGTATTATTAAATTGTTCATCATCAACACAACTCAAAATGCCAATTCCATTCGGCATATAGTAACTACATTTATTATTTATTTTTGCTAGTAATGGAACATGTCCTGCACGAGCAAAAACAATATTTCCGTCTTTATCATTAATACAAAAAGCAGTCATTGTAATAAACATACTTTTATCAAGAACTCTATTTTTTTTAATATATGTATTAATTAATTCTAATAATTCTTTGGGTGAATTAGCCTGAGAAGCTAGACTTATCACAATTCCTTTTAAATAAGACATTATAAACGCAGCAGAAATACCTTTCCCTGAAACATCACCAATAATAATACAATCCCTTGAATCTGCTAATTTTACAAAATCATAATAATCACCTCCTACTTCTTTTGCTGCTTTATAATAAGGTTGTATAGAATAACCTTGTATTTCGGGCAAATATGTAGGTAATAACTTTTTTTGTACTTCTTGTCCTAACTCAAGTTCCTTTTTTAATTCAATAGAATTTATAGTATTTATAATATTAAAATAAATAACATTTATTATATCAAAAAAAGTTTGCATTAAAGTTAAACTTTCAGAATCAAATTTATATTCATCTTTATCTACAAGAACAACCGTTCCTATTCTTTGTTTTTTATATATAATAGGAATAATAGCCATAGATGCAATATCTGTCGTTATTTTTTGTAAAAAAGAAAAAGATTCATAAGATAATAATGTCTCAATAATAATAGGTACATTTATTTTCAAAAGTTCTTGTTTAAAATCAGTTTTATTATGTAACTTCTGTATTTCCGCTATACTTAATTCACCTTCACAAAATCTTACATCAACTTCTTTTTCAATAAAATAAAACTCACACCATATAGTTTGTGCATCAGTAGCCAACTTAGCATTTTTTAATATCTTTTCAAAATACTTTTGATCATTTAATAAAGTTATATCAGTAGTTAAATCTATATCTGTCTCTATCGAAATAATACTTTTATATATATTACTTATAGCCATTAATTCATTTGTTTTCTTATCAATTACTTTAGCAGTAGGTAAAGATAATATTGTAGTAAATAGAATAATTAAGGAATACTCTAAAAATATAATATAAGAAAATATTAAAAAAGATAAATAACTAAAAGAATGTATTAACCTTATGTTAACAGAGCTTTCAAATACTATCTGATCATATATATATAATAAATTTCCTATAGTAAAAACAATAGAAATCAAAGAAGCACATAATAAACCTATTTTTTTTAAAGTAGATATAGTAGATAACCAATTATAAATTTTTGAAGCAATAAAAATAAAAACAATAAGTATAAAATACAAACATAAAATTATAAACTCTATAAATTCATTATGGTAAATATTAAATAATGCTACTGTATAAGTAAATGCAACAATACTAATTCCAAATCCTATCGCTTTATTAGTATACTTATTTTTTCTAAGAATAAACCATCTAAATATAAAAAAAATCATTCTCATACTGACAATAGCAGATATGAAAAATAAAAAATTTAATATTGCAACAAAACGCCAATCTCTATATATATATATACTATATCCTTCATAAATATTAGAAAATATTAAATATTTTAATCCAATAACTACTAGAACAATTAAAGATATTTCTAAATATTCATTAAAAAACTTTTGTTTCTGTTGCACATCATCTTTTGAACGCGTTTGATTATAAATAACCTTAGTTTTTTTTGCATTAAATATAAAAAGAAATAATATAAATATTATTTTATTAACATAATCCAAAGCAATATATAAATTAGAATCAAACAGATTTAATGTATAAAAAACTATATCAACACCTATTTTAAAAAATAAAACAATAAATAAATAAAGTAAAAACAAATAATTCCCACTAGAAATACTGTTATTATTCTTTATAGAATTAAATAAATTATTTATAGCACTTAAAAAAATTGCTTTTATTATCATACTTTTTTATATTATTTTTCTTTTTATATTAATTAATGATAATTATTTATTTTAATTATATATATTAAATTTATATCTTAATACGATTAGACGGGATTTGAAATAAGAATACCAATGCAGCAAAAAAAGTTGTATAAAAAGCAGACGCAATACCATATTTTAGATAAAACAACATAAAATTTTGTTCACTTGTTTTTATATAAAAGAAAAAGTATATTAAATTATGTATAATAGTAGTAAATAAAACAATAAGTATAAATTTATAATTTTGAATAATTTTATAATCATTCCTTTCTTTATAAAAAAAACCTGTTATAAATGCAACAACCGTTTTTGATAACGCATTAGTACCTATTATATCTGCTGAAATAGTATCAAATAGTAATCCAATAAAAAAACCTGCAAATAATCCAAAATAAGTACCTTCTTTTAATGTAAGCCAAACAACAAAAATTAAAAATAAATCAGGTGTTATATCTTCAATTGCAATAATATCAACTACTGTTGTATGCAATAATATAATAACTAATAAAATAAAAAAATATATAATATATTTTTTAATAATATCTCTATATAATTGTCTATATGATTGAAAATTTAACTTTTTCACTGCTACTTCCTATTTTGACTAAGCATTTGGAGTTTATTTTCCATATCATAAATTAATTTTTGTATATTTTGGTCAGGTTCTGATTTAATAACAAACAGATAATCAAAACTAAAAAACTTTGCAATAGGCTTTATTTCTATCTTGCTAAAATGAGCACCGGGTTCATCAATTACTTTACTAACAACTCCAACTGGAATATTATGTGGATATCTAATACTAAAAGACGAAGTAACTACTTTTTCGCCAACTTTAACATCAATAGATTTAGATATATTTTTTAATAATAAATAATCTTCACCTTCCCAAACTATAATACCTTCACAATCGCTATCTATTAATTTAGCAGATATCTTAACATTACGATTATTTAATAATTCCACAATAGAATAATAATCACTAATTCCAATAATACTGCCAACTAAACCTGCTGCTGAACGTACTGCCATTCCTACTTTTATTCCATTTTTTAATCCTTTATTTACAATAACATAATTACGCATTTGAACTGTACTTTTTTGAACAACTTCAACAGGCTCCAACGGCGTATCTTTAACATGCATTAACATTAACATAGCTCGCAATTCCTCATTATCTTGTTGTGCTTTATGCATCATCATAACCTCTGTAGACAGCTGCAAGTTCAATTCAGTAAGAGATTTGTTTTCACTTATTAAAGCATTATAATTAGGTATTATATCAAAAGTTTCTTGCAACATTCCCATCGTAGTAATAACTAAAGTTCTAAACCCACCTATATCATCTGAAGTACTAAATGAAATTAAAGAAAAAGAAATAATTACTAATCCAACAAAAACAAAATAATTTCTAAAATCATTTAAAATCTTTAAAAATTTATGCATATAACTTCAAACTGCTCTATAATTGCTCTATAATTATATTATATATTTATATATACTTAATATATATATGTAATTATTTATGTAATTTATTAAAATTTACTTATGCTTTAAAAAATTATTTTTTATATTTTTATAAAATAATATAAAATATTATCTTACAAATAAGGGGTCTGTTTCAACAGAACATTTCTGTATAACTTTAAATTATTAAGAACTATTCCCGTTCCTGTGGCAACAGCAAGTAATGGATTTTCTGGAATACTAACTGGTAATTTAGTTACTTCTTGTATACGTTTATTAAGTCCTTTTAACAAGGCTCCCCCCCCCGTTAACCAAATTCCTCTATCATAAATATCAGATGCTAACTCTGGTGGAATTTTTATCAATAAATTTATAATTGCATCAATAATAACTTTCACAGGTTGATTAATAGCATTCTCACGTAAATCAACAGAAGATATCTTTATACTCTTTGGAATTCCTGTTACAATATCACGACCTTTTACAATAACTTCTAATTCTTTATCCATCTTATAAGCACTACCACCTGCAATTTTTAATCCTTCAGATGTTGCTTCACCAATATCTAAATTATGATAATTCCTAAAATATTGTAAAATAGATTTGGTTATTACATTTCCTGCTGTTTTTATAGATTCCTTGCAAACAGTACCTCCAAGTGCAATAACTGCAATTTCTGTAGTACCACCACCAATATCGACGATTAAGTTTCCTGTTGGTTCTAATACCTCTAATCCAATACCTATTGCGCCAGCCATCGGCTCAGATATAAGATGTACTTCTTTTGCACCTGCATGCTCACAACTATCTCGCATTATACGCATACCTGCTTCTGTAATTCCAGATGGAACACAAACAATTATTCTTCTTGCCCACGTTCCAGAAACTTCATTTATATATGTTCGCAACATACCTTCGGCAACATAAGGATTAGCAATAACGCCCTCTTCCATAGGCTTGCAAATAGTTATATCTTTATGAACTCGTCCTATCATACCTTGAGCAAATCTACCAGTAGCAATAATTCTATTTGTATTATTATCATATGCAACAACAGAAGGCTCATTTAATACTATCTTTCCACCCTTAGAAATAATAGTATTGGCCGTTCCTAAATCTATTGCAATGTCATTGTTAAGATGCCTAAAAAATGATGTTACTTTATTTTGTAATGTATCACGATTATTTTGCTGCTTTTTTATTAAATCTTTGTCAGTATATTCCATATATTTAACTATTTAGGTATACAACTATAAATAATGTTCTATTTAAAATACTTATATTTTAAATATGAAATTTAAAATTAAATATTACTATTTATTTGTATTTAAAAAATTAGTTTTTAAATCTTTTTTTAATTAATGTTTTAATTTTAATTATAATAATAAACAAAAATAATAATTTTTATATTTATATTTTATATATAAATGCAAATTTACATAAAAAGTTGTAAATTATTACTATAATTAAATTATTTTATAAAAAAACAAATTAATAATTATTAAATCAATAAATGTAAATTAATATAATTATATTTTTAATATATAATTAATAAAATTTAAAAATATATTGTCTTATCAAAAAAAAAATTGTATTTTTGTATTTTTATAAACTATTTATAGGAAATATAAAAAATGTCAGGACATAGTAAATGGGCTAATATTAAACATAAGAAAGGTAGAGCCGATGCAAAGCGAGGTAAAGTATTTACACGTATATCAAAAGAAATTACAATAGCAGCACGTGAAGGTGGTGGTGAACCCGATGGTAATCCACGTTTAAGATTAGCAATGCAAAATGCTCGTTCTGTAAATATGCCTAATGATAATATTATTAGAGCAATAAAAAAAGGAACTGGCGAAATAGAAGGTGTAAATTATGAAGAATTTGTATATGAAGCTTATGCTCCTAATGGTATAGCTGTAATAATAGAAACTGTTACAGACAATAAAAATCGTACTGTTTCAGAAATACGTGCTTTAATCTCCAAGAATGGCGGTAACTTAGGTGAAACAAATTCTGTTGCTTGGAATTTTGAACGTAAAGGTGTTATTACAATAGAAACAAAAGGACTTTCCGAAGAAGAACTTTTTGAAGTTGTCTTAGAATCTGGCTCAGACGATTTAGAATATGATGAAGAAAAAACACGTATAATTTGTGTAATGGACCAATTTGCAATAGTAAATAAATTTTTAGAAGATAAAAAATATGAAATTTCTGAAGCCAAATTAGAATATATTCCAAAAACAACTGTTGAAATTAATTCAATAGATGAAGCACGTAAAATATTACGTTTTATAGATGTATTAGAAGAACATGATGATGTACAAAATGTATTTTCAAACTTTGAGATATCAGATAGTATAGCAGAAGCTTTAGAAAACGAGTAATAAAAATGCGAATTATTGGTATAGATCCTGGTTCAGTTTTCTGTGGATATGGCGTAATAGATAGTATAAATTCTAACTTAACTTTAATAGAATACGGAACAATAGAAGTGAAAAAAAAAATTTCAAACTTCAACTTGCGACTTGGAGAAATATATGTACGTATAAATAGTGTGTTAGAACGAACTAAACCTGAACAAGCAGCAATAGAATCAGTATTTTATTCACAAAATCCACAAACATTAATAAAACTTTCTCATGCACGTGCGGTTGCTATTCTTGCAATAATAAACAATAATATTCCTATAAGTGAATATTCTACACGTGAAATAAAAAAATCAGTATCTGGATATGGCGGTGCTTCTAAAGAACAAGTACAATTTATGATAAAAAAATTACTTAATATCTCAAAACAAAATAATATATCCTATTTTGATACAACAGATGCTCTGGCAGTAGCAGTTTGTCATTCTAACAAACAACAAAATAACAAAATAACAAGACATTCAAAATCTTGGTCTGATTTTATTAAAAATAACCAAGATAGAATTATTAAGCTTTAGTAAATTATATAAATAAAAATGTATAAATTTTAAAAAATAACTAGCCATAAGCAACACAGCTCAAAATAATTTGTAAATTGTATTTCAATATTCAAAATATTTTAATATAAATATATAATAAAACAAAAAAACTATAAACGATTATGGCTAATTTTATATTGATAAATTAAAATTAATAAAAAATAGGATATTTAAATATAAATTATTTCGTATTCTATATTATGATGTAAAATTAAAATTCAATATTCTATATAAAATAATTATTATGAAATATATTAATAGTTTTCTAATAAAAACTTCTTTTGTTTTTGTAATTTGTATATTACTTTTCTCTTGCAAAGAAAGTATACCTATTAATACAAAAGACGAAACTATTCTTTATCCATTAGAAAATAACAAGACTTATTATAATGATACTATAACAATTTATGGTGAATGTTTAGGAAAGCCTGATTCCTCTAATTATGTTGTATTTAATGATACTTTAAAAATACTCTCTTTTGATTGTATAGTATGGACAGAAAGTAAAATAAGTATACAAATTCCTAAACTATCAGGGGAAACAACATTGTATGTTGTTATTAACAATAACAAGATAGAAATAAATCCACAAACATATTATATTTATTTAGATATAGCACCTTTACCACCCTTTGATATTGCTAAAGTTAATGCTGGTAATTTTTTAATGGGCAGTAATTTTGGATTTAGCGATGAACTACCAATACATAAAGTTTACATCTCACATGATTTATTTGTTTCTACAACGGAAATTAATCAAAGAATATATAAACTTACTATGGATACAAATAATTCTATAATTATAGATGATAATTTACCTGCATATAATATATCTTGGCTCGATGCAATAAAATTTTGTAATAAAATATCAGAATTATACTCTTTAACGCCATCTTATGTTATAACACAAGACGATTATGTAGCTTGGGATACTACTGCTAATGGATGGCGACTACCAACAGAAGCAGAATGGGAATATATCGCCCAAACAGATACTAATGTCAATTTATCTGAATTTGCTTGGTATTCAACTAATTCTGGCTTAAAACCTCAACCCTGCGGTAAACTAAAATCTAATAAAAATGGATTGTATGATTGTTTGGGAAATGTTGCAGAATGGTGTTGGGACTATTATGATGAAAATTATTATAGTATATCACCAGAAATAAATCCAAAAGGTTCTATAAATAAAACAACACGTATAGCACGCGGTGCTTGCTGTACAGATGGGAAAACATTCGTTCGTATCCATAAAAGAAATAATCAAAATAATGGAACTTTTATAGGAATTAGAATAGTAAGAAATGATAAATAATTTTTATTATATTTTATTAATTTAGAAATTAATATATAAATACGTAAACAAGTAAAATAATAAATATATAAAATGAGAGCAGAGGTATTTGGATTACATTGGATAACACCAGAAATAAGAAAAATTAATAAAATTGTTGAAGCTATTAAAAATAGTGCAGTAATTTTATATCCGACAGATACAGGTTTTACGTTAGGATGTCAACTAGCAAATAAAAATGCTATAGAAAAATTAAGAAGAATTCGTAATATATCTACGAAAAAATCTTTAACATTTTTATGTAAGAACCTATCAAATATATCAACATATGCAAAAATATCAAATAGTGCATATAAAACTATAAAAAGTTTGATACCCGGACCATATACATTTATTCTGCCAGCAACAAAAATAGTACCACAACTAGCAATAAACCCTAATAGAAAAACAGTAGGTATCCGTGTCCCAGAAAGTAATATTGCACATACATTACTAGATGTATTAGATGAACCTATAATATCTATTAGTGCAAGAATAGGCGATGATATAAGTTATAACTTTCTAACACCAGACGAAATAATAGAAAAATTTATAAATCTTGTAGATGTTGTAGTATGCACAGAACATTATAATTTTACAGGTGAATCTACAGTTATTGATATGGTAACAGATGATTTCAAAATAATTCGTAGAGGAGCAGGATATGCTAATGTAAGTAACATAGAAGATATAGAAAAATAAGGTCTTTAATTAAATAATATAAAATATAAATGAATTCTAATAAAAATCATAATATTAAAAAAAATATTTGCATTAATAATAGAAACTATATAAAATACTTTATTCTAATAGTGCTATTTTTTTTATCTTTTTGTACATTTGCACAAAATATAAATAAAATTAATATGCCTGATAAAAGTAAGTATTATAACTATGGAAGTAATTTATATACAGATATATATGTTGTTCCAAATGCTAATTTAGATTCTCTAAATTTTTATTTCTTTTATAAAATATATTTTAATGAACTTGTTTTTAAATTAAACTCAAATAATAAATATTTTACAATATTAAATATAGAAGCAATATTTAAAGACAAAAACGGTATTACACGTAAACGTATTATAACAAAAGATACAATTAATGTAGCTACTTACAATGAAACAATTTCTCAAACATTAAATTTTACTAATTTAGTAAATTTTACACTCCTAAATGATGATTATAATGTAAAAATATCTTTATTAAATGGAAAAACATCATACCTTAATAGTAACATAACAAAAAATATAGAAAAATATTCTAAATTAAAAGAAAATAATAACATATTGTTAGAACCATATTTCCTTTGTAACAACTTCAACACAACACAATCAAATACTTACACTCCTTTCATTAGTAATGACAAAATACCTTTTTCTGAAAATACATTCTCAATTGTAATACCATTTTTATACAATAATTTGGAAAATCCACAATTTAAATATTCAATATCAAGTAAGAAAAATGATGAAAGACGTAAAGTTTGGGGCACATTCAATACCATAACTGGAGAAGCACAAACATTATATAATAGTATTCTTAAATTTAAATATGATATTCACCAACATAAATTTGCAACCCCAGAAATAAATATAATAGAAACTCATTTCAATAACCAAAATAAAATAGGACTTCTAAAAATAACACCTAATTATAATAACTTCTCCCCAGGATTATATGAATTAGAAATAATTAATATTTCTACAAATGAAAAAGAAGTATTTCCTTTTGAAATTATATGGCTTAATATTCCATTATCTTTATTAGATGTAAATTATGCAATAAAATCAATGCAATATATATTGAATGCTGATGAAGAAAATAAAATAAATTCTGGAAGTGCAGAAGAAAAATATAATAAATTAATTAATTATTGGAATACAAAATATCCGTCAAAAATATTATATAATCATACTATGACAACTTACTTTCAACGAGTCGATTATGCTTTCTTTAACTATCAAACTATTGTAGAAAAAGATGGTACTAAAACAGCACGTGGGAATGTATATATTTTAAATGGGAAACCCGATAAAATAGAAACTGATATGAAAAATAAAAATAGTTACGAAATATGGTATTATAAAAGAATAAATAAAAAATATATATTTAATATAATATCTATAGGTAATTATAAATTAGAAAAAATAGAAGACATAGAAAAAAAATATTAAATAAAATATAAATTTAAAATGAATATCTTAATAGCAAGTAACAATAAACATAAAGTAAAAGAAATAAAAGAAATAGTCTATAAAAATGTTGGAAATACAATAAACTTTATTACAGCAAAAGAATTAAATATAAATATAAATCCTGAAGAAACAGGAAGTACATTAGCAGAAAATGCTAAAATAAAAGCTATAGCTTTCTATAATGCATCAAAACTACCTGTTATTGCAGATGATTCCGGACTAGAAGTAGAAATATTAAATGGATTACCAGGGATACATTCAGCTAGATTTGCAGATATAAATAACGATAAAGCAAATAGAGAAAAATTACTATCATTATTGAAAAATGAAACTAATAGAAAAGCAAAATTTCATACATTTATTGCTTATTACAATGGACAAGAAACTTTATTTTTTGAAGGTGAATGTAAAGGAAATATAATACATAACGAACGTGGAAATAATGGCTTCGGATATGATCCAATATTTGTTCCTGATGGATATAATAAAACATTTGCTGAATTAACAGAAAATGAAAAAAACAAAATTAGTCATAGACATAACGCTATACTAAATTTTTGTAACAATTTTTTGAAAAACTTAAAATAAAATTATATTTTTTATTATGAAAATAAAAACTTCTTTAATAGGAACAGGACACTTAGGTACTATACATTGTAAACTGCTAAAAGAAAATCCTTATGCTGATTTTATAGGAATTTATGATATTGATGAACAAAAAACTACACAACTTGCAAAAGAATTAAATATAAAAAAATTTTCAAATATAGAAGAAACTTTAAATGAATCAGAAGCAATATTTATCGTTGTTCCAACAATATCACATTATGAAATAGCAAAAAAATGTATAGAAAATAATAAACATTGTTTTATAGAAAAACCAGTAACATCAAATATACAACAAGCAAATGAATTAATAAATATTTCAAAAAATAAACCTGATATAATAATACAAATTGGACATATTGAAAGATTTAATCCTGCAATAGAATTTTTACAACAAAATCCAATAAATCCGCTTTTTATTGAAGCCCATAGACTAACTAATTTTAAAACACGTGCTATAGATGTATCAGTAATTCATGATTTAATGATTCACGATATAGATATAGCTCTTTGGTTAATAAAATCTCCAGTAAAATCTATTGATGCAAACGGTGTTAGTATTATTACAAATACAATAGATATTGCTAATGCACGTATAAATTTTGAAAACGGCGCGGTAGCTAATTTGACAAGTTCACGTATTTCTGCCAAACCAATGAGAAAAATGCGATTTTTTCAAAAATATGGATATTTTTCATTAGATTTTATAACTCCAAGTATTGAAATATTTAAAATGACAAAAGACATAAACTTTATAGAAAAAGATAAAAAAATAGCAACAATGTTAGGAGATATAGAAGACATAAATTTAGGAAAACATATTGTATTTGAAAAACCTAAAATAAAACCATCAAATGCAATGCAAAAAGAACAAACTGCTTTCCTAACTTCTATTATAAACAAGCATAACCCTTTGATAAATTTATTAGAAGCAACAAAAGCACTGTATGTTGCCGAAGAAATATCAAAACAAATAACTAGATATAAATAAAAAAATATAGAAATATATATATATAAAACTTAAATAAACTATTTTTAAATAACATATATATCTTTGTTTTTTTTTATATTTTTTGTATTTTTAAATATGGAGTAATATACAAAATACAAATCCATTATTTTTATAATTTATAATATTATTGATATTATTGATATTTTTAAACAATAATTTATTATAATTATAGTAAATTAACTTTTTGTAAACTGTCATTAAAAATAAAAGTATAAAAATGCCCAAAAAGCTGTCAACACACTTATTTATTTTATTATTGATATTATTATCTATAATAACACAACAAGAAAAATTAAACTCTCAATTAATATCTTATGATAATAATTATGCAAGTTTAGAATTGCATAATGCAATATATGATTTTGATAAAGAATTAATAAAAGATGCAGAAATTAAATTATTAAACATATTAAAAAACCACCCCTCAATTTCAGTAACTGATTTATCAAAATTTAATATAGCAAATATTGATTTACAATGTGGTAATTACAAATTAGCAATAAAATCTTTAGATATTTTTACAACAGAGCGTCATAATTCTCCTTTTGTTGCTCCTGCTTTCCTATTAGCAGGATATATAGAATTAGAACAAACAAACTATTCTAATGCAGAACAATATTTTTTAAAAGCCATAAATAGTGCATCAATAGATAAAACTACACGTAACTATTTTAATTTTTATGATGAAATTGAACATGCAGCAACATATTGGCTAGCTATATCAATAGCACAACAAGGCAACTATTTTGATGCTTCTGTTTATTTTGAAAAATGTTATAAAAATTTTCCTAATGGTATTTATCAAGCACAATCTTTATACGCTTTAGGAACAATAGAAGAAATTAATCATGAATATGAAAAATCTATAAAATATTTTTCTCAAATACAAGACGAATTTAAATATTCAAGTGTTGTAACAGCTTCTATGATAAGAACAGCAAATGATGCTCTATTATTAAGAAATCCACAAACAGCAACCTTAAATATAACCCGTGCTGAAACAGCAGTTAATTATATAGAAACAAAAGATTCAATCGGATTATTATATGCACCTCAAGATTATTATGAAAATATCAAAGAAAATATAGCTTATCTAAAAGGTGAAACCTATAATCAAATAGGAAATTATCAACAAACAATAAATATATTAACAGATTTTGAAAATACTTATAAAGAATCTAAGTTAATAAATTATGTTAATATGGCATTAGGATTTGCCTACCTTAATTTAGAGAAATTTAATGAAGCAAAAAAATATTATGAACTAGTTGTAAATGCTCAAAGCTCAGATGCAAAAATAAAGAGTTTAGCAAATTTATTTATTACAACTTGTTATAAAAAAATGAATCAAGTCCATACTGCTCAATCAATGTTATCAACATTAGCAGTTGAACCAAATTATCCTTATTTAAGTCAAGTTTTATTAGAATTAGGACAAATTTATTACGAACAAAAAGACTATGACTTAGCAAAACGAACATTAGAACGTGCAGAACGTGAAGCAGATAATGTAAAAACTCAAATACGTATAATATCATTATTAGCTGCAAGCTATTTAGAACTAAAACAATATTCAAATGCAATATCTTCTTACAAAAAAGCAGAACAACTAGCAAAAAATACTTCAGAAATTATTATACCTAACAAAAATTGGTACTTGAACGAAGCAAGATTGAAACAAAGTATAGCCTTAGTTTTAACACAACGTAGTGCAGAAGCAATATCAACATTATTAGCTTACATATCAGAAACTCCTGATACATCTAAATTAGATGAAGCTCAATTTTGGCTTGCTGAAGCTTATTATCACTCTGATATGTTTAAAAATTCAGCGGAAACTTATGATAGAGTTTTACAAAAATATCCTATATCAAAACGTAGAGAAGAAGCATATTACGGTAAAGGATGGAGTTTTTTTAGACAACAACAATTTACACAGTCTTCTAAAGTTTTTGAAGCCATGTTAAAAGAATATCCAAAATCTAAATTTGCACTAGAAGTATTAACTAGACAAGGTGATGGTTTCTATCTAATAAAACAATATGGAAAAGCAGTAGAATGTTATCAAATGGCAACAAAAGTTGGCCCAAAAACAGAAGATGGACAATATGCGGCTTATCAATTAGCTCACGCTTTATATAGGCAAAATAAATATGAACAGTCAATAACTGCACTATTAAATTTTGTTAAGGATTATTCTAAATCACCTTTTGCACCAAATTCTTTATATCTTATAGGATGGATAAGATTCCAACAAGGAAAATATGCAGAAGCAATAGATAATTTTAATTTTCTAATATCAACATATCCCCAAAGTAGATTAATAACTCGTGCTTATTATGCAATAGCAGATTGTTACTATAACAAAGGCGATTATGAAGAAGCAATAGCAGGATATAAAAATATAGTAGAACAGTTTCCTAGTAGTAATCTAGCACCTGAAGCAATGCGCAGTGTACAATATGCTTTAATGGCCTTAGGTCGTGAAGATGAAGCTATAAAAATAGCAGATTCTTATATTGGCAATAATCCAGAATCACCTTTTGTTGAAGATTTTCGATATAAAAAAGCAGAAATGTTTTATACTGGACATAAATTTAATGATGCAATAGCAGAATTTGATAATTTCTCAAAATCATTTCCAAATAGTGAAAAAAATGCTGAAGCATATTACTGGATGGGAAAAAGCTATATGTCTATCAATGATTTTAATAATTCCACAAAATATTTCATAAAATTAAGTAAAGAATTTCCAAATAGTGATTATGCAGCTTTAGGATTATTAGAATATGCTTTACTACTTAAAAGTAATAATTTAATTGATACTGCTAATGCTATATTAACTAAAATAATAGAAAAATATCCACAAAATGAAGTTGCACCACAAGCCGGCTTTGAACGTGCACTACTAGCCTGGGGAAAAGGCGATACAATACAAGGACTTAATTTATTTAAACAAGTTGCAGATAATTATAAGGATACAGACTTTGGTGATCAAAGCAGATATCGTATAGCTATGTATTATAGAATGAAAAATGATATAAAAACCGCAATTGATGAATTCGAAAAAATAGCTGAAGTTTATGATAATCCATATATTTCAGCAGAAGCAAGATATAGAATAGGCGAACTATATCTTAGAGATGAAAATAGAGAAAAAGCAAAAGAAAATTTTGAATTATTAAAAGAAAAATTTTCTGGATATGAAGATTGGTATTCTTTAGGTATGTTAAGTCTTGGCGAAATATATGAAAAAGAAAAGAAATTAGAGGAAGCACGAGAAATATATTTAACAATACTAGAACTTAGACCAGATGATGAATTCGGAAAAACAGCAAAAATGCGTTTAAAACGAATTAAATAAATTTCAATAAATATTAAATTTAATCTCAGATAATAATATGAAAAAATATATTTTAATCTTATGGTGTATTATTGTAAACACGGCGTTTATTCCTATCTTTTCACAAGATAAAGAAAATACAAAACCATTAGAATTACCAGCTTTTATAATAGAAGGTGTAGAACAATTAAATGTAAAATCAGGCATGAAACAAATTGCATCAAGACCTACACCATTAGACATAAAAGAATTAGATTCTTTAAATACGTATGATAAACAATTACCAATATTACTAGAAGCTGATAAACTTCCTGAACATTATACAACAAAAAATTATTCAAAAGGATTTATAAAAGGAAGCTATGGCGTATTTAATACACCAACTATTGATGCAGGATATCAATTTAATATATTTAACTTTGATACATATGCAAAAATAGGCTTCAATAGCAGTCAAGGAGATGAAAAATATTCAAATTATAATAAATTTTATATAAATATAAATTCTGATTACATAGCAGATGATAAATTTTTTATATTCGGAGGGAGTCGTACTCGTACAAATATAGTATTTAATACAAAAAGTTATAATTTATATGGCTTTGATAAAGGAGATAATTATTTTATAGATAAAACGACAGATTATTTTGATAGAAATTATACACAATTTAAATTTAATGTTGAATCGGAAGGAGCATATAAAAGTACAATTTTTAATGTTGGTGCAAACTTAAACTTATCAAAAATTACAAATGATAAATTAATACAACAATATACACTAGGGGATGCCTTTTCTCATAATTATTTACAAGGTCATGCTAATATAAAAAATTACTGGAAAAATTTCTTAATTAATGGAAGTATATTCATAGATTTTGAAAGTTTTGCAGAAAATACAATTAATTTTTATCAATTTGAAGGTGCTGCTTCTTACTTTAATAAAAATATTTCAGCAACAGCAAAAATAGGTTTCCAAATTGCAAATAATTCTGAAAATATAGATCGTACAGGGTTATTGCTAGCAGGGAATGCAGAATATCGCATAAATAACTCATTTACTCTAAAAGTAGACTTAAACTCGGGACTAGAAAAAACAGAATTTGAAAATATAGCGATGTTAAATCCTTATATGTCAAAAAGAACAAGTATAGATTATACATATAATATACTTAAACTTAGAGGTGCTTTATGGTTCCACCCAACAACAAAAATATCTTTAACGGGTGGTACTGAATTATGTATTGCAGATAGATTAATGAATTTTGAAAATGATTCACTTGCAGAATTCAAATTAACTTATTATAATGGAACAATATTTAAAGTGTTTGGAGAAGGCTTTTTCTCTTTTTCTAAAAATGATCAAATAATAAGTAAAATAAGTATTAATCTTAATTCATTAAGCAATAATAAAAATTTTACTTATACACCAGCATTACAATTAAATGGTACATATTCTAAAAAGTGGGTAGAAGCATTAACAACAAATCTATCATTGCAATATATAGGTGCAAGATATTACGCAACTAATTTAAGTGAACAACTCAATAGTTATATAACGCTAAATCTATCAACAGACTATACAATAAATAAATTTACAATAAATTTATCATTAAATAATTTAACAAATAGTACTGTATATATATGGAATAAATATCGCGAACGCGGTATATTTGCTTCAATTGGTCTTATGTGGCAATTCTAAAAAACATATTATTTTTTTATTTTAAAAATTTTAATTTAATACTATGTCAATATTTGGAAAAGAATTAACAGATACTGAAAAAAAATATGGATTTACTGCAACAGAAAAAGATAATGATATTTTTATTGCAAATACAATAAATAATAGCAGTAACCAAATAGAAAATAAAACAAAAAATATAGATACAGATGCTAATATAAATAAAAAAGAAACTTTTCATAATATTATATTAGAGAAGGAATTTATAGATATTCTAAAAAAAGATGTAGATGAATACAATAATAATAAAAAAACAAGTAATCAATATAAAAAAATAGATTATCAAAATAATAATAAACAATCAAAAAAAATATTTCCAAAAATTATTTTTATTCTATTATTAATTTTTGCATTAAGTATTATTGCATATTATTTTTATATAAAGTATACAAATAAAGCAGTAGAAAAAAAATTCTCATATACCATAATACACAATCAAAAAAATAAACAAGAAACAAAAGATATAATAGATACATTATTGCTAAAAAATAATACAAATAAAAAGTTAAATACTGCAAAAGAAATAAAGAAGAATATTAATATATCAAAACATTCATATATAAATGTAGATAAAAATAAAAAAATAAATGTTTTTCAAAAAGAAAAAAAACAACAAGATATCATAGTAAATAAAAGTACAGATATAAATAATAATAAAGATATTATTAATAAAACTGATAAAATAACAGAAAATAATATCGAAAATTATGTTGTACAAATATATTCGTCAACCTCTTTAGAAGATGCAAACTTACGTCTTATTCTTTTGAATAAAAAAGGAATTGACGGTAAAATAACAAAACAAAAAATAAAAGATAAAATATGGTATAGAGTAAGATTTGGGAACTATAGTTCTTACGAAGAAGCAAAAAAAAATGCGAAATTAGCTGGTTTTAATCAAAGTTGGATAGAAAGAGTTAAATAATATATCAAGAATTTATTAAAAATTATTCTATTACTAAATATAACAGCAGCATGCAAATTCTATTTATTTTAATTTTATTAACTCAAGCTATTGATATGTATCAAATATTTTCAATAGCAGGTTATGGCATTATTCCTAATACTGTTTTTAGTGGAATTTTATATCTTGTATTAATATTTAGACTTATTATAAGAAAAGATAAATTAATATTATATAAACCTATTCCCCCCGTTTTTAGTTTTTTTTTATTAGTCTGTATTGCTGTTATATTATCTGCATTTTATCCAATATATTGGGGAAATTCTAAAGTAATCATACAATTTTTTAAAAGTTCATTCCACTTTTATTTTATTATAATATTTACAATAATATGCTTTTTATATCCAATAAAAGATTCTACGTGGACTAAATTTATAAAAATATGGCTAATATTATCTATCTTTGTTAACTCTTTTGGAATATATCAAATAGTTGCAAGAGCCTTTGGACTACCTTTTGCATGGTTAGAATATAATAATATTTCTCTTATGGCAAGAAATACTTTGCAATTAGATAGTTTCCAACAATTATCTCTACAATTCAAAAACTTTTTTAGAGCGACTTCTTTTTTCTCAGAACCATCTGCTTTAGCAGCTTTTAATAGTTATACAATAGCATTTATCATAATACCATATGTACAAGATCAAAAACATTTTTTAAAAAGTACATCGATTACATTATTAACATTTATCTTAGCTATAGCCGGATTATTCTTAACATTCTCTTTAACAGGAATAATGTGTTTAGCATTATTAATGTTATTAATACTAATAATAGAAAATAAAAAATTTATAAAAAAACTTATCTTAATTACTTTTATTAGTTGCATAGTTATATTTATTACAGATATTGCTGTTAAAAACTATTCTAATGTAAGCTTATTAGAACTATTTGGAGAAAGAATTGAAGGAATTTTAAAAGGTGGTACAAAAGTAAATAAACAAATAGTAGGTGAATCTTTTACAACAAGAATTGAATCAGCAACCGAAGGATTTATCCTCTGGACAAAATCACCTATAACAGGTGTTGGATTAGGTACTCATCAATATCATAGCGAAACAAAATATACATTTGGTGGTTATACAGTTCTTGTAGCATTAGGTGAAACTGGTATAATTGGATTTATTGGGTTATGTGGTATGTTTGTATTCCTTTTTTATGATTCGTATAAATTGAAAAAAAATATTGAAAAAAATAAATTAAATAATGAATCTAGTCGTTTACAAGGATTAACTATATATTTAGTTATGATTTTATTTGGAATAAATTTTTTTTCTGCAAACCAATTTATTTCAACAACATTATGGAATTTTATAGGACTTATTTTTGCAATTCATAAAAATGCTCGTTTAGATAAACTTTTAAAATAAAAATAAATAAAAATGAAAACATTATATATAAAAAAAACAATATACTTAATACAATTTATTTTATGCTTTATATTGTACACTAATACAATTCAATTTATTTTTGCAGAAACTCAGTTAAAAATTGATAACTGGCAAATACATACTTCTATGCTAAATGTACAAACTACTGCAATGGATTCAAAAAATAGAGTATGGATAGGAACAACAGGCGGATTAACAATTTATGATGATAAAAATAATGATACAATTTTAATTAATCGTTTAAATGGATTATTATCACAAAATATTACAAAAATATCGTCTGATATACAAAATAAATTATTAATATTAGGAACAAATGATGGCGTTATTGAAATAGTAACCGAAGAATTACAATTTACTCATATTACAAGTATAAGAGATCATAATTTTTCAAACTCTACTATTAATGATATAGTAATTTATAACAATAAAGCATATATAGCAGGTGGATGGGGAATTGCCGAATTTGATATTATCAATAAAATATTTACTAATACTATTGAAACAATAGGTGATTTTCAAAAAAATACAGTAGTAAATAATATTATTTTACAAAAAGATACATTATGGGCAGCAACTGCATCAGGAATTGCTTTTATTCCATTAAGTAAAAGAATAAATATAGCAAAAGAATGGACTTGTTATAAATATCCAAACGATGAAACTTATATTAAAGCACAAATTGCAAAAATAGATAATAATATATATGTAAATTTTGGAACTAAAATATATAATTTCAAAAACGAATCATTTAGTACTTTTTTAGAAACAGATGGTCAAAATTATAACAATATTTTAAAAATAGATGTATATAATAATGAATTAATTTATAGTACAGCCTATCAATTATTTACAGTAAATCAACAAGAGATATTTTCTAATTGGACTACTAACGCTAATAATTTCAGTATATTAAGAAATAATATAAATGAAGATAAAGAAAATTTTATAATAAGTTTTAATTATAATAAATTAGGCACAACTTTAATAAGACCTAACTTAACCCATAAAACTATAACTACTAATACCCCCTGTGTAAATTATTTTATGGATTTAGCAATAAATTCAGATGGTAAAATTTTTGCAGTTACCGATAATTCATTAAATAATAAAACTAGCGGCGGTATAATGGCATACGACGGTTCAAAATGGACTAATTATAATAATCTACATTCAGATGCACCTTTTGGTATTAATGAACAATTTAATTCAATATCCATATCAAAAGATAATAAAGTTTACGCAGGAGGCTGGGGATTAGGTCTAGTTATAATCGATGAAAAAAAACAAAATCCAGAACAAAAATATACTATAATTAATGAAAATAATTCACCAATGACCCCATATGCTAAAAATTATAGAATAGCTGGACAAACCGCATTTGATACATACAATAATATATGGACAGTAATATATGGTGAAAAAACTGCTGGTTCTATACTTATGTCTTTTGATACTAATTATAGTAATTATAGAGTATTTAATAACTTAATATCAAGTCAAAATAGAATGTATTATAATATAGCAATAGACAATTATAATACTAAATGGTTAATAGGTGCTTTAAACACTGTTGGAATAATATATTTAAATGACAAAAATACAAAAGATACTTACGATGATATATGGGGTGTTATAAATACTTCAAACTATCCTAATTTACTAAATAATGATGCAAATTGTATTGCAATTGATAATGTAAATTCGAGAATTTGGCTTGGTACTTCAAACGGTATATCTATTATTTTAAATCCATATGCAGTTACTACAAACAGTAATCTTATAATTAGCAGTTTTTCTTTTCTTAAAGGACAAACTATAAATGATATATTGTTTGATGCAATAGGTAATAAATGGATAGCAACAAATTCAGGCGTTTTCATTCTTAATGCAATAGATGATACACTAGGAAGTATAACAACAAAAAATTCGCCATTACAAACAAATGAAGTTAACTCTTTGATAATGAATCCAAAAAATGGACTTATATATTTAGGCACAAAAAATGGACTTTATATTGCTCAAACTTCAATAATAATACCTAATAATAATTATGACTTAAAAACTTATCCTAATCCTTTTAATATAGAAAAAGATATAAATTTAACTATAGACGGATTAGTTAGTGGTACAGAATTACGAATTATAACTCCTGATGGTAAACGAATAAAAACTATATTTACTGATAGTCAACGTGCTATATGGAATGGGAAAGATGATAAAGGAAATAAAGTACAACCTGGAGTTTATATCATTATAGGAAGCTCTGTTTTAACAAATTCATCTGCAGCCTGTAAGATAGCAATAATAAAATAATTTATCTAATTTATTATCCTAATTTTATCTATTTAATTACAAAATAATGATAACTAGAACAAAACAAAAAAAACTTAAAATAATGATAATTGCAGGTGAAATATCCGGAGATATACACGGTGCTTTATTAATGCAACAAATAAAAAAACTATATAACAATGTTGAATTTATTGGAATAGGAGGTAAAAATATGATAGAATCAGGATTGACTTCCATTATAGATATTTCAGAAATTGCGGTTGTTGGTTTTGTTGAAGTATTAAAACGTGGGATATTATTTACAAAATTATTAAGAAAATGTAAAGAAATGCTATTAAAAGAAGCAGTTGATTGCTTTATTCCTATTGATTATCCGGGATTCAATATTAAAGTTGCTAAATATGCAAGAGGAATAGAAATACCAGTTTATTATTATATAGCACCACAACTTTGGGCTTGGGGTAAAAATAGATGGAAAAAATTAAAAAAAGCAGTTACAAAACTTTTAGTTGTTTTTCCTTTTGAAGAAGTTTTTTTTAATAAACATAATATACCTGCAAAATTTGTGGGACATCCATTATTGGATAATGAACTTTTCCATAATCCTATAAAAACAATAGATGAGAGAGAAAATGTTATTGCTTTTTTCCCAGGTAGTAGAAAACAAGAAATACGAAAAAACTTAGAATTATTTGCAACAACTGCTGTACTATTAGACAAAAAATTAAATAATTTTACTTATGAATTTGCAGTTGCTAATAATCTAAGTGATTATGATTTTGAACTATTAAAATATTATAATTTTAAATATAAATTAAATAGAGATTCTAAAAAATTAATGAGTTATGCAAAAATAGGAATTGTAAAAACGGGTACAACAACACTAGAAGCAAGTTTATTAGGAATGAATATGATAATGGCTTATAAAACTTCATTTACACATTATTTATTAGGCAAATGTCTTATTAATTTAGATTTTATATCACTACCAAATATATTACTAAATAAAGAAGTTATTCCCGAATTTATTCAAAATAAAGTAACTCCAAAAATACTTGAAAAAAATGTATTAGAATTATTAAACAATAAAAATCAATGTTTAATGCAACAAAAATATTTTGCTGAAATAAAAAATATACTAGGATACAGTGGTGCTTCTTTTAATGCTGCAAATATTATATTACAAACTTATAATATAAATTAAAACCTATTTATATAAATTTATTTTCTTTTTTTAAAGCAATATATAAAAAATGTTCATACAAATTTTTTGAAATTTCAACTGCACCTAATTGTGCTGTAAAATTATTAATAAATTGAGAATCTAATAAAATAAAATCTTTTCTTTTCAATTGTGTTATTAAACAATAAAACGCAGCTTTTGATGCATTAGATATTAAACTAAACATAGATTCCCCAAAAAAAGCTGAATTAATAGAAACTCCATAAAGCCCACCTACAATACGATTGTTATACCACGTTTCAATCGAGTGAGCATAACCAGATTCATATAAATTAATATAAGCTTCAATAATATTGGGTGTTATCCAAGTCATTTCACGATTTGCACATTGCCGTATAACAAAATCAAAATCATAGTCTATTGAAAAACTAATATTGTTCTTTTCTATAAATTTAACCATCGAATGTACTGGTTTTAATTTATAAAAAGGAAATATTGCTCTCGTTTCTGGTGCGTACCATTTAGTCAATCCATTAATATCTGCCATTGGAAACCAACCATTAGAATACGCATTAATTAAATTTTCAACACTTAAAACCTCTGTTCCCATTTCTCTATTTTCGTTTAATTACTACCATAGTAATATCATCTCTTTGCTCAAGTTGGTAATTATTAATAAAATTATTTATTTCTTGTATCAATTCTTGTGCACTTAAATTCGAATTAGTTTTTACAAAGTCCTCTAACCATTTATCTGTTAACATAACTCCATCTTTATTTAAAGCCTCTGTAATACCATCTGTATAACATAGAATAAAGTCATCCTTATCAAATTTTATTTTATAATTTGAATGATTAAATTTTAATTCTTCCTCTATTCCTAATACTGTTGTATCTGCCTTTAATAGTTTTATATCATTATTTTTACTTTTATAAAAAATAGGTGGATCATGTCCACAATTAATATATTCAAACTCATCTTTCTTTATATCTAAAATACCAAAGAAAAAAGTGACAAATTTATCTTCTTCTGTATTCATATATATTAAAAAATTCAAATTTTTAATTATTTCTTTTAAATCAGAAATAAAAAATAATTGAGCCTTTAATGCAGATTGTAAATTGGACATAATAAGAGCAGCCGAGATATTCTTCCCACATACATCTGCAATAACAATAATATAATGTTCATCGTCTATCTTTATAAAATCATAATAATCACCACCTATACTCTTTGCACTTTTATAAAATCCTATTATATCATAATTTTTTATATCAGGGTTCCCCTTAGGTAATAACCCTTTCTGTATATTTAAAGCCATATTAAGTTCTTGTTCTAACAATAATTTTTCTTTTTCCTCAATAATTAATCTAGAATTTTCAATAGCAAGTAAGGCTAATTCACCTATAGACATCATAAACTTAAAATCTATATCAGTTAATAACTTATCAAACATTCTATATCCTATAACAAGTAATCCATTATTTTTAGCAATACTTATAATATAATCTATATCCTTATTATTAAAAATTGTTTTATATTTTTTAGTACATTGAATTATATTTATATCGTTTTCTAAATCTATATCTTCTACTTTTACAACTTTGCATATATTATCCAAATTTTCCTCTACTAATAACTTATATTCTGTATTATCATTATTTAAAACATACATAGCAAAACTTTTAATAGCAAATTGTCCCATTAAATATATTGCTAATTGCCTTAAAATTTCATCCTTTTCTAATAATCCATTAAATGTACTTGAAATTTCAAAAAGTGTATCTATCATTACATCTTTTGACTCAGTTATATTATCCATATCTTTCATCGTCTTACCTATAATTACTTATTAACTAATTATATTCCATAATAATATCATCTACAACTATATTTAAATTGAAACTTGAAATATATTTACTTGTATTTGCATTATAAATAGTTATTTCATTATTTAAAGGATTCTCAGAATTATTCAATAAATAAAATTTTTCATAAATAGGATTATATTTAACTTTAATGAAAGCTTTATTCTTAACAACTATTGCCGATTTCTCATTAATTGCAGAAATACGCCATAAATAACAATCAGATGTAATATAAATATATTTTTTAGAAACAGCAATGCTCGCTGGAATAACATTTTCTGAATTTTTTATATCAAACTTATTTAATAATTCACGATTCTGTAAAGAAAATGATTGAAAAGTTATAGAACTTTTATCATCCCCTTTTGATATAATAAAAAGTTTTTCATTATTCACATCAATATCTATAAATCTAGGTTTTGAAGCAACATTAATAGTATCAACAACTTCATTTAAACGTGTATCAATAACAATAATAGCATCATCGTCCTGACAACATACATAAACTTGATTACCTATACCTGCAATATATACAGGTTTCTTTGCAACTTCAATTTTATAATTCGATAATTGAAAACTCATTATATCAAGTAATGTAACAATATTACAATCCGAATGACAAATATATGCATCCGTTGCATTCGGAAAACATATATCGTAAGGTAACATATTTGAACCTTTAAAATCTATTTTTGATACAATATCAAACTTTTTGTCACTTATAACGTAAATAGATTGTAAGGTCTTGAATAAAACATAATAATATCCACGAAAATATTTTACTGACTTTACTTCATCAGGCAGATCATTTATTATATTTTCAATATTATTAGTATTTGTATAACAACGTATAAGTTGATTCCCTGAAAAAATTAAATACTTGTTATTTGCAGAAACATTATCTATTATAATATCATCCTGCTTACAAGATGAAATTATAAATACAATTGTAAGAATTAAAATTATTTTGTTCATATATATAATATTTTTTATTGTTATTTTACAATATATCAAAAATAATAAAATTATCATAAATATAATAATTTATTTAAAATAATAATAGAATTCATTCTTAATAATATTTTTTTATTTATATTTTAATTCTTTTATATAATGTTTTTTAATTTTTAAAATATAAAAAAATGGAAACAAAAAAATATTTATTTATAGAAAAAAGTTTCAATAATAATTCTTGTATCATAAAACTAAATGGGTTTTTAGATGCACATACTTCTAAAAAATTAGAAGAAAAATTAGAAGAAACTTTAAAAGAAAAATGTTATAATATCTTATTAGATTTAGAATATTTAACTTATATATCATCAGCGGGATTAGGCGTATTTATACTTCATATTGAAGAAATCCGCAAAAATAAAGGAGATATAATACTAGTAAATATACCATCTAACATATTTTCTAATATTATAAAACCGCTTGGATTTGATAGTGTTTTTAAAATTGTTAAAACACAACAAGAAGCACTAACAATATTTAATATTTAAATTAAGCAATAATATAGCAAAATGGAAACTCATATAACTATTAGCACAAAATTAGAAGAATTATCAATAATGAGACAAAAAATAATTGATTTTATTCTTGTCAATAATACTATAAGTTCTAAACTTGCAGAACTTATAGTATTGTCTATTGATGAAGTATGTACTAATTTAATTAAATATGCTTATCGAGATAATAATAAAATTGATAATATAATTGATATACATATAACATTATTAAAACATAAATTAATAACTATAATAAAAGATTATTCTAATTCATTTGATATTCGCGAACATGTAAATAAAAATTGTCTTGATAATGTAAAAAAACTTATCCCCGGTGGACTTGGTATTCATATAGTAACATCTTTTATGGATGAAATATTTTATGAAAAAAAAACAGAACAAAATAAATTTAATACACTTACTTTAATTAAACATTTATAATTTTTTACTGAAAAATATTTAATAAACTATTTTGAAAATACAATTATTTATTGAAACAATTAAAGATATTTTTTTGTTAAATGGATTTGATAATACTAATAATTCAAATAATAATAAGATATCATCAGTAATTACACCAATTGGATATATAATTTTTGGTATTCTGTTACGTTCTATTATAATTATGATTATTACTTTAACAATTATAGTTAAAGTTAAACAATATGAATTAAATTCATTTGTTATGTTTATATTATGGTTTTTAGGATTATACCCTGCATATAAACAATATTATAATTATAAAGAATATATATCAACAATAAAATCTAAAACTATATGTGGACAATGTAAGTATTTTAATGAAGATTCTTATTTATGTATTTTATATGATGAACATATTTGTATTAATGAAGAAATATGCAAAGGGGAAAAATGGGAAATAAAAATTGATAATTAAATACCATATAATTCGTCTCAAATAACTTATCTATATTTTCAAAATACAAAACATATTTTATAATATATTATAAATAAATAAGATAAATACAATATCAAAATAAAATTTAATTTATATATTTATGTAAATTTTTTATAAAAAATAAATAATAAATATAATAAATTTTATCTTATCTTGTTACAATATAAGTAATTTAAAAATATAGCAAATAATAAAAAAAATATATTAAAAAATAATTTTTTTTCGTATTTTAATAATTATTTCAATAAATTAGTTTTATAAAATTATGACAAATAATTACTTTAATATGCCTGAAGAGAAATATATAAGTCAGATATTAATACTTTTTTCAGTTTTTATAGTATTATTATTATATTTTTTAATTTCAGATGATGGTTTAAATATTTATAATAAAATTGTAAGTAATAGAATATTAAATAGCTTCGTAATATCAATATTTTTTTCTTGTTTTATATTAGGAATATCTTATTATATTAATATTTCTTTATCTATTAAACGAAAAAAAATAGCAACGAACATTCAAATAAATGAACGTAAACTACGCAATGAATTATTACATTCACTTGATAAACATAGTGATTATTTTTGTTTGATAGATTCTAAAATGCGCATAATTTGGGCTAATCAAGAACTAATAAACATAAATAATGACATAATTGGTAGTGATGCAATAACTATATTCTTTAAAGAAGAAGTTTTCAAACAAGATACTATTTTACATAAAGTAATTGAAACAAAAGAAGCAATAAAATATAACAAATATTATAAAAAAAACTCATTGTATAAAAATGAAAAATATATAGAATTAAATTGTATTCCTATATTTGATATAGATGATAACATAGTTTATTTATTTCTTATTAGCCGTGATATTACAATACAAACACAATTAGAAGGTTCAAAAAGTAGACTTAATGCAATAATTGATGGTTCTGAAGATGCTATATTTGTAGTAGATAAACGAGGAGTTATAAATAGTTGGAATTCTGCAGCAGAAATTATGTTTGGATATGTAGCAGATCAAATAATTGGACAACCTCTCACAATACTTGATCACTGTATTAATTTTGAAACACTAGTATCAATCACTAAATATGCACATGATAATACACAAAGTATACAACATATAGATTTTATTCCATTAAATAAAGCAAATAAAAAATATTTTGTATCATTTACTATATATCCATTATTTGATGAAACAGGTAATATACTAGGTATATCTACAATTGTAAAAGATAAAACAGATTTTGTTATGGCACAAAAAGCTCTTGTTGAAAATGAACAAAAAATGCGTAACCTAGCATTACATATAGATAAAGTACGTGAAGAAGAAAGAAAACAAATTGCATTCGCAGTACATGATGAACTAGGATACGCATTATCAGCAATAAAAATGGACACAACTTGGTTACAAAATAAAGTCAATATTAATGATAAAAATATATCTTCTCGTATAACAGGAATGTTAAAATTATTAGATACAGCAATACAAAAAGTAAAAAGTATTTCATTAGATTTACGACCATCTGTACTTGACCATTTTGGTCTAGCAGCAGCAATAGAATGGCAAGCAGGCGAATTCCAGCGAAGAATGTCAATAAGATGTAAAGTAACAATAGAACCATCTGATTTTAATGTAAAAGAAGAGTTCAGAGTCCCTATTTTTCGTATCTTCCAGGAAGCAATAACAAATATAATAAGACATGCAAAAGCTTCAAGAGTAGATATAAAATTAATTTATAGAAATGAAATATTAGAATTAGACATAATAGATAATGGAATAGGTATTCCAGTAGAAAAAATAAATGATCCAAAATCTTTTGGACTATTAGGTATAAAAGAAAAAGCAAATTCCATTGGAGGAAAAGCAATTATACAAAATAATAAAAATAATCCTGGAACACTCATATCTTTAAGATTAAAAATCAAAAAAGAAGATATTATTAATGATAATAAACAATTATGAAACATATTGGAAATATAATAGGAAATAAAGGAATAAAAGGAGAAATACTATTTACAAGTTTTTTTAATAATATTTTTATTCCAAAAGGAACAAAAATATCAATTGGATATAGTAAAGAATTTTTTAATATATATATATTAACACAGGATATTTATACTATTAAAAATAAATCAATTTCTTTATTTTTATTGGAAATACAAACAAAAGAAGAAGCAATAAAATTAAAAGAACAAGGAATATTTTTAGAAAAAGATTTAATTTTAAAATATAATCCTTATTTTATATTTCCAAATGAAATTATAGGATTTAATGTTTTAGATGTTAAAACAAATGAAAATATTGGTACTATTATAGAATATTGGAATATGCCTGCAAATGATGTTTTACTAACAAAAACAAAAAAAGGCGATTTACCAATTCCTTTAATTGATGATATAGTAAAAGCAATAGATATACAAAATAAAATAATAAAAATAGTTATATTAGATGGATTAATGGATATATTAAGTAATAAACCTACACAATAATAAACAAAAATTTAATAATAAAAATTTTATGAGAATTGATATAATTTCTGCTGTTCCAGAATCAATGCTATCATTTTTATCTACAAGTATATTATATAATGCACAACAAAAAAATATTGTGGAAATTTATACTCATAATTTACATAATTATGCAAAAGATAAATTCAAACATATAGATGATTACCCTTTTGGTGGCGATGCAGGTATGTTAATAAAATGTCAACCTGTTTTTGATTGCATAGAAAATTTAACATCAGAACGTATATACGATGAAATTATATTTATGACACCTGATGCTCCGCTTTTAACACAAACGACATCAAATGCTCTATCATTATTAAAAAACATAATTATACTAGCAGGACATTATAAAGGAATAGATCAACGTATAAGAGACAAATATATTACAAAAGAAATTTCTATAGGAGATTATATTTTATCAGGTGGTGAACTACCTGCATTAGTATTAATAGATTCTATTGTTAGATTATTACCCGGTGTATTAGGAAATATAGAATCAGCACTCGCAGATTCACTAATGGATGGATTATTAGAGCCACCACAATACACACGCCCCGCTGTTTTCAGGAATTTAGAAGTTCCTAAAGTTTTACTATCAGGAAATCATAAAGATATAAAAAACTGGCAATATCAACAATCTTTGTTAAAAACAAAAAAAATACGTCCTGATTTATTGAAAAATGATATTTTATAATTAAATTAGAATAAAATTATAAATGGCACAATAATTGATATCATACTTAGATACAAAATTATAATTCAGATTAATATATAAATATAATTCAAAAAATAATTTATGAAAGCACGATTTTTCTTAATATTTTTTATAATAACTTATTGTACTACAATAAATGTTTATGCAAAAGAAAATATTGTATTAAAAACGGAAGAAGAAATAAATATCTTTAATCAAGCAGTATCATTTTATAATGCTAATAATTATAATGCAGTAATAAAAGCTATAACTATTCTTTTAGAAAAAAATCCTTTAATTGCAGAAGCATATAATTTAAGAGGAAATGCATATTATTCAACTGGGAAATATGACTTAGCTATAAACGATTTTACAGAAGCAATAAAAATAGATGTAAAATTTTCAGATGCTTACCGTAGTCGTGCAGAATCTTATAGATTGCAAAAACAGTATAATCTTGCCTTAAATGATTTTAATAAACTTATAGAAATTGACCCTAAAAATTCCGGATTTTATTATAATCGAGGAATATTGTATTTAGAAAATAATGATAAACAACTTGCTATTGCAGATTTTACAAAAGCAATTACATTAAACCCTAAAAATTATGCTGCATTCATTACACGAGGTGAAGTTTTATATAATTTAAAAGATTTTAAACAAGCTAAAAATGATTTAGATACTGCAATTATAATAAACCCAGAAGCTTCAGATGCATATAAATTGCGTGCTACCATAAATTTAGAATTAAAAAACTATGAACAATCAATTAAAGACTATACTTTTGCCTTTAATCTCAAACCAAATGATGAAGATTTATTATTTTATCGTGGGATTGCTTATATGGAAAATTCTGAATTTGAAAATGCTATAAAAGATTTTAATCAAGCATTGAATAATAGTAATAATAATAGTAATAATAATAGTAAACATGATAGAGTTTATTATTATATTGCCTTAACTCACTATCGTCTTGGCAATTATAAAGAAGCAATAAAAAATTTAGATAAGGCACTAAATTATAAAGATGGAATGAATGTATATGAATTACGTGGAAATATGAATTATCTTGATAAAAATTTTGAAAATGCTATACAAGATTATACCAAAGTATTAATTAGCGAATTATCTGAACGACCTGAAGTTCTAAAAAATAGAGGTAATTGCTTTTATAATATAAAGAAATATAACGAAGCTATTAATGATTATACAGCTTTATTAAAACAACAAAAAGATGCAACTATTATTCATAATAGAGCAAATGCATATAGAGCATTAGGTAAATATGAAGATGCCATTAATGATTATAAAAAATTTATTGAACTTGCAAAAATAGATACAAATTTAGAAATATTTATACCAGATGTAAAAAAAGAAATAGAATATATGGAATATAAATTAAAAGAAACTGCTAAATAACATACTCTCTTCTATAAAAATAAATATGTATATGCTTATTTTGTTTCTTAGTAATTAAAAATATATTATTTAATATAAATAAATATTATAAATTTATATTTATATATTTCATAATCATTTTTACAAAACTCTCAGCTTCTGATAAAGGTAATTGTGTTGCTGAATCACTTTTTGCTAGTTTAGGATTTGGATGTGTTTCAAAAAATACTCCTTCAACTCCAACAGCAACAGCAGCACGAGTTAATGCAAAAATAAATTCCGGATTACCACCTGTTTCGACTCCAATAGATGGTAATTGTAATGAATGGGTAGCATCATAAATAACTGGAAATTTCATTTTCTGCATTTCTAAAATTCCACGAAAATCTACAATTAAATTATGATATCCAAAACAAGTTCCACGTTCTGTTAACCATATTTTTTTATTGTTAAAATTTATTATTTTTTCTACTACTTTTTGCATATCATCAGGCGCCATAAACTGTCCTTTTTTTATATTAATCTGTTTACCCGTTTTTGCAGCTGCAATTAATAAATCTGTTTGTCTAGACAAAAAAGCAGGAATTTGTAAAACATCTACATAATTAGTAACCATTTCAACATCAGTAGTTTCATGAACATCAGTAAGTAATTTTAAATTATATTTTTCACCTACTAATTTCAACCATATAAGAGCTTTTTCATTACCAACACCAGTAAAAGAGGTTATACTGCTACGATTCGCTTTTTTATAAGAAGATTTAAAATAAAAATCTATGTTATCATAATTTTTAAAAATATCCTTTAATGTTGCAGCAGTTTCATCTAACATTTCAAAAGATTCAACAACGCAAGGACCTGCTATAATAATAATTTTTTTTCTCATTTTTTAGTTAATAGTTAATTTTTTATAACTTTATCAGTTTATATTTATATCTTGCTTGACAAAAGAAACAACTATTCTTAATAATGCAAAATCTATAGGTATTAAAAGTTTTGATTGTATATCCTTTAATAAAATATATGGTTGTTCTTTTATTATATTCTTAACTTGCATATATATATTTTTATTTATATAATTATACCATTTAAAAGAATACCCTTTCTCTATTGCCTTCTGAACTCTTTGTGCAATTTCTCCTTTTGACAAATGTAAAATATTTGAAATCGATTCTATATCATTACCTTCAATAAATAACTTATCTATTTTTTCTGCAAATTCATCTACATATGTTTTATCATAACAATTTTCTATTTCTTTTGACAAAAATACCTTGTTATATATCTTTTTCTTAATATTTGTTTTATTTTTTTTATTAATAGTTTTTAATAAAATAATTTTATTATCATTTAATAATTTTTCACCTATATCTGTCAATATAATAATAGGATATTTATCTCCCGAAACTTTTAATAAATTATTTTCAATTGCTATATCAATAATGGTTTTTATTTCACCCTTATATTTATAAGTATCTTTTAATATACCAAAAGTTTCATATTCATATAAAAAATTTTTAGTAATTTTATAACTTTTAACGCCTAATAAATAATCTATTAACAAATATAGTCCATATTTACATTTAATATCTTTTACAGATTGTAAAACTGCTAAAGTTTCAAAAGTAATATTTATTTTATTACTCTTATGTTTTATTTCACAAGAACTACATTTACATTTATCTTTTTTTTCATCATAAGTTGTATCTTGAAAATAATTAAGAATAAATTTACGCTTACATTCTTTTGTTACTGCATATTCAATCATTTTTTCTAAATTATATTCATTAACTTTTTTACGAATATAAAAAGAATCAAAATCTATATTACAATCCTCAAAATTATTTATATTTAGATTAAAATAAAAAGAATTTTCAGGTATGAAATCTTTATATTCTATTATATTATATAATTTAAAAGCTCTTATAGAATTTACAAAAATATCAGGTTTTATTTCATACTTTCTTAATATATATTCAATATCTATATCTACAAACTTTTTTAAACTTTCACCAGAAACAGAACGCAAAATTGCATCTAATACTATTTTGTTTTCTTCATTAATAGTTTGCATATATCTTATTAATTCTTCTTTAGTATAAAGAAATTTTAATTTTGCTTTTTGAGAAATATTATTTCTACTAATAATTTTATATTTCTCAAACTGTTCTAGTATACTAGCAATACAACTATTCTGTAAAATCCCTGTATTCTTAGATATTGATTTTAGTGTCTCAATACATAATTCTTGATTAAGAGATTTTAAATAAGAAAAAACTTTTAAAAAATCTTCATAAGGCGGAAAAGTTGAGTTTATAAAATATTTTTGTAATTTTATATCATTACTATTATAAAATAAATAACAATTAGATGGATACCCATCCCGACCTGCTCGACCTGCCTCTTGGTAATAATTTTCTATACTTCCCGGTAAATTATAATGAATAACGTTTCTAACATCAGGTTTATCTATTCCCATTCCAAAAGCATTGGTAGCAACAATAACACTTTTATAACCTCTAACAAAAGAATCTTGATTATATTTACGTTCTTCTGCACTTAATCCGGCATGATAATTAACTACATCAATTTTATTTTCAATTAATTTGTTATATACAATATCAGTAAGATTACGAGTAGCACAATATATAATATTAGAACCACAGGATTCACTTGTTTCTTTTGCTTTAAGTATTGACGGCTCTATTATATCATAAATCTTATTAAATTTATCACTAGTATTCTCAGTAAAATATGTTAAATTATGTCTATTAAATCCACAAATAAATGACTTATAAGAATGCAATTTTAAATATTTTACAATATCTTCTTGAACCTTAGGCGTAGCAGTCGCCGTTAAGGCAACAGTATGGTAAATATTAGTTTTTTCTAATAAATTAGATATATTTAAATATGAAGGTCTAAAATCATGTCCCCATTGAGAAATACAATGAGCTTCATCCACAACTAAAAATGAAATCTTAATATCATTAAGGACGTTTAAAAAATAATCATTCTCTAAACGTTCGGGAGCGATATAAACAAGTTTATATTTAGCATTTTTTAAATTTATCATTCGTTCTTTATATTCTTTACTATCCAAAGAACTATTAATAAATGTAGACTCTATACCATTTTTTGAAAGAGCATCACTTTGATCTTTCATTAAAGAAATTAAAGGAGAAATAACAATAGCAGTACCCGGCATTATAATAGCAGGTAATTGATAACATAAAGATTTACCACCACCTGTTGGCATAACAACAAGCGTATTTTCTCTATTAATAATCGTTTGAATTATTTCTCTTTGACCATTCTTAAAAGAACTAAAACCAAATCTTTCCTTTAATATTTCTAATATATCCACTTTAATTTATGCTTCAAATTTTAATTTTTTGCCTGCTAATAAATGACAATGAATATGATATACAGTCTGCCCAGCATATTCATTACAATTCATAACTAAACGATACCCAGTTTGGTCTACCTTAAAATCTTTTGCTATTTTGGTAGCAACTAATATAATTTTACTAATTAAATCACTATCTTTTTCCGTTAACTCATTTAATGTAGCAATTTGTATTTTAGGAAATATTAATAAATGTATAGGTGCTAATGGATTAATATCTTTAATCACCATTACATCTTTATCTTCAAAAATAATATCTGACGGAATTTCTCTTTTTATAATTTTTGTAAAAATAGAATCTTGCACTTACATACCTTAAATTAAATAATAAAAAGGGTTCTTCAAAAGAAGAACCCTATAGATATAAAAAAATTTAAAAATTTAATAAGATTAATTATTTCTAATTAAACTCATTTTCTTAGTCATAATATTGTCACCAACAGTTAATCTAATCATATAGTTACCATTGCTAACTTTATTTCCTACTTCATCTACTCCATCCCAAGAATAAGAAGCATTCCCTGAATTTACAGTTTCATTATCTAGTAAAGTACGAACTACCTTACCAAATATATCAACTACTTCAAGTGTAGCTACATTATTTGTTGGCATAAAGAAATTAATATAGGTAATATCGCTAAATGGATTTGGACTATTTTGTTCGAGAACAATACTTTGATTATTTTCATATTTAACAGTAATTATGTTATTGTTATGACACGAAAGTGCTCCATCGTAATCCATTTGAAGAAGTCTATATTGATAAGTCATTCCATTAACAACATTTTCATCTTTAAATCTATATCTTATAGCCGAATTAGAATTACCAGCACCCTTTGTAAATGTAAGTTCTTTCCATTCACCAGTTTCTGCATCTGTTCTTTCAACTAAGAATCCATAGTTATTAACTTCAGAAGCTGTTTCCCACATTAATTCAATAGCATTATTACGTACACTACCAGTAAAGTCAACTATTTCAACAGGAACTACAGGTTGCGAACCACCACTAATATCATCTTCACAAGGATATCTAGTATCATCTTCAGAAACATCTCTTCGACCAAAATAAGGTCTTAACAATGGCATCCAAGTACCACGTGTTAAAGTACGATACATATCACTATTGTTTCCATAATGATCAAAGTGAGCATAAGCTACTTGACCTACAGTAGGCATAAACTGAGTCCAAACATTACTACCTAAAATATTTTCAAAAGCAAATAAGTTATTATTCTTATATATTATACCATAATTCTTATCAGTTGAAGGTACACGTAAGTTTTTATCAACTAAAATTTGTATACCAGAACTACCTAAAGTACCATCCATATCAGCAGTAACAACCATCGTTCTCATAGCCATTCTTTGAGAAGAAGCTCCTAGCTCAAGACCTGTTTCACCACGTTGTGCAATAGCTACCCAGTAAGTACCTTTTTCAAGAACTAATTGTTGTGGTAATTCATAATTTACATAACTACCTACAACTGGAGTTGAAGATTCAACACCAGCAGCTGTTTTTGATAATAAACGTCTTGCCAATAAAGTATTACCAACCTGTGTACTTGGTACATCATTAGTAGAATTTCTATAAACTGCAAAAGAAATATCATCAAATGCTTGATTTGCTTCTGTGAAATAAGCTTTAAATCCTTTCAAAGAGTCAGTTGCAGAAAGAGTAAATTTAACAGCTATTTGACCTGATAAAACACCATCTATTGGACCTTGATAATTAGGGAAGTGTACAGCCATACTTAAACTACCACCAGCAATATAATCTATCCAAGGTCTACCATCAATATAATATCGTTTATATATATTATCACTAGCCATCGCAGTATTAATAGTTTGTACACCATTTGGACGTAAATCCACATTATATCCACCAAAAGTAGCACCTAATAAACTCAATCCCTTACCTCTAATACCAACTTCATCAGCCACATTATTTGTAGCATCATTATCATAAGCAATATCACCATCATTACCGGAGAATTTTAATATAAAAGTAGAAGAAGTTGTATCATTTCTACTGTAAGAATCTTTGCCAGGATATATAGATATAGCTTGTAATGTATAAGTACCATCTCCAAATTTACGAGCTGTAAATTGAGGGAATGTAAGTTCAATAGAATTACCAGCCTTTAAAGTTGCTAGTTGCATAGTTCTACAATAAACAGGTTGTCCAGAGGGGGAACCGCCTTTAAATATTTTAACTTTTACAGTAAATGGTTTTGCATCACAAGTAGAAACATTGTTTAATCTTGTAATTACAGTGAGATCATTTGCTTGTGAAGCAGGTACAAGAGTATAAGGCCATATAATCTTAACTGCAGCCATTTCTATATCAGGCACTACTGCATGATAAATAATAGCAACATTATCTATATAATATGTATCACCTCCACCTTCATCAGATGTATTCATATAAACCATAGGATCTTTTTGATCACCGTAAGGACCATCACTTTCAATTACTCTAATCCTAAATCTAAAGTTTTTACCACCATCATAAGCTCCATCAATATAATAATCTGGAATAGGAACTGAATATCTATAAAATTCATAGTCATATCCTACATCGTAAGGATTATATATAATTCCAGCAACAGCTTTCTTGTTATAATATTGAGTAGTAGCCCAAGTTACAGGTGTATATACTTTTTTATCTGCATAATTCCAACCTAAGAAATAACCACCACCACCAAAAATAGCAAGTGCAGGTGTATTTTGAATTGGATTAGTTATATTACCATTTTGCCAAGTAGGATGATATCTCCAAATAGGATTATTTTTGACTCCTGCACCCGAACCCGACGATGAATCTTTAATATTAAAGTTTTTCCCGGTATTTGTAATGTATTTTATCCCATCAGGACTTGGCTTCAAAAATTCAACTGCTAAATAATCAGGATTTGCAGCATTTCCTAATGTATATTGTACCATAACTCCTGTATTTCCAACAAAGACTGCTCTGTGTTCTGGTCCTACTAGTTGACCATCACCAAATCCTCTACTAGTTGAAATACCAGCAGTACTTCTTTGAACACCTAAAGTTAAAATAGCACCATTTCTATTTCTTAAATCAATAGGGAAAGAAGTAATTTTATCACCGACTGGTCTTTCCATCTTAGGATCAGGATTCCAGTTCATTTCAATAAAAGGACTATTCAAAGCCGAATAAGGCGGATTTGCAGCTCTTGCATTCCCTACTGGAGGTAAAGGATATGCAGAAGTTTGATCTGAAGCAGAAACAATTCTTGGTCCATTATTAGTATTATGTACCCATTTTAATACAGACGGTCTTAATGTATTTTCAAGTGAATGAAAACCACCCTCTGCTACATCATCTCTAAAATCCTTAATACGTCTTATAACCCAGAATTTAACCTTCGAAGAATCATCAAAAGGCCAACTATCTCCAATAACTTCACCTGTTATAGGATTTATAGCTTCTGTAATAGCCTGAGCTTCCATTAAACCAATTTGATTATCAATATATTGATTTGGTTCAAACTTAGAAAAACGAACTCTTACAAAATCATAAGGTGGAATACCTGTTTGATTTTCATTTAGTGCTCTATCTGTTGCTATATAATTCCCTTGTTGATTAACAACACTAACATATCTAACATTTGAAAATTCATCATCATTACAAATTTTATCTATTGTTGCAAGTGGAAGTCTTAAACAATAATCAGAAATTTTTGCAACACGATTATAAATAAATCTATCAAATGCAACATTTTTAACTCTAAATCTTGCTTGGAATTGGAAATCTTGTTTAACAAAGTTAACACCTCTAGAACCTTGAATCTCATTTGTTAAATTTTGAATAATAGCAACTGGCTGCATAGAACCTAAACGTTCTTCACCAGCAAATAATTCAAATGGATCATATTCATCTCTAACTTGTCCAGTTTCAATTTCAACTTTATAATCCAGACCCTCTGTAATTTCCTGACTTCTTGTTAAATACTGAACATCCACAAGTCTTAATGCATTACGCCATTGTTTAAATTTAACTTTATAATTATCATGGAAAAAAGAAGCATTTTTATTTTGCATTCCACCAGGATTTTGATTACCTGGTTGTTGTTGTGTGAACTGCATATATTCATTATCCCAAATAGCAGCTTCTGTATTAGTTTTGCTGTCATAACCTGTATGTCTTGCATAACCACCAACACCTATAATCATAAAAGGTCCCATTAAAGTTGGAGGACTAACAACATAAACATTCTGAAGTTGTGCTCCACCTTTGAATTCGCCATATAAGAAAGTAATAGAACTATCAACTCTATTAAGTACTACCTGACAGCTGCCTGATAATTGATTATCATCTTCTATAGGACGACCTAACTGAGGTATTTTAAAGAATATATTACTATTAGGTAAATTATATTGACCTGCTAACATTGTTAAATTCTTGTAATAAATAATTAATTTATCAGAATTTAAAGATCTTTTATACCATACTTGTCCATAATCATCATTAGCTTTTCTAATCGTATCATATTGAGGTAAATAATATGGACCAAAGAAAGGAGAAATATAAGCAGCACCTGATTTTCCTCCTAATAAAGCAGCCATACTTGCAGGATGACCTGCATTTGTTAAAGCAGCGTCCACTGCAACTGCTTGACCACGTCTAATACCTAAAAATCTATTGTCAATATCACCGCCGCAAGCAATTACATCAAACCCATAATTATCAGGGATAGGGTCATTTAATCCATCACCAACACGTTCACGTCCTACTGCAAACCAATCTGCACTCATAGGATCATAACAGTTTGACATACCTGCTGGTTTTACACGATTGCCATTGTTATCATAGAAATATCGTCTGTTTGAAAGAGCTATAACACCTTTTGCAGATACATAAAAACTATCATAACGAATACCATTAAAATAGAATGCAAATCCTAAAGGAATAGGACCGGCAAAAGCAGCATTCACAGAATCAACAGGTGTTATTTTATCATTTGAATTAAAGTAATGTGCTCTTTCAGCAGGATTCCTGAAGAAACGAATACCTTCTGCACCACCTTCTCTTTCTGATAATGGAACTTGACGAGGACCTGAATAAATTCTATACCATAGATAAGGCTGTACACTTGTTTGTATAAATCCAGTTTCAGCAGGTTTCCAAGCAGCCCATTGATCTGGATTACTGTCATCAAGGAAATAATAACCTGTTGATATCGCAGGCGATGTTTTTGGATTGCCTATTTCATTAAAATTTTGAGGAGTTGTAGAAGCGCCTGGATCACTTGGATTATACTTACTATAAACATCAGTCTGAGCCAAAGCTATATCTACTCCTAACGCTGTCATTAATAAAACAGCGACAAATAGACACAATTTTTTCATTATTATACTCCGAAATTGTTATTAAAAATTATATTATTAATTTTATTTTATATATTCTCTATATATATTTTTTATATTTTATATTTTATTTTATTATTATGTATATTATATTCTTTCAGTAAACTCACTAAAAATTTACATTATCTATCTTTTGTTTTTACCTTTTAAATCTCCACCCTTTATCTTCAAATTCAAATACCCAACCTACAATTTTACCTTCATCAAATTCATCAAAATTACCCCAATGATTTTCTGTATAGTAATAACGTGAACCCGTCGAATCACCAATTATATTTTTAGCTTGTTCCATTATTTTTCTAATCCTATCTTGCCATTCTATCCAACTACATTCACGCAAATCTATCCAACCTTCATAACACCATTTATTTATATTTTCATTTGTTAAATCATATTCTTTTTCTGCTCTTTGTACTGGTACTTTTACATCACGCCCCCTAATATATTTCTTTCCATCTGGAGATAAAACAACTAACCCAATAGACAACATTTGTTGACGTAATTTATCATTATTTCGTATCATTTCATAAGCTAATTTAGACATTTCAGCAGGTTTTAATTCCATAAATTTTTTCATAGAACCTGCAATTTTTCTTATTAAATACCCCTCATATAATAACTTAGATAATCTTGGCGGTCCTAGAAGTTCAAAAGCAACACTATCAACATCATTTTCTTTCTCCATTTTTTTAACTGTATCCAAAGCTACACTTCGTAACATACCACCACGATAAGTTGGCTCAAGAGTTGTTGCATCTAGTCCTTGTATAATATCATGTCCTGAATTGCCTCCTCGTACTTCAAAAACCAAATATTCTGCAATTTCTTCTGGCGTAACCAATTCCATTTGTCCCAATGATGAAATAGCTTCAAATTCACCTCGTGAAAATAATCCATTTTCACCCGTATCCACAAAAACAGATTTAAATACATCGCCTGTATTTTTAACACCATCAGCATCTGCAAAGACAAATTTACCTTCAGCATTACGTGCATCATCAAAAGTCATATCAACTAATGGTATAGTTTGTCCACGTCTTTTTACTTCACCATAAGCAATACGTTTCCACGCAATTGTAGCAGCAGGTTTTATTTCCTTTACTATAGGTCCATTAGGAGTTCTTGCTAATAAATATAACAATAGAGTATGTGCACCAGCAACTGCGGTTTTTGCAAGTAAAACTTTCGAGGGTCTTTCTTCACTATGTGTATAAGGAATATTAACACCCATTCCGCCTGTTCCAGTTGTACCAATTTTAAAATACATAATTGTTTGGGCATCACAAAGAGCTTTATACATAATTTGTACATGTCTTATAAGTTGTGGTATATAAGAACTTGCCATAACAATTTCTGAAGTGTTTTCTGAAAGTACACCCTTATTTTCTATCTCTTTAAGACCAGTAATTGTAGAATTATATATATCTAAATATGCTATACCCGTTGCCGTATTCATACAATCAATAACTAAATTAGGTTTAACTTCAGTTATTAATTTATATAAAGAAGATCTCCTTAGCATTTCATCACTTAAATCTAAAAAAATATCTTCAATGTGACTTATACGGCGTTCTTTTACATTTATAATTTCACTAAACGGAATATCCTTCCATTCATTTCTTGTAAATAAATTACCCCATTTAGGAATAAACATATTATCACCAAAATTAGGATATTCTTTTCTTAACATATCACATGCACTTTCTGCTTCTTCTTTTTTTAAAGAAGCAATAAATATTTGTGCAGGATTATGCTGCATTAATTTTCTTGTAACGGCTGAACCTACTAATCCAAATCCGCCTAAAATTAAAATTTTTGAACCAGTAATTTGCATAATCTAATATATTATATATTTTATATATTTGTTTATAAACATAAAATGCCATTTTGTACTTTTGTAATATACAATTTAACATTTTTTTTGTTTTTATGCAAGTTTTTAATAAAATTATAGTATAGTATATAATATTTTACACTACATTTCTTATACTAATAAAATATAATAAATTTATAACTAGCTTATAAAAAAGACGCTAATTTTATAAAATTGTTACAATTATTACATAAAATTAAAATATTAAATACGTGATTACTAATTTATAAATTATTGCCTAATTCTTTATATAAATATAAATTTCATCAATATTATATTATAATTATACTTTTTTATACTTTTTATTTTCAAAAAAAATAAAAAGTGTAATTATTTTTTAACACAATTATACTTTATATCTTACTTCTGAGTATGCTGTCGTAATATCTCAAAAAAAATAATACCTGCAGAAACAGATGCATTTAATGAATTTATATTTCCCTTCATAGGTATTTTTATCAAGTGATCACAATGTTTACAAACTGCATTACTAATTCCTTTCCCCTCACTTCCAATAATAATAGCAACTGGTTTATCATAAATATTATCATTATAGTTTTCTATTGCATCCATTTTTGTTCCAACAATCCAAAAACCATATTCTTTTAATTTTTCTATTGCAATAATTAAATTTGTAATTTGTATTACTGGCAAATAATTAAGAGCACCTGCTGATATTTTTATTGCAACTGGTGTTATTGGGGCAGAATTTCTATTTGGTAATATAATTGCTTTAACACCAGCACATTCTGCACTACGAGCTATAGCACCTAAATTATGAGGATCATTTATTCCATCTAAAATAGCAATAACAGGATTAGTTTTTAAATCTAAATCACTTATAAATTCTACTAAATCTACAGGTTCAATTAATTGCTTTAATGCAATAACTCCTTGTGTTCTTATATTATTAGTATTAGAATTATCTATAATATTATAAGTAATTTTTTTTTCAAGTTCTTTAAATTTACTTTTATCTAAAACAGTACAATTTATTTTATTTCTTTTAGCATTAATAATTATATTCTTATTATCTGTTCCAAAACAAATAAAAATTTTTTGTATATTTTGTTTTGCGTTTATCGCTTCAATAACAGCATTACGTCCATATATATAGATATTATCTTCTTTATTTTCAGTCATTATTTATCTCGTATTTATTATTAAAAACTACATCCTTAAAAAAATAAAATGCATCATTTAGTGTTTTAAAAATAAAATCAGCTTCTATAACATTAGAATAATTACCTATTAAAACTGTATTTGTAGCAGCTCTTTTACCTGCAATAACATCAGAAATAGAATCACCTATGGTCCAACTTTTCCCCGGAACTATATTAAATTTATTTATAGCTTGAAAAAACATTCCTGCTTCTGGTTTCCTTGTAATACTTCCTGAATCTGCTAAATCAGGCGAATAATAAATAGCATCAAATCCTTTCCCTGTTCTACTAATTAATTCTTCTTGCATATAATTATGTATAATATCTAATTCTTGTGCAGTAATTATTTTTTTCCCAACGCACTGTTGATTTGTAACCAGAATATTCATATAATCATATTTTTTACATAACTCGAAAAAAACAAAAAAAACATCTATAAATTTAAACTCATTTATATTTTTTACATAATCATTTTCTAATTTTTTATTGACAATTCCATCTCTATCAAAAAATATAGCTTTCATTTATTTTTTATATTTTAAATTACAAATTATATTTTAGTTTTATTATATAAATTATCTACTATATCATCTAACTGTGCAAAAATAATATCCCACGAATGTGTATTTTCTATTAAAGACCTTGCATTTAAAGATAAATAATTTGCAAGCTCTGATGATTTTAATATATTTATAGCACATTTTGCTAATTCTTCATTATTATTCCCTATTAATGCCTCTTCCCCATGAATTGCATTAATACCTTGATTACCAGTAGTAGTTGTTACAACTGGACATCCCGCTGCCATTGCTTCCAGCAATTTATTTTGTATTCCAGAGCCACCTAAATGTGGATGTAAAAATAAAGTTGCTTTATGAAGATATGGGAACATCTCTGGAACGTTAGCTACCAATTCTATATTTTTATAAGTTTTAGATAACATCCTTATTTTTTTAGATGGATTAGCACCAACTATTTGTAATTTTACATTAGGAATTTCTTTTACTATAATAGGTAATATAAAATTTATAATAGAATTTATCATTAATTCATTAGCCCATACATCTAATTTACCTGCAAATAAAATAGTTTTATCACTTCTATCAATTGATTTAAAAACAAATTTATCAATATCAACGCCATTAGTTAACAATTTATAGTATGGTTTTGAATTTTGAGTTTTCATACTGTTTATATCATCGTTTGTAACAAGAGTAATAATATCAAAAAAATTAACAATACTGGGTTCATATTTTTTCAACTTATTATATTCCCAAAATCGAACTAGTTTTTGAAGTAAATTGGATGTATTTTCTGCTGAACGTTTTTGATATAATGTCCTACAATCTTCACACATCAATATCTTTTTAAGATTTTTATTATTTTTTACATACTCAGCGGTACGCATAAAAAAAGAAAAAACAATATCAAATTTTTGTGTATTTAATAATTCTTCTACTATATTAAAATAAGCTTTTTGTGTATAATACAAAACCTCAAGAGGTATAGAATCAAATAAACGAGGAAGAATTGTTAAACCTGCTTTAAGTGGTGTTAAAGGTAAAACAAAAACTTGTATGCCTAATTCTTCTATTGCTTTAGTATATTCCTTACATTTTTTTTGATCACCTTGATAAAAAGAAACTAACGTAACTTTATGTTTTGTAGATAAATGTTTAAGCATATAATAAGCTTTTAATCTATCTCCTCCAATTATTGGATAAGGTAAACGTGGTGTTAAAAATAAAATTTTTTTACAATTTTTGTTTTCTTTCATTATTCTCTGCAAATACATAATTACATTATAATTTTACTTTTATATATGCCCCTTTTATTTTTTCTATAATTTCTTGTTTTAAATTTTCTTTATCATCAATACTATATTTATATTCAATAACATATTCATTATAATTATTTATATCTTGTAATTTACATTGTTCTAACAATATTAATCTAAATATATATTCTTTTTGAGTAGGATAACTATTCATTAACAAAAAACAATATACTTTCGATTGCATTTCATAGGATAATCTTATCCCTTCTATAGACCTAACTATATTTTCAGCATCTAATTTATTTGTTTTCCAGTCCCATAATTCCCATTCACCTTTATCATTTTGAATTAATAAATCAAATTTAGCAGTTAAAAAATAATACTCTGAATCTTCTTCTTTTTCATTTAATGCCAAATTTAATTCATATTCAAATTTAGCATCTTTAAAAAACTTTAATGATTTTTTTATAAAATCTTTTTGTATTATTATTTCAGCTTCTTCTAATACTTTATCTTCTTCTAATTTATCTTGATTACCGTATTCGATATCATTATATACTTCTAAAAATTTCTTTTTATCTATTTTATTTTCTCCACTTTCTTCATTAACAATTAACCACTTATTAATATTTTCAAAAATTCTATGATACCAAAGACCTTTTTCTATTGCTGTTAATTGATTTTCATTTCCCTCTTTATCTTGCTTATGTTTTAAAACATTATATTTAATTATATTGTTTTCTAATCGCATTAATTTTGAAGCCGAAACTCTATTATCTTTAATATAAAAAAAATCAATTTTATTTTTAGGAACAATAATCTTTTTACTTTCAATTTTATCGTTATTATCTATAACACTTATATCATTTTTATCCTCTGAAACATTTTTTATAATCCTTACATCAATATTATTATCTTTATATAATTCTTCTTCTTTACAATCTTCTTTTTGCAAACCTTTAATCTTACTTATTAAAAATTCGCATCCCGTTTCTAAAATTGTTTTAGTATAACCTGTTAATTTTATCTCATCATCTTTTATATTAGATGCAATAGAAATAATCAATAAATTTTTAGCCCGAGTTAAAGCAACATATATAAGTCTATTATATTCTGCTTTGCTAGATATATCTTCTAGCTTCCTCGCTAATGTTGTTACTATATTATATTCATACTCTTCATTTTCATCATTATTTTTTCTTTTTGTTTCAAAAGTAAGACCATACCTTTTGTCAATAAAAGGCACTTTGGGATTATGGAAGTTAGTATTTATAGAATATAAAAAAACAACAGGAAATTCTGTACCTTTAGCTGAATGAATAGTTAATAAACTAACTGCATCTTCAATATTATAAGCTTCAAAGTCACTATCTGTATTAGATTCTATATATTTTATAAACTCAGCAAGAGTTATAAAGTTTGTTTCTTGAAAACTCCTTGCTTTTGCAACAAATAAATCTATATTATATTTAATTTTTTTTATTGTAGAAATTTTATCTAAATTTTTAACAAAATATCCATTCCAATTAAATTTTTTAATTATAACTCGCAATAGATGCGATATAGAAGCTGTTGAATATATTTTTAACATCTCAGATAGAGTCTCAACAGCTTTTTTAATTTTATCTAGTAACTGATTATCTATAATATTATAATACTTATCATTATTACTATTTAATTCTTTAAGATTTTCCCATAAAGAATCTTTGATAAATGATACTTTTGTTTGATTTGTTTCCTTTTTTATTTTACTTAAAATTTTAGCAATTTCGTTTAATTCTTTAGTAGTAAATCCAAAAAAAGGTGAATATAAAACACCAAATAAAGCTAAATCATTAGAAGGCAAGTTTATAAATTTTAAATAATTTAATAAATCTATAACTTCTGGTTGCTGTATAAAATCATTATTTTTTAATATATTAAAAGGAATATTATATTCATAAAATACATCTTTTAAATTTGAAATATCTTTATTTTTAGGAAACAAAATTCCTATATCTTTATATTCTATAAATCTATATGTTTCTTTATCTTTTATCTTATAATTCTTAACTATTTTTTTTATATACTTTGCTATTTGTCTTGCTTCGTCTTTATTATCTGAAACTGTTTGAACTTCATCTTCTTCTTTACTACTTTCATTACTTTGATTTTCTTTATTTTTATCTTCTTTTTCAATATTTGTATATAAAATTACTACTTCTCCAGAAGGTGATATAATCTTATCTATATCATTATCAAGCTCGTCTAAATTTTTCTGATTTACTTTTAAATCGTTATATTTTATTTCTAAATCAGGTAATTTTTTATATTCGTTTTCTAAAGACCCAAAAATATTATTACAAATTAAGTTTATAAAATTAGAATTATTATATGGGACTCTAAAAGTTTCTTCTAATGTTATATTTACATCTTCTTTATTTGCTTGCTTTAACTCTTTTATATCTTCTTGCACTTTATTAAAAAGACTAACATCGGCATTTCTAAATCCATAAATACTTTGTTTAGCATCTCCTACAATAAATAAAATTGGATTTTTATCATCATCTCCATCTCTTAAAGCAATACTTTTTATTATATCATACTGTATATTATTTGTATCTTGAAATTCATCAACCAGAATATGTAAATAATCATTAGCAACTTTTTTTGCAATTTCACTATTTTTCAACAAATCACGTACCAATAAAAGCATATCATCATAATCAATTCCTCCTATCTTTCTCTTTTCCTCCATTGAATATTCATTTGCCTTTTTTGCTAATTCAAATAGCTCTTTTGAAAAATTAAATTGATTTTTTATATCTTCGTCTTCAAAAATATATTTTTTTATATATTTAATTAATTTATCTACATAATCAACTGCTTTATATTCAATTTCATATAACTTATATTTCCCCTTTTTTAAAATATACTTAATAAGAGTAGCAGGTTTGCCATATTTTTTTATAGCACATAATTCTAAAATTTTGTTTAAAAATTCTATAATATTACTTTTATCTTTTTTACTAAATATATTTTCTATACTATATCTATCTTCATCTAAATCTTCTTCACAAACTTTTTCAATCTCATCAATTATAATATCAATATCTTTTTCTTTAAGGTTAGCTTTTTGCTTTATGTCATTAATTTTTCGCTCTAAATTAATTTTCAAATTTTCTTGAAATGTTTTTAATATTTCTTTTATATTTTCTGTTTCAAATTCTTTTTTGATTTGTTCTTTGATTTTGTTAATATAGTTTTCTTCGTTTGAATATAAATTTTCTAATATATCCCAAATATCTCGTTTACTTATTAAAAGCTGTATATATTCTTTGATTTTGTTTACATCGTATAAATTAAGAAGTTGTTCTTTATATTGATTATTATTTTCAATATTTTTTAAATAATTGTTAACAGATTTTGTAATTGCAGCTTTTTCTATATTATTTTTTTGAAAATCAGTCAATGTTATAATTTCAGGGGGCATTCCTATTTCAAATGAATACTCTGACAAGAGCTTATTACAAAATGTATGTATAGTCATAATATTAGCATACTTAAGACTACTAGATATTATTTTATATTTTTTTATATCTTCTTCTTTAGCTTTTGAATCTTTTATTTTATTTATCTCATCTATTTTATCATTATAATATTCAATTAATCTATCTTTCATTTCACCAGCAGCTTTATTAGTAAAAGTCATAGCTAATATTTTTGTAATATCGCAACTATTACTATTTTCATCATAGAACTTTTCTTCTAGTATTTTAATATATCTATCTACAAGTACTTTTGTTTTCCCCGAACCAGCATTAGCAGTTACAGACATAGCAGTTTCTATATTATCTACTGCTTTTCTTTGATTTTCAGTATATTTTTTTTTGTTACTACACATATATATTTTTCATAAATAAAATTTAAGAAACAAAAAATATTTATATAATACCATACAATATATTATATCTTTAATCGTTTTTCAAAATCTTTTATTGTTTGTCTTATTCCTATTGTTCTATCAACCTTAGGTATCCAATTTAAAATACTTTTTGCTTTTGTTATATCAGGTCTTCTAACTTTTGGATCATCAGCGGGTAATTCTTCAAAAACAATTTTACTTTTAGAATTCGTAAGTTGTATAATTTCTTTTGCTAATTCAAGAATAGTTACTTCTTCTGGATTACCTATATTAACTGGTTCAATCTCATCAGATAATAATAATTTATATATACCATCAACAAGATCACTAACATAACATACAGAACGAGTTTGTAATCCATCTCCAAACACTGTTACATCTTTATTTAATAAGGCTTGTGAAATAAATGCTGGAATAGCTCTTCCATCTTCAATTCTCATACGTGGGCCATAAGTATTAAAAATACGAACTATACGTGTTTCTACTCCGTGGAATCTATGATAAGCCATAGTAAGTGCTTCTGCGAATCGTTTTGCTTCATCATAAACACCTCTATATCCTACTGGATTTACATTTCCCCAATAATTTTCCACTTGCGGATGTACCAACGGATCACCATAAATTTCACTAGTACTTGCTAATAAAAATCTTGCAGATTTAGCTTTTGCAAGTCCCAAAGCTTTATGAGTACCTATTGAACCTACTTTCATTGTTTGTATAGGTAATTTTAAATAATCTATTGGCGAAGCAGGTGACGCAAAGTGCAAAATATAATCTAAATTACCTTTTATATATATATAATTAGTTACATCATAATTAATAAATTTAAAATCAGGATTTTCAAATAAATGTGCAATATTATCTTGTGAGCCTGTAATAAAATTATCCATACAAATTACTTCATAACCTTCGTTTAGAAATTTTTCACATAAATGTGAACCTAAAAAACCTGCGCCTCCGGTTATTAGTGTTCTTTTTTTCATAAATTTATAAAACCATTTTTAATTTTAAAAAATTATATTTTACAATATAAATTAATATATTTTAATAATTTTAATAGTATTTATTATTCATTAAATAATTTTAGTACTTCAATTTGTGCTTCATTTAAAGCTTGGAATTCACTCTTTTGCCCATAAATAGTTTCTGCAATAGAATTTTCTATAATTGCTTCTATATCTAGCCATTTTGGATGTATAGGTGTTGGTTTTGCAAAAAGTAATTGTTTTGAAAAAACATTCTTTTTAGAATTTTTTAATAATGTTTTATCATTAATAAAATTTTTATCTGCGGGGAATCCGGCTTCATCTATTTGTTGTGCTAATTTCAAAGAATTTTTTCCATCAGTTAAATACTTTATTAACTTTAATGCTAATTCTTTTTTCTTAGTTGTTTTATTTATAGCAAGATATTCACCACCAAGAAATGAAATCCCTTGATTTAATAAATATCTTGGCATTATAGCTACTCCATAATCTAAATTTGGATTTTCATTCTCTATTTTTTTTATCATCCAAGCACCTGAAAATATAAATGCTATTTTACCTTGTGCAAAATAAGTATCTAATTGTCTTTGTGTTTCTATAATACCTGTTCTTGACAATTGTACATACATATTAAGTGCACTAACATTACTAATAGAATTTATCATAGGTTTTCCTGTACTATCAAGTATTTCACCACCAAAAGTCCAAAATAGTGGCAATACTTTTTTATATAATCTATGAGGATCTGAACCGTTCGTTCCAAATCCATATATATTTTTAGAAACATTATTTATAGTATTTGCCATATTAACAAGTTCAGTATAATCTTGTGGAGGTATTGTATCGAATCCTGCTGCCTGCATTAAAGATTTATTATAGAACATAACGCGTGTATCTATTATCCATGGAACAGCATATATATTATTTTCCCATTTTGTTGGTGACAAAGATGTTTCTACAAAATTATCCATATTTATAGAATCAGGACTTATTATTGACAAGACATTTGATGATGAAAATTGTGTAACCCAATCAGATCCTAATTCTAAAACATCTGGTGCTACATTGGAATTAAAAGCTGCAAACAATTTTGTTTTTCCATCATTCCAACTTAACTCGGTCATTTCTACTTTACAATTATTTTCTTTTTCAAATTTTTCAATTAATTCTATTACAACTTTTTTTTGATGAGGTTCACTCCAAAAATGCCAAAATCTTATAGTATTAGGATTATCAACTTTATTCTTATTGCACGAAAATATAATTATTCCTACTATAATAAAAAAACATACAGTAATAATTACATTTATAATTTTACCATTAATTATTTTATTCATAATAATTATTCCTTTATCTATTATATAATTATGAATTATAATTATAACTTAATTAAAAATATATAGAATATGAATTAACAATATAAATTAAATTCCACCTAAATGAAATAGAAATTTCCATCCTGACGGTTTACCACCGGCAACAACAGGATCAAAACCATATCCATAACTAAACCCTATATTGCCTAACATAGGTACCATTATTTGTATACCTACACCTGCTGAACGTTTTAAAACAGTTAGATTAGTAGAAGTTATATTTCGCCATAAATTTCCTGTTTCTGCAAATCCATATACATAAATTGGCATTGGATCCATAGAAACTGAGAATCTTAATTCTGCACTCATTTTTGCTGCTACTTGATTTCCTGAATACCATGATCTTGTATTAGCATCCCAATATTGCCCAACACTATTATCATCATATCCACGTAAAGGAATTACTCCAAACATTCCCATTCCATTACCACCCATATAATATAGATCTGCAGCAGACATAGCAGTATCAGATTTTAACCCTGTAATATATCCAAATCGTGATTCAATATATATAACAAGTTTATCACTTCCTTTATATGTCCAAATAGGAGATACGAAATTATATCTAAGTTCATTTTTCAAAAAATCTGTACTTCCTATTCCTAGTGCACCCATAGACCAAGTTGAAGATAAAATAAACGAAGACCCTACTGATGGGAAGAAATTATGATTCCAATTTGTTCTTGAAATAGTTTGCGAAATAGTATGTTCCCAATATTTACCCGGTCTATAATAAATAGAAGTGTTTTCATGAATATTATTAAATTGAGATCTAAAAGACCAATCACCTCTAAAATAATGATCTGGCCATTTAAATCTACGTCCTAAGTTAACCGCTGCTCCTGTCTTATTATATTTCCAATTTGTATAATTATATCTATTATGAAAAATATTAAAACCTACTGTTGTTGGTTTATCAAACAACCAAGGTTCCATAAATCCTAGTACAAAACTTCTATATCTATCGCCTTGTCCAACTTCTGCACTTAAATTAAGTGTTTGGCCTGCTCCTGATTGAAAAGGTTGTTCTAAACAGAAATTATTAAGAACGATACCTAATGATAAAGTAAGTCCATATGAACCTGCAAATCCAACTTGCATATTAATTTGATCATTAGAACGTTCTTCGACAGTATATACAAGATCAACAGTATTTTTATCAGTATTTGACGGAATTACATCAGGTGCTTTTAACGATTCTTGATTAAAATAGTTTAACACGCCTAGTGCTCTTATACTATTAATAACTGCAGATCTATCAAAATAGTCTCCTGGTCGAGTAAATAATTCTCGTCTAATTACTTTATCTTTTGTTTTTGTATTACCTACAATATCTATCTTCCCATTTTTAAATCTTTCATTTTCGAAGACTGTTACTTCTATATCAACAGAATCTTTTCCGATACGTTTATATTCAGGCTCCATACTTGCACGAAGATATCCATTATCCATATATAAAGCAAGTGCATCTGTTTGATCTTGGTTACCAGTTAAATTATACTCAAATTTTTCTTGATTCATTATATCACCTTTTTTCATATCCAGACGTATTAAAAAATGCTCATCTTTATATATAGTATTTCCTCTAAAAGTTATATTTCTAACAAAGTATTGCTCTCCTTCTTCAAGATTAACTTTAACAACAACTTCGCCTTTTTCTTCATCAAAGATTAAAGTATCATTAACTATACTAAAATCCATAAAGCCATTTCTTTTATAAAATTTACGTAATGTATCTTTATCCTCTTCATATTTATCAGGATTAAATTTTGCAGATCGCCAAAACTCATACCATTTTTTTGTATGTGTATCATCAAATACTTTTTCTAGTTGTCTATTAGTATAATGTACATTCCCATCAAATTCAACTGCTGTTGTATAAAATTTAACTCCTTCATTTATGTTTATATTTAGATTAACATTTGCAGAATCAAGTTTCTCCAATTTTGTTTCTATTTTAGTAAATTGCAATCCTTCTTCAAAATATGCTTTTTTTATACGTTTTTTTATTAGATCTAAATCATAAGGTTTTATAATATCGCCTTTTGATTTAGAAACAGCAGTTAATATTTCATTTTCTTTTAACTTAGAATATCCGGTTATATTAATTTTATGAAGTCTTGGAAATTCTTCTACAAAGATTTTTAAGAAAATTCCATCAACGGTAACGTGTTCAACTATAATTCGTACATCTTTAAATTGATTGCGTTTCCATAAATTTTTTATTGCTGTTTGAATTTTTTCGTCAACAGGATAAGTTATTTTATCGTCTTGATATATAGAAGTAAGTCCTAATATAGTTTCTGCTTCTACTATATTATTACCTTCTACTGATAAACCAAGCACATTATATTCCAAGGGCACAATATTTTGAGAATATAAATTATTACAATTATTATTGTGCAAAATTATATCGTATAATACTATTATTATAAAAAATAACAGAATAAAGTTAAATTGCTTTTTCAAAATAGTATAATAAATAATTTGATTATTAAAAATGATTATTAAAAATTATTTAAAGTTTTTATAATAGTTTGAGCTCCATAATCCCAATTTAATCTGGTTTTGTATTCTTTGAAAGAATCTAAACATAATTGTAAATACTTTTCTTTATTTTTAAAAGTATTTATTAAGTAATTAGAAAAATCTTCCGTTTTTGCATCTAAATCGAACAGTTGACCGTTTATTCCATCTTTTATTACATCTGTAACACCACCTGTTCTATATGAGATAGCAGGAACTCCGAAAGCATTAGCTTCACAAAAAGAATGTCCGAAGCTTTCTGCACGTGTCGGCATCAAGTAAAAATGAGATTGTTCCAAGTGAGAATAAAACAATTTAGCATCATTTTTTTTGTCAAGTTTTCCTAAACTTTCCACATAGTTTTCTGCGTCTTTATCAATTTTTGGATTACAACCTATAACAATCAATTTTGCTTTTTGACCATTTTGATTGATTTTTTTCACGATTTCAACAGCTATGTGTCCTCCTTTTCTTTCCCAAGCGTATCCGATAAATAAAAATTTAATTTCATCTGATGTTAAACGGTTTTTTATTATTTTCAATATATAATCTTCACTGTTTTCTATATCGAAGTTTGCACCTAAAGGTACAACAAAAATCTTTTCTTTGTCTGCTCCGTAAAAATCAATAGCTGTTTGTTTAGCCCACGATGATGAATAAAAAGCTGCCGAGGCGCGTTTAAAACCAATAGCTTCTATTTTATCCATATTTTTGACAGAACTTGCAGTTAAGTTTGAAAATTCTGGATAATAATTTTCAATGCCCTTACTTGTTGCATCAGCCCAAAATGCAATCTTTTTATCCGTGTCTAAAAAAGCAGAAGCAACTGGTCCAAAAGAGAAAACAAAATCCGCATTAGATTTTTTCAAAATTTTACTTCTTATCTTTGCTTCTTTTTTTATTAAACCAATTTCACTATATCTTAAGTGCCTTTTTTTGCATAAATAATGATAATAAGCTTGTTTTATTTTGTAATATAATTCAATATATTTTGGTATAGCTGGTGGTATCATCTCAATTTCAGCGCCATATTTTTTTAAATATGTTGTTATGTAATATCCAATATGACGCGGATATTTAGAAATATCTGTTGTATCAAAATGATTCATCAAAAAAGCTATTTTCATATTTATCTATAAGTTATATAGCAAGCGGTTACAAAAAATGCTTAATTTTTCATTAAAGAAGGAATTGCTTCCTCATATTTTTTAGTAATAGTAGCAACATTTGTAGAAACTACACCATTTATATTAAATTCATCTTCTACTACTACACCTATTTTTCTTAATTTAATATTTTTTTGCTTACACAATTCAGTTATTTTTTGTTCTTGTGTTTCATTAGCAGTTACAACTATACGACTTTGAGATTCGCCAAATAAATTTCCAACGGTTTGATTATTATCAAAATTCACTTTACAACCTAGTTTTTTAGATAAAATAGACTTTTCAGCTAAACATACTGCAAGTCCACCTTCACTAATATCGTGAGCAGAATTAATAAAGCCTTTTTTTATTGCTTCGAGTATTGTTTCTATTAATTCTTTTTCTTCAATTATATTTATTTTTGGAGCTTCGCCACTTATAATATTTTTACATATTTTCAAGTATTCAGAACCTCCTAATTCTGTTCTATCACATCCAATAATAAAAATTCCATCATTTATATTTTTAAATTCGGCACTCATAATACAATTTATATCATCAATTATTCCTAACATACCGATAGTTGGGGTAGGAAATATTGCAAAATTTTGAGATTCATTATAAAAACTTACATTCCCACCGGTTACGGGGGTATCTAATGTTCTACAAGCATCGCCCATCCCACGTATTACTTCTCTAAATTGCCAATAGACTTCTGTATCATAAGGGTTCCCAAAATTCAAGCAATTAGTTATAGCAACAGGCGTAGCGCCTACACATGCTACATTACGTGCAGCTTCGCAAACTGCTATCATACCACCGTTATAGGGATTTAAATAAGCATATCTACTATTAGAATCTGTTGTTAAAGCTATAGCTTTTTGAGGAATATCTTTTAATCTAATAATAGCGGCATCACCTTTTATATTTACTGTATTCGTACGAACTTGAGAATCGTACTGTTCGTATATCCATCGTTTAGAAGCTATAGAAACAGAAGATAGTATTTTATAAAATTCTTCTTCGGTTGCTGTTTGATTTTCATATTTTTTAGTATCAAAAGCTCTAGTTTTTTCTAAATATTTAGGCTCGGTATATTCTCTATCATTTTGAGGAGCACCACCGCCCAATACAAGACTTTCTGCTTTTACTTCTGCAACATAATTTCCTTTGTGCCATAATCTAACCAATCCATCATTTGTAACTTCACCTATTTGTACTGCATTAATTCCCCATTTTTTACAAATATTATATACTTTATTTTCTTTCCCTTTTGCTATAACCGCCAACATTCTTTCTTGTGATTCAGAGAGCATAATTTCATAAGCTGACATATTAGGTTCTCTTTGAGGTACTTTATCTAAATCTATAATCATTCCTACACCTTTTTTAGCACTCATTTCACAAGTAGAACAACTAATACCTGCTGCTCCCATATCTTGAATAGCAACAACAACACCGGCATCTATCATTTCCAATGTAGCTTCAAGTAACAATTTTTCAGCAAAAGGATCACCGGCTTGCATAGTAGGTCTCATTTCATCAGTTTGTTCATCAAATTCTCTAGAAGCTAGAAGTGAAGCACCGTGAATACCATCACGACCTGTCGAAGACCCAATAATAATTACAGGATTACCAACACCTGATGCAGCTGCGGTTGCTGTTTTTTTTACATCAACGATACCTACTGCCATTGCATTAACTAAGGGATTATCTTGATAACAATCATCAAAATAAATTTCACCGCCGACAGTTGGAACCCCAAAAGAATTTCCATAATGACTAATTCCTGCAACAACACGTCTTAATAGAAACTTATTACGTTCAGAATCTAACTCACCAAAACGCAAAGAATTAAGTGCAGCAATAGGTCTTGCACCCATAGTAAATATATCGCGTAAAATTCCACCTACGCCTGTTGCAGCACCCTGAAAAGGTTCTATAGCTGACGGATGATTATGACTTTCTATTTTAAATACAATCCCATATCCACCCCCAATATCAACAAGTCCTGCATTTTCATCTCCAGCATCAACTAATAATCTTTTACCTGAGCGGGGTAAAGTTTTTATTTGTTTAATTGAGTTTTTATATGAACAATGTTCACTCCATAGAACGCTATACATACCTATTTCTGTATATGTAGGCACGCGACCCATAATTTTAAGGATTTTTTCCCATTCTGTTTCGGTTAATCCCAACCCGATTGCAACATCTTTTGTTACTTTTATTTCACTAAACAATTTTTCGTTTTGCATATTAAAATTTATAGACATATAACTAAAATTTATACAGTGATTTATATAATTTTACGTTTATTATTTTTTTTATTAAAATAAATTTACAAAATTAATCTTCATCGTCATCATCAAAATCTTCTTCATCATCAAAATCTTCGTCTTCATAATCATAATTGTATTCTTCCTCATCATCGTCATCGTCATCATCTGATTCGTCTTCATAATCATCGTCGGCACTACCATATTCTTTTATATAATTATAAGATTTTTTTTCTTTTTCTGTTAATTCTTTCCAAGCTTCTGGATTTACATTTTCTCCTTTATCGCCCACAATGGAACTCATAAATTCTTCAATTTCTTTATCAAATACATTTGAAACACTATTTTCAGAATCAAAAATAGGTTTTAATGTAACTGCTGCTAGATCGTGATTATTTTGTGGTTTGAATACAAAAGTATTATTAGGAGTTATAAAATGTAATTCTATTTCTTCATCAACATCTCCTAATCTTATATTTTGTAAATTTTCTTGTAACAATTTATAATTAAAAGTAGTTGTATAACCTTTTTCAAAAGTCCCATCTTTTGTATTATCTGATAAAACAACAGGTAATGAACATTTAATTCTTTCAAATCGTCCATTTTTTGCAAATACATTCATAATAAATTGTTCTTTTTCATCTCCTACAACATTAATAACTACCCATTTAATATCTTTGTCTCTATCTCTATCTACAACAGCACTTATTTGTTTTAAAGATTTAATTAATAGATCACAAGGCACATAAGTAATTACTTCACTATTTGTTGGTATTAATTTTTCATATTCAGGGAATCTTCCTTCTACCACTTGTGCTAATACTGTAATTTTTATATTAGCAAAATTTATATTATCTATTCTTATAAAATCCACATTATTATTTATTTTATATATTGACATACATATATTATCATCAATTTTAGTAATATATTCTGCTGCTTTTTTAGTAAGTATAAACTCAATATCTCTTGGATAGTTAATTGACTCATCTTGGAAGCAAGTTGCTCTTGCCACTCTAATTCCTTCTTTATCTGTCATACCAACGGTATTTACATATTCACCTTTAAATTGAAATAATATACCTTCGCTAATAACACTAGCAATATTATCTGTTGAAACGGCAAATAGAGTTTGATTTATTAATCTTTTTATATTAGCAATTTTGAATAAGGCTTGCCAAGAAGTATCTACTTTAGATTTTAGGGCTTCATAAGATAATTTATTATCAACTACATCAGCATCAATTAATTCGACGACTCTATCTTTTAATATAAATTTTTCATCTACTGAGTTTAATATTATATATTCTTCATCTGTACCTGTAGAAATTTTTATATTTTCATCTTCGGCGGATGCAGAGAATTCCATATTAAGTGAACCATACTTCATTTGTATTAAGCTGTTCAATCTTCTTACATTAACTAATATTTCTCCTTCTTCTTTCACTTCAACGGGAACACAAACTTTTAAATTCATAGAAATGCCATCACTATAATAAGCAATTAAATTTCCTATTCCATTTTCATCTTTTATTGCTTTTAAAAATACAGATTCATATATAACATCTTGTGGAGAATTTGGTACTATTTGAATTATTTTATTTAATATATCTTTAAAAACTGATACTTGTGTTTTAAATTTCATATTATTAATCCTTCTTTAATTTTAATTTTAATTTTATAAAGTTCTACCTTCATTTATAGGCATTAGTAACATTAACAAAACATCTTTTTCTGTTATAGGTTTTATAACACTTGCGCGTGTAGGTGCCAAAAAATTAAATATAACATTATTATCTTCTGACAATCCATCTTCTATTCTATCTAATAATTCTGACAAGTAATTAGCATTATATACAATATCATATCTTTCATTATAATCTTCGTCATTACAAACGTAATCATAAATATCTACAGGAACTTGCATACACTCTTCATAATCTTCATTATTATATAAATTTTTACCTTTAACTGCTACAATCATATGTGGATTTGGATTTTCTTCTGTTTTATTTTTGATATGAAATTTACACCAAGGTTGTCCATATGGTATAGTTTTAATCATAGCTAAAACATTTTTCATTGCATATGAGAGAGTCCCAACGGGACTTTCTTTGGCATCATTAGAACGCAATTTTATAGTAGTTTCTAAATAGCTTTCAGTAGGTAAAATAGCTTCATAATCTGGAAATTTTACATTAGGATTTAAACAAGCTACAATTATAGTATGTTCAAAATCTACACGTAATAGTTTTATTTTTTCCTTTTTCTTTTCATATTCCAAATCAACTTCTTTCATAGAAAAAAATACTTCTGAGTTAGTTTTACTAATCATATTAATAATTCTACTTGGTATCATTAGATCTAGTTCATTTGGATATTTCTGTTCTTCGTCTGCATAATTTATATATCTAGTTAATCTATATCCATCGGTTGATGTAGCTTTTAGGTGATCACCTCTAAACTGAAAAAATACACCACGCATATTAGTACGGTATTCTTCTTTTGCTATTGTATATCTTGTTTTTTCGGTTATATATTTTATTTCATTTTCTTTAAAATATATTTCATTATTTTTTATATCATCAGCAGTTGGGGGAACTGCATTTAGTAGTTCTAAAATAACTTCTTTATTATTACCTTGATAAAAATCTTTTGGGGAACTTCCATTTATAATAGCATCAATATAAATTCCTGAGTCACATTTTATACTTACTGTATATCTATTATTATAAAAAGAAGCTATTTCAACATCAGCATTTTTATCCATTTGTTGAATCAAACTATTTAATATTTTAGCTTCAACTAAAACGGAACCTGTTTCCTCGGCTTCGACACCAATAATAGTTTTTGTTGTTAATTCTGCATCTGTTGTATATACAGTCAAAATATCATCTTCTACTGATAAAAGAATATTTTGATAATTATCAGAAACAGTGGACATTATGTTATTCAATAGTTTTTGAATTAATTCTACTCTCGCTATAAATTTCATAATAATAATCCTAATATGTATATTATTTATTTAAATAATTGCTTTTTTAATATTTATGATATATGTATAATATATATTTATTTTATCAAAATTAATATTTTCATTAAACTTTTTTATTAAAATTACCTATTTTATTTTAAGTATTTTATAAGTGTTATACGTATTTATAGATTATTATTATTTTTTTTGATAAAAATTTATTAATAAATTTAATATGTACTATTACTTAGTAAAAAACAAGTAAAATTTTAATAACAAATTATAAATTATATTTATTTTATTATTACAATTTATTTTTAATTTTAATAATGAAATTAAATACTAATTATAGAATATACAAAATACTATTTTTTTTTATAAAATTAATATTTTTTTTCATTTTCTATTGTTTTATAACAAAAATAATAAATTATTTTTACGTAAATACAAAGTATATACAAAAAAGTAATAAAATTATTTTGTAAACTCATAAAAAAATCGTAAATTGCATTCTTATTTTTAATAATAATAAGAATTTTATAATATTAAATAATTGTAAAATATCAAAAAATAAAAAAATATAGTGTTTTTTAATTAATTTTAATTAAATTTTAGTAAAAAAATGGCAAAAAAAGTTGCAGGTGCATTCAAATTACAACTAAAAGCTGGGGAGGCTACAATGGCTCCGCCGGTAGGGCCGGCTTTTGGACAACGTGCACTAAACGGTATGGAGTTCGTTAAACAATTCAATAGCAAAACAGGAAAGCAACAGGGCATGATTTTACCAGTAGTAGTTACATTTTATACTGATAAATCGTTTACATTTATAGTAAAATCACCACCGGCTGCTGTTCTTATTAAAAAAGCTCTTAATTTGGGAAAAGGTTCTCCTGCACCAAATAAATCAAAAGTTGGTACAATCACTCGCAAGCAATGTGAGGAGATTTATGAAATCAAAAAAGACGACTTAAATTGCGATAGTGTAGATTCTGCTGTTTCTATGATAGCAGGTACTGCACGTTCGATGGGTGTGTCTTTAATTGATTAATTTTTATTTTATTAACTTCAATAATTATTTAAGCATACTTTATAGCGGTATGCAAGGATTTCAAAAATGAAAAATCGTGGCAAAAGATATCAAGCCTTGATTAAAACCTACGACCTGAAAAAAGAATATTTACTTCAGGAAGCTATCGAGATAGTAAAAAACAATGCTACGGCAAAATTCGACGAATCTTTTGAGATTTCTATGAAACTCGGTGTAGATCCGCGAAAAGCAGACCAAATGGTTCGTGGCACTGTATCTTTACCTCACGGTACGGGCAAAGATGTTCGTGTTCTTGTACTTTGTAAGTCACCAAAAGATACTGAAGCTTTAGATGCGGGGGCAGACTATGCAGGACTTGACGAATATGTAGAAAAGATTAAATCAGGATGGGCTGATATTGATGTTGTAGTAGCAACACCAGATGTAATGGGTGAAGTTGGCAAACTAGGTCGTATACTTGGACCACGTGGGTTGATGCCGAATCCAAAAGTAGGAACAGTTACATTTGATATTGCTCAAACTGTAAAAGAATTAAAAGCAGGTAAAATAGAATACCGTGTAGATAAAACTGGTAATATACATGCTGCAATAGGAAAATGTTCTTTTGATAAAGAAAAACTTGAAGAAAATTCATTGACATTTTTAAATAGTATAGTAAAAGCTAAACCTGTAACTTCAAAAGGTAAATATATCAAAAGTATATATGTAACTTCTACTATGGGCGCAAGCGTTAAAATTAACGACACACTTCTTTTACAAAAAATATAATACAAAATATTTTAAACATAAATAAAAATGTTATTAAAAAAAAGACACAATCAAATTGTGTCTTTTTTTATATCAGTAAATAATAATTAGTATAGTTATTATTAATTTAAAGTACAATGTTATTAAAAATATTAATATAATTTTAAATATTCATTATTTATTTCACATACATCTATATTAGTTAATATTAAAATATTAATATTTTACTCTATTATTACTCTATTAATATTTATTTACAAATTAAATAAATTATTTTATTTTTGTTTTGTTTTTTCATAATAAATTAGTATATTTGATATACTATTATAGGTTTTATAAAGATAGTAATATACATATTATATTAAATAATAATTTATGTAATTAGCTATTAAAAAATCAAATTATTAATACTTTTGAGGTATTAATAATTTAGAAATTATATAGAATATAGAATTAGAATACAAGAAAATAATCAATATGAAATATGAAAAAACAATAAAAAAAATTATTTTTACATTATTCTTTATTATAAATATTTACTTTTTGCCAATAATTATTATAAACAATTTACCTTTATACGCTGTACAGTCAGCACAATTAGTTTATAAAAATACGCAGGTAAATCCAGCAAAAATAATTGATACTACAAGTGTAAATAAAATTATTAAAATCTGGGAAAATAATTCTGGTATTTTGAATGTTATAGCAAACTTAGAAGACGGTAAAAAGAGCATAAAAATAAATGTTTATAATATGTTAGGTAAAGAAGTAAAAAAAATATTTAGTGGTATACCTGTTAATAAAAATAGCAATGGCGAATATTATTTTTCTTCGGAGACAGCTTTGGAATTACCAAGAGGCGTTTATATTCTTGTAATACAAGGTGCAGAATTTCGTATAGCAGAAAAATTTATACTAACTAAAACTTAATTATATTTTTATTAATCTTATCTGATAAAAAATATTATTAAGATTAAGTTATGATATAAAAATATTATTGAAAATATTTAACAACTAATTATTTAACAACGTTCATTATCTTATTACTTTTTTATTAAAAATATTTAATTGTTAAAAATAAATGAATAATGATAAAGATAAACTACTCACTGAAAAAGAATCTACTGATATTCAAAAAGAACTTACACGATTAAAAACTTTATTAAATAAATATTCAAATGCTTATTATACATATTCAGAATCTCTTGTAAGTGATTTTGAATACGATCAACTTTTCAATAAACTTTTACAAATAGAGGATGAACATCCTGAATTAATCACTTTTGATTCGCCTTCTCAACGTGTAGGTGCACCTATAAAAAAATTCAATTCTGTACAACATAAAATACCTATGCTTTCATTAACAAATACATATAATTTTTCTGAATTAGATGATTTTGATTCTAGAATATCTAATACATTAGGTAATTTAGTTTATTCTTATTGTTCGGAATTAAAAGTTGATGGTGTTTCTATAAGTATAATTTATCAAGACGGAGTTTTTAAACAAGCTATAACTAGGGGTGATGGAATTGCAGGTGAAGATGTAACTTTAAATGTAAAAACAATAAATTCTTTACCATTACGTGTAAATCCTGTATTTATAAATAATGTTGAATTAAAAAATTTTGAAGTACGTGGCGAAATATATATAACCGAACAAAATTTTTTAGAAATCAATAAACAACGTATAGAAAATGATGAAAAAACCTATGCAAATCCGAGAAATTTAGCTTCTGGGACATTAAAATTATTAAATTCAGCAGAAGTAAAAAAACGTTCTTTACAAATTATCTGTTATTATTTATTTACAGATGATATTAAGTTAAATACTCAATTTGGCAATATAAATATATTGAAACAACTTGGATTTCCGGTAAATAATGCTGCACATTATTGTAAAAACATTGAAGAGGTTAAGCTTTACATATCAAAATGGAATACTAACAGACATAATTTACCATTTCAAACAGATGGAATTGTAATAAAATTAAATGAAATAGAGTTACAGAATACTTTAGGTACCATAGCAAGATCTCCACGTTGGGCAATTGCTTATAAATATAAAGCTGAGACAGCAGAAACTATTTTAAAAGATATTATTTTACAAGTTGGTCGTACGGGTGCGGTTACACCGGTCGCTATTTTAGAGCCTGTTTTGCTTGCGGGATCAACAATAAGTAGAGCGACCTTACACAATTCTGATTTTATTGAAGAGTTAGATCTACGAATTGGCGATACTGTAATAATAGAAAAAGGTGGTGAAGTTATTCCAAAAGTAATAAAGTCTGTTATAGAAAAGCGAAGTAGTAACTCTACAAAATATAACTTCCCAAAAATATGTATATGTGAATTAAAAAGTCCTATACGTAGAATAGATAAAGAAGCAAATCATTATTGTGAGCATCCTGATTGTCCGTGGCAATTAAAAAGACGTTTAGAGCATTTTGCTTCACGTGATGCTATGGATATTACAGGATTTGGAGAAAAAATAATAGATACTTTTGTTTCATTAGGATTTTTACAAAACATAGCAAGCATTTATACATTAGCGGAACACAAAGATAAGTTAATTAATATAGAAGGATTTGGAGAAAAAAGTATAAATAATTTATTAGAAGCCATAGAAGAATCAAAGAAAAATCCTTTAAATAGATTAATTTTTGGGTTAGGGATTAGATATATAGGTGCAAAAACTTCAAAAACATTATCAAAAAACTTTAAAACAATTTATGATTTAAAAAAGGCAGAATATCAAGACTTAATAAATATAGATGATATTGGTGAAAAAATGGTTCTTTCAATTATAGACTTTTTTTCAAATCAAAATAATTTACAAATAATTGAAAAATTAGAAAATTTAGGTGTTAATTTTGAATCTGATAACTTTGTAAGTAATAATATAGACGAGAAAAATATTGAAAATTCAAAAAAATTAAATTCACAAACTTTTGTTTTTACAGGTGAGTTAGAAAGACTAACGAGAGCAGAAGCTGAAACAAAAATAGAACAATTAGGTGGAAAAGTAGTAAAATCAATAAGTAAAAAAACAAATTATGTGATTGTAGGGGAAAATCCCGGCAGTAAATATAAAAAGGCTTTAGAATTAAATATTAATATATTATCTGAAGACGATTTTTTTGCTTTAATAGATAATAATTCTTAAGAAAAATAATTAAATAATTACTATTGAATAAATAACTAATATAATTAATTTTATAAGTTTAGCATTTAATATAATTTAGATTATAAAACAAACCATTAAAAATATGAAACAACCAAAAACATTGAACAATGATAATAAATTAACAGCTTCTCAACTTTATTGGCGTTGTTCAGAGAGTATCTTTAACTTTAATTCAACGGCAGAATTAGCACCATTAGATGAAATAGTTGGTCAATCTAGAGCAATCGAAGCAATTAAACTTGGTGCAAAACTTCAAACTAAGGGATATAACATTTTTGTTACGGGACTTTCAGGAACGGGGCGTTTATCGACTGTACAAAAAATACTTAGTTCGATAAATATCAAACCTGCTAAGTTATATGATTTTTGTTATGTAAATAATTTCAAAAATTCAAATGAACCTATTTTATTAAAATTCGAGCAAGGTGGTGCATCTCAATTTTCAAAGCAGATGCAAGATTTAGTTGCTTTTTTCAGAAATAGGTTACCAAAACTTTTTGAAGAAGAAAAATTTCAAAAAGGGAAGAAGAAAATAATAACGGAATATCAAGAAAGGGATAAGAATATATATTTAACATTTGATGAAAAAATTAAGGAATTAGGATTTATTCGTTCTATGTATACAAACGAGCAAGGCACAACTCAAATGGATGTATTTCCTTTACTTGACGGTGAACCTGTTATTATAGATGACTTAGAACACGGAATTGCACAAGGAAAAATCACAAAAGAGCAAGCAGATAATATGCGAAATATTTATCCTGAATTACGTAATCAATTATATGAATTAGTACGTAAAAGTTACAAGGAATTACAATTATTTCGAAAAAATATAATTGAATATGACCAACAATGTGCTGCCTTAGAAATAAAAATAGCAACAGATTTTATAAAACAATCTTACGAAGACAATCAAAAAATAGCTAATTATTTAGATGACGTTGCAAATTATGTTATTAACAATTTAAACTTATTTATAGAAAATCCTCAAAGTAATACAAAAAAAGACTATGATGATGAAACTTTCCGTATATTTACAGTAAATATTGTTTTAGATAGTTCTAAATCTACGGGCTCACCTGTAATAATAGAAACAACGCCTAACTATTCTCATTTATTTGGAACTATAGAAAGAGCATATGATATAAAAACGGGCGTTTGGCGTACTGATTTTACTAAAATAAATGCAGGTTCTATTTTAAAAGCAAATCAAGGTTTTTTAATAGTAAATTGTGATGATTTATTTAGTGAGATAGGGTCTTGGAATGCTTTAAAACGAGTTTTATTATATGACAAATTAGAAATAATGAATTATGATAATTATTTTCAAATATCACAAGCAACATTAAAGCCTGAACCAATAGAAGTAAACGTAAAAGTTGTTATTATTGGGGGAGATACAATTTATCAAATTTTATATCATCACGAGAAAGGATTTAAAAAAATATTCAAGGTACACTCTCAATTTGACAATCAAATAAAACGGACGGACGATATTTTAATGTACTATGCACGATTTTTATCTAAGATATGTATAGAAGAGAATTTACCTCATTGTACACCTAGTGGTGTTGCTGCTATTATAGAATGGGCAGTTGCGGCTTCAGGTACTCAAAGTCATATAACATTACGTTTTACTGACATTGCTGATGTTTTACGTGAATCTTCTCTATTAGTATCGGACGATAAAAAATTTATTACGCGTGAAATTGTAGAAACTGCTTTAAAAAATCGTTCCTGGCGAAATAATTTACTTGATGAAAAAATAAAACAAAATATTGAAGAAGGCTATACTTTAATTGATACAGAAGGTGAACGTATAGGACAGATAAATGCTTTAACAGTATATAGCAATGGAATAAATTCTTTTGGTAAGCCAGCTCGTATTACTGCAACGGTTTCGCCGGGGAATAGTGGAATTATTAATATAGAGCGTGAGGCTGATTTAAGTGGCGACATTCATAATAAGGGGATGTTAATTTTATCTGCCTTTTTACGTGAAAAATTTTCTTGTGAAAGTAAAATGTCTTTTACTGCAACTATAGCATTTGAACAATCTTATGGTGGTATTGATGGTGATAGTGCGTCATTGGCAGAAATATATTCTTTATTATCTGCTTTATCTCAAACACCTATTTCACAATCTTATGCAATTACGGGCTCAGTAAATCAGAAGGGTGATATACAACCTATTGGTGGAGTAAATGAAAAAATAACTGGTTTCTTTGAAATTTGTCGTGACAGAGGACTTAACGGAAAACAAGGGGTATTAATTCCGCATCAAAACGTAAAAGATTTAATGTTAAATAAAGAAATTATTGAGGCAGTCGAACAAAATAAATTTAGTATTTATTCATTAAAAAACATTGATGAAGGTGCAAGAATATTAATGAATATTGCGACAGGAGAAAAAGATAAAGATGGTAATTTCCCGAAAGGAACTTTATATTATAAAGTAATAGAAAGAATAAAAACAATAAGTAATTATTCTGAAGATAAAGAAAAGACAAATAATAAAAAGAAAAATTTAAAAAATAAAAAAATATAAGAACGAATATAGGCAAGAATTATAAGATACAGCAATTACAAAAAAGTAGTTGCTGTTTTTTTTATTAGTAATATTTAAAAATAAACAAGACAGTTTTTATTATTAAAACTGTCTTGTTTTTAAAATAATAATATTTAAAATATTTTTTATTTCATTAATATTATTTTTTTAATATTAATTTTCTTATTAATCTTTTTTATGTAATGGGAACTTCCTAGCAAATTCGCTTACTTCTTTAGAAATAGCTGCTAATTTATCATCATTACCAACATTATTTAAAGCTAAATCAATAAATTCAACAACTTGTTTTATATCATTTTCTTTAAACCCACGAGTAGTAAGTGCTGGTGTTCCTAGTCTTATTCCTGATGTAACTAATGGAGATTGAGTTTCATTTGGAACTGTATTTTTATTACAAGTAATACCTGCTTCATCGAGTGTCAACTGAGCAACTTTTCCAGTAATATTTTTATTACGTAGATCTACTAACATTAAATGGTTATCAGTTCCATTAGAAACTAATTGATATCCTTTATTCATTAGTGTTTCTGCCATTGTCTTTGCATTATTTATAACTTGTTTAATATATTTATCATAACTATCAGTCAAACATTCACCGAAAGCTACTGCTTTTGCTGCTATTACGTGCATAAGCGGACCACCTTGTAAACCGGGCATAACCCAACTATCAACAATTTCTCCCATTTTTCTTGTACGTCCGGACTTAGGAGCAACTATACCAAAAGGATTGTCAAAATTTTTACCTAACAAGATTAAGCCACCGCGAGGGCCACGTAAAGTTTTATGAGTAGTTGTTGCGACAACATGAGCATATTCAACTGCATTTGTTAAATAACCTCTAGCTATTAAACCAGCAGGATGGGCAATATCTGCAAACAAGAAAGCACCAACTGAATCAGCGATCTCTCTAAATTTTTTATAATCTATATCGCGTGGATAGGCAGATGCACCAACTGTAATTAATTTCGGTTTATTTTCTTTCGCGAGGGATGCTACTTGATTATAATCAATTCTTCCATCATCACCGAGACCATAAGGAATAAAATTAAAGAACCTGCCGGAAAAATTTACAGGTGAACCGTGAGTTAAATGTCCGCCATGTTCTAATTTCAATCCCATAACTGTATCACCATTCTTTATAAAAGAATAGTAAACTGCCATATTGGCCGAACTACCAGAATGAGGTTGAACGTTTGAATATTCAGCTCCGAATAATTTTTTTGCTCTATCACGAGCAATATTTTCTGCAATATCTACATATTCACAACCGCCGTAGTAACGATTACCCGGATAACCTTCAGCATATTTATTGGTCAAAACGGAGCCTTGTGCTTCCATTACTTCGGGGGAAGTGAAATTTTCACTTGCAATAAGTTCTAATTTTGATGTTTGACGACCATATTCAGCTTCGACTGCTTTATAAAGTTCTTCGTCTTGTTTCTTTAATAATTCATACATAACGCTTTTCTTAAAAATAAAATATTTATTAATATAATATACAAAGATAACATTATTTTACTATATTTCAATAGAAAAATAATTATTTTAATTTTTTAGTTTTTTCAATTATTTATTTTTTAATTATTTACTAAACAAGGATATAAACAAGAATCTATTTGATTAATTAAAGTAGTATTAAAATCACTATATTTTACAGGATAACATCTATTAATATATAGTAATAATAATCCTATTAAAGATACTTCTATTTGTATTTTTTTGTTATCAATTTCCGTTTTTGTAAATATACCTCGAATTAATAAATCATTAAAATCTTTTTCTAATACGTCTTTTAAAAGATTATGAATAAGTTCCAAAGAATTCTTATTATTTCTTAGATTTATTATATTAGATGTATAGAACAGTTCAAATATTCCAGGATATTGCACAAAATATTTAACAAATTCAAGACATATTATTTTAATTCTTTCAAGACTATCAGTATTTGATTTTATTGCAGATGATAGCATATTTTTACATTCTTGTGCAAATTCTTTCAAGCACATAAATATTAACTCACCCATATCTTCAAAATGGTTATAAAAACTTGCACTTGAATAACCTGCACGTAAAGATATATTACGAACTGACAACGCACTAAATCCTTCTCCTCTTAAAATTTCCATAGCTGAATCTACAAAATATCTTCTAACTCTATTTTTATGCAAATTAGTTTTGTAATCTTTTGTTTCATTGATAGTATTTTTCATAATATTTTCATAATATTTTTATAATATTTTTATAATAAATATTATTGATTTTTATTGATTTTGTAAAATTATAAAAACAAATATAAACAAATATAAACAAATATAAACAAATATAATATAAAAATATTTACATACTATAAAATATTTTATATATTGTAATAAATATTGATATACTATAAAAATATATTGATATATTATAAAATAAATTTATAGTATAAATACATTTTATTTAATTAAAAATATAAATAAAAATAAAAAAATGATTATTTTTGTAATGAAGTTATTTAATTATTTAAATAATAATAAATTAAATTTTCAAGTTTTTATTTTTACTAAAATTAAATAAATAGCGTGATTCAAATAAAAAATTTAAATAAGACTATAGATAGCAAAGTTATATTAAACGGTGTTAATCTTGAAGTAGACGATGGAAAAACCTTATGTATTATAGGAAAATCTGGTTCTGGTAAGAGTGTATTATTAAAACACATAGTAGGTTTAATGTATCCTGACAGTGGAAATGTATTTATTGACAGTTTAGATGTTACTAGTTTATCGAGGCAACAATTATTTAATCTTAGAAAACGTATAGGATATGTTTTTCAGAGCGCTGCTTTATTTGATTCATTAAATGTTTTTGAAAATGTTGTATTAAAACTATATGAACATAATGTAAGGGACGAAAACATTCTAAAAATGGAAGCTAAAAAAGTTTTATCTTCAGTTGGTTTATTACCAGACATTAAAGAAAAAGACACTGTTAATTTTGAAAAAGAATGGTTAAGTTTAGCAAATAAAAGTATTTCAGAATTATCGGGAGGAATGAAAAAACGTGTTGGAATTGCACGTGCTCTGGTAGGTTCACCGCGTTATATTTTATATGATGAGCCAACAACAGGATTAGATCCTATTACATCGGAACAAATAGACAAACTTATTTTCAATCTTACGTTAAAGTTACAAATAACATCAATTGTAATTACTCACGATATGTTTTCGGTATATAATTTAAATTGTGATATTGCTATGTTACACGATGGAAAAATCCATTTTTACGGAAATAATAAAGACTTTCAAAATTCAAATGATACAATAATAAAAGAGTTTTTAGAAAGATATAAAAATACACATAATTAAAATAGCATATTCTTTAGAAACGTTCTAAATTTATTAATTAGCTTATCTTAAATTATTGATATTTTTATTTAATTTTCAAAATATTATAAATTAATTTCTTAAAAATATTTATATAAACATATAATATAAAAAAAAGTCTCAACTTTATTTTAGTTGAGACTTTTTTATATATTATTTTTATGGTGATCTCGGCGGGATTCGAACCCACGACCCTTTGATTAAAAGTCAAATGCTCTACCTGCTGAGCTACGAGATCTTTTCTTTTATCGAAAGCGTTATCAAAAAAATAATATTTACAAATATACTATTTTTTTCAATAATTACCAAATTATTTTTTTGATTTTAAAAGATATTATCCAATGAAAAAACAAAGACATATAATTATATCAAATCAGTTTTGACCCTTTTAATATTAGCTCCTATAGATATTAGTTTATTTTCAATAGATTCATAACCTCTATCAATGTGATAAACTCTTAAAATTTCAGTTATATCATTAGTTGCAAGTGCAGCAATTATCAGTGCTGCGCCGGCTCTTAGATCTGATGCCATTACTTGTGCGCCTGTAAAACTTTTTTCGGGATTTGATTTTACAAAAGCAGCATTTTTAACTACATCTATATCTGCGCCCATACGAATGAGTTCTGGAATATGTTTAAATCTATCGGTATATATAGGATCCGTTATTTTAGAATTTCCATCGCATTTGCTTGCCATAAGTGCTGTCCATTGGGGCTGTATATCTGTAGGGATACCGGGATATACTGCGGCTGTTATATCAACTGATTTTTTTATTTCTGGTGCTTTTAGAAAAATATTATCAGAATTTACATCTATTTCGCATCCACATTCTTCTAATTTTGCAATAATAGCGGTAAGATGATAAGGATTAACATTTTGCAATTCAACAGTACCTGCGGTTGCTGCTGCTGCAATCAAATAAGTAGCTGCTTCTATTCTATCAGGGATATTAGTTTCTTCATTTACAGGTGTCAATTTATCCACGCCTTCTATTTCAAGGATAGCGGTTCCAATTCCATCTATTTTCGCACCCATTTTAACCAGCATACGTGCTAGTGCAGTAATCTCTGGTTCGGTTGCAGCATTAGAAATAACAGTTACACCTTTCGCGAGTGTTGCTGCCATAAGTATATTTCCAGTTGCTCCGACACTTGAAACATCTAAATGAATTTTAGCACCTTTAAGTTGTTGTGCTTTTGCTATAATGTATCCATTTTCTAAATTTACATCTGCACCTAAGCGTTGCATTCCTTTTATGTGAAGATCTACAGGGCGTGGTCCCCAAGCGCATCCACCGGGGAGTGACACTTTTGCTTCGCCAAAACGTGCTAAAAGTGGGCCAAGTACATAAAATGATGCCCGCATATTTTTAACATGTTCATAAGGTGCTAATGTTTTATTTATATTCCTTGTATCTACAAAAAGATCATTATCATTCAACTCACAAAAAGCACCTAATTCGGTCATTAGTCTTGACATAGTCCAAACATCTCGTAAATTTGGAGTATTATGTAAGTAATATGTACCGGGCGCTAATATAGTTGCAGGCATTAGTGCGAGAGAACCATTTTTAGCACCTGATATTTTTACACGACCACATAATCTGTTACCGCCTTTGATTATAAACTTATCCATAGAAAAACAAATTAAAAATAAGTCTGATAGAAACAGACTAGACTATTATAAAAAATTAAAGACTACAAAAATAATAAAATATTATTGTATTTTTATAATTTTTTAAGAAATATAAAGAAATATTTTAATTTATATATATAATAAGAAATATAAAACTATATATTAAAACAGAAAAGATATATTTTATTAGATAATTAAAATTAAAAAATAAAAAAAAAGAATGAAGAAGTATTATATGAGGAATTATATAATAAGAATTAACTAAATACTATCGTATAATTTTTTTAATCTGTTACGTAATCGCATAATAGCGTAATGTTTTCTTGCAAGGAGTGTATTGACATTTATACCTGTTTCTTCAGAAATTACTTTAAAGGGTATTCCATCGAATTCATTTCGTTCGAATACAAAACGTTGTTCTTCTGGAAGTTGTTTAATTTCTTCCATAATAGTATCATATATTGTTTTACGAAATAAAATAATATCTGGTGAATGTTCTATATCACTTATAATATCTGCATAACTAATACTATCATTTTCGTCTTGGCTTGTATTATTTATATTAAGGTTAGAAAACACAATTGCACGTTTTTTTCTATAAAGGTCAATTATACGATTTCTTATTGCAGTAAATATCCAAGAATTTAAATTTTCAATAAATATTTCATTTTTATTTACTTTAACATAAGTCAATAAATTAACAAATACATCATGTAAAACATCTTCAGATTCTTCATGATTATTCAACCTTTGATTAATAAAATTCAAATACTTAGTTCTATTTTCTTTAAAAATTCTAGTTATCTCGGTTGTAATATTTATTTCTCTATTGCTTACACATTTTTCAATCATTGTATAAATATCGATTACACTTTAGAAACAATACATACATTTATATAAATACATTAAATATAACAATTATGTTACACAAAAGTGTTGTTTTTATAAAAATAGATTATTTAGCTATATAAAGGACTAAATAACTATCAAAAAATTATTTGAATTATATATTATAAAAATTATATTATAAAGATTATATTATAAAAATTTATATATATATTAAAACATTTTATAAATATTATAACTAAATTAAAATACTGTTAATTTAATTTTATTAATTTAATATATAACAATAAATTAATAAATTATATAGAATTTTATTAAAATACAAAAAAAAAACGAAATAACAAACAAAAATTAAAAGGGTTTTTGCTATAAAAATTTCTTATAAAAAGAAATAATTATATTACATACATTTACTAAAAAGTTTTTATAAAATCATTATTTTTTTTATTTTTGTAAAGAATTATTTATACTTAACTAATAAATTTATTTTGTCTACTAATTATAAAACTGTAAATTACAAATCAAAATTAATAAAAACGGCTGGTAAAATTCCGTCGGATGCCATATATGGAAAAGTTATTTCCATACAATCAAATAAAGTAATAGTAGAAAGTAAAGATAAAACGCTTTACAATTGTACTTTACAAGGTACTATTATATCAAAAAATTCGCAATTAGCTAACATTGTAGCAACAGGTGATAATGTATGGTTAATAAAGAAAGAAAATTCTAATCCAGTCATTATAAAAATAGCAAAACGGAATAATTTTTTTTCGAGAAAGGACCCGGGGAATAGGAATAAAGAGCAGATACTTGCTGCTAATATAGACAATGTATTAATATTCTCTTCTATTTTAAAACCTGATTTAAATCTTAAATTCATAGACAGGTTTATTATTGCTGCGACCTTAACAGGTATTAAGCCTATTTTATGTATAAATAAAATGGATTTATGTGAAAAAGAGCATATTAAATACGTTGAACAAGTTGTTAATATTTACACTAAAAACAAAATAGATGTTTTTACTATAAGTGCATTAAATAATACAGGTATAGATGCGATAATCAATAAAATAAAGAATAAAGAAACAGTTATTTCGGGACCATCGGGGGCGGGAAAATCTACTTTTTTAAATACGGTTATTGGACAGGATGTACAGATTATAAATGAGATTAGTGATAGAACTAATAAAGGGATGCACACTACATCTTTTTCTTACAGGTATTGTTTAGAGGACAATAAGACTGCAATAATAGATACGCCGGGACTTCGTGAATTTGGATTATGGAATATAGAAAAGGATGAATTATATTTATTTTTCCCAGATTTCATAAAATACATTAACAATTGTAAATTTGACACTTGTACTCATACACATGAACCGGAATGTGCTGTAAAAGAAGCGGTTAAAAAAGGGGAATTATATTATGAAAGATATGAAAGTTATTATAATTTAATGATAAATGAGTTATAAATTAAAAAATAATATAAATTATAATAAATTATAATAAATTATATAATTTAAGCAATCAAAAAGAAATCTATTTTTTTATCTACTTGTTCTTTTAGCAATTTATGTATTGGGCTTGTTAAATTTTCATCTTTTTTTAGTATTTCTCTTGCTTTTGTTCTTGCTTTTTCCAGTATTTTTACATCATTATTATTTGTAAGGTTAATATATTTATATTGTATCATTCCTGCTTGTTTTGTTCCTAATATATCCCCTATTCCTCGTATTTTAGCATCTACTTCTGCTATTTTGAAGCCATCATTTGTTTCCTGCATAGTTTTCAATCTAGTAACTGCTTTTATTTTTTCTTCTTCTGCATTTTCAGTTTTACTAAACTTATATAAAAAATTATCTTTTGTCATAAGGAAGCAATAAGACTGTTCCATACCGCGTCCTACTCTACCTCGTAATTGGTGTAATTGAGACAATCCAAATCTTTCAGCATTTTCTATAAGCATAATAGTAGCGTTAGGGACATCTATACCTACTTCCACTACTGTTGTTGCTACTAAAATTTGATATTCTTTATTCAAGAATTTTTGCATAACTTCTTCTTTTTCATACCATTGCATTTGTCCGTGTAGCAGTCCACAATTAAGATGCGGAAAGACTTGTTTAATAAGTTCATAGTGTTCTACTGCTGATTTAAGTTCTAGTTTTTCAGATTTTTCAACTAGTGGATATACGATATATACTTGGCGTCCTTTTAATATTTCTATATTTATAAAATTAAATATATCTCGTCTTTCTTTTTCAAAAACTATCTTAGTTTTCACAGGGATTCTATTTTTCGGCATAGTCTTTATTATGGAGATATCTAGATCACCATAAGCTGTCATTTCCAATGTTCTTGGAATTGGTGTTGCGGTCATATACAACACATGGGGCATTAAATCTTGTTGCTTAATTGATTCTTTTGCAAGTTCGATAAGTTCACCGCGTTGCATAACACCGAACCGATGTTGTTCATCAATAACAATAAGACCTAAATTCTTATATTCAACATCACTTTGAAAGAGCGAATGAGTTCCCACTATAATATTAGCTGTACCGTTACTTATTTCATTTAAGACAAGTTTTTTTAAAGATTTTTTTAAACCACCGACTAGTTGAACAACTTTTACATTTGCAAATTCCTTTAATAATTTTGAAATTGTATGATAATGTTGTTCAGCGAGCAATTCTGTTGGTGCCAGCATTGCAACTTGATAACCTGCATCAATAACCATCAGCATTGTAAGGATAGAAACTATTGTTTTACCGGAACCAACATCACCTTGTAACAATCTACTCATAGGTTTCCCGGAAGAAAAATCTTTTGCAAAATCCCATAATACTTTACGCTGATCGGGACTTAATTGAAAAGTTAAGTTATCATAAAGATTACGGGCAGATTTACTTTTTTCTGTAATAATAATACCTTTCCCGTGGGTTAAAACTTGTCTATTACGGACATTGATAGCAAGTTGATAAATCAAAGCTTCTTCAAATTTCATACGATATCTTGCTTTATAAATATCGTTTTCAGTTTCCGGAAAATGCAAGATATTTATTGTATCTTGGATGCTTGGAAGTGTTGTTACTATTTTTGAAGGTAATTTTTGTAATTTACCTTGTTTAGTGATTTCGATTTCAATAGGAACATTATAAGACTGTTTAAGAATATATTCGGGTAAAACATCTGATAAGTTATTTATATATTTACTATAAAGACTAAACGAACTTTTTATAATTTGTCCAAATTTTTTATTATTAATTCTTGATTTGGACATTTCGTCACTAATTTTATAAATAGGAATATATGACTGAGTATTTTCATTATAAACTAATAAATTTGTATTAGAATCAGAAATAGAAGTATTTAGAATAAGTATTTCATCTGGATGTGAAAAAGACAATAATTTATTATATTCAAAAGTAGGAGTCCCGCTAATAATAATGCCCATATTTTGGCTATATGTTTTACTAATACTATCTACATATTGAAAAAATCTTAGAACAAACATTTCATTATATTGATCTCGTAAAAATATTTCAAGTTTTTGATTACGATATTTTTTTAGATATTCTATACGTCCAAATAAACTTGCTTCTCTTTTAAAAGTAAGTTCTTGATTAAAATTTACAGTTTGTGGTATTTCTACAAATTCGTGTTTATTTTTTATTATCTCTCTTACTGAATTAAAATATATTCTTTTCTTATAATCTCTTGGAAAATAAGTTAACAAATTATATTTAGAAGTTTGAATTTGACTATTTTTTACTAATGCAGCTATACATTTAGGGCCAACACCTTTAACAAACTGTAATTCTTTATATTCTAAACCAAGTAATAAATCATCGATATGTTTATCTTTTGCAGTTGGTTTAATTTCTTTTATATCTTTTTCTTTTATATCTTTTTCTTTAGATGATATTGTTGCATTTATAATCTTAGTTCTTTTTTCATTAGACACGGGCATACAAACTCCATTTACATATTATATTCAATTTATAATTCAATTTATAATAATTATATAAAGAGTAATATACATATAAAATATTTAAACTATACACTAAACGCATAAAAAATATTTAAGAATTAAAAATTATTATAAAATGTTTTAAAACAGAAAGAGTGTTTAATTTATATTAAAAAATTAATAATTTAATAAACACTCTTTTACATATTAATTAAAAAAATCAATAATATATTTATATTTCAAACATTATAATAAATATATTTATTCTTTTATATTTATTTTATATTTATTCTTTTATATTTTCTTGTGGAGTACTTTCTATATTATCTATTTGTTCTGTCTTATTAATATGTTCATCAAAGAATTCAAACACTTCATTAAACCAAATAATATATTCTTGTGCTTTTGCTATAAAATGTGTTTCATTAGGATATATTATTAATTTAGACGGAATATTTTTTACTTGCGCTGCTGTAAAAGCTTCTAGACTTTGCGTATAAGGTACTCTAAAATCTTTTTCACCTGTTGATATAATAATCGGTGTATCCCAATTATTTACGAAATTATGCGGTGAATTTTTTTGATAAAATTCTTTATTTTTTTCTTCCCAGTAAGGTCCGCCGTACTCCCAATCGGGGAAAAACAGTTCTTCTGTTGAGCCGTACATACTTGTAAAATTAAACACCCCACAATGAGACATAAAAGCTTTAAACCGTTTTTGATGATTTCCTGCTAGCCAAAACGTAGTAAATCCGCCGGCGGATGCGCCTATTGCTACACATTTATTACTATCAATAAAGCTTTCTTTTCTCATAGCATCGGTAGCATCGAGTATATCTTGCATAGGCTTCCCGCCCCAATCTCCTGTTATAGCATCTATCCATTCTTGTCCAAAGCCGGGGCATCCTCGTCTATTAGGTGCTACAATAACATAATCTCGTGAAGTAAACAAAGACATATTCCAACGATATCCAAATGCTTGGCTTATCATCTGTTGGGGTCCGCCTTGACAATATGTAATTAGAGGATATTTTTTATTTTTATCAAAATTAGGAGGATATACTATCCAACAATGGAGTTTTTCTCCATCGCGTGTATCTATCCAACGTTCTTCAAAAGATGAAAGTAGATATTGATTTATTATATTATTATTCAATTTAGTTATTTGTTTTACGTCCCCGCCGTTTGCTGGAATTGCACAAATTTCTAGTGGTTTTATCATATTCATCATACCAAAAACAAGTGTTTTCCCATTCTTAGTTATAGAGAGATTAGAATAATCAAAATCGCCTTTTGAAAATCTAATAAATTTTGGAGCATCTATATTAGTTTTAAATATTTGCATAGTCCCAAAATATGTTGCGGTTGCAAATATAGATTTACTATCAGGAGTCCAGATATATTCATCTATCCATTGATCAAAACCCTTAGTTAATTCAGTATATTCTTTTTTTGCTCTATTATACAACATCAATCTAATTCTATCTGATTCGAAACCGCCACGTAATTGACTTGTAAAGGCAAGCCATTTCCCATCAGGTGAATAGGATGGTCTTTTATCATATCCAAGGAAACCTTCTGTTACATTTATTGTCTCTCCGCCTTCCATTTTATAAACATATATATCTGAATTAGTATTACGAACAAAATCAATCCCGGTATATTTCTTACAAGTATATGCTATTTCTTTAGAATCTGGCGACCATGCTATTTCAGCTGGTCCACCAAAAGGAACAAGAGGCGTATCAAAAGGTTCATTAAGCATAATATCTTTTGCGTATGTAGACGGACCACTTATTGGCATTATAAAAAGATGGCTATAAGTTCCATCGAGCCAATGATCCCAATGACGTACAGGTAAGTTAGAATATATTCTAATATTGGCATTAGCACAGTCCGGATATTTTGCTGCAACAGTTTTATCAACTCTAATATTTTGAGTAAAAGAAAAATATTCACCATTAGGTGAAAATTGTAAATTATCAATAGGATTATTAAAGGTTGCTACTTTACTAGGAACACCATTAGGAACATAGATAGTATAGATATAATACAAATCACTTTTATTTTGTATATAACCAATTTTTTTACTATCAGAACTCCAAACAGGGGAATTTGCCGGCGTATCACCAACTTTGATTTCTATTATTTCATCACCATCAATTGAAACTATAAATAATTTATTATCCATTGAATTATCTTTTATATTAGGGGTAGTAGTTCTATAGAGTATCCACTCACCATTGGGCGAAACAGAAATTTCGCTAATTCGATGCAAAGAGTATAGTGCTTCAACGGTTATATTTTCTTTTGATATTACGTCATTCATTGAGAATAATAAGAATAATATAAATAATGATAAAGAATAAAAAATATTTTTTAACATCGTATTTTTGTATTTAGTTAATAATAAGTTTTTATAATATTTATATTTAATAAGGTTTATTTTTTTATATCCAAAATATTTTAATTAATTGATTATAATAGAATTAATATCTTATAACGTATATATTTTTAAATAAGTTCAATATATACAAATAATTTTATAATTAACAAAAAAATATAATTAGAGCACTGTAATTATAATTTTAATATATATATAATATTAAAATATATAATAATACTTTTTTATCTATTGTTTTTACAAGCTCTAATAAACGAACAAACTCAATAATCGAAATTAAATATTAAAATCGAAATTAAGTATTCTTTTTCTAATAATTAAATAATCCTACAAACAAACCTAATTTTACATTTAAGCCTTGTGGTTTTAAACCATCAGGTACATTTAAGTATACATTATTGCCATTAATAGACCACGCATTTTTCACAAATGGACTATCAAGAGTTAGAACATAACTAACACCAGCACGAAGCATTAAAAATTTCGTTATTGCATATTCTAAATTAAGTTGTGGTTCTATTGCTAAATATGAATAATTTATTTGAGTATTTTCATAAATAGTAGTTTCTTTTGAATCATATTCTACAGAAGTAGGAGAAGTAAAATTATCAAAAGTCATATCACCTAAATTAACACCTAAACTAGGAACAATTGCAAAAGATTCAAAAGGGATTAAGGCATAAGAAAAAGATAAACCAAACATACTATTTGATAATTTTGCAGTATTTTTAATTGAAACTAATTCTTCGTTATTTGATATTAGTTCTTTTAATTTAGAATCTGTTTGATAGGTGAATCCTATTCTTGCATTATCAATAAATGTAAAAAATATTTCATATCCTAATGGAAACATAGGACCACTAAAATTGTCTATATTCTTAGGAGTTAAAAATTTACTATTCAAGTCATCATATTTCATAAATAATAAATTCCCTGTTATACCAACTCCCATAGTAAAATAATCTGATTTTGCTTCTATTTCTTCATCGTCAAAAGTAAAATCATCTAAGTCATTATCTTGAGCTTGTGTTATATTATTTATATAAAAAAACAAAGCTAAGAATAAAAGAAAAATTATTTTTTTCATATTTATTTATATTAGTTATTAAAATATTCTATATTATTTTTAATATTTTTTTATTTTTTTATTTTATTTATATTATTTATATTTACTTACTTAAATTTTTATTTATAAAATTATATATTATACAGTATAGTATTAAGTTCGCTAGATTCTTATATAACTCATTCTAAACTTTCTAAATAAATATTGTTATAAATATAATGTTATAAATAAGTATTGTTGAAAATATAATATTATTAATAAATATTAAAAGATTAGTTACCAGTACCTTTAATTATAGCTGCTATTGTTTTCCCTACCAATATACAATCTAGTGAAAAAGACCAATTTCTAACATAGTATTCTTCAATTCTTAATCTTTCTTCAAAAGAGGAGTTTCTATCTGTAACCTGCCATAATCCACTAACACCTGGTTTCACTTGAAAAATAGGATGATTTTCTTTTATATGCTTTACTTCCCATTCTAAATAAGCGCGAGGCCCTATTAAACTCATATCACCTTTTACAACGTTTATAAATTGTGGTAATTCATCTAGACTATATTTTCTTATTAATTTCCCTATTCGTGTTAACCTTGGATCATCATCTATTTTATGATATTTTTCAAATTCTTCTCTCAATTTTTTATTATTTTTTAATACCTCTTTTAATTTTTTTTCTGCATCTATTTGCATACTACGAAATTTATACATCCCAAAAGGTACTTTATTTACCCCACAACGTTTTTGACAAAATAATATATTTCCTTTGGAATCTAATTTTATCAATATTGAAACTATTAATTGTATGGGCATACTTAAAACCAATAGTATTGAACCGAATAATAAATCAAATATACGTTTTTTTATTTGAGAGCTTCGTTTTAACAATTTTGTTTGAACTTCTAAACCAAGAATCCCGCCTAAATCTTGTGTATAAGTCCAAAGCCCTGTATTAAACATATCAGGAATTATTGTTAAGTTAGAAAAATAAGGTAAATTTTTGCTTATAATATTAAGTCTATCTACGGTAGGAACTGTTGGCATTGCTATTATTGCATGTTTTATATTTAGCTTAATTGACAATGTTGGAATTATATTTAAACCACCTACAACAGGAACACCTTCTATATAACCCCATTTATCAGAATCATCATCTATTATAACAACAGGTTTCAAACCAAGTAATTTTTCTTTATTTAAGGTAGTAGTAACTTTAGTACCTGCACGACCAGCACCTATTACCATAACGGGGATACCCCACCAAACATATTTAGACAATATTTTTTTTGTTAAAGTACGTAAAGGCAAAGTAATACATATATTATAAAAAAATGATAAAAATAAGATAAAATAAAAGTAAAAAGAGGGACCAAGTGTGAGAACACTTAACATTCCTAAAATAAAAAATATTATTGTAGAAGATATTGTTATATTTCTAAATTCAGTTACTTGTGTTTTTCCATAAGATGGATATAAACCTGAAAAAGAATATAATAAAGGAAATAATGGTAATGTTAATAATATTATATTAAATGAATGAGAAAATAACTCTGATATACTATAACCTATATCAATAAAGAAACTTTGAGTTAATATAGCAAACATAAAACTCAAACAGGCACTTAACATATCACTTACTACTAATGATATAGTAGTATAAAATTTACCTAAGTGATATTTATTAGTTGTTTTTAAGTTGGAATCTTTTAAAAGATTTGTTAAATCATTTAAACTCAATTGTTTAGTCTTTAGCATATCAAATTATTTATTTTATAAATCATAGATTATTTTTACTAAACTATATTTTCTTTTATAATAAACTATATTTATTTTCTAAAATAACAAATTTTAATGAAAAAATCAAAAAAAAAGAATACTATAAGTATTTTTATTATATTTTTATATATAAATATAAAAAAAGAAAGAAGATAATTACTTATCTTCTTTCTTTATTAATTATAATAAAATTATAACTAAAACTATATTATTAAAAATAATATTTAATAAAATATTATTAAACAATAATATAATTAATTATTGAAGTACATACCAACTACCATTGATATATATAAATCCAAGAAGTCCACCAGCCTGTATTGTTGTAGCTGGGACAGAATTACTAACAGTTAGTGCTTGTGTATTTTGGTTTAATACATAAAGAACTTGACCATTTGCACCAGCAGCAATAGTAGCAGTTGAATGTATAGCAGAAGCATCGTTATAAGGAACAACTGTAACATTAGCTGGATTTATAGGTGAAATATTCTGTACAGCAGAAGTAGTCATAACTGTTGAACCAGTTAAAGTAAGATTTGCAGCAGATAAGTTCCCAGTTGCAGCTAAGTTTCCAGTTACACTAACAGTAGTACCATTATCTGTAATATTTGATGCAACAGGATTGCCAGCAGCATTTGATTTCATAACTACATTTAGAGGAACACCACTATTAATCTTAATAGAAGTCACAGAACCATCTGCTAAATCAGCAGTTGCGATTGTGCCATCTACTATCTTATCAGTTGTTACAGCATTAGCTGCTAACTTATTATTTGTTACAGCACCATTTGATAAATCAACTGGTAAAATTGTGCCATCTGCTATATCATCAGTTGTTATAGTACCATCTACTATCTTTGCACTTGTTACGGAATTATTTGCTAAATCAGCAGTTACGATTGTGCCATCCCATATCTTTGCACTTGTTACAGCATCATTTGCTAAATCAGCTTCTACAATTGTTCCATTTGCTATCTTTGCACTTGTTACGGAATTATCTGCTAAATCAACAGTTGCGATTGTGCCATCTAATATATCAGCACTTGTTACTCCACCATCTACTATCTTTGCACTTGTTACAGCATCATTTGCTAAATCAATAGTTGCGATTGTGCCATCTAATATTTCATCAGTTGTTACAGCACCACTTGCAATTTCAGCTGCGGTTATAGTATTAGGTGCAATATCAGCTGCTACAATTGTTCCATTTACTATCTTTGCACTTGTTACAGCATCATCTGCTAAATCAGCAGTTTGAATTGTTCCATCTAATATCTTTGCACTTGTTACAGCATCATCTGCTAAATCAGCAGTTTGAATTGTTCCATCTAATATCTTTGCACTTGTTACAGCATTATTACTAATTGTAGATGTGAAAAGTCCACTCATAGGAGGATTTTCAACAAAAGTAACATCACCAGTAACTTGGTCTAGATGAGCAGACGCTATATTATCTACATATTCTTTTGTAGTAAGGAAATGATCTGTACCAACACCTGCATATTGGAGTAATGTAGTACCAGCAGTAGCATAACTACCAGCATTAACAATATTTGCATTAACA
>CAYYIP010000001.1:0-209145 GCA_964472015.1 uncultured Hyphomicrobiales bacterium | reverse complement strand
AGAGGAAAAGATATTAAAAGATATAGAATTGAATATAATAATTTATATTTAATAACAACGTTTCCTGCTAAAAATATAAACATAGATAATTATGTATCTGTAAACACACATTTTTATAATTATAAAAAAGAATTAGAAACTCGTGCTGGTAGACAAAAATGGTTTGAAACACAAAATACTATTGCATATTATAAAAATTTCAATAAAGAAAAAATAATATATCCCGATATAATAAATCTCGATAAAACACATAATATGCCTTTATATTTAGATAATGATAATTTTCTTACAAATGATAAATGTTTTATATTAACAGGAGAACATTTAGGATATTTAACTGCTTTTTTTAATTCAAGATTATTTAGATATTGTTTTAAATATAACTTTCCAAAATTAGGAAACAAAGGATTAGAATTAAAAAAAGTTTTTATGGTTCAAATTCCCGTAAAAGATGTAAGTGACTTAGAAAATGAACAATACACTAATTTAGTATATGCAATTCAAGCAAAGAAAAAAGATAATCCTAATGCCGATACAAGTGATTTAGAAAAACAAATAGATAATATGCTATATGAACATTATAATTTAACAGAAGACGAAATAAAAGAAATAGAAACAAAATAAGATAAATCAAGATAGTATAAATAAAATATATATAATATTAATTATATTATATATATTTTATTTTTGTTTTCTTTGTAATAATTTTTTTTGTATTTTATTAAATGTAACAAATACTTTTTCATTATTTACTTTAATTGTTAATATAACACCTGCAGTACCTACAATAATATTTCCTAACCACATACTTAGCATCGGACTTGCAAAATCTCTATCAGCAAGTTTTTCGCCTCCAATTAGACAAGCCCAATATAATATATAAAATCCTAGTGTTATTGCTGCATTTATTCCAAAATTACCTCCTTTTGTCATTATTCCTAACGGGCATCCTACAAGCACAAATATAAAACATGCAAAAGGTATTGCATATTTTTTATAAATTTCAACCTCATATACATTTATTTGTTGTTTTGCTATTTTTATATTGTTTTTTGTGTTTATTAAATTTATAGAAAAATTTGCTAAATTATTTTTCCAAGCTTTAGTATTTCTATTTGTTATATTTGCATTTATATCTTTATTATCAATATATTTTTCAGTTGTATCAATATTATTTTTTTTTGGTAGTGGATCTCCAAGTATATAAGCAATATGTTCATTAATTATTGAATTTAATTGTTTTTCAGCATCTTTTTGTCTTTCTTTAAATTGATAAACAAATTCTTTCATATCGCTAATATGTAGTTCTCTATCACCGCGAGTTAAAACACCTTCTTCACTTTGTTCAAATCCGAATCCTTGTGCTGTAGTTATTAATTTATAATCATCAAATCTTATTATACGATAATCTTTTAGATCACTAATTTTTGATTGATGCATCTCACCATTTTTTAATTTAAAAATTATATGTTTCATATCCTCTGCAAATGTTAATTTACAACTTTCAGCACTTATAGTTCTATTTATATTAATTTGCCTTTGGTCATATATAGTAACTGAATACAACATATTTGTTGCAGTATCTATTTCTCTTGCTAATATTATATAACCCTCTATGTCATTAGAAAATTGTCCGGACTCTATTGCTAAAATTGGCTTTTTTCTTTGTATATCAAAAGTTAATGTCTTTAATTTATAGTTTGTTTCCGGTAGTATATAATCATTATACCAAAATACTATAATGAATAAAATAAATCCTACAATAATAAGTGGCCGCATCATTTTTATTAAACTACCACCACTAGCTTTTATAATTGTTATTTCATAAGATGCAGACATATTTCCAAATGTAACTAATGAAGCAAATAAAATTCCCATAGGAACAGCTAATACTAACATCCACGAAATATTATAAGTAATTAATTGAACTATTACAATATTATCAAGCCCTTTTCCTATTAATTTGTCTAATGTTTTCATTAGAAATTGCATTAAAAATAAAAAAATAACAGTTGAAGAACCAAATATAAAAGGCGCAAAACTTGAACGTAAAATATATCTGCTTATTTTATTCATATTTTATTTAACTATTAAAAAGTTTAATATTATGTTCCTTAAAAATTTTTTTAGCATTTAATATATATGCAATAAGAGAAATTAAACATAATATAGCTGATATATAATATAAATAAATCATATAATCAAAATATAATATATTTAATATAAAAGTTACCATTAAAGCAGCAGCAGTTACTTTCCCTATAAAAATAGATGGTATAATAAATTTTATTTTTGTTCTTGCATATAGTCCACCAATAACTATTAATATATCTCTTATAATAACAACTAAAACAAACCATAAAGGTATATTGCCTTGTATTAATAATATTAATACTGCTGATATTATCATAAGTTTATCCGCTAATGGATCTAATATTTTTCCTAATTCCGATATTTGATTTAAAAGTCTAGCAAAAAAACCATCAAAGAAATCAGTTATAATAGCAGTACAATATATAACAAAAGAAACTATATTATCGCCTTTAATAAGATAATAAGAAGCTATTATTATTAAAATAATTCTTAATGAAGACAATAAATTAGGGATAGTGAATATTTTTGATTTATTACTATTATTACTACTAGTACTATTATTATTATTATTATTATATAGTTTCTTTTTGTATTCTTTTTTTGTCTTTTGTTGTTTCATTATAAGAAAAAATAAAAATTATATATAATTAAAAAAAGAGACAGTAAAAAATACTGTCTTTTTTTATACTTTTTAAATTTTAACTATATTTATGTTTTTTTGTTTAATCTAAAATTATATTAATCACCATAAAATGGCTTTTTTTTATTTAAGTATCCTAAATTATTATCTGGTTTTAACGGGTCAAAACAAATGTTTGATTCATATTTGTCTCCCGTTGGTATCGGTGATACATCTTTTCCTAAATTTAATAATGTAGGTGTATATTTGCCGGATTTTTTTGACATTTTTTCTTTTATTGCTAATAAAGCAGTAAATAATGCTTCAGGTCTCGGAGGACATCCTGCTATGTAAAAGTCAACAGGTAAAAATTGGTCTATCCCTTGTACAACAGAATAAGAACGGAACATTCCGCCACTAGAGGAACAAGCTCCCATTGCAATTACAAATTTAGGATCTGGCATCTGGTCGTAAGTTTTTCTAACTATCCATCCCATTTTATAATTAACCGTACCTGCAACAAGTAATGTATCTGATTGTCTAGGAGTCATTCTAAATACTTCTGATCCATATCTAGAAGAATCAAAACGAGAAGAAGCCCATCCCATCATTTCAATCGCACAACACGAAATTCCAAGTCCCATTGGCCAAGGAGAATTTTTTTGTCCCCAACGTATTAGTTCGCCAACAGTTGAAGTTATAAACCCATTTTTATTTATAAAATCTACTAATCCCATTCAAAAGCTCCTTTTTTATATTCCCATAACCAACCTATAAATAATATAAATATAAATACTATCATAGAAATAAAAGCATTAGGTGACATATCACGTAAGTATACTGCCCAAGGATACAAAAATACAACTTCTATATCAAATATTATGAAACTTACAGCTACCATATAGTATTTTATAGAAAAACGTTGTCGTGCTGTATCAAAGGGGGAGAGCCCACTTTCATAAGTACTTTTTTTCATTTTTGTCGTTCTACGAGATCCCAACCACTTAGCAAGAAGTAAAAATATCCCACCAATAACAAATGAAACTAAAACCATTACCATTACTGGTAAATAATCTAAAAGTATATGATACATATATATAATCTAAGTTATTTTTATTATTTATAATATGAATTTAATATTCAAAAATAATAAATTCTAATAATAAAAACATATATATTTTTAAAAATTATCTAAATTTTCTTTATTTTCTAAATTATTTTCTAAATTATTTTCTAAATTTTCCTTATTCTTTATATTTTTTTTATTATTAGATAACAATTCATTTATTTCTGGTAATTTTTTATGCATAATTACTAATAAAATAACACCACAAGTTACACAAGCATCTGCTATATTAAAGACAGGGAAATGAGAATAAGTTATTCCAAATAAGTTTATATCAGGAATGTTTACAAGTATAAAATCTACAACACGTCCATAAAATAGAGGCGATTCATTAAATATTATTCCATAAAAATTTCTATCTATTGCATTTCCAAATGCTCCCGCTAATATCAAAGCAATAGAAAATTTTAATAAATTATTTTTACTGAATTTACATAATAAATATAAATAATAAGCTAAAAATCCAGATGCTATTAATGAAAATATGCTTAAGAAAATTTTACCCCAGCCGAATGAAATTCCAAAAGCCATACCTTCATTTTCAACAAAGGTTAATTGTAATAAATTTCCTAGTATTGGTATACTTTCGCCATAACGCAAACCTTGAATTTCAAATCCAGCAAACGAAAATCCTTTTATTGTCAATTTTGTTATTTGATCTAACAAGACAAGTAATATAGCTATTGTAAAAAATAATATTGTGTTTTTATTTTGTTTATCTTTCATTTTTAGTATTATTATCTTACTTATTTTTATTTTATCAATTTTTTATATCTTATACGTGTTGGTTCTATATCTTTTCCTAAACGTTGCTTCCTATTTTCTAGATATTCAGTATAAGTTCCTTCAAAGTAGTATATTTGACTATTACCTTCAAAAGCTAAAATATGTGTTGCAATTCTATCTAAAAACCAACGATCGTGTGATATAATAACTGCACATCCTGCAAAATTTTCTAATCCTTCTTCTAATGCTCTTAAAGTATTAACATCTATATCATTTGTTGGCTCGTCAAGTAATAATACGTTTGCATTTCTTTTTAACGTTAAAGCTAATTGTATTCTGTTACGTTCACCACCTGATAACATACTACACTTTTTTTGTTGATCTGCACCACTAAAATTAAATTTTGCAACATATGCACGCGAATTAATTGAACGATTACCAATTATAATATCATCATAGCCCTCTGATACTACTTCCCAAACAGTTTTTTCAGGTGATATTTCTGAGTGTTGTTGATCTACATATCCTATTTTAACAGTTTCTCCAATATTAAAAATTCCACTATCAGGCTTTTCTAATCCCATTATCATTCTAAATAAAGTTGTTTTCCCTGCACCATTTGGCCCTATAATTCCAACTATTCCTGCCGGTGGTAATTTAAAATTTAAATTTTCAAATAATAATTTATCACCGTAAGATTTTGTTATATCTATTGCTTCTATTACATTATTTCCTAATCTTGGACCATTTGGAATAAATAATTCCAATTTTTCTTCTTTTTCTTTTGTATCTTGAGTTAATAAATTTTCATACGCAGTTAATCTAGCTTTTGCTTTTGAATGTCTTGCTTTTGGCGCCATACGTACCCATTCTAACTCACGTTCTAATGTTTTTTGTCTTTTTGATTCACCTTTACTTTCTTGTTCTAATCTTTTTGCTTTTTGTTCAAGCCATGAACTATAATTTCCTTTCCAAGGAATACCTTCGCCTCTATCTAATTCTAATATCCATCCTGCAACATTATCTAGGAAATATCTGTCGTGAGTAATTGCTATTACAGTACCTTTGTATTGTTGTAAATGTTGTTCTAACCACGCTACAGAATCTGCATCCAAATGGTTTGTTGGTTCATCAAGTAATAAAATATCAGGTTCTGTTAATAAAAGTTTACATAAAGCTACACGTCGACGTTCACCACCTGAAAGATCTTTTATAATAGCATCATCAGGTGGACATCTTAATGCATCCATCGCTCTTTCAAGTTTATTATCTAAATTCCATGCATCTTTTGCCTCAAGTATATCTGTTAAAATTCCTTGTTTTTCTATAAGCTTATTCATTTCATCATCATCCATTGGTTCAGCAAATTTTGCATTTATTTCATCATATTCTTTTAATAAATCAACAATTTCTTTTAAGCCTTGTTGAATCTCTTCTTTTACTGTTAGTTGGTCATTTAATTTTGGATCTTGTTCTAAAAGTCCAATAGAATATCCGGGAGAGAAAGTTAATTCACCTTGAAAAGATTGTTCTACACCTGCAATTATTTTTAGTAATGTTGATTTACCAGAACCATTAAGTCCTATTATTCCGATTTTTGCACCATAATAGAAAGAAAGATAAATATCTTTTAATACTTGTTTATGAGGAGGGAAGATTTTGTTGACGCCAATAAGCGAAAATATAATTTTTTTATCGTCTACAGTAGCCATTTATTACTTGTTTATTATGTATTAATATATAAAATACAAATATACAAAAATAAGTTGTATATTTATATATTATGATATTCTTAGAATAAGTAAATTAATTTATATATAATAGTTTTATTTAATTATAAAAAAAGGCTAATAATAATAATAATTAGCCTTTTTTATAATTAAATCAATAAAATTATCTTGAATAATATTCAACTACAAGCGGAACTTCACAAATAACTGGAATTTCATCTCGAGTTGGAATATAAGAAAGTTTAGAAACAAATTCTGCTTTTGAAACTTCAAGATAAGCAGGAGCCGATGAATTTCTAATTGATTCTTGGAATGCTTCTATTTTTTTACTTTTTTCTTTTAATGAAATTATATCATTAATTTTAACATTATATGATGGAATATTAACTTTTTTGCCATTAACAAGAATATGTCCGTGTTGTACAGCTTGACGAGCTGCATACATAGTACGTGCAAAACCTGAACGATAAACTAAAGCATCTAAACGTACTTCTAATAATTGTACATAAATTTCACCTGTATTACCAATAACTTTACAAGCTTTTTTATAATAATTTTCCATCTGACGTTCTGAAATATTGTATTGTAAACGTAATTTTTGTTTTTCAAATAACTGTCTTCCATAGTCAGATTGTTTAGCACGCTTTCTTTTATTATTTCCATGTTGTCCTGGTGGGTAAGGTTTTTTCTCTGCCACTTTAGTTGCTTTTGGAGTTAATCTAAGATCAAGTTTACGTGATAGTTTGACTTTTGGTCCCGTATAATTCATACAAGTTCTCTAAAATTTTATTTTAATTTATTTTAATTATTATTATTTACTTAATTTATTTAGTTTTATTTACAATATATATAAATTCAAAAATAACATTTTTTTTTGAATTTTCAAAACATTTTTATTGTATCTATAAAATAATTTTATAATATTTTTATTTTTGTTGAAAATATATTGTATTATTTTTTATTTATGGAAAATTATTTTTATATAAATAATTTATAAATTAATAAAGCAACAATAAAATATTTATAAAATTGCATTATTTTAATTTTTGAAAATGTTTTATCATAAATATAAACAATTAGCATTGTAGTGAATATGACAAAAAAAGCAGCATAAATAGCCGTAAAAACATCTGTACGATATAAAAAATATATTAATCCATGAGTTATCGGTGAACATCCATATATAATAAGTAAATGAATTACGTATATAAATAGTGCTCTTTTGCTAAACATTCCTATTGTATTTTCTAATTTTATCCACCATTTTGGATTTTTTAATTTTTCAAAAAATAAACATATCCATGCGGATATACTAATTGCTAATGCTGCTAATCCTACTCTTATTATTGTTAATAGTGGTGAAATAGTAGATAAACGTATATAACTATCAGCCGCTAATCCATTATAAGATACTATATATTTATATAAATACCCTATCCCTATATACAATATACCAAATATAAATAGTCGTGTTGCTATGAAAAAAGTACGTTTTTCAGCAGGTTGACGTTGTATAAAATATCCTATTGTTGTTCCAAATAATAGATAGGCAGTAAAAGGGAAAACAGGAAATATTGTTCCATGTTTCATAGACAAAAAAGGCGCAAGAGGAAGTGGCAATATATTAAACCAATCTATTGTTAATATTATTGGAGATGTAAATATTATAATATTTCCTAATATAAAAGTTATAATTGCTAATGTTGAATTTTTACGTGTTATTATGTATAATATGGTTAATAAGGCTATTGATACAGAAAACATTTGTAATACATTTACTTTAAATAAACTGTACCAATTTTCTATTGTTAAAAATGGTAAATCAAACAAGTTATTTGCTGGCAGTTGTAACAAATAACCTACAAAGAGTAATATCCCACAAGTTCTAAAACGTCTTTTTATTGTTGTTAATTTAATTTTTCCATTTTCATCTCGTTTATTTGCAAAAATGTGAACTGCCCCAGAAACCATAAGAAATACAGGAGCAGTAATACCACGTAAAAAAGTCCAAAGTTCCCAATACCATCGACCAGAATTTATTATATTTGTATCTAACAAACAATATATAGTATGTCCTTGGGCCATCATTAACATTGCTATTAATCTTGCTATATCTAATGATGGTATACGCGAACTAATTTTATTTTTATTTATAATATTTTCCAATTCTTGAACAATAATATTTAAATAATAAAATAATAATATTTAAATAGTAAAATAATAATATTTAAATAGTCATATTTATTTATATATTTCTTTCTTTGCTGAACGTAATGTATTTAAAAGTAACATTGAAATTGTCATTGGACCAACCCCGCCGGGAACTGGCGTAATAGCTGAAGCTTTATGTATTACTTCATTAAAAGCTACGTCTCCAACTATACGATATCCTTTTTCAGTATTTGTATCTTCAATACGGTTTATTCCTACATCAATTACTACTACATTATCTTTTAAATCTTTTGCTTTTATTAACTCAGGTACTCCTACAGCAGCAATTAGTATATCTGCTTGTTTTGTATAATAAGATAAATCTGGTGCTGCAGTATGACAAATTGTTACAATAGCATTTGCATTAGGTGTTTTTTGGTATAGTAAATTAGCAATTGGTTTTCCTACAATATTACTTCTACCTAATACAACACAATGTTTACCTTTTAAGTTGATTTCATAGCGTTTTAATAATTCATAAATACCAAGCGGTGTACAAGGAACGAAAGATGGAACTCCTGTTACTAATCTCCCTACATTTTCAGGATGAAAGCCATCTACATCTTTTTGTGGTGAAATATTATTAAGGATTTTACTCTCATTTATATGTTTTGGAAGTGGTAATTGAACTAATATTCCATCAATTGTTTCATCGGCATTCCATTGATTTATAATATTTAATACTTCTAATTCACTAATAGACTCATTTTTTTTTAATACAATAGAATCTATTCCCGTTTCATTACAACGTTTTTCTTTATTACGTACATAAATTTGTGAAGCGGGATCTTCGCCAACTAATAAGAGCGCAAGTTTTGGTCTTTTTTTATTATTAGCTATTAATTCTGATACTTCTGTTTTTATTTCGTCTATTATATCAGATGCTATTTTTTTTCCATCAATAATTATTGCCATATTATTTTTATAGTATATATAAGATATATTATTTTAAGTAAATGTATTTACAAATATAAACATTCATAAATTAATTAACAAAAAATAAACTTTAATTGTGTTTGTAAAAGTATAAATATATAGTTTTTATATGTTATATATAAAAATACAAATAGCCTGTAATACAGGCTATTTGTATTTGTTTATTATTAATAATAATATATCATTTATATTTGTTACAAAATAATATATTATTTATTTAGATTTATTTTCTGGTGCCGGAGGCGGTATATTTTGTTGCACTGGTAATGGAACATTTTTTTGAGTAGGTACAGCAACACCTTCAGTAACTGGTTTTACAATTGCTTCACCTGGTTGATATATAAAGAACTTATTTGTTAATAAGGCAAGTACCATTAAAGATACTGCTAAAATAATAGTTATTTTTGTGAGTAAATTCATTGCTTGACGCGTACCAAACATAGAAGATATTGAACCTCCAATTGTTCCCATTCCCGTAACCATATCACCTTTGCCGGGTTGTATAAGTACTACTAAAATTAAAAGTACTGATATTATAATCATTAAAATCATCAAAAATGTAAACATAATTTATTTATCCTTTTTTATTTCAATTTTAAGTAAATCTTAACTTAAATTAATTTTCTTTCTTTTGTAATATATTTTTCGTGTGCTAATTTATATATTTCTATTCTAAATATTTTAATCTATATAGATTACAAATATAATATATTTTTATCTATAAACAAATATATTTTTTATTTATATATTAAAATGTATATAAGTTTTTATAATAATTTAATTTTGTTTTGACTTTATTAAGCTAATAATATTTTCAAAATCACGTTCTTCTAGATAATAATGTTTATTACAGAATTGACAAACAAGTTCGTTTTGCTTTTTCATTTTTATATCTTTTATATCTTCTATTGGCAGTAATAGTAATTTATTTATAAAACTTTCTTTATTACATCTGCAATAAAAATCAACTTGTGTACTTTTAATTATGTCAAATTCAAAAGGTAAATATTTTTTTAAAATATCAGTAAGTGTAAGTCCTTGTGTAAAATCATTACAAATAGAATCTATTTTTGATAATTTTTGTTCAATTTCTTTTAATTCAGCATCAGTAGCTTCCGGCATCGCTTGTATTATAAAACCACCAGATTCTATTATTTTCCCATTATCATCAAAGTCTGCATCTAAAACAACAGCCGAACCTATTTGTTCTGATTGAAGGAAATAATATGCTAAATCTGTTGATATATCTCCTTTCTGTATAGGTACTATACCTGTTATTGGTTCAAATTCATTATACAAAATACGAGTAACTTTTAATATTCCTTTTCCTATAATTTCTGATAATATTGATACAGGTTTAGAGTTTTCTGAAAAAGAAACAAAACCTTTGCATTCTCCAACATTTAAAGCTTCTGCATAAATATGATTAATATATCCATCACTATTAAATTCTATTGAAATACGTTCTTCACCTTTTAAAAATGACGCAAGCATTGTTACAGAGGATAATACTTTTGCTAATATATATGCAGATATACTGTTTAAGTTATGTTTTTCCTGTGCAGCTATTGCAGAAGATGTATTTTTTATTGCAACTGCTCTAAAATGTCCATTTTTTGATAAAACTCTTATTACTCGGTCTCGATTTTTTATTTTTTCTTTTAAGAATTCTGACATAATTTTAGTGAATTATTTTTAATTAATTTTATTTATTACGATTATGGCTTGCTAATATTATCATACAAAGTATAATTGAGAAAATTTTGTATTCAAATACTTCCATATGAAAATTATATTGTGTAAAAAAGAAAACATGATATGATGCTAACATAATTATTAATGGTGTAATTATCAATGCAAATTTATTTGCAAACATAATATCTTTCTTTATTATGTTATAAAACATTATCCATATACAACACCATATAATTGCAATTAATGGGTTAAAAACTAATAAAGCACCTAAAGAAGTAGCTAAGCCACGGCCACCTTTAAATTTCAAAAATATATTAAAATTATGTCCTAATACTGCAAATATAATTGATATTAAAACATAAAATAATTTTGGAAATATAACATAATAACTAAAACAAACAACAGCAACTCCTTTTAATGCGTCAAATATGAAAACAAGAATTCCTAATAACTTACTATTAGTGATCTCGTAACTATTTAAAGCTCCATAATTTCCTGAACCTTCGTATCCGGGGTCCTTATGGTAAAATAATTTTGTAAAAATTAATGAAAAAGGAATAGTTCCTATTAAATAACTAACTATTATTACTATTGCAAGATTTAAAGCCATAGATAATTTGTACTTTATTTTTATGAACTTTAAAAATACGAAAAACTATTAATTTATACAAAAATAAGTGTATTTTATATTTTAAATCTTTTTGTCAAAAAAAATTGTATTTTTGTATATATAATAAACGAATTAAATTTAATTTTAATAATATAGTAATTTTTAATACATTAAATAAATTGTCTTTTTAATATGGAACAAATAAATCCTAAAATTGCCATTATAGGTTATGGAAAAATGGGAAAATGTATAGAAGATATAGCAATAAAAAATAATATGAATATTACAGATATTTTTGATATAGATAATATGCTATGCTTAAATAAAATATATGATTTTGATGTTGCTATTGATTTTTCTACTCCTGATTCTATAATGGAACATATCAGTATATTAAATAAAATGAAAAAAAATATAGTTATTGGGACTACAGGTTGGTACGATAACTTAAAGCAAGTTGAAGAGGATTGTAAAAAAAGTGGGAACGGAGTAGTATGGGCATCTAATTTTTCTATTGGTATTCAAATATTTTCAAAGTTAGCAAAAGAAGTTGCATTATTAATTAATAAATTTGAAGGCTATGATATTTTTATGAGTGAATTACATCATAATAATAAAATAGATAGTCCTAGTGGAACTGCAAAAACAATAGCCAATATAATTTTAGAAAATAATAATCGTAAAACAAAAATTAATACTGAATTATTAAATAGAAAAATAGAACCAAATGAACTACATATATCTTCTTTAAGAGGCGGAAATATATTTGGAATTCATACTGTTTTTGTTGATTCGGAAAATGATACTATTGAAATACAACATACTGCTAAAAATCGAAATGGACTTGCAACAGGAGCTATTTTGGCTGCTAAATGGATATATAATAAAACCGGGTTCTATAATTTTGCTGATATATTAGATAATATATTATATAAATAAGTAATTTTATAAAATAAAAAGAAATATTATGCAATAAAGAAGAAAAATATTTTATAAAATAATAAATTATTAAAAAATATTATAAAAAAAGAGCAATAAACATTGCTCTTTTTTTAATAACTATTTTAAATTTTATTTTTATGGTTTTTCAAATAATTTATCATCTAAATTTATATTAACTTCATAAGATTTTATAGTCATTGTTAATGTTTCTTGTCCATTCATTTTAGTTTTAAATAATGCAGGATAAACAAATCCTTTTATTTTTTTCATATCTGAAAAAGTTATATCAACTGTTCCTTTATTTTTTAATTCTGTTTTTGTACCTACTATCCAGTTAGTTATTGCATCAACAAAAATATAAAACTTATCAACATCTTTATTTATAGGTTCTTTTTCTTTAATTTCTATTTTTTTACAAGATTTTCCATTATATTCTTCTATTCCTTTTAATTCTATAATTTTATTTGTGTCATCTAAAAATGAAAGAGGACTGAAATTTTCTGAATTAGATTGCGAGAACATTTTCATCCAATCGTCTGAACTTAAATCTTTTACTATTGGAGAAATCATAGCACATACATCACCATTTTTAATAATTATTTGTTTCATATTCATCATATTATATTCCATACGTATTTTATCTTTGCCTTTTTGAAGTAAAATAATGTCTGCTGTTAAACCATTTGTTTTAAGTTCGATTACTTTTTTAGTATTTTTAAATTCTTTTAGTTTTTCATAATTCATTGCTTTTGCAACTGATAATAATACGTCTTTACCTGTTTCTGAATAAGCATTATTGTATATAAAAACGAGTGCTAAGATAAATATTAATTTTTTCATTTTATATATCCTAAATTTATTGAATAAAATATTTTTCTATTTATAAGTTTTCTAAATATAAATAAAAATTTTGATATATTATTTATATTTTATATTTAATAATTTTTTTATATTAATAAATTCAAATTGTTAAAAATTCTGTTTATGTACTTTGTTTCCACTTTCATCAAAAATCAATATTTCTTTTAAAGAAAAATAAATATCTATTTTAGTTTCTTCTTTTATGTCTTGTAAAAAATAGTTAATTTTTATTTTTTGTATCTTTTTATTATTACTATAAAAATATAAAATAGTTTCATTCCCAAGGTATTCTATACGATTTATATATACATTTAATTTTATCATTGTATCCATTTTCCATTCATTATTTTGTATAAATAAACTTTCTGGTCTTATTCCTATTGTATATTTACCATTTGGCAGTTCTATAGGTATACTAAAATTTATTAATGTATCCGTTTCTTTAAATATATTATTAACTATATTTCCATTAAAAAAATTTATAGGTGGTAGTCCAATGAAATCAGCAACAAAAATATTATTTGGATTAGTAAATACATCAAAAGGCGTACCATATTGTTGTAATACTCCGTCTTTTAGTATTGCTATTTTTTTTCCCATTGTCATTGCTTCTGTTTGGTCATGCGTTACGTATATAGAAGTTACGTTTAATTCTTTTTGTAAAGTTGTTATATCGCATCTCATTTGTACTCTAAGCTTTGCATCTAAGTTAGAAAGTGGTTCATCAAATAAAAATAAACGTGGTTTTCTAACAATAGCTCTTGCTAATGCAACCCTTTGACGTTGACCGCCTGATAATTCAGATGGTTTACGTTTTAAGTATGCTTCTAACTTTGTTAGTTCTGCGATTTCTGTAACTCGTTTTTTTATATCTTGCTTAGATATTTTTTTTACTCTTAAAGGAAATGCAATATTTTCAAAAACATTTAAATGAGGATAAAGAGCATATTCTTGAAATACCATTCCTATATCACGATCTTTTGCTTCTATATTATTCATACATTGACCATCAAATAGTATTTTCCCAGACGTTATATTCTCTAAGCCAGCAAGCATTCTTAATATTGTTGTTTTTCCACATCCAGACGGTCCAACTAATACTATGAATTCACCATCATTTGCTGTAAAAGATACATTATCTACTGCAAGTACTCCATTTTTATACTTTTTTGAAATATTTAGTAATTCTATTTTTGACATTTATTTGCTTTTTTGCGTAAATCCTGAAAAAAATTTGAAATTAATTTTGAGCATTCTTCTTTTGCAATTCCATTATAAATTTCTGTATAATGATTAAGTTGTTTTTCTTGTAATATATTGTACAAACTACCACAAGCTCCTGTTTGTGTATTTTCTGTTCCTATGTAGATTCTTTTTATTCTTGCTAAAACTATTGCACCTGCACACATTATACAAGGTTCTAAATTTACATACATATCACAATCATATAGATATTTTGTTCCTAATTTGTTAATTGCTTCATTTATTGCAATTATTTCAGAATGAGCTATCGGATTTTTTAATTTTTCAACTTGATTGTGTGCTTTAGCTATAATGTTATTATCCTTTACTATTATTGTTCCTATTGGAATATCGTTTGATTCTAAAGATAATTTTGCCTCTGCTATAGTAATATTCATAAAATCATGTAATGTATACATCTTTATAAGGTAATATATTATTAAATTATAAATTATACAACTTAGTGTTTTTGTAATATATTAAGAAATATTGCACTAGTTGCCGCTACATTTATTGAAGGAACTTCAGAATTTATTGGTATATGGATTATTGCATCTGCTATATTTAATATTTCTTTACTAATTCCTTTTGCTTCATTTCCAAAAATTATTAAACGTTTTTTGGGAAATTTATAATTGTTAATATCTATAGAATTATTATTTATTTCAGCAGCAATTATTATGTAATTTTGTTTTTTTAATTCATTTAATGTTTGTATAAAGTTTGTAGAAAGTGAAACTTTAGTATTAAATATTGTACCCATAGATACACGTACAGCACGTCTTAAATATGGACTACTTGAAGAGTTAGAGTACAAAAATGAATCAAAATTAAATGCTACCATATTTCTTATAATTGCACCTATATTTTCTGCATCAACAACGTTATCTACTGATATTATAGTATCAGATAAATTGGAAATAGGATACATTGTTGGTTGCTTAGCCATTGCCATTATACCTGTATGTATTTTAAAGCCAACAATTTCTTTCATTAATTCTTTTGTAGCAAAAAATTGTTGCTCTTTTGGTATAAAATGTTTTTTTATCAATTCTGAATATGTATCATAAAATTCAGTAGTTGCAAAAAAAGAAATAATATCTAAATTGCTGTTTAATAATTTTTCTACAACACGTCTACCTTCAGCAATAAATAAATTTTCTTTTATATGTTGCGAAGGTGTAAATTTTAAACTTCTATAATGTGATATACGAGTATCATCTATATTAACAATTTCTATCATTTTAGTAAGTATTATCTTTTTTTAAGAATATACTTGTTCTTAATATTGATTAAAATATTTTTTATCCCGTTAAGTACTAATATTATATTTATAAATAATTAATAATTTAAAAATTTTTAATATTTTAAATATAATTACATACCTATAGCAATAGTTCTCACTGAATCTATTTTTTTTGCAAAAGTATTTGGTTGTTCAGATAAACGTATAAATTCATCTTTAAATGATTTGTCTGTATAGCCATTTTTTTTAATTAATTCTTTTACTAATTTATTTGCCTTTGCAGTATCTTCACTATTGTTATTACGTATAATTAGTATGTTTTTATAAGTATCATAAAATAAATTATCTTTTTCTTCTGTAGAAGTACAAGCAATAACTAATATAGGCAGTAATAAGGAAGCTAATATAGCCAATATACTTTTTTTCATATTTACCTCTTTTTTTAATAACTATTTTTTATATATATATTCTTTTTAAACTTTTGTTTTCAAACTTTGCAATTTACAAATAATATTTCAAATAATATAAAAGAAATATATTATTATAAAAAAGTTTTTTCTTTTTTTATATTTCATTTAGAAATAAATACAATTATTTTTATAATTTTTAATATTAAAGATAAAAAGATTGATAATATAAAGTTATTAAAATTATAAATAGAATACATTATAATTAAATAAAAATTATATAATTAAATAAAAATTATATATATTTATAATTAAATGTTAAAATCAAATATTATAAAAAATAATTGTATTTTTGTATATCTTATTTTAATAAAATCTAAAAATCAATTATTTTATATTGTGTAAAAAAGATTTTAAAAGGTATAAGCAAATAAAAAAAATATATATAATACATTATATTAATTTTATCTTTTAAATTTTATAATTAACAAAAAGTAAATATCTTTTTAGGAGAATTATTATGAATTTTACTAATGACCTAATAGAATCTTTAATAAAAGCTGATAAAATTGCAGTATTAACAGGTGCAGGAATGTCAGCAGAAAGTGGGATTAAAACATTTAGAGATCCCGATGGCTTATGGGCAAAATTAAATCCAGAAGAGCTTGCTAGTATAGAAGGATTTATGCGAAATCCTGAAACAGTTTGGAATTGGTATAATGAAAGGCGAAAAGTTATTGCTATGGCAAAACCAAATGAAGGACATATTGCACTTGCAAAAATGGAAACTTTATATTCTAACTTTACTTTAATTACTCAAAATATTGATAGATTACATCAGGCAGCTGGTTCTAAAAATGTTCTCGAATTACATGGAAATATTGTTGAAAATCATTGTTTGATATGTAAAAAACCTTATTTAGAGGATATTGATATAAATAGTAAAATTTTACCTGTATGTCCTTTATGTGGTGGTAAAATTAGACCATCAGTTGTATGGTTTGGTGAACAATTACCTCAAAATACTTTATTTGAAGCAGAAAAAGCTACAGAAGAATGCCAAGTTTTTTTATCAATTGGAACATCTACTGAAGTATATCCTGCTGCTGCATTACCTTATATTGCAAAAAATAGTGGTGCTGTTGTTATTGAAATAAATCCTAGAATGACCAGTTTTTCTAATGAAGCTAGTTTTGTATTAAATGGTACCGCTGCAACTGTATTACCAGAATTGGTTAAATCTATTGCTGGTAAAAAGAATAAATAATTAATATTGTTATTTTATTGTTATGTATAAAATTATTTTACCAAATTTTCAGGGTCCTTTTGATTTATTATTGTATTTCATTAAACGTTCAGAATTAAATATCTATGATATTCCTATTGCAAAGTTAGCAGATGAGTTCTTAAACTATATTAAGTTTATGAAACATTTTGATATAGAAGTTGCAGGCGAATTTATTGTTATGGCTGCAAATTTGATTTATATTAAAACTCAAATGTTATTGCCTAGACAAAAGTCAGATGATGGTGAAGAACTTGAAGATCCAAGGGAACAATTAGTTCAGAATATACTAGAATATGTACAATTTAAAGAGGCAGCAAAAAACCTAAATACTATGGTTAATCAAAGGAAATTTATGTTAAATCGTGGAAATTTGTCTGCTGAATATGTACAAGCGAATATTGATATTGTTTATAAAAACTCTACTTTATTTGATATATTAAAATCATTTGCAAGAGCTATCCAAAGAAATTTATATAAAGAAGAAAATGTACATGTTATAGAAATTGAAGCAGTTAATATAGAAGAGAAAAAAGTTCTAATAAAAAAATTAATTCAAGATAAAAAAAGAATTACTTTTAATGAAATAACAAAAAATATTTCTAAGTTACATATAGTTGTTACATTTCTTGCGATGCTAGAGTTAATGAAAAACGGTTTTATATTTATAACACAGGAAGATATTTTTGGTGATATTATTATATCAGAAGTATCAAATATTGATAATAAAGAATAACTATATAAAATAATAGAATTAAGTATATGTTAAATGTTTTTTTCATCAGGTAATTTTGGTTCAACCATTATAATTTCTTCTCGTTGTAATACAACTGAACCAACATTAGCATTTTTAGGTTTATGAACATATTTTTTTTGGGTATAACAAACAGGTGTGTATTTTGAATTTTTAGCATCTGAATAATATGCTGCTATTTCTGCTGCTTTTTTTAATATTAATTTAGGTGTTTTTTCATTTTTAATAGAATTAGATGATCTAATTATACAATGTGAGCCACTACTCCCTCGGGCATGTAGCCAAACATCATTGGGTTTAGCAAATTTCATTGTTAATTCATCATTATTTGCTGCATTTTTTCCTACATAAAGAGTATAATTATCATCAAGTATGAATTTTCTAAATTTTATATTTATTGGTTGAGGTTCTTGTTGCATAATTATTGTTGTATTTTGTATTAATTTAGTACGTAACTTTTGTAATTCTTTTATATCTATAGTGTTATTAAGTTGATTTATATTATCTTGAACTATTTTTAATTTTTCATATAATATAGGAATTCTTTGTTGCTTTATTTTCGATTCTTCTAAACTTTTTTTGTATTTAGAAAAATATTTATTTGCATTGTCTAATAGAGAAAGTTTTTTATCTAATTTTATATTTATTTTATTTTCATTCCAATCTAATAAAATAATTTCTTCTCCTGATTTTATTTTAATGTTTGTTTGTGACATTAATAATTCTGCATAATTTTTATAGTTTTTAGCGCGTAAAAAAGAGTCATTAAAATTTTCAGAATTTTTTATATTATCTAATAGTTTTTTTTCATTACGTTTTAATTTTAACATTATTTCTTTTATAATTGTTTTTCTTTTGTTTTCTATTAGAGTATTAATGTGAATGTATTTTATTGCTTCACTGATATTATTATATTTTTTTGTTAATATATAATCTTTTAATGGTATTAAAGATAATATATTATTATCATAAATAAAGAATTCATTATATGATAATAGTTTGCCTATAAATTCTATAATTTTATTATATATTAATATCAAATTTATATCACTTAGTTTTGTATTAATGTTTATATTTTCTTGTTTTAAAAATTCTATTGCATAATATTTATTTAAATGTAAATTTGATTTAGTTATTGCTTCAAATATAGTAGCATTAGAATTATATTCTAAGAACTCAGTATAATTATAAATATATTTTTTTATATTAAATGTAGTATTAATATAATTTCCTTTGTTTTTTGTGACATAAAGAACATTATTTTGTTTATTACAAATAAATAGATTTGAATTATTTCCACCAAAAGGGAAGAAGTATAATATATGTTTAATAAAAGTAAATTTTATAATTCTATCATTTTGTAATATTTCTATTGTTTGTAATACTTCATTTAATATATTTGGAAAAATAATAGATGTATTTTTTTTTTCTTTTATAAAATTATCATTGATGTAAATAGTAGAATTTGAAGGTATTAATGAAAAAATAATATTATTATTTGTAAATTTATTATTATCAGTAGAATTTTTAGTATTAGCAAAAGAAATAACAATAATATCTTTTTCTTGTGAAAAAAAATTAATAACTTGCATTCCAACAAATTGTTCTAAATTTTTTTTTAATTTCATTAAAGTAAAGAAATCGCGTATCATTGTGTATTTATATACTCTTATAATGTATGGCTAACCAAATAGTTTCTTCTGTTTGAGAGGTTTCTAATACTCTATGTTGTTGATGAGCAGGAATTAAAATGTAATCTCCCTTATTTAATTCAATAATTTCATTAGTATTATTAATATTTTGAAATTCAATTTTAGCATTGCCTTGCAGAACAATAACCCATTCATTGTTTTTTTGATCATACCAAAAATTTTCTGGACTTTTTTGACCATTAGAAATTATACGTTCAACAGAAAATTCTTGTCCACTGAATAATAATTCAAATATTTCTTTGTTTTTGCTTATACTATTAAAATTGTTGATTAAAATATTGTTTTTTTTTAAGAACATAATTATAACGAAAATAGAGTAGTTATATTAAATAACTATATATGAAATTCTACTAAAATAAATAAAAAAGGAATAATATACAAATAAATTGATTTTTTTTTATTATATTGCAATAATTAAATGTAATTAAATATTTATATTTATATTTATATTTATATTATACTATATTTTATTATAATGTAAATATTTTTTATTGTTACATTTGCATCTCTTTATTTTTTCTTAAAAATAAAATATAAATATACAATCAAAAATATAATTAAATTCAATCATAAAATGTATACACTTAAATTAATATTGAGTAAAGAAGTGTAGGATACATATTTTTTTAACTTATTAGTTTTTAAAGTCTTTTAATTGGAGGACTACAATGGAATATAAACCAAAGTACTATGTGGATTCAGCCACTGTAAGAGAAAATTTATCAAATCATATGTTAGTAGATGGATTTGATATTGTGCTTGATTTAGCAAAAAGTAATTCAAAATTAGTAGATGCTCGTACTGGTAAAGAATATATAGATATGTTTACTAATTTTGCTTCTGTACCTGTCAGAATGAATCATCCAAAAATGGATACTCCTGAATTTATAGAATATATAGGTAAAATTGCTATTAATAAAATTGCTAATTCAGATATTTACACTGATGTTTTTGCAACATTTGTAAATACATTTTTTAAAGTAGCTGTACCACCGTATTTTAAATATGCTTTTTTTATAGAAGGTGGTGGTTTGGCTGTAGAAAATGCGTTAAAAGCTGCTATAGATTGGAAGGTCCGTAAAAATATTGCTGCTGGGAAAGGAGAAAAAGGTACAAAAATTATACATTTTAAAGACTCTTTTCATGGTCGTACAGGGTATACAATGAGTCTTACAAATACAGATATTAATAAAGTTGCATTGTTTCCAAAATTTGATTGGCCAAGAATTATAAATCCAAAGATTAATTTTCCAGAAACACCAGAAAATATAGCTAAGACTATAGAAACAGAAAAAATAGCATTAAAAGAAATAAATGAAGCTTTTGCTAATAATCCTGATGAGATAGCTGGAATAATTCTAGAAACTATACAAGGTGAAGGAGGTGATAATCACTTTAGACCAGAATTTTTGCAAGAATTACGTAAAATAGCAGATGAAAAAGAAGTAATGTTAATTTTTGATGAAGTACAATGTGGTTTAGGTATTACAGGAACATTTTGGGCTCATCAACAATTTGGAGTAAAACCTGATATTATATCTTTTGGAAAAAAGATGCAAGTTTGTGGTATTCTTGTTACTGAACGTATAGATGAAGTACCTGATAATGTATTTAAAAAATCAAGCCGTATTAATTCTACTTGGGGTGGAAATATTGTAGATATGGCACGTTCAACTCGATATCTAGAAATTATTGAAGAAGAAAAACTTGTTGAAAATGCAAAAATTATGGGTGAATATTTAAAAGATAACTTATTTAAATTAGAGAAAGAATATCCTAATGTAATTACTGCTATTAGAGGTCGTGGGTTATTCTGTGCTTTTGATTTTATTGATAAAGATACTGAAGTTAGAAATAAATTTATTAATAAATGTCATGAAAAAGGGTTATTGATTTTACCTTGTGGTAAAAATTCAATAAGGTTTAGACCTGCGCTTGATGTTAAAAAAGAATATATTGATACAGCTATGATAATTTTAAGAGATGTATTGAAATGTTTATAATTTTATAAAATAGTTGTTTAAATTAAAAGAGCAAGTTTATTTATACAAACTTGCTCTTTTTTATATTATCTAAATAAAAAATATCTAATTAATTATTTAAATTATAAGTTTGCTCTGTTTCAATAGCTTCTTTTATAGCTTCAAGAATTATTTTTAAATCATCTATATAATTATCAAATTTTTGCATTATTGTTATAAATAACATAGAACGTTTCATAGCAGATGGATTCTTCTTGATACGTTTTAATTGATTTTTATTATTTTTCTTAACAGCAGACTTTAATTCATCTATATTAATATTTATCTTTTCTAATAAAGCTAAATTGTTTTGAGTAGTAAAAATAATTATTTTATCTTTAAAATTTTCTAATAATTCACAACATATTTGTAATTCTTCTATTTGTATATCAAGTAACAAATAGTGATTATTATCAATATAAGATTGCATTGATTTTGTTATTTCTAATAGATTATCAGCGATGGAAACAAAAGAAGTTATTGTTCTTGGTAATAGTTCTCTTTTTTCAATATTTTCATCACTTGTATAAGATAATGTTTTTAGAAGTTCATTAATTATGGGGTTAGTTTTTAATGCTATAGATTTTGAAATTTTATGTTGTGCTTTTAATTCTTTTAAATCTCCTTTTATAAGAGCTTCACTTGCTGAAATTAAAATAGTTGAAGTATCATTTATAAATTCACTTATGTTTTGTTGTATATTATTTGCTAGTTCAAGTTCATTTGTTGCAGTTTTTAATCTTCCTTTTTTGTTTTTTTCTTTCTCTGCTTTTTCTTTGTGTAATTTAGACGTTTTTATAAATGAAAATACTATTAATACTGATATAATTATAATGCCTATATAATTTGTAAAATAGATAAATGAAGCGATTATAAATGCTAATGCAACAGAAACGAAAGCAGTAAAAAACCATCCCCCAATTACAGTTACAACTCCAGAGACTCTATAAACGGCACTATCACGCCCCCAAGATCTATCTGCAAAAGCAGTTGCCATTGCAACAATAAAAGTTATATATGTTGTAGAAAGTGGTAATTTTAATGAAGTTCCAAATGAAATTAAAGCAGAAGATACAGTCAATATAACACTTGCTCTTAGTAAATCAAATGATGGATATTCACCTTTTTCATTTGGTACTGGTTTATATTTAGCAATATTAAAACGTTTATTTACTTTTACTTTAATTATACGAGGAATTATATTTGATATAGAATCAAATATAGTTATATTCATACGAACAATACTACGTGCTACCGCATTGGATTCAAATCTTTCAAACCCTGTTATATCTTCTTGTCTTCCTAATGAGACCTCTGTTTCAGTTACATTTCGTGCTTTTTTAGAAAATATTAATGTTAAAGACATAATAATACCTGCCAGCAATAACATCCAAGTTTCTGCTTGTACTTTAGTTGTTGCTAATGCTCCTAATGTTGTTGTAAGAGGTTCTGGTAAAGTGAGTGCTATTTGATATGCTGTAAGTCCTGCTAAAGGTGCCCCTATAAAATTTACTAAGTCATTTGCTGCAAAAGATAATGCTAACGAAAATATTCCTAATAATACTATAAATTTTAAAATATTTAATTTGGTAAATAATAATAAAAGTTGTCCTAATAATGTACTTGCAATAAAAGTTATTATAAATATATTAGTTTGATTTGTTAATATGATATTTATTGTTTCTTGTGATATAAAAGATACATATCGAATACCTTTTAAAAATATAAAGTACATTAAAGTTGTTATAGCAAATCCTATCCATATTCCACCATAACGTTTTAAACGTTTTTTATAGTCAAATGTAAAAATTAATCTTGCAAAGAATTGGGTGATAAAACCACAAATAAATGCTATTCCTATTGAAAGTACAATCCCTGTAAATATCTTTAATAAATTAGCTACATTTAAATAATCAACTATTTGGTAAATTTGTTCCGGATTAGTATTAGTTAATTTGAAAAATGATATGCTTAATGCAGCGCCAAATAATCCGGCAACTAATGTAATTGTTGTTGAAGTTGGTAGCCCAAATGTATTAAATAAATCCAATATTAATACACTCGTAAACATAACTGATATAAAAATAAACATTAAATCTGTAATGTTAAAATATTCTGGATGGAATATACCACTTTTAGCTATGTTCATCATTCCACTTGAAAATGTAACTCCAACTATTAAACCTAATACTGCAAAAGTTAATATTACTTTATATTTTGCAGCATGCGAACCTAACGCTGCATTTAAAAAATTAACAGCATCATTTGCAACTCCAACAACTAAACCTATAATAGCAAGAATTAATAATAAAATTACTATTAATAAAGAAAGTTCCATAAATTTTTTAATTATTATTTTTGGATATTATATTTTACAAATTACAAAAATAAATATAAAGTGTTTAGATAGTGTTAAGAAATAAAAAATTTATTTTTTTAGTTATTTTTGTTTATTTTTGTTTAAAAATGAATTTATACTAAATATTTAAATATTTTATATGATTTGTAGTTTAGAACTTATAAAGAATATTGCAAGTGAAGCAAAAAAAAATAATAAAACTATTGTTTTTACAAATGGATGTTTTGACATAATTCATTCAGGACATTGTTTTTATTTGAATGAAGCTAAAAAGTTAGGAGATGTATTAATTGTTGGGTTAAATTCTGATGATTCTGTAAAACGATTGAAAGGTGAAGGCCGCCCTATAAATATAGAAATTGATAGAGCAAATGTTTTATGTAGTTTAAAGCCTGTTGATTATGTCGTTATTTTCAAAGAAGATACTCCATTAAATTTAATCAAAAATATTCTACCGAATATTTTAGTAAAAGGAGGTGACTATTCTATAAAAGATGTTGTAGGCGCCGATGTTGTTATGGATAATGGTGGGGAAGTAATTATTTTGCCATTTGTTGAAGGGAAGTCTACATCTAAAATTATAGCTAAGCTCTTAGATTAAAATTATTTTGTAACTTTTTTTTATTTATTGAGTACTTAATATTTTGATATTGTAAATTTGATAAACTTTTTAAATAAGGAAATTATATGTTAAATTCAAACATTACATTTAAGAATCTTCCTATTACTTTAATTGGGACAGAAGCAAAAATTGGAGCAGAGGCACCTGATTTTGTTGCTATAAAACAGGATTTAACTCAGGTAAATTTGCATTCTTTTGATAATAAAATTAAAATTATTACAGTTTTTCCGTCTATTGATACGCCAGTATGTGCTACACAAGTTAGGACTTTTAATAAAGAGTTAGGAAATATAGCACCTAATGTTGTAGTTATAGCAATTTCTAATGATCTACCTTTTGCATTGGGTAGGTTCTGTGCGGCAGAAGGATTAAATCATGTTGTTGCTTTATCAGATCATAGACATACAGAATTTGGACTAAAATATGGTTTTTTAATAAAAGAATTAAGATTACTTTCACGTGGTGTTGTTATTGTTGATGAAAATAATATAATAAGATATGTTGAATATGTAAAAGAAGTTACAAATGAACCTAATTACAGTGAAGTAATAAAAGAAGTAAAAAAATTAATTAAATAAATTTATAATATTGTAAAAAAAGAGGTCTTAATAAAATGAAAAGAAAAAATGAATATGTATTAATTTTAGGTGTTTCAAGTGGCTTTGGTAAAGCAGTTGCAAATATTTTTGCAAGAGAAGGGTATGATATTTATGGTGTACATCTTGATATAGGAAAGGCAAAACAAGATATAGAAGAGTTTCGTTTAGAATTAGAAAACTTAGGTATTAATGCAACATTTTTTAATCAAAATGCTGCTTCACCTGAATGTCGTGCAGAGATTATCAAATATATAAAAGAGAAAGAAAAATCTAATTCTTTAAGAATGATGCTTCATTCAATGGCATTTGGATCTCTCAAACCTTTTTTTAGTAAAGATGCAAATGAAATGATTACACAGAAACAACTAGAGATGACTTTGGATGTTATGGCTAATTCACTTGTATATTGGGCACAAGATTGTTTAAAAAATAATTTGTTTGCAGAAAATGCAAAGATATTTGCTATGACAAGTATTGGTTCTACACGTGTAACTACAGGTTATGGTGCAGTATCAGCGGCTAAAGCAGCTTTAGAGACTTATATTAGACAATTAGCTATTGAACTTGGTCCCTATAAAGTTTCATCTAATGCTATATTGGCAGGTGTAACAGATACTCCAGCTGCACGTAAAATACCTGGTTTTGAAAGTATGTTTAAACGTACTAAAGATTATAATCCTTTTAAACATAATACCACTCCAGAACTAGTAGCTAGTGCTATACTAATGCTTTCTAACAAAGACTATTATTTTATAAATGGTCAGACGATTGCAGTAGATGGTGGTGAAAATATTGTCAATTTTGCAGAATAGTCTTAATGGTTAAGTTATTGTTTATTGGAGATATTGTTGGGTTCCCAGGTTTAGAGTTTGTTTGTAAAAATTTAGAAAACATAAAAAAGCATTATTCTTCTAATTTTATAGTTGTTAATGGTGAAAATGTTTGTAATGGTAAAGGTATTACGGAAATAGAAGCTAATAAATTATTTGATATAGGAGTTGACGTTATTACAACGGGGAACCATATTTGGGATAATTGGGCTTCTAAACCATTATTAAAAGAAGATAAAAGAATTATTAGACCAATGAACTATCCGCCAGGGAATCTTGGGAGAGGATTTGCTATTGTTAAACATAAGATATTCGATATTGATATTGCTGTTTTACAAATACAAGGTAGAATGTATATGCAAACAATAGATTGTCCTTTCCGCACTGTGAATAATACTATTGAAAATATACATAGTAAGAGTGATACGAATATTATAATAGTAGATTTTCATGCAGAAGCTACAAGTGAAAAAGTTTCTATGGGATGGCATTTAGATGGAAGTGTAAGTGCAATAATAGGTACACATACGCATATTCAAACAGCAGATGAACAAATTTTACCAAAGGGAACAGCATATATTACAGATAGTGGTATGTCAGGACCTTATGATTCAGTTCTGGGAATGGATAAAAAAGTTGCTTTGAATAGATATATTAATCAAACAGCTTATAGATTTATTCCTGCAACTGAAGATATTCATATATGTGGAGTTAGTATTGATATTGATGTTGTAAGTGGGCAGGCATTGAGTATAGAAAGATTTATATATCCAGAATTCTGTAAAAATGTAATTGATAACTAAAAAATAATAATTAGTAAATAGTAAAAAAAATAAAAATTTAATGGATTGTTATAATGATTGCAGACGAATATAAAATAAAAACTGCATTAATATCTGTTTCTGATAAAACAGGAATAGTTGAATTTGCTAGACAATTAAATAATTTAGGTATTATTATTTATTCTACAGGTGGTACTGAAAAATTATTGAAAGAAAATAATATACCTGCTAAAAGTGTAACTGAATTAACAAACTTTCCCGAAATATTAAATGGAAGAGTAAAAACTTTACATCCTATGATTCATGCTGGTTTATTAGCTGATTTAGGAAATAATGCTCATATAAAACAGATAGAAGAACTTAATATTAATTCTATTGATTTAGTAGTTGTTAATTTATATCCATTTGAAAAGACTTTAGAAAAAGTTGATGTTTTACATGAAGAGTTAATAGAAAATATTGATATAGGTGGACCTACTATGTTACGTTCGGCAGCTAAAAATTATAAATGGACTGCAGTAGTAGTAAATCCTAATCATTATCAATCTGTTATTAATTATATTAATAAAAATTGTACAATTCCTGAGACATTTAGAGTTAAGTTAGCTGGTGAAGTATTTAATTATACTGCTGCTTATGATGCTTTAATAGCAAAATATTTTAATAAAATAAATAATATTGAATTTCCAGAAACAATCACAATGTCTTATAAAAAAGTTCAAGATTGTAGATATGGAGAAAATGCTCATCAACCTGCTGCAATTTATGGTAATTTTTCTAAGCAATTTATAAAATTACATGGTAAAGAGTTATCATATAATAATGTAGTGGATATAAGTGCTGTTACTGAATTAATATTAGAATTTGAAAAACCAACTGTTGCTATTGTAAAACATTCTAATCCTTGTGGTGTTGCTTCAGCTGATAATTTTGTTGATGCATATAAATTAGCGTTTGCAACTGATACTGTATCACCTTTTGGTGGTATTGTTGCTGTTAACGGTGTGATTGATAAAGAGTTTGCTACAGAAGTAAATTCTTTGTTTTTAGAAGTTATTATAGCTAGTAATTTTACTTCAGAAGCATTAGAAATTTTAACAAAGAAAAAAGATAGACGTTTAATAGTTGCTAATTTTGAAAATATTAAAAAATCAATAGATTATACATTTAAATCTATTCCTGATGGAATGTTATATCAAAAAGCAGATACTTTGCTCTATAAAGATGAACTAAAAGTTGTTACAGAGCGTGCGCCATCAAATGAAGAAATGGAAGCACTAATTTTTGCGTGGAAAGTTGCTAAGCATGTAAAATCAAATGCTATTGTTTATGCTAAGAAAGATAGAACTTTAGGTATTGGTGCAGGTCAAATGTCAAGAGTTGATTCTTCTCGTATTGCTGTTGAAAAATCTGTAATTGAAAAACTAGATTTAAATAATTCTGTATTAGCTTCTGATGCTTTTTTCCCTTTTGCAGATGCTCTAATGGAAGCGGTTAAAGCAGGAGCCAAAGCAGTTATTCAACCGGGAGGATCAATTCGTGATAAAGAAGTTATTGATGTAGCAAATGAAAACAATATTGCAATGGTATTTACTGGAATGAGGCATTTTAGACATTAGTGAGCAAGTTAATTAAAAAAAGAGACATAAAACATATAAATATATGTATATGTCTCTTTTTTTATAAATATTTTTTTATTTTGTTTCTAGATAAGAGGCTATTGGTTAATAAATTTTCTATTTAAATTATATAAGTATTATTTGAAGTTTCATTATATTTAGAAGGTAATTCTAATTTTAAATTTACATTTGTATAGGTCTTATATCTTATGTATAATTCTAAATTCTTATATGTTGAGTTAACTGTTTTTTTATTACCATTACATAATGCAATTATTAAAAATAATTAAAATTAATAATATAATAATATAATATTTAGTTCATTTTTTAGTTCTTATTTTTTAATTAATTTTTTTATTATATTTATAAATTGATTGTAAAGTAAAATTGTTTTATAGAATAAAATAATAAAAAGTAAAAAAATCATATAAAAATTAATTAAATTACATTGTAATTTTGTATTTTTAAAATATTTGAATTAAAATTATACGAATTATTAAAAAATAATATATTTTGGTTTTATAATAATGTTAACTAGATTAATAATAAATAATTTTATAATAATTGATACAATTGATATAAATCTTAATAAAGGATTAAATATATTTATAGGTGAGACTGGAGCAGGTAAATCAATTATAATTGATGCTATTATGTTATTGTTTGGTGACAAAGCTTCTCCTAACTTAATACGTCAAGGTGCTAAAAAGGCTATTGTAGAAGCTTATTTTTCGTTACAAAATGATTCCTTTATTTTAAATAAACTAAAAGAGGCAAATTTTGATATTGAAGATAATGAATTAATTATTAGACGTGAAATTTCTATTAAAGGGAATTCTAGATGCTTTATTAATGATACGCCGGTAACACTTTCTATGTTGAAAGAGTATAGTAATACAATAGTTGATTTTCATGGACAAAATTCACAACAAAAATTATTTAATGTAAACAATCAGTTATTAATATTAGATTCTTTAGTAGACAATAAAACTATAAAAAACGAGATTTATAATGAGTATATTAAAATTCAGGAACTACTATTTAAGTTTAATACATTAATTTCTAATAAACAAAATATACTAAATCAACAAAGTTTATGGAAAGAACAATTAAAAGATATTATTTCGGTTTCTCCTAAATTAGATGAGGATAAAACTCTATATAATGAATTAAAATTATTAGAAAATGCTGAATATTTATTTTCAATATCTAATAATGTTTTAAATTTACTTGATAGTTACGATGATAGTGCTTATGCTAAATTTGTAGAAGCTAAAAAAATACTTATTGAATTAAATAATGTTGATAGTAGTTTTAAAACTTATATAGAAGAATTTAATTCCGCATTAATAACTATTAATGAAACGTTAAAATTTGTTAAGGATTATTGTGATAATATAGAATTTAATTCTATAAAAATAGACAAAATACGTAATAGATTACAGCAACTTAGTAAGTTAAAAAATAAGTATGGTGAAATATCAGAAATTTTAGAATTAAAGAAAAATTTAGAAGAAAAATTATATTCTGTTGAAAATTTTGATATAGAAATAAAAAAAATAGATATAAAAATACAGGAAGTAAAATCCGTTCTTGCTAATTTGGTGTTAAGTTTACATAAAGAACGAGTAAAGGCTGCTAAATTTTTAGAAGAAAAAGTTTTAAATAAATTAGATGAGCTGTGTATTAATGATGCAATATTTAAAATTAAATTTAATAGAGAAGTTGTTACATATGAAGATTTTATTTCTAATAGAAATGTAATTATTTATGATAGTGAATCTAAAGAGTATATAAAAGTTAATTCTAACGGAATGGATACAATAGAATTTTATCTTTCTACAAATAAAGGAATTCCTGCAGCACCAATAATTGATATTGCATCTGGTGGTGAAATTTCTCGTGTTATGTTGGCATTGAAGTCTGTTATTGCAGAGGCAGATAATACGCCGATTTTAATTTTTGACGAAATTGATACAGGGATAAGTGGACGTGTTGCACAAAAAGTTGGTATAGTAATGCGTGAATTATCTCATTATCATCAAATTTTATCTGTTACACATTTACCTCAGATAGCTGCACTAGGTGATCAATGTATTGTTATATCTAAGTCTGAAATAAATAATATAATTACAACTTCTGCAAAGTTATTAAACTATAATGATAAAGTAAAAGAAATAGCAAAATTGTTAAGTGGAGAACAATTGTCAATATCTTCTATTGAAAGTGCTAAAGAGTTGATAAATATTTAATTAATAAAAAAGTATATAAATAGAATTTTTAATAACATTAATATGAGAATAAAAATAAAACCGAATAAGATATTAAATATGTTTTTAATGTTATTATTTTGTTATCTATTGCAAAATAATTTATTTGCACAATTATTACCTGTTTTTAAAAGTAATAATATAGGTTATATTGATTCTACTGGAAAAATTGTTATTCCTTGTAAGTATGAAGCAGAACTTGATTTTATTGAATATAATGTAAATGGAAAATCTTTTGTTGATTTTGTGCTTCCTATGTGGTCACATTTTTTAAATGGTTCAGTTACTGTAAAAATACCGAAAAAATGGTTGTTTTTTAATAATGGTTATAAATATGCTTTAGTTAATGATAAAGGTAATTATATATTTGCACCTGATGATAATTTTATTAGTGGATTGTCAGAAGGACTTGTTATATATAAAAGGTTATTTAAAACATTTGAGTATGCTTATGATTTTAAATATGGTTATGTAAATATGGAAGGTGATATTGTTATAAATCCACAATATCGTTATGCATCAACATTTTCTGATGGTGCTGCATTAGTTCTTGATAGTATAAAATATAAATTTATTTCGAAAGATGGTAGTAATTTGTTTGATATTGATTTTATTGATGCTACTTTATTTCAAGATGGAATTGCAGCTGTAAAATTAACAAAAGAAGATACTGTTTATACTTTTATAGATAAAACTGGCAAGGTTATATTTCCTGAAAAATTTAAATATGCTTATAATTTTATTGAAAATAGAGCTAGAGTATATGACGGTGAATATTATGGATTTATAGATAAGACAGGTAAATATATAGTTTTTCCAGATTATAATAAAGCGGAAGATTTTTCAGAAGGATTAGCGCTAGTAAGTAAAGATTTAAAATATGGTTTTATTGATAGCAACTCAAAAATTGTTATTCCTATTGATTTTAAATATGCTAAATCATTTTCAGAAGGATTAGCAGTTGTTTATTTAGGTTGTAAATTTGGTTTTATAAATAAAACAGGTAAACTTATTATAAAAAATGAATTTGATTATGCAAAAAGTTTTAAGTTTGGATTAGCTCAAGTATGGAAGAATGATGAAGTATATTATATAAATAAAAAAGGAGAAAAAGTATTTACTATTTTTTCAAAAAATAAGTATAGACAAATTTGTTCTAAAAAAATATTTAAATATAAATAAATGTTAAAAATTAATAAATAATAATTACTTATGAATTATTTAGATGATAAATCTCGTAAAAGTGCAGTAACTACAGAGCGTTTAAGAGAAATGAAAATACAAGGGAAAAAAATTTGTTGTATTACAGCTTATGATGCTTTATTTGCGCGTATTTTTGAAGAAGCCGGTGTAGATTTAATTCTTGTAGGTGATTCACTTGCTAACATTGTACAAGGGAAGGAAACAACTTTATCGGTTACAATGGAAGAAATGATATATCATACAAAGGCTGTTGTTTCAGGTGCTAAGCGTCCTTTAATAGTTGCAGATATGCCTTTTATGTCTTATCAAGTTAGTCCTAGTGAAGCCCTAAGTAATGCTGGACGTTTACTGAAAGAAACAGGTTGTGATGCTGTTAAATTAGAAGGTTGTTCTATACAGATTTTGAGTGCTGTTAGAAGTATGACCGAGATAGGCATCCCTGTTCTTGGACATTTAGGTCTAACTCCTCAAAGTATAAATAAGTTTGGGACTTATAGAGCACGTGGTATAGATAAAGCTGAAGCAGATAAAATCTTTGATGATGCTTTAAAACTTGAAGATGCTGGTGTTTTTGCTATTGTTCTTGAAAAAATTCCTGCAGAATTAGGGAAAAATATTTCTGAAAATTTATCTATTCCTATAATAGGAATAGGAGCAGGTAGATTTTGCGATGGACAAATTCTTGTATATGCAGATATGTTGGGAATTAATATAAATTTTAAACCAAGATTTGTAAGACATTATGCTGGATTATATAGTGTAATAAAAAGTGCTGTTGAAAATTATTTAAAAGACGTTATAAATGAGAATTTTCCAACTGATAAAGAAAGCTATTAGTGATTATCAATATATGAATATAAAACTATGAATATAAAATATAGAATAAGAATAATTTTATTTTTTCTATTTTTTTCTTTAATTACTTGTATTATAATATCTGCATGTTCTTGGACTACTGGAGGTGAAGATATAGTTTTTCCAGACGAGAATGTTAGTTATATGCATCATGTAAAACCTTTTCTTTCGTTAAATTGTTCATATTCTCCTTGTCATAGTGATTATAATAGAGCAGGAGGATATGCTTTTACTGAATATTGGACTTTATTTGAAACAGGTGGTTTTATTGTTCCGGGAAATGCAAAAGGTAGTAGATTTGTACAGATATTAGAAGAGGAATTACCTCATTTTACTTATTTTTATCGTGGTAATATAAAAGAGAATCATATAAAAGGAATTAAAAATTGGATAAATTTAGGTGCTATTAATAATTAATTTTAATGTATCTTTTTTGTTGTTGTTATGAAAGAAAAACTTATATATATATGTAATAATTGTGGTGCAGAAGTAAATCGTTGGCAGGGTCGTTGTCCTTCGTGTAATGAGTGGAATACTTTTATAGAGACAGCAAAAACTATTGTTTCATTAAAGCAAAAAAAATTAGAATGTATAAAAGAAAATACAAAAGGGCAGATAGTAAAATTAGCAGATGTATCGACTGAACAAGAGTATAGAATATCAACAGGGATAGAAGAATTTGATAGAGTATTAGGTGGTGGAATAATACAAGGGTCTTTGATATTGATAGGTGGAGATCCGGGAATAGGCAAATCTACACTTTTATTACAAATGTGTGCAAATATCATAGAATTTAATCCATTATATGTAACCGCAGAGGAATCTTTAAAACAAATTAAATATCGTTCGAATCGTATTAAAAATATTGATGATAACTTGCAATTATTAGCAGAAACGAATGCTGAAAATATTAATGATGCTATTATGTCAAGTAATGCTCAAGTTGTTGTGATAGATTCTATACAAGCAATATTTTCTGATAAAGTTGATGCTACGCCGGGAAGTATTTCACAAGTACGTGAATGTGCTATGTTTTTTATGCATACGGCAAAAAAGACTGGGAAAGCTATATTTTTAATAGGACATATTACAAAAGAGGGGACATTAGCAGGGCCTAAAATATTAGAACATTTAGTGGATGCAGTTATACAATTTGAAGGTGATAAAAATTATTCTTATCGTATATTACGTTGTCAAAAAAATAGATTTGGGTCGACTAATGAAATTGGTGTTTTTGAAATGACTAATAATGGTTTAGAAGAGGTTAACAATCCGTCAGATGTTTTTTTAGCAGGAATTAACGCAAATGAATCAGGAGTTGCTATTGTTACAACTTTAGAAGGTACCAGAACTATATTACTTGAAGTTCAGGCTTTAGTTACTGCTACTAATTATGGAATGCCACAACGTACGGTGAATGGATTTGATATGCGTAGATTGCAAATGATAATAGCGGTTTTGGAAAAACGTTTTGGATTTTCATTTAGTCAAAATGATGTATTTGTTAATATTGCAGGAGGGATTTATTTAAATGATTCTGCATGTGATCTTGGAATTGCAGCTGCACTAATTTCATCATTAAAAGATATTCCTTTAAGTTCTAAAACAGTTTTTGTTGGAGAAATTGGATTAACAGGGGAAATACGTCCTGTTTCTGCTATTGAGCAACGATTAGCAGAAGTTCAAAAACTAGGATTTGAAAAAATATTAATCCCTAATACTAATAAAATAACTCAAAATTTTAATATTGAAATACATTTAGTTAATAAAGTTAGAAATGCTATGTATGAGATATTTGGTAAATAGGTGAAAAGTTTATCTTTTCATATAATTTTGTTTGTTATTTTTTATTATAAATTCAAAATGTAATATATTTTTTGTTTTAAGTATAAAATTCTAATTTTTTTTGTAATTTTGTATTTTACAATAATTTATTAAATTGTTTTTAGTAGTATATATTTTAGTATATACTTATTCGTAATAATTAAAAAATTTTACATAAATTGAAATTGTTATATTACTATGAGATATTTTATTTACTTATTTTCTTTTATATTTACTTTTATTTTTAGTAGTAATTTATTTGCGTATAAAAATTTATCTAAAGATAAAGTATCAGAAATATTAAATTCACAGAATAGAGATATTATTTCGTTAACGAGTGGTTGGGTAAAGAGTTATGATAATAATGTTTGGCAAGAAGCTCCAGTTCCTTTTACAGAAACAACAAAAGGTAAAGTAATATACAAGAAAAGTTTAAGAATAGAAAAAGAATTTATAGATAATAGAAAATTACATATATATTTTTCTGGTATTGTAGGTCAAGTTGAATTTTATTTTAATGATGAGCTTATAACTAAAAATGATGGTGATTTTTTGCCTATACAATTAGATATCCCGCAATATCTTATTAATGCTGGTGATAATGAATTAAAAGTTATTTTCTTATCTAATTCTAAGATAACAAGAAAATTATTTATGTCTACTATAAATGCTAGTTTGAATGTTAAGGGTATTATAAGGGAACCTTTTTTAATGTCTACATCAAAGATATGGATAAATGATTTGAGTTATAATATAAATGAACAGGACGGTAATTTATTTCTTGATGGTTTAATAACTTGTGTTGCAGGTGAAATATTAAGTGATAGAAAAGATACTACTTTAAATAAAATTGGTCAAAAAAAAACTCATATACAAATTGAATATAAATTAATACATAAACAATCAGGCGTTGTTGTTATACCAACAGTAACGCATTCTTTATTCATTCCGGATTCAAGAACTGCTAATGTAAAATTCCATATAAATTGTAGTGATTTAAAACGTTGGGAAATTGATTCTCCAGAGTTATATATGTTGAAAGTTGAATTAAAGACAAAAGGGGAAATTATTGATGATTATTTTGTTAATGTTGGTTTAAAAACATTTAAAATAAACAAAAAATCAGCAGAATTAAATGGTGAAATTATTAAAATAAAAGCTATTACTTATTATGAATATTTTTATTCTAATAAAAATACATTAAGTGCATATAGATTAGAAGAAGATATAAAATCAATAAAAATATTGGGAGCAAATACTGTTCGTTTTACAAAAGTACCTCATCCTTATTTTGCATATTTATGTGATAAATATGGACTTTTAATGTTAATTGATATTCCGTTAAACAATATACCAAGAGAATTTTTCAAGGATGATGAACTTATTGTGCGTTCAAGAAATATGATATATAGAATGATAAATATTTATTCTAGAAATTCATCTTTTGTTGCAGTTGGTTTAGGGAATGAGGTAACAGAGTGTGCTGAATATAATGAAATAGTAAAAAGTTTATCAGAAGTAATAAATAATAAAAAAATATTAAAATATAAATTAATTAATTTAGAATTAGAAGAATTTAGTACTGATAATTTTGATTTTTTATTTATAAATTTCTTTGGTAAAAAATTTCAATATGAATATATAAAAAATAAGTTAAGAGATAAAAAAGATTCTATTGAACTGCCTATATTATTTTCGTTTTCTAGTGCTATAAATCCAAATAATTTTAATGGTTATAAGGATAGAACTTCTATTGAATATCAAGCATATTTTATAAAAAATTGTTATAATATATCTAAAAATCTTGCTCTTGTAGGGTGTTTGATTAATTCATTTAATGATTATGAAACAGAATATCCTATATTAACATTAAATTATTATAATCAGTATTTAAATACAACTGGACTTACTGATATATATCATATTAATAGATTTTCTTACAATGTTACAAAAGCTTTATTTAACGATGAAAAAATTCCTTTATTAAATGCAGGCAGCTATGAGAATGAAACACCAATTTCTTATATTATTATAGGGCTTATTTTTACTGCTGTAGTTGCTTTTATGCTTAATAGGTATCGTAGATTTAGAGAATATGTAATAAGAGCTTTTTTAAGACCATATAATTTTTATGCAGATATAAGGGATAATAGGATATTATCTATATCTCAAACATTAATTTTAGGAGCAATTATATCTATTTCATTTGCTTTATGTATAGCATCAATTTTAATATCGCTAAGATATAATTTTGAATATAGTTACTTACTTACTATTTTGTTCCCATATAATAATATTTTATCTATAATTTTTAGTGCGGTATGGAAGCCTGAATTATTATTATGTTTTTTGACATTACTAGTAATGACTTGTTTTTTTATAATATCGTTAATTGTAAATATTATATCTAAAATTATAAGGATGAAAATATCGATTGAGAAGTCATTAACTATTACAATTTGGTCAGTAGTACCTTATATTATACTATTACCGATAGGTATATTTATTGCAAGAATATTAAATGTATCATCTAATTTTATAGGTATATTTGCAATTATAAATGTTATATTATTTATTATTGTATTATTAAGATATGTAAAAGCACTTGTAGTTGTTTTTGATAAACCAATAATTAAAATTTATATGGTAATGATAGTAACAATAGCAGTATCTATTTTACTCCCTTTGTTCTTTTATGAAAATAATAATGAGGTGTTTGCATTCATAAATTATTTTTGTTCAATTCCTTAAAACTAAAATATATTTATTAATATATAATAATTAAATTATTATATATTAATACTTTTTAATATAGTTTTTTGTTTTTTGCTTATAAAATATGTATATTGAAGAAGTATTTGTTCTTTTTCTTATGTAAAAATATATATTTTTATATTATAATTTATATAATCATTATTAATATTAATTTTTATTAGAATAAAAATAAAAAATAAAAACGTAAATAATTAATTTTTTTTATAAATAATTTATTTTGAGGTTACCCTTGAAACATTACATTAAATTAATTGCTATACTTGTTATAGCAACAATTGCATTACAAGGTTTTCAATGTGCTTCGCGAGAGATGACAACTGCAAAAGTTGCGATTAAAAATGGTGAAATAGATAAGGCCATTGAAAATTTACAAAAAGAACTTGATAAGAATCCTAAAAATGGTGAAGCCTATATTTTGCTTGCGGAGTTAAACATTGGTGCTGGTAAATTGCAACAAGCAATAGATTATATGGATAAAGCAGAACCACTTGTTGCTAAGGATGTGAAATTAAAAGACAAACCAAAACAATTTAAATTTGAAATTTTTAAATCATTGTTACAACAAGGTGAAATGGCTTTTAATCAATATAATAAAACAAAAAATCAAAAGGACTTAGAATCAGCAGTTCAAATTTATAGTGGTATAACTATTGTTCGTCCTGATTTTTATGAAGCTTATCGTATGATTGGGATAGCTTATGAAATGAATGATAAGCCGGAAGAAGCTATGAAAGCTTATGAAACTTATATAAAAAAATTACAACCATCAATTGATATTGCTAATAAAAAGAAATTCTTTATTGGAGCTGATCGTAGTGTTCTTTCTGATATGGGAAAGTCGCAAATTATTCGTACTGGAAAAACGAATAATACCGATTCTACAGTTTTAGAGAAATATATTGTACAAAACAAAGATTTATTTGTTTATTCAAGTACTGAAAACGGTAAATTTATTATTAGAAGTTGGAGTTTTGATCCACCTAAAAATATATTAGAAGGTGAACGTGAAATAGTGCCAAGTAGTTTTACTCAACCAATATCTGCATTGGCTTCTTTATATTATAATGTAAAAAAGGACAAACAAAAATCATTGGATTATTTTAAAATTGTAACAAGTGTTTCACCACTTGATGATAATGCAAATTCTGCTATTGTAACACTTTATCAAGAATTAGGTAAACCTGAAGATGCAATTAGTGCTATAAATGAAAATGTTAAGAAGAATCCATCTAATCCTATATTTCTTGCTCAACTTGGGGATGTTTATATGACAAACAAGCAATACGATAATGCTATTGCGCAATATGAAAAAGCAATAAATATTAATCCAAATTTTGATGCTGCTTTACGTAATATTTCTGCTTGTTATGGTAATAAAGCTGCTATGATTCAAGTTGAACAAAACGAACAAATTGGTGCAGGTAAAATGAAAGCGCCTGATACAACTGCTTTTTATCCAATTCTTAAGAAAGCAGCAGAATATTTTGAACGTACAATAGAAACAAGTACTTTTGCAAAAGATCATGATGTAATTGCTGATCTATGTGGTATTTATTTAGCTCTTGGAAAGAATTCAAAAGATAAATTTAATGAAACTTTAATTAAGCTTGAAGCTTTAGAAAAATATATGCCACAAGATAAAAAAGAAAGATATTATTTAAGATTATTAAAGATTTATGGTCAAACTAATAATCCTAAATATTCTGATATAGAAAAAAAATTAAAATAAATTAAGTCAATATTTTACTAATTTTAACAGAAATATAATAATAATGGATAAAAAAGAAAACAAACCTACACAACAAATTAGTATAGAATTAGATGAAAATACTGCAGAAGGTGTTTATTCTAATCTTGCTATTATTTCTCATTCCCAAGCTGAGTTTATTTTTGATTTTACAAGAATATTACCGGGAGTACCAAAAGCAAAAGTTCATGCAAGAGTTATTATGACTCCTCAGCATGCTAAATTGTTTAGTAATGCACTTGTTGATAATATAATTAAATTTGAGCAAAATAATGGTGAAATTGAAACAAATGAACAAATTACAAATGATGCTGGTTTTTCTGGATTACCAAATTAATTTTTAATTTAGAATTATTTTTTAATTTGCTTTATAATAAGAAAGAGAGAACTCTCTTTCTTTTTTTTATAACTTTGTTTGAAATATTAAAAAACTATTATTATATTTATTATTTTTTAATTATTTATTTTATATATTATATGCATAAAAAACTTAAAGTAATTACAGTAGATTTTTGGAATACTCTTTTTGATTCTCATGATGGAAATATAAGGAATGATGCAAGATTAAATGTTCTTACATCTACATTAAAAGATTTGAGTATAGATATAAGTTTTAATAAGTTAAAAGAAGTTATAAATTATTCTTGGAAGTATTATTCTGAAATATGGGAAAAAGAATACCGTACTCCTAATTCACGGGAGATTATAAATTTCATTTGGGATGAAATGAAATTTGAAAATAATTCTCTTGCAATTAATTACGTTGTAGAGTTTTTTGAAAACTCTATTATTTATTTCCCGCCAAAAATATTACCGTATGCAAAACAGGTATTAGGTAATTTAAGTAAAAAATATAAATTAGCAATTGTTTCTGATACCGGATTTAGTCCTGGTACTAATATGCGTAATTTAATGAAAAAAGAAGATATGTTAGAATATTTTTCTGCATTTAGTTTTTCTGATGAAACGGGAGTTGCAAAACCACATGCATTTGCTTTTAGAAAAGTATTAGAGGAGTTAAATTGCAGTCCAGATGAAGCACTTCATATAGGTGATATTGAACGTACTGATATAAAAGGGGCAGTTAATGTTGGTATGCGTGCAATTAAATATTGTGGAGATAATTCTGTTTTTTTAGATAAATATCGTGATGATTCTACACAAGCTGAATTTGTAACAGACAGTTGGTTAGAAATTGAAAATTATATAGAAAAAAAGAATATTAATTTTTTATAGAAGTTTATTATTTTTGTATTATTTGAATTTAATTAATAGAATTTATAATTTAGTTAAAATAAAAATTATTAGGATTTATAATGTCTAAAAAGATTTATTTTGTAGTTTTATTATTTGTAATTGGAATTACAACTATGCTTAAAGCTCAAGAAGTACCGACACGTGCTCAAATTGCAGATAAATATAAATGGAATTTATCGGATTTATATGCAAATAATTCTGCATTTGAGAAAGATTTTAAAGATGTAGAAAATCTTGCAAAATTATTTACAAAAAATAAAGGTCAATTAACAAAAACGGCTCAGAATTTATTAATGGGTATCGAAGAATATAATGAAATTTGGAAGCGTTTTTCAAGACTTTATATGTATGTGTCTTTACTTTTGGATATGGATGTAAGTAATGGACAAAATCAAATATTAGTAGATAGAGTAAAGAAGTTGTTAAGTGATATTTCTGCTATAACTTCTTTTTATTCTCCAGAATTACTTTCAGTAGATTATTCAGTAATTGAAAATTTTATTAAAGAAGAGAATAAATTAAAAGATTATACTTATTATTTGGAACAAGCTTTTAGAATGAAAGCTCATACATTATCATCAGAATCAGAAGCTGTACTTGCTAAATTAGGTACTGTTATAAGTATTCCTAATAAGGTTTATGGTGTTTTGAATGATTCAGAGTTACCATTAGGAAAAGTAAAAGATTCAAAAGGTACTAATATTCAACTTTCTCATGGTAGATATCGTTCTGCTTTATATTCTACTGATAGGACATATAGAGAAAATGTTTATAAGGGAATTTATGAAGGGTATGAAAAAGTTATAAATACTTATGCAGCACTTTTTAATGGTCGAGTTGCAACAAGAATAGCTTTATCAGAGATTCGTAATTTTAAATCACCTTTGGAGGCAGCACTATATGAAAATAATATTCCTATAGAGGTATTTAATAATTTAATTAAGACAGTACAAGATAATGTTTCTACATTACATAGATGGGCTAAAATTAAACGTAAGGCTTTAAAATTAAATAAAATACATCCATATGATACTTATGTAACTTTGTTCCCAGTTGTACCTAAAAAATACACTTATGAAGAAGGTATGGATATTGTAAAAGAAGCTTTAAAACCTCTAGGTAAGGAATATATTGCAGCATTAGAAAAAGCGTTTAATAATAGGTGGATTGATGTTTATGAAACTAAATCTAAACGTAGTGGTGCTTATTCAAATGGTTGTGGATGTGGTGTTCATCCATGGGTATTGTTAAATTGGGGTGGAACATTAGATGATGTGTTTGTATTAGCTCATGAAATGGGACATAATATGCATTCTTATTTTACTGAGAAAAAACAACCGTATCATTATAGTGATTATTCTATTTTTGTTGCAGAAGTTGCGTCTACAACAAATGAAGCTTTACTTTTAGATTATTTAATTAAGCAAGCTAATACAACAGAAGAAAAATGTGCTTTATATGAGACTTTTTTGACAAATGCACAAGCTACTTTTTTTAGACAAGCACGATTTGCTGAATTTGAACAAATGATTCATTCTAAAGCACAAAATGGCGAATATTTATCAGCAGAAGAATTAACGAAACTTTTTGCAGAACGTTACCAATATTATTGGGGCGATGCAATGGAAACAGATAAAGAAGAAGGGTTATCTTGGGCAAGAATACATCATATTACAAAATATAATTTTTATGTATATCAGTATTCAACTGGTTTTGCAGCTGCGCAAGCACTTTCAGAGCAAATTGTTAATGAAGGGCAACCTGCTATTGATAGATATTTAGGATTTTTAAGTTCTGGAAGTTCTGATACACCTATAAACTTACTGAAAAAAGCTGGTGTTGATATGTCAAGTCCTGAACCTATTAATAAAACTATAAAGAAAATGAATAGATATCTTGATGAATTAGAAAAATTAATAAAATAATTTTTTTATTATTATATTTTAAATTTATAGATAGTGATTAATAACAATCACTATCTATAAATATTTTTACGTATTATATATAAGTATATTTAGTATTTAGATATTTATTTGAAGTAGTTTTAATTTCATTTGTTTTTTCTATAAAATTAAAAAGTTGTGAATTGTAACTGTGATTAATATAATATAATATAATATAATATAATTATTTATATTAATAAAAAATAATAGAATAGAGAATGACTAATAAAGATATTCTTATTTTTGACAATATTAATCTTACTATCCCTTCTAATACATTAATATTAGAAAATATTTCTTTTGAAATAAAAAGTGGTGAATTTATTTCTATAGTAGGACCTAATGGTGCGGGGAAAACTACATTATTTAAATTAATACTTGGTCTTATTAGACCTTCAACAGGTCGAATATTATTTCCAAATCTTGATGAAAAAAAATCAATTGGATATGTCCCACAGGTTAAAACATTAGATAGGAAATTTCCTGCTACTGTTTTAGAGCTTATATGTAGTGGAATAACGGGGACTTGGAATTTTATAATTTCAAAAGCGATGAAAAATAAAGCTATTGAAATTTTAAAAGATATCAATGCAGATTATTTAGCATATAGACAATTATCTAGATTATCTGGTGGTGAGTTACAACGTGTATATTTAGCAAGAGCTATAATTAGTAGGCCGAGTTTATTATTATTAGATGAACCCTCTTCTGGTATTGATTTTGTCTGTGAACGTGAACTTGAAAAAATTATATTTAGATTGAATAAAGATTATGGTACTACTATTATGATGATAACTCATGATATTTCTTCTGCTTATCATCATTCAAATAAGGTAATTTTACTAAATAAAACTATTATTTCTTATGGAAATTCCACAGAAGTTCTTACTGATGATAACCTTATGTTGACATTTTCTAATCACAATCATTCTCACAGCGTTAAATTAGGATTAAAAGATGATAAATGAATTTTTACGATATGATTTTATGCGAATGGCGTTAATAACGGGTATATTGGTTGGAATATTGAGTGGTATGCTTGGAGTATTTGTTGTACAGAAAAAAATGAGTTTTTTAGGAAATGGATTATCTCATTCTGCTTTAGGAGGAATTGGGTTAGGTATACTACTTGGAATAGAACCTATGTTTATAGCAGTACCTTTTGTTATAATTATATCAATTTTAATGTTTTTAATAAAAGAAAAAACAAAATTAGAAATTGATTCATCTATAGGGATTATTTCTTCTGCTTCAATAGCACTTGGTATTGTATTTATATCTTTAAAAACAGGATATGTTGCAGATGCATATTCTTTTTTATTTGGTTCTATATTAGCTATATCAAGATTAGATGTTATTTATTTAAGTATTATAACAGTTATAATAGTATCAATTATTATAATATACTGGGAAAGGTTAGCATATTCTACATTTGATAGAGACCTTGCCATTGCAGACGGAATTAATGTTGTAAAATTAGATTATTTATTATCAATTTTACTAGCTATATTTATTATAACTGCTATAAAATTAGTTGGTATTGTTCTTATTTCGGCTTTTCTTATTTTGCCAAGTTCTATTGCTATATTATTTTCAAAAACTTTTTTACAGTTGACAATTATTTCTATTATATTAGGTGTCTTAAGTAGTATTTTGGGACTATATATATCTTTTTTAATAGATTTGCCAAGTGGGGCTACTATTATTTTATTACAAGTTTGTATATTTATTATTAGTTATATATACAATAGAGTTAAATTAAACAACTAAAAGTAATTATATATTACTTATATTTATGATTATGAATACACAAAAAAATATAGATATACCGGAATATTTACTAGAAACTTATATAAGATTTGAAAAACAAATTATTGAAAGACTACAAGAGTTTGAACGATTAAAGGATCTTAAAAATATCAATAAAGATAAATATTTTTATGAATTTTGTTTTTGTATTTTGACTCCTCAATCTAGTGCAAAAAAAGCTATGTTGGTACAAAATGAATTAGAGAAGAGGGATTTTTATAAAAATAAATTTAATCCAGTTGATATATTAAATAACCGAGAACATTATATAAGGTTTCATAATGTTAAATCTGAGCGTTTATTAAAAGCTATTGACTTTTATGATGAATTATATAAGATTTTAGGCGAGGATATATCTGTTATAGAAAAAAGGAAAAAGATAAGTGAAAATTTTAAAGGTGTAAGTTTTAAAGAATCTTCTCATTTTTTAAGAAATATTGGATATAAAAATCTTGCTATTATTGATAGGCATATTATGAAACATTTACAAATATGTAATGTTATTGATACGAAAATACTTCCTAATACTGAAAAAAATTATTTATTTATTGAAAGGAAATTCCTTGAATTTTGTTTACGTATAAATATTTCTATTGATGTTATGGATTTTGTATTTTTCGCTTATGATACAGGTGAAGTTTTGAAATAAATATTTATACTATATTTTTTATTAATTATTAATATTATGATTTATGTTACAATATATTTATAATAATTCTTTTAAAAAATACAAAGAAAATGAAGGGAAGGAATTCCCAATAGATATTGATAGTTTTATAGAATATCTTATAGAAAAGGAAGATGATGAGAAAGCTATTTTAATTCTTCCTACTAAAAAATATGTTCAAGAAGTGAGAAATAAATTTTTTATTAGAAAGTATGAGCGTTTTAAAAATACTGAAAAGGCTTGTACTGTTTCTGAGTTAAAATTTTATACATTAGAAGAATTTTCTAAAAAAGTATTAGATAAGATATTGGATAGAAAAGAAAATATTAATTATATAGATAGAGCTATGTCGATTTTATTTATGCAAAAAGCAATAAATAAAATAAATAAAGAGCAGGGATTTGAATATTATAAAAAAGATGATAATTCTAATTATATATCAATTCAAATGTTAGATAAAATATCGTCTATTATATTGGGCTTAAAAGAGGATGGTATAAGAGCTTGTGATATAGAAAATAATGATAATTATGATAGTGATGATATTATAACTTATGAAGAGAAACGGTTTAATGATATATTTAAAATATATAAAGAATATGAAAATATTTTAGGAGAAAAATATATAGATGCAGAAGGTATTAATTATAGAATAATAGATGAATTTAATAAAATTAATAAAGAATGCGATCCAAATATTTTGAATAATTGTTATAACAATTTTAAGATATATGATAATGTTGAATATATATTAATATATGGATTTTTTGAGTTTAGAGTGCCGGAAGCAAACTTTTTATCTATATTTGCTAATAATGATATTCCTTTATGTATTAATTTAAGTTATCCAGAGGTTAATAGTTTTACTGTTTCGGAGAGTGTTAATAAATTAGTTAGAAATTGGTATAATGTATTTATAGATAATAAATTTAACTTAGTTGAATATAATGAAAATGAAGAAATAAATTATATTTGTAAAAATTTATTTAGTGATGAAAAAGAAAAAAACACAGATATTGATAAAAGAATTGGTGAAAGAATTGGTGAAAGAATAGAAATATATGAAGCAGATGATATTGTTAATGAAGTAGAATATATTGCTAAGTTAATAAATTATTTAATAAATAATAAAAATATTAATTCAAGTGATATTTGTGTTTGTTCAAGAACACCTAAAAAATATTCGTTTTTGATAAGAGAATATTTTAGTGAAGCTAATTTATTAGTTAATATATCTGATAGATTTACATTATCGACATCATTTGTTGTAAATTTTATTTTTAGTATACTAGAAATTTATTCAAGTGGGTTATGTTATAAAAATATTTATAGACTTATAGATGCTATTTCTTTTATAAATAGTATTAATATAAATATTGATTCTAACGATATTGATAAAATTAAAGAAGAAACAGACGATGTAATTAATATATATAATTTAAATAAATTTTTAAATAAATTATTATATATTATTTCTGAATATAAGATTACTGAAATAAAGTATACGGAAGATTTTTATAGTAGTATTGAAGTTTTAAAAAATAGATTAGAAATTATTAAAAAAGAAAAAGAAAAAGAAATAGAAGAAAAGGTTTGGAGAAAAAAATCTTTAGATATTATAAAAGATTTAGATATTATAAAATCTTTAGATATTATAAAATCTTTAGATATTATAAAAAGTTCTTTAGATATTATAAAAAAATTTTTTGAAGAAGGTATAAAAGATGAAATAAAAGATGAAATAAGAAATAAGAAATTATCGATTGAATCTTTTAAAGATATTATTGATAGTATTATAAAAAAATTTAATATTAAAAATATATTAGAAGAATCTTTATATAAATATGAAAAAAATACAAATAAAGTTATAAGTATTAATGAATTTCAATTAAAAGAAGAAATTGAAAAAAGTATTAAAGCGTTAGAAAAATTTGAAAATACTTTAGAAAGTTTTAGAAAAGCTTTTGATGCAATAAATAATAATAAAGATAAGGCCTATAAGTATGAGATTAGTTATTTTATTGAAATGTTAAAAGTTCTTGTTGCATCTGAGAAATATAATATTTATAAAAAAGGTGGTGATTTTATAAATGTTACATCTATAGATCAAATACGTGGAATTAGTTTTAAGGTACTGATTTTATGTGGAATTGTAGAAGGTGATTTTCCAGAAAAATTTAAAATGGATAAATTTTTAGGAAAAGAGTTATTACACAGTAAAGAAATTCATGAGAATAATGAAAAAATGAAATTTATTCAATTTTTAGTAGATAATGTTTCTGATGAAAAAAAGATATATTTCTTTTCTCCAAAATCTACTGAATATGGGAATAATTCTAGATCTTCATTTATAAATGAGCTATTAGATATATTACCGAAAGATATATCTGAAAAGAAAAAAAAGGATATATCTGAAAAGAAAAAGGATATATCTGAAAAGAAAAAGGATATGTCTGAAAATGAAAAAGAATTTGAATGGATAAATTATGATATTTTTGATTATGAGATGATTTTGAAAGATAATAAGATATTTGATAAAAATAATTTAGAATATAATGAAACGAAAACTCAAAAGAATGATATAATACAAACACATAAAGAAAATAAAAATGATGAAAAAAGTGATAATAAGTCTTATTCTGTAACGGAGTTAGAAGCTTATATGAAATGTCCTTTTAGTTATTTTCTAGAATATGTATTAAAAATAGGAAAAGATATAGAAGAGGTAGATGAAGATTTTAGTAGTTTAGAAATAGGTAATATATATCATAAAATATTAGAAAAATTTTATGAAAACTGTAAAAAAAAGTATAAGAAACAATTTAATGGTTTTGATACATTTGATATTAATAATGATGAATTTGATAAAGATGCATTAAAGAAGGAGTTAAAAGATGAAGCAGAAAACATTTTAGATAATAATACTGATTATAAAAACAATATTATTAATTTTACTAAATCAAAAGTTTTGTGTAAAGGTGGAAAACTTGATAAATGGTTTGGTAGAGAATTAAAATATAAAAAAAACGAGGGAAAAAATTATAATTCTATTTTCTTTGAAAAACAAATACAAGAAAAATTAAAATTAGATGATAATCCTGAAAATACAATAAAAATTAAAGGTAAAATTGATAGAGTAGAAATAGCTGAAACTGATAATAAAATAAAAATTAGAGTTGCTGATTATAAAACAGGAAAGCTTCCGTCTGTAAAAGAAATAAAAGAAATTAAGTCTTTACAACTACCTATATATTTTTTAGCTATAAAAGAAATTATTAAAAAGGAATTAAAAGATAAGGGAAAAGAAATATCAGATGAAGCTAGTGGAGTATATTATGCTTTAAAAGAAACAGAAAAATACTATAACGAAGTATTAAAAAACGAAGTATTAGAAGAAGCATTAAAAAAGGCAATAGACATTAAAAATACAATAGAAGGATGTGGTTTTGATAATTTAAAATTAGCGAGCGACCCTAAAAAAGATGATTGTAGGTTTTGTAATTATTCTTCTGTTTGTAGACGAAATATATAACATAATTTAATATAATAACATTTATAAAAATAAAGATAATATGGTATTTTATTCAGAAGTTGGAATAGAGAATATTATTATTCATACTGTAGGTAATAAATTAAAAGGTGATTCTATTCTATTGTCTAATTCTACTATTATTATGGGAAGTGAATTAGAGAGTAGTTTATTACAACATTTTATTAAACCATTTTTAAAATCAAATGAATATTATACATTTGATAATATAGAGATCAATGAAATATATCAAGCTGTTAGAACTATATTTAGAGATTATTCGTCTTTTGTGAATGAATCGAAAAAAATTGCAAATAATTTATTTCATATAGTACGTAATCCTAAGATAGTTGGTGGCCATTTGTTTATAGTATTATTTAATGGATGTATTGTAAATGATAATATGACTAACGGTATAGGAATTTTCAAAACCGAGACTATTGATACAATTATAAAAATAAATCCATCAAATGAGCGTTTTGAAGTTGAAACAGAACGTGGTGTTAATATTAATAAGTTAACAAAAGGGTGTATTATATTTAATGAAGAAGAGGACAATGGTTATATTGTTTCTATTGTAGATAAAAAAATAACAAAAGATGACGTTGGATATTGGCTTGAAGATTTTTTAAATTTAAAACCTTATAAAGATAATTATTATTTTACAAAATCAACTTTGGATTGTATTGGTAATTTTGTATTTGAACAGTTACCAGCAAATTTTGATATTGCAAAAGTTTCACAGATCGATTTATTAAATAAGACAGTAGATTATTGTCTTTCAAATGATAATTTTATTCTTGAAGATTATAGTAATGAAGTGTTAGAGAGTGAAGAAGTTATAGAAAAATTTAATGATTATAAAGAGTATTATATGGAACATAATCAATTAGAAGAAGTTATAAATTTTGAAATAGACAAATCGGCAGTAAAAAATAAGATTAAAGATTTTAAGTCTGTTATAAAACTTGATGATAGATTTGATATAATACTTCATAAAGATACTGAAAATTTAATAAGGGGGAAGGATGAGATGACAGGAATGGATTATTATCAATTATTTTTTAAAGTTGAAAGTTAATTATTTATTTAAATATTTTATTTAAGATTAATAAATATTTAAGGCTTAATATTTTGATAATAGTTAATAATGTGTTTAAAAATTAGTAAAATATTTTATTTAAAAGTTATTATATATTTATTTGTTGCTATAACAATATAGACTTATTTTTAATTTTTTTTTTGTATTTTTGTATTATAGAATTATAAAATAATATATAATATAAATTATTTTGTTTATGAGTGATTTTAATATAAGTTCAAAGAATAAGTCTATTTATTGGTTTATATATTTAAATTTACTTTTATTATTATTTTCATCATGTGCAAAAGAGAATAATAATTTGGTTAATCCTGCAATGATATTTGAAACAGTTAATGTTCGTTTTTTAAATTTTGCAGGTGATGAGAAACCTAGAACATTAGTTTTAGATAAAACAACAAGTTTTAGTAATATTGCATATAATACAATTTCTAATTTTAGTAATCCTCCTTCTGATTCTGTATATATTGAAGTATTGAATAATGGTGTTGTTGAATTTAACACGGGTGAATTAAAGCATAAATTTGCAAGGAACACTAGATATATTATAATGGCTTTACCGTCTCCTTTAGGATCACCTAATTATAAAGTTGTTGACACAATAGTAAAGATACAAACTACTTCGGTTGCGCCGTATGATACAAACGAATGTTATTTAAAAATGTTTAATGCTAATAATGATACTTCATGTACATATACATTATTATTAGGGTGTCCGAATGATTCTGCTATTATTAGTCAATTACAATATAAGAAATCAAGTGGTATAAGAAATATATACAAAGGAACGCGTACTTTTTCGATTCTAAAAAATACATCAAATGATACGACATTGCTTGGAGTTTATCAACTAGAATTAAAGGGGAGCAAGCAATATGTTATTATAATAAATAAAAAAGATGAAGTATTTTTTGTTGATGAGCTTTCAGACGAACCTAATATTCTTTTACATCCTCAAGTAATCACAGAACGTGATGCGTATATAAGAGTAATTAATTTATCATCTACTGATATTACTATAAATAATATTCCAGGCGGTGAAATAGTATCAAATCTTAATCCTAATTTTATTGATAAATATCATAAAATATCAACTTGTAATAATAGAGACAGAGATAAAATTCAACTTATTGCTAATGCGGTTTGTACTGATACTGTTAAATATCCTTTTGAAGTTTTTAATAAGTATACAGCGATAGCGTTAGATGCAAAAGGAAAAGCAGGAAACAAATTAGTTCTTGTTGCACCTAATAGAATAGCTATAAATAATGTTTCAAATAAAGCAATAATTAGAGTTATAAATGGTAATTATGAAAAGAGTGGTATTAATGTTTCAATAGGTGCAAGAGAGGCTAATAATGAAAATGGATATGAAAGTGGTAATGTACTTGCGAAAGCACTAACAGCGGGAAATGTTTCAAATGGTGTGACTTTTGAAGGTGGGGTTTTACCTATATCTGTTTTTACATCTACCGAACCTGCAAAATATTTATTTAGTTCTAATGTTTTTGTAGAGAATAATAAGAGTTATATATTAGTTATTGATTTTAAAGATGGAGATGGACAACTTACTTTAATAGAGGAAAATGAAGAGTTAAAGCCTATTGAATTTGCAGAGCAGTCTGTTTTTGTACAAATTGTTAATGTTGTTAATAATATTAAGCAGTCGAGCATTGAAATCAATAATTTATTATCTAAAGCTAAATTATACATGTCTAATTCGTTGGCTACTTTTGTACCTGTTGGAAATACTACAATTACTATTAATGGGAAAGAGATAAATTTTACTGCAACGGCGAGTGATAGGGTAATTGTTATTGCATCGGGAACAAAAGATAATACTGATATCTTTGCTATAAAATCTAAGTATCTTGGTGCTACGGATAAAGATTATAAAAGACGTTATATAAACGCAGCTTATGATGTTCCTGTATTAAGAGTAAAGTCTGATTCTACTAATAATTATATTTTACAAGAGAATATATCTTATAAAACAGCGTCGCAAGTTGAAACATTTACACGTGAAAAAAAGTTTGCTTTATTTTTTGAGAATCAAATAGATGGTAAATTTTTATCTAAGGCTGCTGATTTAATGATGACTTTAAGAAAAAATTATTCTGTAATCTTTTATGGTTCTAAAAGTACTAGTTATAATATTTTAATTTTACAAGAATATTAATCTTTCTTTTAAATAAGTTTATATTTTGATACCAAAGAATAAGAATCATATTGTAAAAAAATCATTATATATTGAAAATATATAATTAAATATTATATCATGGTTTCGTAATTTATTTCTATTTTATGAATATATACATAAACGACAAGCAATTTTGTTTTGAAGAGACAGAATTAAATATAGAACAAGCTATTAATAGAATAGATAATTTACCAGAAAATATAGTTGTTTCACTTAATAATACTATAGTTCAAAAACAAAAATGGCGTGAGACTTTATTAAAGGATAAAGATCAAATTATTATCATCAGATTAACTTGTGGTGGGTAATGAATTTAATTGTTATATCGTCTACAAGCTTATTAAGAAATGAATTTGAAGTTTTAGATTTGCTTTTTAAGCAAGGTTTATCTATTTTTCATTTAAGGAAAAAGAATTTAAATCGTATTGATATTATAAAATTTATAGAGAAAATAGATAGTAATTATTATAATAGAATTGTGTTACATAGTCATTTTGATTTAATAGATATTTTTGGGCTTAGAGGAGGACATGGGAAATATATACCTAATTTAATGGATGCTAAAAAAAATAAATTGAATATACATAAAACTATTTCTTGTTCTGTTCATAGTTTTGATGAATGTAGGGAATATTTAGATATTTTTGATTATATGTTTATTAGTCCTATTTTTGATAGTATATCTAAGAACGGATATAAATCAAATTTTAGTAATAAAGAATTGAAAGATGCGTATAAGTCTGGTATTTTGAATAGCAAAGTTTATGCTCTTGGTGGTGTAAGTAGAAATAATATAAATATATTAAAAGAGATTGGATTTAAAGGATGTGCTATTTTAGGTGCTTTATGGAGTGAATTTGAAATTGATGCTAACATTGATAATTTAATAAATAGATTTATTGAAATGCGTTCTATTTGTTTAGAATAAACAATAAGAAAATTATTTATAAAAGATTAGTTATAGTAAAATGAGTTTGTTAGATTTAAATAAATTTAAATTACAATTTATTACAAATGATAAAGATGAATCTACTTGTATAGAAATTGTAAAGAAGGTTTTATTTGGTGGATGTAAATGGATACAGTTGCGTTATAAAACAGAAAATATTAATAATGATTTAACAAAAATAATAGAAATAGCGTTTAAGTTAAAAATTCTATGTAAGCAACATGATGCTGTTTTTATTATTGATGATTATGTGGATATATGTAAAGAAATTGGTGCTGATGGAGTACATCTCGGTAAAAATGATAGTCCTATTATCTTAGCTAGAGAAATATTAGGTAATAATGTTATAATTGGAGGAACAGCTAATACATTAAAAGATATTATTAATATATACAAACAAAGTGCAGATTATATTGGTTTAGGACCTTTTAGATTTACTAAAACAAAATCTAACTTGGATACTATATTAGGTATAGATGGGTATAAAGAAATAAAGAATAATTTAAATCGATTAAATATTCAAGTTCCTATTGTAGCTATTGGTGGTATAAAAATACAAGATATAAAAAATATTATGAAAGTAGGGGTTGATGGGATAGCTATTTCTGGAGAAATAACAAACTCTGAATTGCCGACACGTATAACAAAAGAGCTTTTATTACAGATAGACAATTATAATAATAAATATAACTTAGAGTAATATTATTTATAAAAATATTTAATATTAATAGAAAAATAATAATAGAAATAAAATAGATGTTACTACAAGAAAAAAAATCTAATTTGGATAAAATAGAAAAATATATTGATATAAAAACTTTATTGTTGACTTTACTATTAGTTTTTATAGGGATAGCTGTAATTTATAGTGGCACTGCTTTATTTGATAAAAATTTAATTTTTTTCAATAAGCAAATTCTATCTGCATTAATTGGGGTTGGATTTATGATTATATTTGCTTTTTTACCATCAAATTTTATTAAATCTAGTTCTATATTTATATATATATTATCCATAGCTATTTTATTATTTGTTTTGTTTTTTGGTAAAACGATATATGGGACACGTGGGTGGTTAATTTTTGGTTCGTTTTCGTTCCAACCTGCAGAATTAGCTAAGGTTGCTACTTTATTAATGTTATCAAAATATTTATCAAAATACAATTCTAGTGTTAATAATATTGTAGATTTTTCTATAATGTTAGGAATAGTATTATTACCATTTATTCTTATATTATTACAGCCTGATTTTGGTTCTGCAGTTGTATTAATTATTATATTTGTTGGTATTTTATTTTGGGGTGGTTTTGATATTTATTATTTGTATTTAATTTCTGCAATGTTATTAACTGGTATAGTTGCTTTAAAGGGTATGAATATATATTTAGTAATGATATTGTTTTTATCATTATTTTTATTAATATTTCGAAAAAAAATATATATGTATATAATAGGTGTTATATTAATAACAGGTTCTGGTATTATTAGCCATTATATATATGATATACTTGCACCACATCAGCAGGCTAGAATTGATGTATTTTTAAATCCCGGGCTTAATCCTCAAGGTATAGGTTATAATGTATTACAATCTATACTAGCGGTAGGTAGTGGTGGTATAATTGGGAAGGGTTATTTACAAGGTACACTTACACAACTTCGTTATGTTCCTATGCAATGGACAGATTTTATTTTTTCAATACCTGCTGAAGAGTTTGGGTTATTTGGGGCTACTATTTTAATTATTTTTTTATTAATGATAGTACATAGGGCTGGAACAATATCATATCTTTCTAAAGATAAATTTTTTTCAACATTATCATTTGGAATTGCTTCTATGTTTTTATTTCATATATTTGTTAATGTAGGGATGGTTATAGGTATATTTCCAGTTATGGGTATAACATTACCTTTTATTAGTCAAGGTGGTACTTCTTTAATTATAAATATGTCGCTTGCTGGTTTATTAATGAATGCATATAGAGGTACAAAAAAATAGAAAACAATTAAATTAAATAATAATAAAAATATGTTAAATAAAATTTTATTGATAATTGAGAAATTTAATTTTTTGCAAGAAAAATTAAATGCTCCAGAGATTGTAAATGATATAAATAAGTTTCGTGAATTAAATCGTGAGATTAAGTCTTTACAAGATGTGGTTGGAGTTGGCAAAAAATACGTAAAAGCTTGTAATGATATGGCATCATCACGTGAATTAATTGAAGACAAAACTACAGAATCAGAATTACGTGAACTTGCTTATGATGAAATTAATGAATTACAAATAATTATTTCTGATTTAGAAGAAAAGTTAAAATTATTGTTAATTCCACGTGATCCTAATGATATAAAAAATTGTATTATTGAGATTAGGGCAGGTACTGGTGGAGATGAAGCAGGTATTTTTGCTGGTGATTTATTTAGAATGTATCAACGTTATGCTGATATTATGGGATTTAAAGTTGAAGTTATTGATTTCAATGAAAGTCAAATGGGAGGATATAAAGAAATTATATTTGTCGTAAATGGGGATGGAGTTTATGGGAAGTTAAAATATGAAAGTGGTGTTCATAGGGTACAGAGGGTTCCAGAAACCGAGACTAATGGACGTTTACATACTTCTGCTGCATCGGTTGCGGTTTTACCTGAAGCTGAGGAAGTTGATATTCAAATAAGAGAGGAGGATATTAAAATGGACTTATTTCGTTCTGGTGGTGCAGGCGGACAGAATGTTAATAAAGTTGAGACGGCAGTACGCTTAACGCATATTCCTACTAATATAGTTGTTTCATGCCAAGATGAACGTTCGCAATTAAAAAATAAAGAAAAAGCAATGAAAGTATTAAGAGCAAGATTATACGAAATAGAATTAAAGAAGCAACAAGATGAATTATCATCTTCACGTAAAGCTATGATAAAGACAGGTGATAGGTCTGAAAAAATACGCACATACAATTGGCCACAGAATAGGGTAACTGACCATAGATTAGAAGGTGATAATAAGAATTATAATTTAAGAGAGATTGTAGAAGGAAATATGGAATCTGTTATTGAAAATCTTCAGATATTAGAAAGAACTGAGTTATTAAATCAATCTGTTGAATAAATTATAATGTTTTGTTGTATTAGGTTTATTTTTATTTTTTTTAGAATTTATTAATATGGGAATAAAATTGATATGAAAAAAAGTAATGATATAAAAATTTGTGAAGGGGATAAAATATTTTCGCAGAAATTAACACTTTATGGTCAATTTCTTGCTATATATTTAATAATACTTATAATATTTATTGTTTTACGTGCGTTTTTAAATAATGGGGAATTTACATTTGTTATTTATGATCCTATTGTTTTATTAATGTTATTAATAACGGTTATAACATCAATAGTTTTAATTTTACTAACTATAAAGAAAAGACAGATTATATTTGGTAAAGATTATTTAATTTTTAGAAATAGATTTTTTGCAAAAAAAATATATTTTAGTGATATAGAAAAGATTAAAATAGGGCATAGTCCAACAAAAGTTGTAAACAATAGTGCAAGAATTATAAGAATAAAAATTAAACATAATAAAAAGTTTTATCTTGTACGTACTGCTACATTTAGTGACGAGAAAGATATTTTAAAATTGTTTATTGAATTGAAGAAACAAATTGGAAAATAGAATGAAAATAATAAAGTTTATCTTTATATTATTATTTTTTTGTATAATCTTACAATATGGTTCAAATGCAGAATTAGTAATTTATTATAAGAACAATGATTGTTATTATGATGTAGGTAAGGCGCCTATTTTTTATTCTAAAATAAAAGTTATAAAGGATGGTAACATTCCTGTTATTATAGATGAAAATAATTCTATTTTATTAGAATCCAATGCTATTATAAATAAGACTATAAAATATTCTGATGTAGCACAAGATGGATGGCAATATTTAGAATGGACGTCTGAAATAAATACGGTTGGAAATACTATTTTTGAGCTTATAGTTACTTATCAAGGTGAAGTTGCTTATAGGGATATACCGCAGCTATCTTATTCTGTTCCACTTATTACATTTTTAAATTCAGATAGAAATAGTAAGATATACGATGTTGTTTTTTCGGGACAGACGACAGAAGAACCTATTCAAATTTATTTACAATATAGACATTTCGAGCCTTGTCATTTAGATTCTATTACTTTTACTTCTCCTTATTTTAAGCAAATATGGTCGGGTAATTCTTTTGATAAAACACCACCGCCTAAAATGTTATTACCGGGAAATGATTATTTATTGACTATTCTCTATACAAGACCTGAAGATAAACCTTTTAAAAGAGAGTTTATGATATTTCATTATGCAGGTGGTCTTAAAAGACGTTTAGAACTTGTAACACAAGAATATGATGTACCGGTAATAAAAACATTAGAATTAATATCGCCAGTTGGGGGTGAAAACTTTGCACCTTGTCAAGATGTATTAATTGAATGGAGAGGACAAGCAGTTGCGCATCCTGTTATATTAAGTTTTTCTTCGGATGGGGGGAATAAATGGGAACCTATTGATACGATAGATGGGAAAGAATATAAATATTTATGGAAAGTTCCGCAAACTCTAACAACAAATGGGATAGTTAAAGTATCGCAAGTATTTCATAGAAATAGAACCCTTAGTTTATATTATGATTCGTCTAGAGTTAATGCTGCTGAGTTTAATTTTCAATCGACAAAAGTGGTAACGGTTAATTCGTCAGGGATGGTTGTAGAATGGGATTTATATTCGCAGGATGAACCAGCTGCAATAACGACAATTTATATTGATGATAATTCTAATTACTTAGATGCTAAATACATAGATGATGAAAAATTTATAATTTTAAGAGATAAAAATGAAATAACAGATATATTATTATGTCGGTCTAGTAATTCTAATAATATTGAAAAAAATATAAAATTAGTTGATAACTTTAGGGCGAAAAAAGTTCTTATTGATTCGTTAAAACGGTTTATTGCTTTATGTCCAAGTAAGTATTCTAATAAGATACAATTTATTGATACCGGTGGAAATTTTATTAAATATTACATTAATGAAAAAACGCCAATTGTAGATATAGTATATAATTACGGAAGCAATATTATGTATGTTGCTTTATTAGATAACACTATTAAATTGTTATCTTTAGATGAATTTCCTAAGATAAAAGAGATAGATGTTTATAAATTTTCTAAATATTTAAATTTAATTAGTAGTTTGTCGGTTTCTCAAAATGGAAGATTTTTAGGATTATCATTAAATTCAGCTGGCAAGTCAAAAATTGAAAAAATAGCTAATGAAAATTACATATTTGATAATGAAACGAAAACATTATTTAGAAAGATTATGTGTTCGGAAGAGACCCCGTTAGGATCGGGGTTTAATCCAACGGGTAATATATGTGTTTTTGCTCATAGAGGTGAATTTGGTGGACAGTCACAAATATCTTTTTTTGATTTAACGGGTAAATTAGGATTTGGAACAACTTTTTTTTCTGATTTTTTGCCTCGTGATTTGCTTGGATTTACTTTATCGAGTAATACTAATTCGCTTATAGAATATTCTGCAGGGGAAAATAATTGTTTATTAGTTAATTTTTCTTTACCAGAGTCAGTTCAAAATTTAACAGGATTTACAATTGAATATCCAAAAATGGAAATAACAAGTATTCATATTAATGATAATTTAATAATAGGTACATCTAATGATTATGAATATGAGATGGTATTTTGCAATAAAGGAAAGACTGATGCAGTTTTTGAGAATTACTATTTTAAAAGTGGCGAACATTTTGAATTCACAGTAAAAAATATTCCAGATACTATAAAAGTTGGTGAGTGTAAAACAGTTTATGTTACTGTACTTCCGCTTGATACTGGATATATTAAGGATTCGATAATTTTTGAATCGTGTAATCATAATTATGAAATTCCAATTTCATTAAATGCAAGAGATAGAAATTTATTATACTTACAAAATAATCCTGTTGATTTAGGTGAAATATGTGTTTGGGAAACTTCAATAAATAAAATTGCTTTATTTAAGAATATGGATACCGTTCCTATTTTGATTAATAGAGTTGAGACTTTACCTAATAATGAGATTTATGTTATAGATTATCCAAAAGATACATTATTGCAACCCGGTGAAATTTATGAAATAGATATTTGGTTTACACCTGATAAATTTGGCGAAATTTATTCGAAGTTATTTATTTATCATTCAAATCAAGAGCATGTTATTTATTCAATTGACTTAAAAGGTTTTGGTATTGGGACAGATTTAGAGTTAAGTCATATGCAATTATACTTTATGCCAGAAATAAAAGAGCGTACTTTAACGATAGTTAATTTAGGAAATTCATCTTTATTGATAGATTCTATTAATATAGTACCTAATGGTACTTATAAAATAAACAATACATTACCTATTTATGTTAATAGTAAAGAAAAGATTGAGTTGTTAGTTGAGTACATTGGTGATGAACCACAAAAAGCTAGTATGAATTTTATAGCAACGCCTTGTACTATTGTAAGAAATATTGAATTAGGGAAATATGCGGCCTCAGTTAATTTAGAAATTCCGACCGTGCAAGCTGATCCTCTTGAAATGGATATAAATATTCCGCTAAACTTTAAGAGACAAGAAAATGTTGCGTACAAGGATACTTGTATATTTATTGCTAATTTAGAAATTAATCCACGTATTTTTTATCCTACGAGGGTTGAAAGTAATTTTGGGAAGGCAGAAATAATAGCTAATGATGTTATTAAAAATACTGATAAACGTAATTTTAAAATTAAAATAGAAGGTGATTTTTATAAGAGCAATGGAGTATTAGCACAAATTTATGGAATTGCAGGACTTTGTGAAGTAGATAGTTCTTGTATTGCAATTGTAAAAGATTCTGATTTTTGGGGGAAATCGGTAGATGTTAAAACTAAGGATGGAATGTTTAAGTTAATTAATTTATGTGGAAATAGACGTATTACTAGGGAAGAAAAATTTGTATTAGAAAATTTATTTCCTAACCCGGTTAATGACAAAATAAATTTATATTATGAAATTTTAGAACCTATTAATACTGATATAAATTTTGAGATTTATGATATTTATGGGAATAAGATTTTAACTAAAAAAATAATTTCGGCAGGTTTAGGAAAGGATAATTGTTCTTTTTTAGTTGATTTTTTATCAATAGGTACTTATAATATTTCTATTAAATATGAAGGTGTAACTAAAAATTATGTATTAACAATACTTAGGTAATATTTTATTTTAATCTTTTAATAGAAAATATAGAATTTATAAATCAAATGAGTATAAAATCAGATTTAGAAAACATTGTAATAAGTGGAGCAAGAGAAAACAACTTAAAAAATATTAATTTAAGCATTCCACGTGAAAAATTAGTTGTTATTACAGGTATATCTGGTTCGGGTAAATCATCACTGGCGTTTGATACTATATATGCGGAGGGGCAGCGTCGTTATATGCAATGTCTTTCCACCTATGCAAAACAATTTATGGATGAATTAAAGAAGCCAGATGTTGATTTTATAGAGGGTTTATCGCCTGCTATTTCTATTGAACAGAGGACTATATCAAGGACGCCACGTTCTACTGTTGGTACAGTTACTGAGATCTATGATTATATACGTTTATTATTTGCAAAAATAGGGGTTCAGTATTGTGTAGATTGTAATATCCCAGTGATAAAGAAAGATATTAATCAAATTATAAAAGAAATTTATGAAGAATTTTCTAATAAATCTATTTTAATTTTATCTCCTATTGTAGTTGGCAGGAAAGGACATTATAAAGAACTATTTACAAAATTAATGCTGAATGGATTTTCTAGGGTTAGGATAGATGGTAATATTGTAAAATTATTTCCTAATATGCAAATTGAGAGATATAAAATACATGATATTGAATTAGTTATTGATAAATGTAATGTTACAGAAGCTTATGAAACACGAATAAAAAATTCTTGTGAAGTTGCTTTATCGCATAGTGATGGGAGTTTGCTTATTGTAGAAGAGGACTTTCCTATAAAGTTATATTATTTTAGTATCAATAATTCTTGTCCAGTGTGTAGAAAATCTTATAGGACATTAAATCCAAATATATTTTCTTTCAATTCGCCTTATGGTGCATGTCCTACTTGTAATGGTTTAGGTGTAATAGAAGAATTTTCTGAAGAATTATTAATTCCGGATAAAACTAAATCTATTTTTGAAAGTTCAGTTCCTTTTTTAGGAATATATAAAAATTTTTGGACTCAATTAAGACATTTTGCAGAAGTTGAGCAGATAGATTTATCTTTACCAGTAGAAAAGCTTACAAAAACACAATTAAGGTATATTATGTACGGGAATATAAATGAGGAGATAAATGAAGCTGTTAAGTTTAATGGTATAATTAATATATTATCTGAGTTTTATGATAGGGGTATGGCAGGGAAATATAAAAATGAGCTTGATATTTATAGAATACGGAAAGAATGTCCGGAATGTGAAGGACGAAGATTAAAGAAAGAAAGTTGTGCAGTAAAGATATATGAATATACAATTGATATGATTGTAAATTTAAATATAGATAGTTGTATAAATGTATTTGATGATATAGAAGGTAAATTAAATAGTTTTGAAAAAAATATTGTTTTTACAATTATTAAAGAAATAGTGCAGCGGTTACGTTTTTTATCTAATGTTGGATTACCTTATATTTCTTTAAGCAGGAAAATGGCGACTTTATCTGGTGGTGAAGCTCAAAGGATTAGGCTAGCGTCACAAATAGGATCGAAACTTGTTGGGATTACTTATGTTCTTGATGAGCCTAGTATAGGATTACATCCAAAAGATAATAATAAATTAATTGATATGTTGAAGAGTTTACGGGATGTTGGTAACAGTATAATTGTTGTTGAGCATGACAAAATTATGATAAAGTCTGCTGATTATATTATTGATTTTGGACCAGGTGCAGGTACTGAAGGTGGTGAAGTTGTTTTTGCAACAGAGAGAAAAAATTTAGATAAATTAGGGAGAGAAACGCTTAATAATTCTTATACGGCGCAATATATAAAAGGGATAAAAAAGATAGAAACACCTAAAATATTTCGTAAACCCAATAAAAATAAAATATTAGAATTAAAAGGTGCGACAGGGAATAATTTAAAAAATATAGATTTAAAAATACCACTTGGTTTATTTATATGTATTACGGGAGTATCGGGGTCAGGTAAATCATCTTTAATTAATGATACTTTATATCCATTATTATCAAATATATTACATTATACAAAAAAAGACCATTTAAGTTATGAGAATATTTTTGGTGTTAAGTATATTGATAAAGTTATTGAAGTTAATCAAGTACCTATTGGGCGGTTGCCACGTTCAAATCCTGCGACTTATACAAAAATATTTGATATTATTAGGGCTTATTATGCAAAACTTCCAGAGTCTATTATGCGTGGATATAAAGAAGGTAGATTTTCTTTTAATGTGCCGGGGGGAAGATGTGAAGTTTGTAAAGGTGCAGGATTAAAGAAATTAGAGATGAGTTTTTTACCTGATATTTTTGTTCCTTGTGATATATGTAATGGTAAAAGATATAATAAAGAGACCTTACAGATTAAGTATAAAGGGAAATCTATTTATGAAGTTCTAGAAATGACGGTAGCAGAAGCTTTGTTATTTTTTGATAATATTCCTAAATTAAAGAAAAAACTAAATATATTAAATGATGTTGGCTTAGGATATATAAAACTAGGGCAACAGGCGACGACTTTATCAGGTGGAGAGGCGCAAAGAGTTAAATTAGCAACTGAACTTTCAAAACCGGATACTACTAATACTATATTTTTATTAGATGAACCTACGACGGGATTACATTTTGAAGATATAAGATTATTATTAATTGTGTTGCAAAAATTAGTGGATAAAGGAAATACAGTTATTGTTATAGAGCATAATTTAGATGTTATTAAATCAGCAGATTGGATTATTGATATGGGACCTGATAGTGGTGAAAAAGGAGGATATATTATTGCGGCAGGTAATCCATATGATATTATAAAAAATAAAAATAGTATTACAGGTAAATATTTAAGTGACGAATTATAATTTTGCATTTTTATTGATGGAGAGTTATGCAGCAAATATTATTATCTATTTTACCTGTTATTATTTTGTTAATATATATTTACAGAAAGGATAAGTATGAAAAAGAACCTTTAAAATTATTGGCAAAAGCGTTTTTTTTTGGGATATTGTCAGCTGTTGCAACTCTTATTGTATTATTACCATTTTCTGTAAATTATTTTTATAATTTAGTTTCGCCTACTATTTATATTATTTTGGAATCGTTTTTATTTGCTGCTATTCCGGAAGAGACATTAAAATTTTTATTTTTATTTATTTTGATATGGCGAAATAAAGAATTTAATGAGTATATGGATGGTATTGTTTATGCAGTGTTTGTATCTATGGGATTTGCTTGTTTTGAAAATATATTATATTTATATGATAGTTCTACTTTGCATGCTATTACGCGCGGGATATTTTCAGTGCCAGGACATTTTTTGAATGCCGTTGTTATGGGATATTATTTTTCATTAGCTAAGTTTTCTAAATCAAAAATTTTAACAATTATTTATTTGATTGTGGGATTAGTATTAGCTATTATGATGCATGGTATTTTTAATAGTATTTTAGGTTTTAAAGATTTTGTTGTTGATATTAATTCTTTATTAGGAAAATTAGTTTTTGTATTATTTGTTATATTTGATATTATTATTTGGAAAATAGCTATTAAAAAAATAGAAAAATATCAAAAAGTATAGTGTATTATAATATATTTTTAATTAAGAATTTTGAATTATAATAATTATATAAGTTTTAATTAATATATATAGTATTAAACACATATTAATAATATCTAATTTTTAATATATAAAAAATAATATATAATTAATTTAATAAAAAAAATAATAAACATAGTGGTTATAGTAACTTGTAATGGTATAGAAAAATCTTTTAATGATAAATTACTTTTCAAGAATGTTGCTTTTGGTTTAGAGAAAGGTGATAAATTAGGGATTATAGGTAAGAATGGTGCAGGTAAAACGACTTTAATGAAGATTATTGCGGGTCTTGAAACTGCAGATGCAGGTAATGTAGTATTTAATAATAATGTAAGATTTGAATATTTGGATCAGATGCCGGATTTTACAAATGATATATCGATATTAGATTATACATTAGATTCTAATAAGGAATTAAGTTTTTTACTTGAAAGATATCATTTTATTTGTGATTTTAATGTTCCTAATAAAGAGAAAGAGTTACAAAGTATTACACATAGGATTGATGAACTAAAAGGTTGGAATTTTGAAAATGAAACAAAAAAGATATTAACACAGCTTGGTATAACAGATTTTTCTAAAAATGTAAAAGAGTTAAGTGGCGGATTAAGAAAACGTGTTGCGTTAGCAAAAGCTTTACTATCTAATCCAGAATTATTAATTTTAGATGAACCAACTAATCATCTTGACGCTGATTCGGTACAATGGTTACAAGATAGATTACAGGTATCATCTACGTCTTTAATTTTTGTTACTCATGACAGATATTTCCTTGATGCAGTTTCTACTAAAATATTAGAAATTGATAAAGAGAGGATATTTTTATATCCGGGTAATTATCATCAATATTTAGAACTAAAAGAAGAGTTGGTACGTTCACAAGAAGCTACAAAGATACATAAACTGTCTAGATTAAAAGTTGAACTGGCTTGGTTACAGAAAGGAGCGAGAGCTAGACGGAGTAAACAAAAAAGTAGAATTGATTGGGTACAAGAATTAGAGAAATCAATTAAAAAGAATACTGAAAAGAAAATAAAAATAGAATTAGGAAATAAGTTTTTAGGTAATAGAATTATTGAATTACACAATGCAAAAAAGAGTTTGGGTGGTAAATTATTATTTCAAAAATTTGATTATATTGCAAAACCAAAAGATAGAATAGGAATAATTGGACCAAATGGAAGTGGGAAATCAACTTTACTTTCAGTATTAGCAGGGTTAAAACAAATTGATAGTGGAAGATTTGAATTAGGAAATTCAGCTGAGATTGGATATTTTAGACAAGAAATAGAGGATTTAAATCTTAATAAATCTGTTATTGGAACTTTAAAAGAGGTAGCTGAGTATATTGATGTTGGAGTTGGAAGAGAAAGATATTTAACTACAAAGGATATACTTAATAAATTTGCCTTTTTGCCGTCACAACATTCTATGCTAGTAGCTAATTTATCAGGAGGTGAGAAAAAAAGACTGGCATTGTGTAGAGTATTAATGTCGAATCCTAATGTATTATTATTAGATGAACCTACGAATGATTTTGATTTAAAGACTTTATCAGCGTTTGAAGAGTATTTAGATGATTTCCTTGGTGTTTTGATTATCATTTCACACGATAGATATTTCCTTGATAGGACGGTAAATTTTATATGGGCGTTTGATGGAGAAGGAAATATAAAAGAATATCCAGGTAATTATTCTAATTATCTAGAAAAAAAGGAAAAATTAAAACTAATAAAATTAAAAAATAAGAATAAAAAAGAAAATATAGAAGAGAACAAAAAAAATAATAGAAGTTATAATCAAAATAATAATAAAAGTAAAAAACGTTTATCTTATATGGAACAAAGGGAATTTAATGAATTAGAGGTAAATATCCCTCTATTAGAAGAAAAGAAAAAAATAATCGAAAAAGAATTGAATAAAATAGAATGTACTAAATATAAAGAAATAGAAGATAAATGTATAGAATTAAAAAATGTTTCAGATGATATTGATAAAGCAATTGCTAGATGGTGTGAATTACAAGAAAAAATTGAACAAATTTAATTTAGTTATTAAAACTAAATATTAATAAAAATATAAAATATTTTTAATAAAAAAATTAATCGAATAAAAATAAAAAATTATAGTTATAAATATATGCAAAATAAAATACTAATACTTGATTTTGGATCTCAATATACACAATTAATTGCAAGGCGGATAAGAGAATTAGGTGTGTATGCGGAGATTCATCCTTTCAATATAAAAAAAGAAGTTTTGATTAATTTTGATCCTAAAGGAATTATATTATCGGGGAGTCCGTATAGTGTTTATCAAACGGATGCACCAAAACTTTCTTTTGATATTTTTGAATTAAATATTCCTATACTTGGTATTTGTTATGGATTACAATATACTGTATTAAATCTTGGTGGCGAAGTAGCGAATATTACATTACATAGAGAGTATGGGCGTGCTGATTTAACTATATTAAATAATAAGGACTTATTTTATAATGTGGTTGATAATAGTACGGTTTGGATGAGTCATGGTGATTCGGTTTCAAAGTTACCTGAGGGATTTGAGTTAATTGCAAAATCTAAAACTTGTCCAGTAGCAGCGATACGTAATATAGAAAAAAATATTTTTGGTGTACAATTTCATCCGGAAGTTCATCATTCTAAATATGGGAAACAATTACTTGAAAATTTTGTTGTAAATATTTGTAAATGTGAATTAGATTGGACGCCTAAAAATTTCATTAAAGATAGTATAGATAAAATTAGGAAACAAGTAGGAAAGGAAAAAGTTATTTGTGCGCTTAGCGGTGGTGTAGATTCTACGGTACTTGCTGTACTTTTACATAAAGCTATTGGTGAGCAACTGATTTGTTTACATATAGATTCGGGATTGATGCGTACTAATGAAAGCAGAACTATTATAGAACTTTTCAAGAAAAATTTTGATATTTATGTTAATTTAATTAATGGAGAGGAAGTATTTTTAAAGGAATTAGGGGGAGTTACTGATCCAGAGAAAAAACGTAAAATTATTGGGAGATTATTTATTGAGTTATTTGAGAAGGAAGCTAATAAGTTTAAGGATTGCAAATGGTTAGCGCAAGGAACTTTATATCCGGATGTGATTGAATCTATTTCTGTAAAAGGGCCATCTCAGACGATTAAATCGCATCATAATGTGGGAGGACTACCAGAAAAAATGAACTTAAAAATTATAGAACCGTTTAGAGAATTATTTAAAGATGAAGTACGTGAAATTGGAATGGAATTAGGAGTTCCTGAATGGTTTGTAAAGAGGCATCCTTTCCCAGGACCAGGACTAGCAATTAGAATTATAGGGGATATTACAAAAGAAAAAATTAAAATCTTACAAAAAGCAGATATGATATTTTTAGAAGAATTACATAATAATAATTTGTATAATGATATTTGGCAAGCATTTGCGGTATTATTACCGGTAAAAACAGTAGGTGTAATGGGTGATGAAAGGACTTATGAAAACACTTGTGTAATTAGAGCAGTAAATTCTATTGATGGAATGACGGCAGATTGGGCACATATTCCTTATGAAGTATTAAATAAAATTGCAAATAGAATTATAAATGAAGTAAGAGGAATTAATAGAGTAGTATATGATATTACGAGTAAACCTCCAGGTACAATTGAGTGGGAATAAATTTATATGTAATATAAGTTATAATAAAATGGAAATATATAAGAAAAAACTATAAATTCTAATGAGTTTATAGTTTTTTGTATTTACTTAATGTATTTTAAAATTAAAGTTTATTATATATTAAAATTTATTAAATAAAAAAAAGGGAAATTTTAATTTCCCTTTTTTTTTATTTAGTTTTTATATTTATAACTTTTTTTATATTTATCTTTTTTATCGTGTTTATCACTTTTTTTATGTTTATTAGGATGAATAATAAGATTATTAAGTTTTTCTTCGTTAAAGTTAAAAAATCTCTTATGTTGCAAGACTGTTTCATTTATTTTATTACAAAATGTATTTTCAAATAGAATATATTTTGCAAAATTTAAAGTATCTAAACTTTCCTTTAATTTATTTTGACGTTCTATTGTTAAATTATTAATTTCCTGTTGTAAAGCTATAAGCTTATCTGCATTTATTTTTGCAGAATTAATATTATTATTTTTTATTTCTTTTTCTAATTCTTTTTTTAGAGTATTTATTTCTACAGAGTGTTTCATTATTTGTTTTTCAAAAAAAGAATATATTGACAAAAATTTTTCTGAATTATTTGTATCTAATTCTAATGTTTCCAAAAGCTTAATTTTTTTTAGCATATCTATTCTTCCGTGAGCTTTTTGTTTGTCAATAAAATATTCTTCATTTACACATTTTTTTTGTTCATTATTATTGTTATTATTTTTTGTTTTAGAAAAAATTTCTGATGTTATAAATAATAAAATAATAATTATAAAATAAGGAAATAAATAGTTTTTTTGTTTAAAATTAGTCTTCATTACTAAAATTCTCCATTAAAATTGAAAATTCTTCATCGCTTATATTTTCTAATTCATTAATTAAAGTTTCGTTTATATAATTATAATTATAATTATAATTATAAATATAAGTATCATAAATATCATCGATATCATATATATCATCAATATCAATATCTATTATTGAAGTAATTATTTCTGGTTCATTAGTGTTACTATATTTTTTATTATTGTTTGATTTTTTATAATTATTTTGATTTGTTACAATAATATATTCATTTATATTATTTAAATCCTTTTTAATAATATTTGTATCTTTTATAGATAATTTTTCTACTGAAGTCGGTGTATTTATTATTGTTGTTTTATTATTATTAAAAATTAAAATTAGAAAAAAACATAATATAATTACAGCAGCTATTGACGTCGGAATTATAATATTTAATAGTTTTATTTTATTTTTATTAGAATTAATATTAAGCAAATTTATTGTTGATTTAGTTTGTTCATCTTTTAATTTTGCAATAACATTTGTTGGTATATTAGAAGTTATTGTATCAATTTCTTCATTTATTTTATTTATATTTATTTTAGCTAATGTTTTTTGCATCTCAACAAGTTCAGGTTGCAGAGTTTTATATTGCCTTATTCCATTTTCAAAAGAGGCTTTTTCTTCATCATTTAGCATATTAAAAATATAGTCAGGCATTAATAATTTTATTTCTTTTTTTGATAATATTTTTTTCATAATTATATATATTTACTTATTATAAGTTTTTTTTATTTGTAATTTTATTTTATTTATAGCATTAAAATAATTTGCTTTTAGTGTTCCAATACTTGTTTTTGTTATTTTAGAAATTTCTTCATATTTCATTCCATAGAAAAAACGTAATAAAAATATTTCTGTTTGTTTTTTAGGTAACTGATTAAAAGCCTTTTTTAATATATTATTTAATTCATTAAATTCTAGTTCTTCATCGGGTCTTGCATTATGAGATGAAAAATCATTAATTGTATCTAAATTATGTTTATATTTTCCTTCTTTTTTTTCTTTTATTTTGGAGAAACAGGTATTTTTTGTTATTGTATAAAGCCAAGTCGATAAAGTACATTTTTGTTGAAATTTATCTAAATTTTTTAATGCTTTGATAAATACTTCTTGCGTTATGTCTTCTGCTTCATCATAATCATTAATATAATGACATATTTGTAAATATACTTTTTTTCTATATTTTTCAACAATACAATATGCTGCTCTTTCACTATTTTTATTTATATATTCTTTTATTAGAATACTATCATCTGTTTTTGTTGTTAACTGTTCTTTATTTAAATTTATTTGTTCGGATGTTAATTTCAAATTTAAAATCCTTGCTTATTTATTTTATAAAATTAACATAATATACAATATTATATTAAAATAAAAAACTATTTATCAGTGTTGATATAATTTAGATATGTTTTTTTTCTATTTGGTTTAAATTATTTTTCAAATTTATAAAAAAAGTATTATTTTGTATTATAAGTATTTGCATATGAAAATAAATATTAAATTATTACAAAAGTATTTATATAATATATATATTATTTTATTATTTCTTTTTTATAATATAAATATTAATAGTAATATTATTTATGCAGCAGATTCTAATATATTTATTAAAAATTCTAATATTGAAATAGGATTTAGTAATTTAAATGACATATGGAATTTTATAGGTAATGTTGAATTCAATTTAAATACAGATTTTGGTATTTTTGGTGTTAAGAATATATATACTGGAATTTCTGCGGAACAGATAAATAATAATTTTAGAGATGCAGAAGAATTTATATTTAGTTATAAATATAATATATTCAATAATATATATGTTGTTTCTGAGTTTAATGTTAATTTATTATCTGATATTAATTCAACAAATATTAATGAACTATTTAGATTATCTAATCTTTATGGTTTTTCTTTTAATTATAATTCCATTGGTATATTAGATATACTTGCAGGTATTGAGAATAATAAGCAGTTAAATGCACAATCTACTGGTTTTATTTTTAAGGGACGGGGTAAATTAAAAGAATTTAATTTAGATAATTATAAATTTAATATTAATGTATTATCTGATATTTTGTTATTAAAAGATAATAGGAACTCGGAAGATATTACTATTAATGCTAATATGTTAAATTCAAGTGATATTGATTTATTAACTGCTAATATACATTATAAGTTAAAAGGGCGTAATTTTTTGCATTCTATTGATAGTATGTTTTATAAATATGTATTAGAATCTTATAAGGAAAATCGAATTGGTGGAAATTTAGAGAGTAAAATACATTTTAAAAAATTATTGTTTAATGTAAATGCATCAATTGAAAATATATATATAAGTCGTTTTTTTGAGCAGAATATTGAAACAAATAAGTCTTCTTTAATTATTCGTAATTATAATGAATTAAAATTATACTTAAAGACAAATTTAAAATATATTATTAATAATTTTGAACAAAATTTAAGTATGCAGATTGATTATCGTGGTGAAGATAATTTTATAAAAGAAAAGGATAAAATTTCTAATATAGATTTTTTATCTTTACAGAATGTAGAGATACAAAAAGATAACTTATCTACTACTATAAATTTATTTTATAATAATTTATGGCAAGTTACTAATAAAGATACTTTTTTATTTAATATATCAGTTTCAAAATTAGAATATAATACTCCGAGTGAAATAAATAATGATGATAGAGATGAATTATATATATTAGGTAATATAAATTATAAAAAACGGTTTTCTGATTTTCTTTTATTTAATGTAAATTTAAATTTAACAGAAAATCATTTAGTATTTATAAAAAAAGAAAATAGTATGCAAAATAATTGGAATAAAATAATTAATTTGACTTCCGATATTATATTTAGTAATGGAACTTTTTTATATCATCCTTTTTTTGGTGTTCTAGCAAATTATATGATTTATGATTTTGAATATTTAAATAATCTAAATAGTATCAAGAGTTATAGTTTCCGGCAAATTTCTTATAAAGATAGTTTACAGTTAAACTTAACATCTATGTTTGTCATTGCAAATAAGTTATCATTACGTTATTATGAGCAGGGGATATTAAATTGGAATAATTTTTCAGAGAAACCACAAAGAAGTAATTTTGAATTTGTTGTTTCACCAGCTATAAAAATTTTATTTGATAATAAAATTTTTTCTTTTGGATTTAAAATTTTTTATTTGAAATATGGACTTTTCAATACTTCAAATAATATCTTAATGAACGTTCAAAAATTATCAACATATTCACCATATTATTCTTGTTCTTTAAATATGAAAAAAATCAATTTAAATTTTTATGGATGGCTAGAATATAAATATATAAATAGGATTTATTCTGGAATTAATCCAAACTTATTTTTAAAAATTTCGTACTTATTAAAATGATTGCATAAGCATTTTATTATAATGTAATATATATATTATAATAAAAATATAAGATATTGTTTTATTATATTATTTATTATAGCTTAAAAAGATAAATGAGAGTATTTGAAGCATATAGAAAATTTGTTACTTATAGGAATACTATTAATAAAATTGAACCTATGTTTTTAGAATTGCGTAAAGCGGTTCCTATGTCTGAATTACAATTCAATAATATTTATGTTTGTGTTTTGGAGGCATTTAATAATGCTATAATACATGGGAATAGGTTAAATAATTCAAGATTTGTTGAAATGTATTTATATGTTGAAGATAATATAGTTTTTATAGATATAATTGACGAAGGCAATGGATTTGATGAGACTATACTGCCTAATCCATTAGATCCTGAAAATATAATAAAGGATAATGGTAGAGGTATTTTTATAATAGATTGTTTATGCAGCAAAAAAACTTATAAAAAGAATCAAAGAGGATTTACTGTATCTATGGAGTTTGATTTAAGTTGTGAGGAATAGTGTATAAAAATAATATTTCAAAATAATAAAATTATGAGAAAAAAAATATTTATTATTGTTGGTATTATTAGTGTATTGTTAGGAACAATAGGAATTTTTATACCTATTTTACCAACAACTCCTTTCTTACTACTAGCATCTTTTTGCTTTTCTCGTAGTTCAGAAAAGTTAAATCAAAAATTACTACATAATAAATTTATAGGGTCTTATATATATGACTACGTTGAAAATAGAACGATGTTAGTATCTAATAAAATCATAACATTATCTCTGCTTTATGTTGGTATACTTACTACAATTTTTTTTACAGATAATAATTTATACTTAGATATTGTTTTATTGATTATTGCGATAGCTATTACAATTCATATATTATTAATTGGAAGAAAGAAGAAAATAAATAGAATAAAATAAAAATAATTAAATTTTGAAATATATAAATTAGTAAATTTAAATATGTTTAAATAAAAAATTAATTAATTTATATATTTTTTTTATATATTTATACTTTTACTTTATATAAATTTATATATAATATTATGATTAATGTATTACACATTTCTCATTATCCTACTTTGCATATGGGTGGGCAACAAAGTATGTTTGCTCTTATAGAAAATTTAAATACAGAAAATATAAAATCTTATGTGCTATTACCAAGCAAAGGAGAATTGTCAAACGTTTTAGAAGGAATAGGATGTGAGTGTTTTTTCTTGCCTTTATGTTCTTTGAAATTGAAAAATATTTTTAATGTTATTAGTAATATTAAAAAGTTACATTATATTATAAAAAAATATAATATAGATATAGTACATTGTGATAGTGAACGTGATGCTTTTATTAGTATAATAGCAAAAAAATATACAAAATGTAAATTAATATATCACTTACGATTAACACGTAAGAATAATTTAGATAATATTATTGTGAGAAATTCTGATTATTTAATTGGAATTTCAGAAGGTACAAGACAAAGGATCCCTATTAAATTTCAATCTAAGTTTTCAGTTATATTTAATGGGGTAGATACTAATAAATTTATACCTATTGATGATAGTTCTAAAATAAAAATAAAAAAAGAGTTAAATTTTCCTAAGGCAAAGTTTAATATTTTATTTGTTGGACAAATAAAATATGGGAAAGGTATAATAGAGTTAATAGAGGCTGCGAAAATTTTGAATATTAAAAATTTAGATTTTTCTATATCTTTTGTTGGCGAATTTGAAAGTAATGAATTTAAAAATATTATATATACAAAGATTAAAGATTATAATTTAGAAAAAAAATGTTATTTTTATGGATATTATAATAATATTTATAAGTTTATGCAAGTGGCTGATGTATTAGTTTTACCTTCTTATGAGGGTGTAGAAGGGATGGGTAGAGTAGTTTTTGAAGCAATGGCATGTGGAATTCCAGTTGTAGCAAGTGATATATCAGGGGTACGTGAAGCTATTACGGAAGAGACAGGCATTTTAGTTCCAGAAAAATCGCCATATTTATTAGCAGATGCTTTTATTAAATTAAAAAATATAGAAGATAGAGATAGTAAATTTGTAGAACTATGTCATAGGCATGCAAAGGATAATTTTGATATAACTAAACATTCTTTAAGTATTGAAAAAATATATTATAATTTGTTAAATAAATAAATTTATTTAAATATAATATTAAGTTAGAAGTAAGTTAGAAGTGAAAATTTATTATTTTGTTATAATGAAACTATGCAACTAAATAAAAAAGTTATTATAATTATAAGTCTTATATTTATTTTTAATAATTATAGGACAATTGCTAATGATACATTATATACTTTAAATAAAGGGAATGTATATGCGCCTGTTATATCTATTGTACTTAGTGGTGGTGGTGCTCGTGCTATTACTCATATTGGTGCATTAAAATCTCTTGAAGATAATAATATAAAATTTAGTTGTATTGCAGGTACTAGTATGGGAGCGATAATTGGTGGTATATATGCATCTGGATACAGTACATTGCAATTAGATTCTATATTTAAAAATATAAATTGGCGTGATATAGTTTCTGATAAATCAAAATTTAGACAAAATTTAGATTATTTTGATAAATTATTAGAAGATAGAAGTATTTTATCTTTATATTTTGATAAATTTAAATTAACTTTTCCTGAAGGCATTTCTAGTGGATATAGATTAAATAATCTGTTATATGATTTATTATTTAATACTTTATACTATAAAAACGATCAGCAAGATAGTATGAAATATGATTTTATTGCTGTTGCAACTGATTTAGTTAGTGCAAAATCTGTTATACTAAAAGATGGTAGCTTAATACAAAATTTAAGAGCAAGTTCTGCAGTTCCTATTAATTATGTACCTATAAAAAAAGATACTATGATTTTGATAGATGGTGGTATTCTTGCAAATTTACCTGTACGTATTGCAAAACAAGAATTTAATCCTGATATTATAATTGCTTTTAATGTTTCTAGTCCTATTTATTCTTACAATGAAATTGATAATCCTATAAAAATAATTGATCAAGCTTTATCTATAAATATGAATCGTTCAATTAGTATGGATGAGAAAGCTGCCGATATACTTATTTCACCTGATACTTTAAAATATAAAAATATTGATTATTACGCAGTAGATTCTTTAATTAATATAGGATATAATGTTACAGAAGAAAATATTTACAAAATAAACAATAAGATAAATGAAAAATTAGATTCTTTTTTATTGAGTTCGAATTTATCCAGTTTTATTGATAGTGAATTATTTTTTTATAATTTTAATTTAGAGGATAGTATTGTTATTAATAATTTAGAAAATAATAATGAAAAATTAAAGTTATTGAATAGTTATATTATTAACGGGAAATATAAGGAGTTTAAATTTGTAGGTGATATAAAATGTGATATTTTTGCTATAAAATATAAAGGGTTAAAGAATATTAATATTACTGGATATTATAGTAATTTTATAGAAGAAACTATTAATAATATATTGGAAACACTTATAGATAAACCTTTAAATGATAGTCTTTGTTTAATAATAAAAGAAAAAATTTTGTTTGAATATAAACAACGTAATATTCCTTATATTGATATACATTCAAAAGTAGAACAGGATACTATTTTAAATATTAATATTATAGAGAGTATTTTGAGGAATATTATTGTTGTGGGTAATTCTAATGTTAGTACTAAGTCTATTATAAATGAATTAAATATAAAAACTAATGAATTGATTTATAGTTATAATTTATTTAGAGGTTATAATAATTTATTAAGTTTGAATTTATTTTCTGAAATAAATTTTAATGTTGAACAATTACCTAATGGGTGTAATTTAATAGTTAGTGTGAAAGAACGTGGTATTCAAAATTTAAGAATTACTGGTCAATCTGATAATGAAAGGAATTTTATTTTTGGTTTAGATCTTATAAATGCAAATATATTTGATTTATTAGTAAAAGATATTTTTCATTTTCATACAAGTTTTGTTAAAAAATATGTTTCTAACACATTAATTATTCCAAGGATACTTGGAACTGATGCTGCTACTATTTTTAATTTATACTATGATTGGGAACAAAAAAATATTTTTAAAAAGTATATAGAAAATAATAATTATAAAGTTAATATAATAGGTGCTGATGTTTTTGAAAAAATAGGACTTGAAGCTTTAGTTGGATTTCAAGTACAAAAAAATGGAATACTTGGAATTGCATATCGTTTTGAAAAACAAAATATAAAAGAATATAAAAATAATTATTATAAGTCTAATTTATTATCTACAATAAAACTAAACTTTGATTATGATTCAGAGGATGATAATTATTTTACTAGCGAAGGGGGAAAAGTTTCTATGTCTTTAGAAACGAATTTTTTTACTCCAAATAATAATCCAATGTTTTCAAAAATAAAAATTTATATAAGAAATATATGGAGATATAAGGATATATATATAAGACCTTCTTTTTCTTTTTTAGTAGGTGATAGAACAATGCCTTATATTGAATTTTTCTCTCTTGGTGGACAATATAATTTTTTTGGATATAGGGAAAATGAAGAAATGGGACGGCAATTATTTAAGACTTCTTTAGATATAAAAAGACAATTATCAAAAACATTCTCTTTATTATCTATGGATACGTATTTAGGAATTAGGTATGATTTAGGAGCGGTATGGATTAATCCAGAATCTATAAAATTTTCTACTTTAAAACATGGTATTGGTTTTTCTTTAATGCTTGATACACCTATTGGACCAGCAGGTTTTTCAATAGGTAAGATGTTTAATTTTATAAAAAATAATATTATTTCAAAAGTTATGTTAGGACCTACATTATTATATTTTACTATAGGTGCTTCTTTATAATTTTTTATTATTGTTATAAATAAATTTAATAAAACATTAAGAAGAGCAAATATAATTTATAAATTATATTTGCTCTTCTTAATACTTTATTTTAATAACTAAAATAAATATTTATAATTTAGTAATTTTTTTCTATTTCTTCTTCATTTATTTCTACCCAATCAGGAATTAATATTCTTCCGCAATTTTCGCAAACAAAAATTCTTTCTGATTGATTACGCATTTCTACTAATATTTGTTTTGGTATAGTACGATAACATCCCATACAAGATTCTTTATTTATGCCTACTGCTGCATCTACTATGTGTTGTTGTATTCTTGCATATGTTGCATATAAATTTTCTGGGATTTGTTCTTTTAATATGTTTCTTATTTTTGTGTATCTTTCAAATTCAGCGCCTTGGGACTTTATAATTTCTTTATATTGTTCATTTAATATAACTAGTTCTTCTTCTATATCTAGTACATTTTGTTTTTGGTCTTCTAATAATTTCATAAGATTTTCTTCTTTAAGACCTTCGGATCGCAATTTTACAGAAAGTGTGGAATGTGAAGATTTCAATGAAGAAATTTGAGTAGATATGGCATCAAATTCTTTATTATTTCTTACTAGGAATTGTTGTTGGGTTAGTTTATCTTCTTTTTCTTTTAAATTAGTTAAAGTTTCTTTTGATATTTTTATAAATTCTTGTATTTCTTCAAGGATTTTTTCTGTTTCTTTTACTTTATTTTTAGCATCGTGAATAGTTGTTTCTTTTTGATTTATTAATTTTGGTAAATCTCCCATATCTTCTTGATATTCAAAGAGGAGTTTGTCTACTAAAGCTATTTTTGCTATAGATAATATTACTGGTTCCATATTTTTTGATTAAAGTCAATTAGTTATCAATGAATAAATTATCAATTTATTAATATATTCTATATTGTTTTTATGTTTGAATATAAATAATAAATACATTATAAGATTAAATATAATCAGGATAATATTTAATAGGATTTGTTATTATTTTTGATATATTATATTTAATATTGTTTTCTTTGAAATAATCGTTTAAAATTTTACTAATTCCACCTGTTACAAATTGTTCAGTTTCATAATGTCCTGCATCTATTAATAATAATCTATTTTTTTCTGCGTGGAACATATGATAGGTAATATCAGCGGTTATAAAGGCATCACATTGTTTTTGTTTTACATTATCTATAAAAGACATTCCTGAACCTCCAACTATTGCTATGCGTTTTATTTTGTTTGTATTACCAAGCGTATATTTGATTGGTGTTTTACATACTTTATATATTTGTTTTATTAGATCAATATCATTTATATATGGTGTAACTTCACAAATTACTCCCATACCATATTCTGGATTATTAGTATCAGGGATTAAGAATTCTTTAATTTCTAAAGATAAGGCTTTACCTAATAAATAACTTGTACCTTGTTTATGAGAGTCAAAAGTAGTGTGTAATGAAATTAAATTAATATTGTTTTTTATTAATTGTGAAAGTATATGTCCAACTCGTTCAGATTGGAGAATATTTGTTATGGGATGCCATATTAGAGGATGGAATGTTATTATTGTATCACATAATAGATTTTCACATTCTTTTAATACTTCTTCTGTTAATTCAAATGTTATTAATACGTTTTTTACTTCTTTGCTGCCTTCTATTTGTAATCCTATTCTATCATTAGCTATTGCTGTTTCAAAAGGGAAAAAAGTTTGTAAAGTTGTTAATAATTTATTTAATTCCATTATATATATGTATCTTATATATGTTATATTTTTTATAAATTAAATATAATAAATATATAATATAATATAATATAGATATATCTAATATATGTATATATACAATTATACAATTTATTTTATTCAAAAATAGTAATTTTATATTATAAAACAAAATAATAAATTTATTTTTTATATTCTATTTTTCTTTCTGTTATTTTTACCGGGAACCCATCATAAAATTCATATCGAACTATCCAATTTCCATTATTATCAAAATTATATTCATATTTTGTTATATGTTCTTTGCTAATTATTTCTAATAATACTCCATAAATTGGGTCATAAGTATATTCTAATTGATGTCGAATTTTTTCTTCATCATATTCTATTTGTTTTATAATTTTTGCTTTATCATTATATATATATTTTATTTTTTGAACTAGTTTATTATTTAAAAACCATTGTTCATCAATTATTTTTTTATTTATACTATCATATTTATATAAAAAACGTATGTTAGATTCGTTTGTTGTTCTTACTTTTTTATCTATCTGCCCATTATCATTAAAACGTTTTACTATTGTATATAGAACATTGCCATTTTTTGTTGAATATGATGTTTCTTGTAATTCTTTTTTATCTTTATTAAATGTTATAATTATACTATCTTGTAATTTTTTATTTGAATTATATTTTAATTTTAATTTTGGATATTTATTAGAAGTATCATAATATATGATATGTTTTTCTTTAATAGAGCCATCACTTGTAGAATTAGTTATTATTTCAGATAACTTATTAAAAGAATTATAAAAATAATTAGTAATTGTACCAGGGGATTTGCTTGTACCTATCAGAATTGTATCATTTATTATTTTATATTCATTACTTGATAAAAAGTTCTTATTTTCTATTTTACCATCTAAGTTACGTGCTGAATATACATTGTCTTTAAATGATATAATATCTCCTTTGAGATCAGACTCAGATTTTAGAAGTATTGTATCATTCATTGCGTATATAGTATTATTATGAAAAAATAGTTGTAAAATAAATAATATTATAAATAAGAATTGTTTCATATAATTAAGATATAGTATATATTTATATTTATATTTATTATAGATTATAGTTATTCTATTGATTATAAATTTTTAATTTATTATTTTAGTTTAGTTGTAAAATTATTTAATTTTTCTAATCAAAATAAATTAATTTTTAACAAAATTACAAATTTTAATTTTAATTTATCATTTATTTTAATAAAATATTTTATTCTTTATTTTTATTATTTATTATATTTGATGGTATAATTTTATTTTTTTTTATTATTTGTTTCAATTTATTTTTATTTTGTAACCTTTTTTGTTGTATTTGTGTTTTTTTATCTAAATCTTGAACTCCAAATATATCTTTTAAATCATGCATTATTTTTGGTTTATCAGAAGTTACAAGTAATCTATCTAGTGGTTGTATTATAGTAGCACCATTTGGCGTTATATTATTTTCACCTCTATTTATCATAATAATTAATAATTCTTTTGGGAGTTCTAATTGTACAATAGATTTTCCTACACATCTACAATCTTCAGTTATTAGTACTTCAGCCATTTGGCTTAATGAACTTTCATATTTATCGAGGTCTATATTTTGTTTTTTTTCTTCTGGGATTGCTAATTTTAAAAGTTTTGTAACTTGAGGAATTGTCATACCTTGTACTAAAAGAGAAGTAACTGATATACAAAATACAATATTAAAAATTGTTGATGCATGTGGGATACCGGTTACTAATGGATATATTGCAAAAATAATAGGTACAGCTCCACGTAATCCAACCCATGAAATTAAAAGTTGTTCACGTACCTTTACTCTTAAAGGTGTTAAGCATAAAAATACTGCAATAGGACGCGCAACTAATATCATAAATATTGATATTGTTAATCCTATATATATTATTGGAAATAGGCTTGAAGGAGTAACAAATAGACCTAAAATTAAGAACATTATTATTTGCATTAACCAAGTTATACCATCATAACTTTTGATAATACTACGTTTATGTACGAAATTTTTATTACCTAGTATTAAGGCAGATATATATACAGCTAAGAATCCATTTCCTGAAATATAATGTGTAGCAGCAAATGTTAAGAATCCTAGCGCTATTGTTAATACTATATATAATCCATCTATACTTAAATTAATTTTATTTATTATATAAACTGTTAAATAACCAAATATTATACCACATAAAATACCTAATAATAATGATTTAATAAAAAATATAATTGCATCTAAGATAGATAAATCTGGAATTATTAAAGCGTTTAAAAATGTTATTGTTAGTAAATAGGCAGTTGGGTCATTACTACCACTTTCTAATTCTAATGTTGCTTGAATCTTGTTGGGAACACCTAAACCACGGGAACGGAATATAGAAAATACTGATGCAGCGTCTGTAGATGAAACTATGGATGAAAGTAAAAATGATTCTAATATTGAGAAATCTGAAATATAGTAGATAAATGTTCCTAAAACAGCGGCGGTTATTAATACACCAAATATAGATAATATTATTCCGTGTGCTAATATAGGTTTTATATCTTTTTTATTAGTATCTAAACCACCAGAAAATAAAATAAATATAAAGGCAATATTAGCTATAACTTGTGCTATTTCAAAATTATTGAATTTTATTTTTCCTATTCCTTCTTCACCTGCTAAGATACCAACAAATAAAAATATTAAGAGTGTAGGGATGCCTGTTCTAAATGATGTTTTGGATGTAAAGATACTTATTATTAATAATATAGAACCAAAAAGTAAAATATTCTCTAATCCCATTTCCATAAATTTAATTTTGTAATTTAATTAATTCAACTGTTTTTTTTTCATTTATATACTTTTGTATTCGATAAGATAAATATGAAATTCCACTTCCTATTATTGCACCAACTAGTACATCACTTGGATAATGTACCCCTAAATGTAAACGTGAGTAAGCAACTGTTGTTGCCCATAGATATGAAGGTATAATTATATACCATTTTGGATAGCATAGACTTATGTATGTTGCTGTTGAAAAAGCTATTGCAGTATGCGATGATGGCATAGAATAATTTTTTTCTATAATTACATTATCTATAGTACTATATTTATTATAAGGACGTTGTTTCTTAGTTATATTTTTTAATAATAGAGATGTAGCTGCAACACTAAATATACTAACACCCATATTAAATCCAGATTGTAATAATGAATCTTCTTCTAGTATATAGCCACCTAAAAAAAGACCAATAGGGATAGATGGGCTAAGTATATAAACTGAATTAGAAAAAAAATTAAATGTATTATCTAATTTTTTATTACGTTCAATATTTATTTTTTTTAATATATCAATATCTATATTTTGTGAAAAAGTTTCAAAATTTATATTTGTAAATGATATTAAAAATAATAATGGAAATATAAGTTTTTTATACATAATAATTTATTTTAATTGAATATTAGATATTGAATTATTGAATAAATATAAAATATTAAAAAAATTAATAGAGTAATAATTTATTTATAAATGAAATTTATAATATTTTCAAATATAATAAATTAATTATAAATTTTATATATAGTTCTTTAATTTAAATTAAATAATATTTCTATTTAATTTTATTATTTAATTAAGGTACTTATTATTATAAATTATTATAAAAATTTTCTTTTTTAGTTGATTAATAATATGTATTGTTTATTTATTTTATAATAAAAATCTGCTATAAATTTCGTATATTGCAAATTGCAAAAGTTATTATATTAATAACTTTTTTAATTTATCATTAGTTAAAAGATATAAGTACAATATTATGAATATTTTAGTTGGCACGGCAGAGGTAATACCTTTTGCTAAAACTGGGGGGTTAGCTGATGTTGTTGCATCACTTTGTACAGAATGGGCTAAAAGTGGGCATCGTCCTATTATCGTAATTCCAAAATATAATTGTATAGATATAAATAAATATAATTTTAAACCTACTTTTTTAACTTTAATAGTTCCGATGGGTTATTGGACGGAATATGCAACTTTATGGCGTGGTTATTTACCTAATACAGATGTTGAAACTTATTTGATTGAAAACAATTCTTACTTTGCACGTGATGGTATATATGGCGATGAAAAAGAATATTCTGATAATGCTCGTAGATTTATATTTTTTTCAAGAGCTATATTTGAAACTTCTAAGGCTTTAAATTTTAAACCAGATATATTGTATGCAAATGATTATCATACAGCTTTTACTATGCCGTTTTTAAAAACGCATTATAGACAGGATAATTTATTTTCTAAAACAGCTGGTGTTTTTACCATACATAATTTAAAATATCAAGGTATTTATGAGCCAGAGGATACGATGGAATTTTCTTCTTTTGGGATGAAAAATTTTTATCCAGGTTCTTGGTTTGAATATTATGGTAAAACAAATTATATGCAAGTAGGAATAAAGTTTGCAGATAAGATCACTACAGTTAGTCCTACATATGCAAAAGAAATAAGAACTGCTTATTATGGTGAGGGGTTACATAATGTTTTAAATAATAGATCGGTTGATTTAATAGGTGTATTAAATGGAGTAGATTATAATAATTGGTCACCTGAGGTTGATAAATTAATTAGTCCAAATTATTCAAAAAATACTCTTGAAAAGAAAAAAGAAATAAAATATAAATTATTGATAGATAATGGAATTAAAGATAATTTAGATATCCCTTTATTTGGTATGGTATCAAGGTTAACAGAGCAAAAAGGGATTGATTTAATTATTAACAAATTAGAAGATTTTTTATGGAATGAAAGGATGAGATTTGTCATTATAGGAACTGGTGAAATTAAATATCAAAATTATTTTAATTATATAAAATATAAATATCCTAATTTATCAATTGTATATATAGAATATAATGAACAATTGTCTCATAGAATTTATGCAGCGAGTGATTTTTTATTAATACCTTCGAGATTTGAACCTTGTGGATTAACACAGATGTATGCAATGAGATATGGAACACTTCCAATTGTTAGAGCAACAGGAGGATTAGTTGATACAGTTAATGAATTTATACCTGATACAAAAAAAGGTACAGGAATTGTATTTTGGAATTATAATGCAGATGATTTTGCATATGCTTTGGAACGTGCGTTACAGTTATATAAAAGTACAGAACTTATGAATACAGCAAGGATAAATGCTATGGAAGCAGATTTCTCAGCTTCTAATAGTGCTAATAAATATATAGAAATATTTAACTGGGCTTTAGAGAAAGTTAGATAAATTAATATTATTATAATTTTATTTTTTTTGTTTATAATTATAATATAGTGATATAGTGCAAATATCTAAATAAATAATTTATGTCAAAATTTTAATAGTAATAAAATTTAATTTTAATGTATAAAAATTAGTTTAAAAACAAATAATTTAATGGAGGAAGCAATGATAAGTTACTTGAAGAATAGTGAAAATAGTGGTTTAACTGTTCTTGAAAACTGGCAAGAAAAATGTTGGATTAATATAACATCTCCTTTGCAAGAAGAAGTAGATTATATATTAAATGAACTTAAAGTTCCTTCTGATTTCTTTTACGATATACAAGACGATGATGAAAGACCACGTATAGAAATTGAAGATGGATGGCTTTTAATAATTATGAGAATTCCGGTAAGTCGAGATGCTTCAGTACCATTTATTACTGTTCCGTTGGGCATTGTTATAAAAGATGATATTATAGCATCTATTTGTTTTCATGTGAATGATGTCATACAGGACTTTATTTTGCATACTCAAAGAAAATCAATATATATTGATAATAATATGAACTTTTTGCTAAGGTTATTTCTTTCAAGTTCTGTATGGTTTCAAAAATATTTAAAACAGATAAATACTAATGTTAGAATGGCGGAAAAAGAGTTAGAACTTTCCATTAAAAATGAAGACTTACAAACTTTGTTAAAAATAGAAAAATGTTTAGTTTATTTTATTACTTCATTAAAAGGAAATAATATATTACTTTCAAAATTAAAAAATTTAAAATCACTGGAAGAAAGTTTTGATCCTGATTTATTAGAGGATGTTGAAATTGAATTAAAGCAAGCAATAGAAACAACAAATGTTCATAGTGATATTTTATCAGGAACGATGAATGCATATGCATCTATTATTTCTAATAATGTTAATGATATTATGAAAAAGTTAACTTCTATAACAGTTATACTTATGATACCTACATTAGTAGCAAGTATTTATGGGATGAATTTGTATAATTATATGGAAAAAACATATTATGGATTTTTTGTTGTTATATTAATTTCATTAATATTAGCTTTATTAGGGATTTTATATTTAAGAAAACGTAAGTTATTTTAAAAATAAAATTTTATAAAATTAAATTATAAAATGTATATTGAAGATATAAAAGGTACAAATTTATTAAAATATCTTTTTTCTTTAAATCGTAGTAACATAAAACCGGGATTAGAGAGGACAAAAATATTATTAGAGTTATTAGGTAATCCGCAAGATAGTTTTGATGCAATACATATTGCAGGAACTAATGGGAAGGGAAGTGTTGCTGCTTTTATTACATCAATATTGATTGAAAATAATTTAAAAGTTGGAATGTATACTTCACCACATATTTTTAGGTTTGAAGAACGTATTAGAATTAATAATAAAACAATACAACTTAGTAATATTGAAAAAATTTATAAAATCATTAGAAATAAAGCACTTGAAATTTCTGCAACATTTTTTGAAATAACGACTGCAATAGCCTTTTATTTTTTCAAAGAAAATAATGTTGATATTGCTGTTATTGAGACAGGTATGGGTGGGCATTTTGATGCTACAAATGTATTAAAACCTTTACTTTCTATAATAACTACAATAAGCAAAGATCATACTGATTATTTAGGTAATACGATAGAAGAAATAGCTAATGAAAAAGCTGGTATTATTAAAAAGAATATACCTGTTATTGTAGGTAGTAGTAAAGAAATAAGTTTTTCATTTTTTGAGAAAAAAGCTAATGAAATGAATTCTAATATTTATTTGATAGATGATAATGTTGAAAATAACAATATTCATTATACAGATAATATGAGAATGCTATTAGACTTATACATTAATGACAAAAAATACAATATTTCATCTCCTTTAATTGGTAAAAAACAAGTAACTAATATAAAAATAGCAGTTTGTGCCTGTGAGCAAATTAATAAATATAATAAATATAAAATTTCTGATAATTCTATAATAAATGGAATAGATAATGTAAAGAAAAACACTGATATTAATTTTAGGATTGATTTTATAAGAAATAAACCTTTTATTATTATTGATGTTTCACATAATGAAAATGCTATATATAATTTAATTTCTACAATTAAAGATTTGTTTGAAAAATTAGATAAAGTTGATTTTGTATTTGGTGCAATGGTAGATAAAGATATAAGTGCTATGTTAAAAGTTATATATCCGGTATGTAATAAATTAATTATTGTTAAACCTAAGACAAATAGAGCAGCAGATATTTTAGAGATAGAAAAAAAGGCTAAAGAAATAGGTTTTAATAATGTAGTTAAAAAAGAGGATATGGAAGAAGCTGCTGAATTTGTTAAAGTTAATGATAAAGGAACGGTGATTTGTGGTTCTTTTTATGTAGTAAGTGAAATGGCTACTGCACTTAATTTTAATAATGTTCATTTAAGTTGAAATATTAATTTGTTATTTTAGATTTTGAATATTATTAATTTAGATAGATAGTAAAGATAAATGTATAATAGAGCAAATATAGTTTTTATGGGAACACCTGAAATATCAGTTCCTACGTTAAAAAAACTTAATGAAATATATAACATACAAGCAGTTGTAACCATTCCTGATAAACCAAAGGGACGAGGAATGAAATTACAATTTTCTCCTGTTAAAGAAGCTGCGCTTGAATTAGGATTAAATGTATTGCAACCTATAAAAATGTGTGACGAGGATTTTGTTTCTAATATAAAATCACTTTCGCCAGATATTATTGTTGTTTTTGCATTTAGAATATTACCTGATATAGTATATAAAATTTCAAAAATAGCTACATTTAATATACATACAAGTTTATTACCTAAATATAGGGGGGCAGCGCCAATTAATTGGGCTATTATTAATGGGGATAAATATAGTGGATTAACAACTTTTATATTAAAAGAAGCTGTTGATATGGGCGATATTTTGTTGCAAAAAAAAATAGAGATACTAGATAATTTTACTGCTGGTGATTTATATGATATAATGATGCAAAAAGCGCCTGAAATAGCTGTTGAAACTTGTGAAATGTTACTTAATGGTAAATATACATTAAAGTATCAGAAAGAAGACGAAGGTTCTAATGCGCCTAAAATATTTAGAGAAACTGCAAAAATTGAGTGGAGACAAGAGGTCAATAAAGTTGTAAATTTTATAAATGGATATTCACCTGTTCCTTGTGCATACACATATTTTGATAATTCAATTATGAAAATATATAGGGCAAAAATAGAAAAAGAATGTGAAATCAACAGTGAAGAAGTAGGAGAATTTTTTATAGAAAATAATTGTTTTTATGTAAAATGTACTAATGGAATATTAAAGGTTATAGAATTACAATTGGAAGGTAAAAAACGTATGTTAGTAAAAGATTTTTTGTGTGGTTATCGTGGTAAAAGAAATGGTTATTTTATATAAGTATATGTTATTATTAATGGATATTTTGTAAAATATAAAAATAAATAACTTATTTTTATAAAAATGTTTATTTTTGTATTTTATAATATAAAATAACTTAATAATTTTAAAAATTTATTTATTAAATATATAATTACTAAATAGTTATTGAAATAAGAATATAAATATGAAGACATATAAAAGTTTTAGAGAACAGATACTAAATAATAAAACAACTTGTGAAAATGAAGTTTGTGAAATCTTAAATACGATAGAAGTAAAAAAAGAGTTAAATGCTTTTATTGAAAATGAAAAAAAAGAAATTATATTAGAACAGGCAATTGAATCAGATAAAAGATTTAAGAGTTGTAATCCTCGTAAATTAGAAGGAATGGTAGTTGCAGTAAAAGATAATATTTCTGTAAAAGATATGCATTTAACAGCTGCTTCACGTATGTTATATAATTATAAGGCTTTAGTTGATGCAACAATTATAAAAAGAATTAAAGAAGAAGGTGGTATTATTATAGGTAAGACTAATATGGATGAATTTGCTATGGGGTCATCCAATGAAACTTCATTTTTTGGTTTGGTAGAAAATCCTATTAATAAAGATTATGTCCCAGGTGGGTCTTCAGGAGGGTCGGCTGTTGCAGTTGCTGCTGAATTGGCACATACAGCGTTAGGAACAGATACAGGTGGTTCTGTAAGACAGCCTGCTGCATTATGTGGAACAGTTGGATTTAAACCAACTTATGGTAGAATTTCAAGGTCGGGAGTTATTGCTTTTGCTTCTTCCTTAGATCAAGTGGGAACATTTTCTAATAATATAGAAGATACTTCATTAATTTTTGATGTTATGAGTGGACGCGATGATGCAGATCAAACAACAGCTGATATATCAAAAACAGATACTTATTCAAACTTAGAGAATAGTAATTTTGATAAAGTAAATATTGGTATATTAGATGATGATACTTTAAAGTTATGTTCAGAAGACGTATTAAAAGTATATAATGATTTACTAAAGAAATTAAAAAGTATGGGAGCACGTATAAATAAAATAAAATTAGTAGATTCTGAATACTGGGTGCCAACTTATATTGTTCTTTCAACTATAGAAGCTTCTGCTAATTTAGCAAGATTTGATGGTATTAGATTTGGACATCATACTGATAACTGTGTTGAAAATGAGGATTATATTGCTATTAATAGGAGCGAAGGATTTGGAGCAGAAGTAAAAAGACGTTTATTAGCTGGAACTTATTTTTTAACTTCTAATAAAGAAAATCAATATTATACAAAAGCGCAACAGATAAGACAAATAGTAAAAAAATGTTATAACGATGCATTTGAAAAAGTTGATGTACTATTTTTACCAACGACTTCGACTGCTGCTTTTAAATTTAACGAAAAACAGTCAGATAATGTTAAAATGTATTTATCTGATTTTTTTACAACTTCTGCCAATTTAGCAGGAATTCCTGCAATATCTATTCCATTAGGAAAAGATAGAAATGGACTACCTATTGGTATGCAATTACAAACGGGAATGTTTCAAGAGCAAAAATTATTTAATTTTGCTAAAACATTAATGAAATAGAATAATTTAAAAATTTATATATATTTAGTTTAATATTTTTGTAAAAACTTATAAAATTTATTTATAAAATAAAATGTTTGATTTACATCTTAATATAGATCACTTTGCTACTTTAAGAAATGCAAGGGGAGGGAAAGAACCAAATCCTATTACAGCAGCTTTGTTAGCAGAAATTGCTGGTGTGACGGGTATTGTAGCGCATTTACGTGTAGATAGGCGTCATATAAATGAAAAAGATATTTTCTTATTAAAAGATGCTATTTCTACAAGATTAAATTTAGAAATGTCTACTGATAATGAAATAATGGATATTGCTATGAAAGTAAAACCTTATATTTCTACTCTAGTGCCTGAAAAGCCAAGTGAAATTACAACAGAAGGTGGACTTGATGTAGTTAAAAATTTAAAGCACGTAAAAGAAAGTACAAAAAAATTGCATAATAATGGAATAAAAGTTAGTTTATTTATTGAGCCAGAAAAAAAGCAAATTGATGCGGCTCTTGAAATAGGAGCTGATATTGTTGAATTTAACACGGGGAATTATGCAATTACATTTTTAACGGGTGATAGTAATAAAATAAATGAATATGTAAATAAAATATCAATTGCTGCTGATTATGCAATGAAAAATAATCTTATTACTGCGGCAGGACATAGTTTAAATTATATTAATGTCAGAAAGTTATGTCAAAAAGTTATGATAGAAGAATATAATATAGGACATGCTATTGTTGCTAAATCTTCTATAATTGGAATTAAAGCTGCAGTTAAGGAAATGATTGATATTTTAAATAACGAAGAGAATAAAATAAAATAAAATATTAAAATATTGTATAAAATTTAATTTTTAAAATTATAATTAGAAAAAAGACAATACAAAATAAAAAGTATTGTCTTTTTTTATAGTTTATTTTAATAAATATATAATTATTTTCAAAATAGATAAATTATTTTTTATTAAAACAATATTATTATTTTATAAAAAATTTAGTAATTTAAAAAAAAAATCGTATTTTAATAATAGGTTGTATTTTAATATATAATTATTGAATAAAAATAGAGAGGGTGTATATATGTTAAAAAAGATATTATCTATAATTATAGCAATAGTTGTTGGTATAATTGCATTAAAAGCAGTTAGTTTTTTAATTTCTTTTTTATTTGGATTAACTTTTGGTATATTAAAGCTTTTAGTGGTGTTAGCTGTTGCAATTCCTGTGTATTTTTTTGTTATTAATAAATTAGATGGTGGGAAATAAAATATGTATAATAAGCGAAAAAAAATAATAGCTACATTACTTAGTTGGATATTTGCTTTTGTTGCATCTGCAGGCCTTATTGCTTTTACTTTACAGGTAGTTGCTGTTTTTGAAATGGAAATGTTAAAGCGTTTAATAATTCCTATTGCAATTGTAGCATTACCTTTTTATGTATTTTTTAAAAAATCTTTATTTAAAAATTAGCATATTAATTATTATTGTTATATTTTATAGCAAAAATATAACAATAATAGAATATAGAATATAGAATTAAAGAAAAATAGGAATGTGATGGAAAATTTATTTTATATTGAAGATAATGACAATATGATAACGCCGTTTGGTCAAAAATTTAAATACGATATGGACTATCTTGAGTCGGCTATTGATACATATAAATTAAATGTTGACAAACAGCTTATTTTAGATAATTTTAGATTATGTTATAAATTATATGGTGATAAAAAACGTTTTTCTAATTATCCTGCTTATGTACATCCTTTATCTGTTGCTTTAATTTTAATTGAAGAATTACAAATTAGTGATACTGATATTATTATTGCTGCTTTAATGCATGATATAATAATAGATATAGAAAATATTGATATAGAATTTGTACGTAAAAATTTTTCTAATAGTATAGCAAATTTAATAATTGAAGTTACTAATATTTCTCACAGAGGGAAACATTCAGAAATTAGAAAAAATAAGGCAGAAATATATAGAAAATTATTTTTATCTATTATAAAAGATATACGTATATTTATAATTAAATTTGCTGATAGATTACATAATTTACGTACTATTAAGTACTTAGATGAAAATAAACAACGATATATAGCAGAAGATACATTAAATTTCTTTGCACCATTTGCACATAAATTAGGATTACAAAAGTTAAGAACAGAGTTAGAAACTCGTTCTTTTTATTTTTTAAATAAGCAACAGTATACTCAAATTATTAGTTTCCTTGCAGAGAAAAAGAAAAGGTTTTCAGAATATATGTTTATATTTCTTGATAAAGTAAAAAATAGTTTAGATGAAGCAGGGGTTAAATATTATTTAAAAAATATACATAAGCAGGTATATGAGATATTTTCTTTATTGCAAGATGGTAAGAGGTTAGAGGAATTAGATAATTTATTTTCTCTTGTTATTGTTCTTAAAACAGATGATATAAAAGAATGTTATAATGTTTATAATGTGTTAGCAAACAAATTTAATTCTTTTGAAAATTTGGATTATATTGATAATTCAAATGTAGATTGTGATAATTCATTAAATACAAAATTACATAATATTAATGGAGAAGTTGAAATTATTATTAGAACCGAAGCAATGGAAAATCTTGCAGAGCAAGGGCTTGTTCAATATATTGTGAATAAGAATTCATCTTACGAATTATTAAAAATATCAGAAGAGGAAGCGCAATTATGGGGGAAATGGATGGAGAGTATAATTGAAACAAAAGGAAATCAAGCAACTGAATTAATTTGGAATTCTATTAAAAATAATATATTTGAAGAAGGAATTGTTGTTTATACAAAAGATAAAAAAAGTATTAATTTACCTAAAAATGCAACTTTGATTGATTTTGCTTTTGCTATTTCTTATGAAACTGGTTTACATGTTATAACAGGTAAAGTAAATAATACTATAAAAGATATTTTTAGTAAATTAGAAAATGGTGATGTAGTAGAAATTATAACATCTAATAAGTGTCATCCTGAATCTAATTGGCTGAATAATATTGTTTCGTTTAAAGCTAATTATTATTTATATGATTATTTTAAAAATAATATAAATTATAAAAAATTAAATATTAGTAACAAAAAAAATATTATTGAAAAAACGAATAGTAATAATTTTATAAATGTAGTAGCAGCAGATAGAATTGGAATATTAAATGAAATACAGGATGAAATAGGAAGAGAAAATATTTTAAGGACAAGATTAGCTTCATGCGTAGACGCATTTGAGGCTGTTTTTGAAATTAAAAGCCAAAAAGATGAAAACATAAATAGATATTTTGCAAAGTTGTTTAAAATTAAAGGTATAAAATCAGTATCAATAAAATAATATTTTTTAATAATTTAATTTAATAATTATAATTAGAGATGTTTATTTTAAATAAAAATTTAGAAATATCTTTTAAAAATTGGTGTGATGAAATAGAGGAAAGGGGAAGTGCGGTTTTAATTAATAAAGATAGAAAATGGACGTCTTTTGATGTCATTGCTAAGTTAAGAAATATTTTACAAATAAAAAAGCTTGGGCATTGTGGAACATTAGATCCTTTTGCTACAGGACTTTTAATAGTTTGTATTGGGCGTAAAGCAACTAGGGAAATTTATAAATTCCAAGAATTAAAAAAAGAATATATTACTACTATAAAAATTGGTGCAACTACAAAATCGTTTGATATTGAAAATGAAGAAGAAAATATATCTGATATTTCTAATATTTCTAATAAAGATATAGAAGATAGTATTTATTCTTTTGTAGGAAAAATAAAGCAAATTCCACCTATGTTTTCTGCTAAAAAAATTAAAGGGAAACGAATGTATGAATTAGCAAGAAAAAACATTGAAGTGGAACACGAACCTATTGAGGTTAATATTTATAAAATGGATATTATTGATATTAACTTACCTTATGTAAAATTATTAGTAGAGTGTTCGAAAGGTACTTATATTAGAGCAATAGCAAGAGACATAGGTATAAAATTAAATACAGGTGCTTATTTAACAGAGCTAGAGAGAACAGCTATTGGTGATTATAGAGTAGAAAATGCTTTTTCTATTCAAGAGTTGATAAATTATAAAAATAAAGAAAATTAATAAATATAATTAAAAAATTTATTTTGTTTTTTACAAAAAAGTTGTAATTTCACTTATAAACTAAGTTATTAAAAGTGTTGCTCGGATGACGGAACTGGTAGACGCTCAGGACTTAAAATCCTGTGATGGCAACATCGTACGGGTTAAAGTCTCGTCTCGAGTACTATAGTAAAATGTAAAAATAACATATTATATAAGAATTGTTAATAAATAAGCAAACAATAAAATAAAAAATATAATTGAAAACATATATAAAAAAAGAGATATTATTGGTATCTCTTTTTTTATATATAATAAATTTATTAGAAATTAGGTTCTAATCCTTTTCTATATTCAGCAACATATTTCATATAATTTGTTGTTGTATCAGTTACGCGTTTTATTTCGTCTGGTGTTAAGTCTCTGATAATTTTACCTGGTACTCCTGCAATTAATACACGTGGTGGTACTATAAAATTTTCCCTTACAACAGTACCAGCGCCAACAAGACATTCTTCACCAATAATTGCCCCATCTAATATTTTTGCGCCAATACCTATTAAACATCCTTTTTTTAAAGTGCAACCATGAATAGCAGCACAATGTCCTATAGAAACATTATCTTCTATTACAGTAGGTCTAGTATCGTGAGTAACGTGTATCATTGATATATCTTGAATGTTAACACGCTTTCCTATACGTATATAATTAACATCACCTCGTATTACAGTATTATACCATATAGATGTATCTTCATCTATTTCAACATCACCTATAATTTTTACTCCTTCACAAATAAAAACAGAAGAATGTATTTTAGGAAATATATTTTTATAGACAATTATACTTCCATTTGTTCCAGTTTCTAATTTCATATTGTTTATATTATAAATAATTATAATTATTAAAGTTATTAAAATGATTTTTAGTATAAATACAAATATAATAATTATTTATATTAATCATATTATTAAATTAATTTTTTATTATACTTTAATTTAATTTAAAATATGTGTAAATAATCAAAATAATTTTTTTATAAAAAAATCTTATAATATATAAAATATTTATATATTTATACAAAAAAGTATTATGTTTGTATAAGTATAATAAAAAAATAATAAATATTTTAATATTCAAATTCAAATTCAAATTAAAATTAAAATATCTATTATAAATACTATATATTATATAGTGTGTATGGTCTTTTTATGCTTATTCCTAGTTTAGCAGTTAGTGTTCGTCGTCTTCATGATATAGGTAAAAGTGGTTGGTATATTTTATTATACTTAGTTCCAATTGTTGGTACTATTATATTAATGTTTTGGTTTAGTGAGAAGGTATGCCAGAAACTAATGAATATGGCGAAAATCCAAAATTAGTACAATAGTTTTAAAATTGATAAAGCAATATTGTATAAAAATTTAAGCATTAATAAAACAAATTTGACAATTTTTTTCATTTTTTAGAGGTATTTTATGGAATGGTATATAAAAGTATTAAAAAATTATGCAAATTTTAAAGGTCGTGCAAGACGCAAAGAGTATTGGATGTTTGTATTGATAAATGTTATTATATATATAGCATTTATGATACTTATAATTATTATAGAAGTTATATCTGGAGTTATATATGTAAGTGACTTAAAAATAATTATAACATCACTTATGACATTATTTACTGTTACACCATTTAGTGTTATATTATCTTTATATGTTCTTGCTATACTTGTTCCTAGTTTAGCAGTTAGTGTTCGTCGTCTTCATGATATAGGTAAAAGTGGTTGGTTCATTTTGATATCATTAATTCCAATTGTTGGTACTATTATATTATTAGTTTGGGCTTGTCAAGAAAGTATGCCAGAAGCTAATGAATATGGCGAAAATCCAAAATTAGTACAATAGTTTTAAAATTACTATTTAATTTTTAAAAGTATTATATTTGTATAAAATAATAAATGTTTTAATATAGATATTTTAATTTATAATATTAAAAATTGAAACATTTTTATATTTAACCATTAATAAATAATTAAATTTAACAATTTTTTTCATTTTTTTAGAGGTATTTTATGGAATGGTATATAAAAGTATTAAAAAATTATGCAAATTTTGAAGGCCGTGCAAGACGTAAAGAGTATTGGATGTTTACATTGATAAATGTTATTATATATATAGCATTTATGATACTTATGTCTATTATAGGGGTTATATTTGAATTAGGTGTAACTATTTTAACATTATCACCTGTTATATCAGGTTTATATACGCTTGCTATACTTGTTCCTAGTTTAGCAGTTAGTGTTCGTCGTCTTCATGATATAGGTAAAAGTGGTTGGTTCATTTTAATATCATTTATTCCAATTGTTGGGACTATTATATTATTAGTTTGGGCTTGTCAAGAAGGTATGCCAGAAGCTAATGAATATGGCGAAAATCCCAAATTATTAGAATAATTTTAATTTAAATAATAAATTTTATAAAAATTTTATAATTTATTTAAAATTTTTTCTTTCTATTTCGTTTTTATATTTAAGATACTAAATATAAAATAATTTTTCAAAAATGTTAATATAATAACAATTATTTAGTAACTATTTATATAAATTGATTTCAAATATAACAAATGGGGAAAAAATGAATTCAAAAGTTATGAGTGCTATGAACACTCAAGTAAATCGTGAATTTTATGCTGCTTATTTATATTTAGCAATAGCATCATATTATGAAAGTCAAAACTTAAGTGGTTTTGCAAGTTGGATGAGAAAACAAGCAAGTGAAGAACTTGAACACGCTATGAAATTTTATGATTTTATCTTTTCAAGAGGTGGTGTTGTTACTCTTGATGCAATTGCCAAACCCGAAGTTTCATTTAATAATATATTGGAACCTTTTGAAGCTGCATTAGAACATGAAAAGAAAGTTACAGCTTGGATAAATGAAATAGCAGAAATAATCTATTCAGAAAAAGATTATGCTTCATATACATTAATACAATGGTTTATAGATGAACAAATTGAAGAAGAAAAAAGTACTTCTGAAGTTTGTGAAATTATAAAAATGATTGGAGATAATAAATCTGCATTGTTTATGTTAGATAAACAATTAGGCGAACGTAAATAATATGCTTATTAATTTAAATTATTTACAATTTAAATAAAATAAAAAAGATTCGAGAATTTATTATATATTTATTTAATTGATAATATATTTTATATTTCGCGAATCTTTTTTATTATAATTTTTTAATATAGTTATTATTAATTGTGATAAATTATTAATATAAAAATATATAACTAAATATAACGTATACTGAGTAATAAATTATTTAACAAAAATAAAAAATGACATATGTCAACAATACGAAAAACATTTAAAACAAAAAGTACTGCTGTTGAAACACGACAGATTGTAGAAAAACTATTAAAAGAATTACCTATGCTTAATTCATTTATAAGTAAACTCGAATGGCAAGGTAATAAATTATGTATTGATTCAAAAATAGGAGATGGATATATAGAAGTCTTAGATTTTGCTGTAAATGTTCTTATAAATCTTAATTTTATGGGTTCAATTGCAAAAGATCAAATAGAATCTATGCTTGATAAACAATTTTTACAATTAGAGGAAAAAAATAAATAAAGAATATATATTTTTTATTTAATATCATTATATAATATAGATATAATATTCAATGAATACTTCAGTTATTATACCCGCTGCCGGATTGGGTAATAGATTTGGGAGTGATAAACCAAAACAATTTTTAAATATAGGTACTATGCCTATTTTAATAAAAACAATAACACTATTTGATGAAATAGATGAAGTCCAAAATATAATTATTCCTGTTCATTTGCAATGGCTTAATTATACAAAAGAATTAGTAGAAAAATATTCTTGTTCAAAGGTAAAAGAAGTTATTATCGGAGGCAAGGAACGAGCAGATTCAGTACGAGCAGGTTTAAATATAGATTGTGTTAAAAATTCAGATGTAATATTAATTCATGATGCTGTTCGTCCATTGGCATCAAGAGAATTAATTTATAATGTAATGAATGCAGCGGAAAAATATGGTGCTGCTATACCAGTAATACCAATAACTGATACAGTTAAACAAATTTCTCGTCATAGATTTATTGAAAAAACACTAGATAGAAATAAATTAGCAATGGCACAAACACCTCAAGGTTACTGGTCAAGTATCTTAATAGATGCATATGTAAAAGGCAATGAAGCTAATTTTGAAGGTACAGATTCAGCATCTTTTGTAGAATTTTTTGGGTTTAAAGTTTTTGTTATTGATGGCGAACAAACTAATATAAAAATTACTGTTCAATCTGATATTAACTATGCAAGATATTTATTATAATATATAAGTTTTATTGTAAAATATAAAATATAAAATATAAAATATAAAATATAAAATATTGTTTAATAATAAAATTATCATCATAAATAGTTTTTTATAGATATTTTATATAAAATATTAAATTTATTAAAATATTAAAAATATTAATAACGTAAAAATGCTTGATCTACAAAAAATACAAATAAATAAATTATTAGAGCGTGTAAATAAATTACGGAGGTTTCTTTGAAATTGATAATAAATATAAAATACTAGAAGAAAAGCAAAAATTAAGTGAACAACATGATTTTTGGAATGATACAAATAGTGCGCAGGTAATAATGCAAGATATAACCAAGTTAAAAGACTGGATTAGTGATTTTAATAAAGTAGAAAAAGTTGTTAATGATATAAATATTCTTTTGCAACTTTTTAATGAAGAAAATGATATATCTTTAGAAAATGAAATTAACAATGAAATTGTTTATTCTGAAAAATTATTAAAAGCTCTTGAAGTAAAAAGTTTATTATCAAATGAAAATGATAATTGTAATGCTATATTGACAGTACATTCTGGTGCCGGTGGTACAGATGCGCAAGATTGGACAGAAATGTTAATAAGAATGTATACGCGTTGGGCATTAAATCATAAATATGATGTTATCTTGTTGGATGAACTCCCCGGTGATGTTGCAGGAATAAAATCAACTACATTAGAAATAAAAGGGAATTTTGCATATGGGTATTTAAAAGCTGAAGTTGGAGTACATCGTTTAGTTAGAATTTCACCATTTAATACAAATGCTAAACGCCATACTTCATTTGCATCTGTTTTTGTCTATCCATTTATAGAAAGTGATAAAATTAAGATAAATATAAATCCTAATGATATTGAATTTGAAACTTTTAGATCTAGTGGTGCTGGTGGTCAAAATGTAAATAAAGTAGAAACTGCAGTAAGATTAAGGCATATACCAACAGGAATTGTTATTTCTTGTCAACAGGAACGTTCTCAATTACAAAATAAAGATCTTGCAATGAAAATGCTAAAATCAAGACTTTATCAAATGCATATAGAAAAAGAAGAGCAAGAAAAAGCAGAAGCCGAAAATTCAAAGAAAAAAATTGAATGGGGTAGCCAAATACGTTCCTATACTTTTCAACCTTATACAATGGTAAATGATCATAGAACAGAATTCAAACGAACAGATATACAAGCTGTTATGGATGGTGATATTGACGATTTTATACAAGCATATTTATTGCTTTAGTTCGTATTTTATCAAAAATAAATGTATTTAAATATTTTTTTGTTTATATACATTTTTTTTTGTATTTTGTATAACAAAATGTAACTTATTTACGTAATATAATAAAAGATCAAAAGTCTAAATTAATTTAGCTATTTTAATAACTTTAATAATTTGTTCTGGAGGTACTCAAAATGAAAAAGATTATTTATTTACTTGTAATAATCGTTGCAATTATACTTCAAGGTTGTGTAACAGGGAGTAGTGAGTATAGTAGAGACCATTTTAGCTATACAAATACTTCATCGCAAGATAATCATCAAAAAGTTTTACAAGACGACAACTATACCACCGAACAAAATAATATAAATGTTGAAAATTTTAATGGTGGTATTATAGGAACTGATATTTTTACACCTACAACAACAGAAATAGAAAGAGATGGAGAGAATACTATTATAAATAATTATTACTTAAATAACAATTATGATAGATATTGGAATTGGTATCCGTCTTGGCGAAGAGGTATTTATGTTTCAGTAGGTTGGGGTTGGGATTATTATTTTGGAATGTATGATCCTTGGTTTAGTTCTTGGTATTATCCTTACTATCCTTATTATCCTCATTATTGTTTTGATCCTTATGCATATTATTATAGACCGTATCATTATTGGTATCCGCCGTATTATGATTATTACTACGATTATAAACCACATTATAGTGATTACGTAGCAAGTCCTCGTTCAATTCGTACCACTAGTGGTGCTACTCGTGGAACTTATACTACAACAACTAGAGGTAATTATACAGGTAGTAATAGTAATTATGCACCTTCGACGCGCACGTCGTCAAGCTCAAATAGAGAAGCAACAACGCGTACAACGTCAAGTAGTGGTGGAGTAGGAAGAACTACTACAAATACAACAAGAACAATAGAAGCAACGACTAGTTCTACAACAAGAACAGACAGTAAAGTAACAGCACCTAAGCAAGATAATTATAGAAGTGGTTCCTATAACAATAGTTCTTCGTCATCAAGGAGTAGTCAAACTTCTTCATCTAATAGCCGTAGCAGTTATGGTTCTTCTGGTTCAAGTAATAACAGAAGTAGTTATTCTACACCAAGTAATAGTAGTCGTAGTAGTGGTGCTGAACGTTCTTCTGCAGGTTCAAATAGAAGTAGTTCGTCTTCTTCGTCAGGCAGTCGGTCTAGTGGAGGCAGAAGATAAAAGATAATTATTATATTTAATAACAAATAATAATGTTGAATAATAATTTTCTATTTGTTGATGTAAAATTAAAAAATAATAGCCGATGAATTTTATATACATCGGCTATTGTTTTATAAAGTTTTAATAAATGTCGTTTAGTATCTTTTTTATATATTTGAATTATTTTTTAATTATCTTTTAAAATATTTTTTAATTTTTAATTTCCTTTTAATGATGAATAGTGAAATAAAAGCACTTAGAGAAGAAATAAATAAAATAGATGTTGAATTAATAAAATTACTGCAATCTCGTAAACAAATAACTAATAGTTTGATACAAAATAAAATAGAACATCATTTACCAGTATTAGATGAAGTAAGAGAAAAAGAAATTATTAATAATTTTATAGAAAACTCGAATTCCTTAAATCCTGTTTTTATAAAAAAATTATTTAATTTAATATTTGATGATTCTAAACGCCAATATTATAAATTGGAACAATTAAATAGTATTGAAGATTATTTAAAACGTAGACCTATTTTTATAGCTGGTCCTTGTGTTGTTGAATCTTATTATCAAATAGATAAAATAGCAGCACAATTGATACAATGTGGTATAAAATTTTTACGTGGAGGTACTTTTAAACCTCGTACTTCACCAAATTCTTTTCAAGGACTAGGAGATGAAGGTGTTAAACTATTATATTCAGCAGCACGAAAATATAATATGTTTACGGTTACAGAAGTTTTGGAAGTAGAACATTTAGAAAGGAATTATGATCTTATAGATATTGTTCAAATAGGTTCACGTAGTATGACTTCTTATGGACTTTTAAAATCAATAGGACAATTAACTGCAAAAACACAAAAAGTAGTATTATTAAAACGTGGTTTTTCTGCAACAATTAGTGAATTTTTGCAAGCAGCAGAGTATATATTACAAGCAGGAAATAATAATATTATTTTATGTTTAAGAGGTATAAGAACTTTTGAACAAATAGATTCTACTTTAAGATTTACGCCCGACCTTGCTTCTATTTTAGAATTAAAAGAAAAAACAAAATTACCGGTAATATTTGATCCGTCACATTCTTGTGGTATAAGTGACTTTGTTGTTAATATTTCGAACGCTGCTCTTCAACTTGGTGCAGATGGAGTTATGGTAGAAACTCATTATGATCCAAAAGCATCAAAAGTAGATGCTAAACAGGCAATTATTCCGGATAAAGTTTTGGATATATTAAATTTATAAAATATTTTAATTTGATATTTAATTTTTTTTATAATAATTTTTGAATTATTTATTTTTCTTAAATTTTGTTTTTATGCTTGTTTTGATATATTTAAATTCACTTTTTAAAATACTACTATTTAATGTAATTTCATAAAGTTTCTGTTTATCTTTTATTGGTTTATGTTCATTTATTAAAGTTGTTAAGCCAGAATAAAACATAGCAACTATACATTCAAACATTATTATAGGATTCCTTTTTTGATATATTCCTTGTAATATTTTAGTAATGGCAACAATAAAAGCTCTATAAGATGCACGTAAAAATCTAAAATATTTAAATTGATATCTTATATGTTGTTTTGACATTTGTATCCATCGCCATGCTGAGTCTCTATTGTTCATGGCAACATTATGAACAGAAATAATATTAGGAAAATATCTTATTGTAAAATTAGCTAGAATAGCACGAGTTGAAAAATCTATTTCTTCATGTCCAAATCCCCAGAATCCACCTATTGTATCAAATACTTTTTTTCTTATTGCTACTCCACCTCCCATAAAATAATTTGATATAAAGCCTTCTTCTGGAACTTTATTTTTATTAATTTTAAATGGATACCAATCTATAATATGATTATTAGAATTAGGTAGTATAATTTCCGTAGAAATAATATCTATATTTTTATGTTTTTCTAAAATATTTACGACTTGTTCTATACAATTATTTTTTAATGGGTGAGAATCATCATCACTTCGCCAAATAACTTCTCCAGATGCCATATACATACCTATATTAGCTGCTTTTATTTCAAAATTTTCAGGTAAATAAATATATTTTACCATTGGAAATTCTTTTATAAATTTATCAGCTGTTTCATCAGTAGATGCATTATCTAATACTATAATTTCTATATTTTTATAAGTTTGGTTAAGATAAGCGTTAATTGTATTTCTTAATTCTGTCCATCTATTATAAGTAACTATAACTATACTAACTTTCATTGGATATTTATTTTTTGATAAATTTAACATAAGGTAAAAAAGAGTTATCTACGTTCGGTGTTATTGAAATTTTTAAATAAGCACCTATTTTCCAAAGATTTACTTGGTCAGAATAATTAGGGCTTATTAAATCACCAGAATTTCCACCTGCTAAAACTGAATAAACTACTGTATCACTCATATCAGCTATAAAACGCATAACAGGAATAGTTCGTATTTCAGAAAAATTATTACTATTTGATTCACTTACATTTATAGTCGTTGAATTTCCACCAATAATAAATGTTGTGCCAATTTTTGATATATTATTAATTCTTTTTTCAATTTTATTTCTTTTAAAATAAGGACTTTTTATTGTTAATGTACGCATTTTACTATAATGCCAAGTATCAGAATCAGAACTATTAAATATTTTTGTTAAATCCTTTAATGTTTTTTTAAAACTATTAATTACTATTGTTTCAAGAGTTTCAGATAAATTTGTATTAATGTTATTTAGCCAAATAGAGTTAGTATCTTTTAATACCTCATTTAATTTTCTTAATGGCATTTCACCTGTTTCTAGATATCTTTTATAAAAATAACTACCTAATTCATCAGCAAAAACATTATATAAAAGATTATCTAAGAATTTATTATATATTGTACTTGTTGTTGATTTTGTACTCATTACAAAGTCCCATTTTTTTAATTTGTAATAAGCTTTTTTTTCTTCTTTATTAAATAGATTTATATTTTTTAATAATATATATAAAATTGTATTTATTTGTTCTTTTGCATATATTGATAATATATCATTTTGCATATATTGAGCTTCTCTAAATGTATAAAATTCGCCTCCAGATAATATTTCTTTTATTCTTTGTGCACGTTCTGGAATTGCCCAATAAGACGATAAATGGTAAGGTAAATTATTTTGAACAGCATTATTTGCACTTATAATATACTTATTTTTTGGATTATAAATTGAATTAAAGTTGTATTTATAAAAACCTTGCCACTTATTTGTATTAATCCATATATCTGATATAAAATTTGGAGTTGCAGTAATACCTCGTTTTGGAATTATGCCTGCTGGTATCATGCCTATATTTCCTGCTTTATCAGCAAAAGAAAAAACAACACCTGGAACTTTCCAATTTTTGACAATATTACTAAATTGCTTCCAACTACTAACTTGCATAATTTTTAAACCAATATTAAGTTCATTACTTAATTCAGTGCCTGTCCATCTAAAAGTTATTATATTATTTTTATAAAGTGTTTTTTTTGAATTATTATTACTAAATTGTTGTATATCTGATAAAATACGTGATGTATTTGTCTTTCGTATGTAAAATACTTTCTCAGGCCTATTTTTTATACGTATAGTATCTAAATATTCCTTTATAGGTCTTAATTCTTTTTCATTAATAAAGTAATGGTCTTGCTTATTATTTAATTTCTCTGTAAAAAAATCAACGTCATCCAACCTCATACTTGTTGTTCCCCAAGAAATATGATTATTACGACCACATAAAAATATAGGCATCCCCGGCATTGTTATACCTGTAACATTATATCCCGGCGACGTTATATGAATTTGCATAAACATAGACGGTGCATTAGCTGGGAAATGAAAATCATTTGCTAATATTGCGTGTGCTTTAATTCTATTATTTTTTGGCTTGTTTATAACCCAAGAATTACTACCTAAATTAGAACTTATTTTATTTAATTTTTTATAAGTATTATTTATTTCATACAGAATATTTGATAATTCGATAGAAGCAAGCCGCGACTTTCTTGTTGTTTTTTTCTTTTTTAAATTTTTATTTAATAAAATTTGACTATTTTCTAATATGTTACTAGAATTATCTATTATAAAAGGAAAATTCGCACTATAATCTGGTATTAATTCTTGTGTTTTATTAAATCCTATTTTTAAACAAATCTCTGATAAAGCTATATCTGTTGTAAAACCAGGACTTAATAAAAAAGCCCAATATCTTTGTATTGCAAAACAATCTTCGGGTGTCCATTTTTCAGGAGTATAGTGCAAAGTATTAAATTCAATAGAATATTTTCCTTTATTTTGTTCTATATAGGTATTTATTCCATCAGTATATTTTTTTAAAATAATTTTTGTTTCTTCATCTGAATTTTTATATAATTCTTTTGATATTTTATCTATTGCTATAATTCGCATATAATAGTCTGATTTTAAATATTCTTTTCCGAATATTTCAGCAACAGTTCCTTTTATTATACGTCTATTAATACAAATTTGCCATAAATGTTGTTTAGCATGAATATAACCCAATCCAAAAAATAAATCTTTGTCTGTTTGGGAGACTATGTGAATAATTCCTTGTGAATTTTTGTAAATATTTATGTTGTTATCTATACAATCAACAGATATTGCCTGTTCTTTTGTTTTTATAGAACGATTATATATATCTAAAAAGAAATAATAAATGCTTATTAACAATATTAAAAATAATATAGAAAATATCCAACGATGTTTTTTCATTTTATTGTTAGTTATAAAATAGTATTTTTATATTAAATTATAAATTATATTTACTTATATAATAATTTTATGGCATTAATTATAATCTTAAAACTATCTATTTTTTGTATTTTTGGACGTTCATTAAATATATTAATACCTTTTTTTTCTATTTTACTCATTATTTTATTACCGCCAGCAATAATAAACGCAAGTTCTAGTTTAAATCTAAAATTATTTATATTTTTTAATAGATTACTTCCTTCTAACATTAAATTCTTAGTATAAGAATATAATTCGTTTAGTAATTTTTCTTTATTATCTTTTGAATTATATTTTAATTCTATATTTTTTGGAATATATGAACGATTGCGTGCTAAGTCAATAGATATATCTTGCCAAAAATTAATTAATTGTAATCCTGTACATATCTTGTTAGATAGACTTAAATTAGTACTGGTGCATTCATTGTGTATCTTTAAAAGTAATTCGCCTATTGGATTTGCAGAGTTATTACAATAATACATTAAATTGTCAAAATTATCAAATCTTTTAAATAAAATATCACTTTTAAAAGCTTCTAGTAATCTTTTAAAAGGTGATATTTCAATATTAAAAATTTTGATTGTTTGTTTTAAAGATAAAAAAATAGGATTATTTATTTTAATATTTTCAATTTCATTTGAATATATAAATTCTAAACATTTATTAAATTTATCTAAATAATATATAGCGTCTTGTGCTGTTTCTATTCTAGTAAGTTCATCACTTATGTCATCAGCTATTCTTGCAAAAGCGTATATTGCAAAAAAATGTTTTTTTAAACGTTTGGAGATTAATATTGAACCGACAGGAAAATTTTCATAATGACCATATGCAATTTTTTTACAAAATTTAAAGGCTTCATTTACATTTGAAACTTTAAAACATCCACCATCTATTTTTGTGAGTTCTTTTAATTTATTAGTTGTTATTAACATAAAAATTAAATATATAACTATATAATAAAAAATGTATTACATAAAAATAAATTATTATAACGATTTATCCCAGTCTTTCCAAACTGCATCATAACCATATTCTATTATTTTTGTTTCAAGTTCATTAGCTGTTCTATTATCATTTACTTCAAACTGTTCTAACTCATCAGTAGATATAGAATATCCACCTGGATCAGTTCGAGAACCTGCACTCATAGCAGTTATTCCCAAAGTCATCATATTGTCCCTAAATTTACTAGATTCACGTGTTGATAAAGATATTTCAACCTCTTCATCAAATAGTCTAAAAGCCCATATAAGTTGTGCTAATTCATATTCACTTACAGGATACATAGGTTGAAACTTACCTTTATGTGGTCTTAATCTTGGAAAAGATAAAGAATATTTTGTACGCCAATAATGTTTTTGTAAAAATTGTAAGTGTAAGGCCATAAAAAAAGCTTCTACACGCCAATTTTCTAATCCTAGTAAAATTCCTAATCCAGTTCGATAAATATTAGCATTACCTAAGCGTTCAGGAGTTTCTAATCTATATTCAAAATTACTTTTATTACCTTTTGGATGATATGTATTATAATTTTCTTTATTATAAGTTTCTTGATATATATATATGGAATTTAATCCAACATTTATAAGTCTTTTATATTCATCAGTTTTTAAAGGCTGTATTTCTGCAGATATTAATGAAAAATATGGTTTTATTAATTTTATTGCATTTTCTAAATATTTAACTCCTACTTTTTGTTTGCATTCACCTGTTACTAATAATATATGTTCATATCCCATTGCTTTTATTACTTCTATTTCTCTTAATATTTGCTCATCATTTAATATCATTCTGTTTATTTTATTATTAGCATTAAAGCCACAGTAAACACAATGATTTGTACATATATTTGATAAATAAAGAGGTATATATAATTGTATAGTTTTTCCAAATCTACGCTGTGTTTTTTCACGACTTTTTTGAGCCATAATTTCTAAAAAAGACTCAGCTGCTGGTGATACTAAATTTATAAAATCTGAGATAGATAAAGTAGATTTTTCTAATGTATTTTGTACATCTTGAGAAGTAACTGTTTTTATTTTTTTCTCAATTTCTTGCCAATTATATTGTTTTAATATATCTATGAATTTCATTTTTACTTTTTATTTTTTATTTTATTCAATTTATATAGTTAATATATATAATAATATATATAATTTATAATTTTTAAAATATTTTATTTTTTTTCTAATTTTGTTATTGTTTCTATATGATATGTATGGGGAAACATATCAACAGAATGAACTTCTACTATATTATATTTATCTTTTAATATTGCTAAATCTCTAGCCTGTGTTGCAGGATTACAACTTACGTATACTATTTTATTTGGTGTTATTGTTAATAAATGTTCTAGTAGACTTCTATTAATTCCACTACGAGGAGGATCAAGAATGATAATATCTGGTCTATTTAATGTATTTAATAAGTTAGGTATTTTTTTATTATGTAAATTAGCAGTATAAAAATAAGTATTAGTTAAATTATTAAGTTTTGCATTCTTTTTTGCATCGTATATTGCAGACTCTATTAATTCTATTCCGTAAACTTGTTTACAATATTTTGATATAGGTAGTGTTATAGAACCCGTTCCACAATAAAGATCCCAAACAATATCATTTTTTTTCACTTCTGTTGTATCAATAATTAATTGTATAAAATTATTTAATTGATAAGAATTAGTCTGAAAAAATGAAAATGGTGAAATTTGGAATTCTATATCCAAAATATTTTCAGTAATAAATTCTTTGCCAATTATAGATATTATCTCGCCTGTGTTTACTGTATTCCTTGTGTTAATTATATGTATTATAGATACAATATTAGACGAAATATTTTTTAATTCATTATTATACCAATTTAAAAAAATCTTATCTTCTTTCATTTCAACTGAATTTGTAACTAAAATACACATAGTTTCATTGTCTTTTAACGAATGTCGTAAACATAATCCTTTAAGAAATCCTTTCTTAGTATAAGTATTAAAGGCAGTCACACCTATATTTTTTGCTTTTGTTCTTATACTTTGTAATATTTTATTCCATTCTTTGTTTTGTATTTCACATCTTTCTACATCAAGAGTTTTGTCATAACAGTTAGGTATATGTAACCCCAAAGCAAAAGTTTTATCTAACTCTAATTCAGAATCTATTTCTTCTTTTGTTAACCATCGATTTGCAGAAAAAGAGAAATCCATTTTGTTTCTATAATTTCTTATTTTATTTGCAGCTAATGTATCATAGTAAAAAACATTTTCTAATTTTCCAATATGCTTATAAGCATCAATGATATGCATTTTTTTCCATTTTAATTGTTCTTCATATTTTAAACATTGCCATGAACATCCTCCACATATTCCAAAATACTTACAAAAAACTTCAATTCGAAACTCCGATTTTTTTATAAACTTCTTTATTTGCGTTTCAGTATAATTTTTATGTTTTTTTTGTACTTGTGCTATAACTATATCGCCTGGGACTCCATTACGAACAAAATATACACGGTCATTTTTTCTTGCAATAGATATTCCTTCAAAGCCAATACTATCAACTTCTAATTCTAAAAGTTCTTCTTTTTTATTATTACTCATTTATTTTATATTAATTATTTATTTTATTATATTTATATAAAAGAATATATTATTCAATAAATATCGAAAATACAAAAATAAACTTAAATTATATAAATAAAAAAAGTAATTATAATTGTTATATTTGTTAAAATATTCTTTATTTTTGTTTTAAATAAAAATAATTTTATTTTTTTTATACATAAATATATAATAATAATGAATTTATATTAAAAATTAAATATAAATTTTCTTAAATTTAAATAAAATGAAAAAATTAAAAATCGCTATTTTATGGCATCAGCATCAACCTTATTATAAATATAAAAATGAATTTTTATTGCCTTGGGTACGTTTTCATGGAATAAAAGATTATTATGATTTGCCAGCTTTACTCTGTCAATATACAAAAGTAAAACAAACTTTTAATATTGTTCCTTCTCTAATATTGCAAATAGAAGACTATATTAATGATGTTACGTATGATAAAATACAAAGACTTACTCGTATTCGTGCTAATGAATTAAGTAATAACGATAAAATAGATATTTTAAATAATTTTTTCATTTTAAATCATGATAATTTATTGTTCCCTTTTAAAAGATATAGGGAATTATTTGATAGAAGTAAAAATAGAGAAGTAGCACTTTTTGAATTTACGGTGCAAGATTGGTTAGATATTCAGGTATTATATAACTTAGCTTGGATTGGTCCTATTTCTAAAAAAAATCCACTAATTGATAGATTAATAAAAAAAGGTTCTAATTTTACTGAAGTAGAAAAAAATTTACTTTTAGAATTACATAAGAAAATACTAGAAAAAATAGTTCCTTTGATGTCAAATTTGAAGAAGTTAGGACAGATAGAAATAAGTTGTTCTCCTATGTTTCATCCAATATTACCATTAATTATTGATTCAAGGGTAGCGCTTGAAGCAATGCCGTATACAGAACTTCCTAATCCTATTTATAGATATCCAGAAGATGCTAAGGATCAACTAGAAATGGGAACAAATTATTATAAAAGTCTATTTGGAGAGAAACCTAATGGTATGTGGCCTAGTGAAGGGGCAATATCTAATGAAACTCTAAAACTATTAATAGAAAGTGGTATTAATTGGACTGCTACAGATGAAGAGGTATTAATAAATTCAATAGGAAAAGATTATAAGCCAACATTTAAGTATTTCCCTTATAAATATGAGTTAAAAAATAATGAGTTTGAAAAAAATAAAGAAATTACATTGTTTTTTAGAGACCATCAATTATCTGATAAAATTGGATTTTTATATTCTAAATGGAACCCTTTTGATGCAGCCTGTGATTTTAGAGAAAATTTATTTAATATAAGAAATGAAATAATCAGAGTACATTCTGAAGATGCACTAGATAGTGCAGTTGTACCGATTATTCTTGATGGAGAAAATTGTTGGGAATTTTATCCAGAAAATGGAACTTATTTTTTAAATGAATTTTTTAAAATGTTATCCTATACAGAAGAGTTTGAAACAGTGTTGTTTTCTGATTGCTTACATCAAATTACTCCTTCATATATTCCTAAATTGAATAATATAAAAGCAGGATCTTGGATAAATTCTAATTTTAGTATATGGATAGGGCATAAAGATGATATTAAGGCTTGGAATATACTCTCTAAGATAAGAGCAGAAATAGATAAAGAAAAATCAAAACTATCGTCTGAAAAAATAAAAGAGATTATGCAAGAAATTTATATAGCGGAAGGTTCAGATTGGTTTTGGTGGTATGGCCCAGAACACGAAGCGGAACATAAAGCAGATTTTGATGTTATTTTTAGATGGCGAATAAGTGAGATATATAAAAAATTAGGTTTAGAAATTCCCCAAGAATTATTTAATCCTATTGGGAATACAATATCTAATAATAATATAAAACCATTAGAAAATATAACACCTGATATTAATGGTGATATTAGTATTAAAACACCTTGGGATAAAGCAGGAATTTTTTATTGTAATACTTGTATGTCTACTATGCATCAAATAGGCGAACTTATATCATCGATAAAATATGGATGTGATGATAAATGGATATATTTTAGGATAGAATTAATAAATAAATTGTCAGGTGATGAAAAGATTATATTTACAATAAATGATATAAAGTTAACTTATGAAAATTTTGTAGTATGTGTTTCTTCTAACAAAAATATTAACTTTAAATTTGCAGTAAAAGATGCTATTGATTTTGCAATAAGTCGTTCAAATGTATCAGAAGTTATTTATTTTTATATAAAAACTAATTCTGCAAGTAAAGAAATAAGATATCCTTTTGAAAATACATTTATTTTTAATACAAAGAAATTTAGTAATTAAATATAATTTTATGTATAAACTAAGATAACTTTTTAACTTTTTATATAAATTGTAAAAAATTTGAAAATTATATAAATTATAGTATATTTGTACTTTTAAAATTTATTTATATTATTAAATAAAATTAATAAATTTTAATTATAGATAAAAGAATAAAATATTTTTTAATTAAAAAATAAAGGTTAAAAAAAATGTCAGAGAGAAAGTTTGTAACAATAGACGGTAATGAAGCGGCTGCCTATATAATGTATCGTGTTAATGAAGTTTGCTGTATTTATCCTATTACTCCATCTTCACCAATGGCTGAATTTGCAGATGAATGGACAGCAAAAGGAGTAAAGAATATTTGGGGTAATATTCCTGAAATTATGGAAATGCAAAGTGAAGCTGGTGCTGCGGGAGCATTACATGGTTCTTTACAAGCAGGTGCACTTACAACTACTTTTACTGCTTCACAAGGGCTTTTATTAAAAATTCCTAATATGTACAAAATTGCAGGAGAGCTTACGCCAACTGTATTTAATGTTACAGCAAGGACAATAGCTACACATGCACTTTCTATATTTGGAGATCATAGTGATATTATGGCTGCTAGACAAACTGGATTTGCATTTTTAGGTGCTAATACAGTTCAAGAAGTAATGGATATGGCACTTATAGCCCAAGCTTCTACTTTAGAATCAAGAGTTCCGTTCCTTCATTGGTTTGATGGTTTTAGAACTTCTCATGAAGTAAGTAAAATAGAACTTGTTAGTGAAGATGTTATCAGAAAAATGATAGATAATGAACTTGTTATAGCGCATAGGAAACGTTCGCTTAATCCAGAAGCACCTGTAATTCGCGGTACTGCTCAAAATCCAGATGTATATTTTCAGAATCGTGAAGCTGCTAATAAATATTATAAGTGTTGCCCCGATATTATTCAAAAACAAATGGATAAATTTGCAAGTCTTACTGGTCGACAATATAAAATATTCCAATATGAAGGTGCTGACGATGCAGAGCATATAATTGTAGCAATGGGTTCTGGATGTGAAACTATAGCTGATACAGTAAATTATTTAAATAATAAATCAGAAAAATTAGGTGTTGTTAAGGTACGTGTTTATAGACCTTTTGATAAAAAACGATTTATTGAATCTTTACCAAGTACTGTTAAAACTATTACTGTTCTTGATAAAACAAAAGAAAGTGGAGCTACAGGTGAACCTCTATATAATGATGTTATCACAGCTTTGTATGAGGGTGTCGGTAAATATGGTAAATTAAAAACAATGCCAAAAGTTGTATGTGGTCGTTATGGGTTGTCTTCAAAAGATTTTACTCCTGCAATGGTAAAAGCAATTTATGATAATGCTAAATTAGATAATTCAAAAAATCATTTCGTTGTTGGAATCATTGACGATGTAACAAATTTAAGTTTAAATTATGATACTAAATTTAATATAGAAAGTGATTCTGTAACACGAGCAATGTTCTATGGCTTAGGGTCTGATGGTACAGTTGGTGCAAATAAAAATTCTATTAAAATTATTGGTGATTCAACAGATTATTATGCACAAGGTTATTTTGTTTATGACTCTAAAAAGTCCGGTGGTATTACTGTTTCTCATTTACGTTTTGGGCCTAATCCTTTACGTACACCTTATTTAATTACACATTCTAATTTTGTTGCTTGTCATCAAAGTGTATTTTTAGAAAAATATGATCTTGTAAAATCGTTGGTTCCAGGTGGTGTATTTTTAATTAATTCACCTGTAAGTAAAGATAAAGTTTGGGATACACTTCCAAAGTTACAACAAAAACAAATCATTGAAAAAAATATAAAAGTATTTACTATTGATGCTCAAAAAGTAGCTGAAGATAGTGGGATGGGTAGACGTATAAATACTGTTATGCAAGTTTGTTTTTTTGCTATTTCTGGTGTATTAAAACGTGATATTGCTATTGAAGCAATAAAAAAATCTATTATTGATACTTATTCACGCAAAGGCGATAAAGTTGTACAACAGAATTTAAAAGCAGTTGATAATACTTTAGAAAATTTATTTGAAGTTAAATATTCAAATAAAATAACAAGTAATTTTGATATAGCGGCTCCAGTGTCTGCAAATGCACCAAAATTTGTAAAAGATGTTTTAGGTGAAATAATAGCTGATAATGGCGAATCACTTCCAGTAAGTGTTTTTCCAATTGATGGTACTTTTCCAAGTGCTACCTCTCAATATGAAAAACGTAATATTGCTTTAGAAATTCCCGTGTGGGAGGCAGAAGCTTGTATACAATGTCTAAAGTGTATATCAGTATGTCCGCATTCTGTAATTCGTGCTAAAGTATATGAACCTGAATTATTAAAAAAAGCTCCTGAGACTTTTAAATCTATGGATGCAAAAGATAAAGATTTTGCTGGTAAAAAATTTACTATTCAAGTTGCTCCGGAAGATTGTACAGGGTGTGGCGTTTGTGTAGAAGGATGTCCTGCTAAGAGTAAGAAAAATCCAGAACTCAAAGTTCTTAAAATGGAAACACAAGCACCATTACGTAAACAAGAAGCCGAAAATTGGGAATTTTTCTTAAATGATATTCCAGATATTGATAGAACTATATTAAAAACAAATTCTATAAGACAAATGGGATTAATGAGACCATTGTTTGAATTTTCAGGCGCTTGTGCAGGTTGTGGTGAAACACCTTATATAAAAATGGTTTCTCAATTATTTGGCGATAGAGCTATTATTGCTAATGCTACTGGATGTTCATCTATTTATGGTGGGAATTTACCTACTACTCCATGGTGTAAAAATAGTGATAATCGTGGTCCTGCTTGGGCTAATTCTTTATTTGAAGATAATGCTGAATTTGGACTTGGTATGCGTTTAGCAATAGATAAACAAAAATCTATGGCTACTGAGTTGTTAAAAGAAGTAGCTACTGAAGTAGGTGAAAGTCTAGTTAATGATATTTTAAATGCTGACCAAACAACTGAAAAAGGTATTAAAGAGCAACGTAATCGTATAGAAATTTTAAAAGATAAATTAAATCAAAATAAAACTATAAACACAGATGTTCATAAAAATTTATTACAAATAGCTGATTATTTAGTTAAAAAATCGGTATGGATAATTGGTGGTGATGGTTGGGCTTATGATATTGGATACGGCGGATTAGATCATGTTATTGCGTCTGGTAAAAATGTTAATATACTTGTTTTAGATACAGAAGTATATTCAAATACCGGCGGTCAAAAATCAAAATCTACACCTCTTAGTGCTGTTGCTAAATTTGCAGCTAGTGGTAAAGATATTAGGAAAAAAGATCTTGGTTTAATAGCAATGTCCTATGGATATGTTTATATAGCTTCTATTGCAATAGGAGCAAGAGATGATCAAGCACTCAAAGCTATATTAGAAGCTGAAGCTTATGATGGTCCATCATTAATTATATGTTATTCTCATTGTATTTCTCATGGAATTGATATGTCAAATCCATTAAGTCATCAAAAAGCAGCTGTTGATAGCGGACAATGGGTACTATATCGTTATAATCCTAATTTAGAACATCCATTTATTTTAGATAGTAAAGAGCCTAAAATTCCTGTTGTAGACTTTTTACGTTCAGAAAATAGATTCTTGCAATTAGAAAAAAATGATCCTAAACTTGCAAAGAAATTATTTGAAGAACAACAAAAATTTGTAAATTCGAGATATAATTATTATAAATATCTTGCTGAACGAAAATAAATTAATAAAATAAAAACAGGTCAATATTGAAAAATATTGACTTGTTTTTAATTTTTATAAAATTTTAAATTTGTAAACTTTTATACTTGAAATTATAAATTATTATTTTATAATAAAAAATCATAAGAGATAAATATTTAATTTTTAATTTAAAAAACTTTATTTTATTATATGGAAAATATTAAAAATTTTAGTATGGATACACAATGTGTTCATGCTGGAGCTAAGGAAGATAAATATGGTGCTGTTGTTACTCCTATTTATCAAACTTCGACTTTTAAATTTAAGAATGCTGACCATGGCGGAAGACTTTTTAAAGGTGAAGAAGATGGATTTATTTATACAAGACTTGGGAATCCTACGGTAGAAGCTATGGAAAATGCAGTAGCTACTCTTGAAAAAGGAGGCTATAAAGCAATAGGATGTGGTACTGGTATGGCTGCTGTTCATACTATTATAGGTACTGTAGTTAAAGCTGGTGAACATATAATAGCAAGTAAAGCTGTTTATGGATGTACTGCAACTTTATTGCAATCGATTATGCCAAAGTTTAATATAGAAACAACTTTTGTTGATACCGATGACTTAAATTCTGTAAAAAATGCTATAAGAAATAATACAAAATTAATTTTCGTTGAAACGCCGGGGAATCCTACATTGGTTATTTCTGATATAGCTGAAATTTCAAAAATAGCAAAATCTATTAATGCAAAACTTGTTGTAGATAATACTTTTTCAAGTCCTATTTTACAAAGTCCGTTTGAGTTGGGTGCTGATTTTGTTATACATAGTATGACTAAATATTTAAATGGACATGCCGATGTTGTTGCAGGAATTATAGTTGTGAAGAATGAAGAAGATTATGTTAATTGTCGTGTAACTATGAATCATTTTGGAGGTACTATTGATCCTTTTAATTCGTTTTTAGTTCATCGTGGACTTAAAACTTTAAAATTACGTGTTGAACATCAACAAAAAAGTGCTATGAAAATAGCAGAATTTCTTGAAAAGCATCCTGCAGTAAAAAATGTTGTTTATCCGGGATTAAAATCACATCCACAATATGAACTTGGAAAAAAACAGATGCGTGGTGCTGGTTCTATGATTACTTTTGAACTTAAAGGTGGTATAGATGCAGGTAAAAAATTAATGAATAATGTAAAAATTATTCAACTTGCAGTTTCACTGGGTGGTATAGAAAGTCTTATTCAACATCCTGCTTCTATGACACATGCGAATATGGGACCCGAAGCTCGTAAAGAAGCTAGTATTACTGATGGACTTGTTAGACTTTCAATTGGTATTGAAAATGTTGATGAGTTGATAGCTGATTTAGAAAATGGTTTAAAATAATCAATTTTATATTAAAATAATTTTATAATTAATTATTATTATATTATTTCGAAAAAAATACATATAAAAAATTAAACAAAAGTTTAAAATATTATATGTATTTTTTTGTTTATTTAATGAATTTTATATTTTGATTTAATATATGGAATATTAATCATAATTATTTTAATTATTTTATGTTTTTTTATATATAATTTTTTTTGTTAAAATCTTTCCTTTCTCTGTCTGTATGTTGATAAAATAAACTCCATTAGTAACATTTATTTCTTCAAAAGATAAATTAAAAATATTATTTATGTCTTTATAACAATTTAAATTACGTTCATATATTTTATTTCCCATTATATCAATAATTTCCATGTTTGCTATTACAGGATTATCCGTTTTTATGTTTATATTGAAATTATTTTGAATTGGATTTGGATATTCTATAAATTCTATATTTATATGTTCTGTATTTGTTTCAAAAATAGCTTCTAAATATAAGCAAGTATCTACTGTATCATTTATATTTGGTAAATTTATTATAATTGTTTTATTGGTATCATATGTATTCCAACCTATGAATTTATAATTTTTATTTGGCTTTACTGTTATAGTTATAGGTATTTCTTGAAAATACATACCTTCCCAATTATCTACTTCTAAATTTAAACTATTCACTTTAAATGTACATGCATTTTGTATATTTGAACTTATATTAATTTTATATAATCTTGCTAATTTATGTATTTCTCTTATATGAAGTGTTTGCTTTTCTTTTCTGTTAGCTAAAAAATCTTTTATTCTTATAATCTCATCTTCCCAATCAATGCAACTTTCTGGATATAAAGCTTGTTGACGTTTTATTTCAGGTGTTAGTGTACTTGAAATATTATCAATCTTAGGAATAAGATTTTTAGGTAAAAATTCTGTATTTAATAAGTCAGCAAATCTATTTAAAAATTTATTAAAAAAAACTTTTGATTTAAATAATGTTTTTAATAAGTTACATATATATGAATTTGAAGTTAGTAATTCAAAATAATTATTATGATTTTCGCTTAATTTTTTATCAAAAGCAAATGAAACATCCATATCATTTATTTTCCATCGCCATTTATTATCTAATTCATTTGATTTCCAAAATAATACATTATTTGATAACCAATCACGATTTTGTATAAATATATTTAATATAAAATAATCTATAAAATTTTCTATATCTATTTTTGATTCTATATATTCTAATCCATTATTATGCATATCTAAAAAATTTAAAGTATCAAAAAACTCGAACCATTCTGTTAAATTTAAATATGATGATCCATATTTAGTTGTTGGTAATATATAATAAGTAACAAATTCAGCCATTGTTATAGAATTTTTATCTATATTATATTGGTTTTCAAAAAAAGATTTATCATGTCGTTCTATTAAATTAGAAATTCCATAAAATTTTCCATTTAAAAAAGTTAGAACATTTTTAACAGGGGAATGAATTAAATATTTATTTAAATTTTTACCTATAGAATGTGCTAATTGGTCTCGTATAAATCCTTTTTCCCAATCATTTCCCGCATTACGTAATATTAATCTTGAATAATTATTAATATATGTATTTTCAAAAAAAGGGTATTCAAATGTAGAAGATTGATAATAATCTTCTGCATATAATCGCCAAGATTTTTGTGGATAAGTTCGTGTTTGATTACCATTTAATCTTAATCCTGCAATAGAGTTATAAGCAATAGATTGAGTATTTTTAAAATATTCAAAATTTGCGGGTACTATTTTATCTTTATATAAATTTTTTTCTACTAAAATTCCATCCTTTTCATTCCACAGAAATAGCGAATCTACTACAATTGATACAACAGGCAGGGTACTATTTTCATTTATAAAATATGTTTGCGTTATTATTTTACTTGAATTAAAATTATTATCTTTGCTTATTGCTTTTGCTCTTAATACAGTTGTTTTATTGATAAATATGGTATTCTTATAAATGAGAGAGTTTGTTGTTGGCTCACTTCCATCTATAGTATAATATATATCAGATATATTTTTATCTTTATTTGTTAATTCTAAAGAAGTAGTACTGTCATAAAACCCACCTAATAAAGAAAAACTAGGTCCATCTATTTGTTTTTTTATTACATTATTATTTGTTTTTTCAGGGGAGGGTATTTCAAAATATACAAAATTACTACTGCCATCTGGATATCTTCCATAACTTATATCAGTTAGTTGTTTATTATACTCTATATAATCAATTTTATTTCCTAGATTATCAAATAAATATATTTGATTTCCATCTTTATTAAGATTAAAATTTGTATGTATTGTTTTATGCTTTTTTACATTCCCTTTTATATCTGAACCTATACAAATTTCTTTTAAAGATTGTATATCAACTTCTTTTCCATTTATTTTAAATTTATTTACTATAAATTTTGTTGTAGTATCTACTTCGCTACTAGTAGTAGCTATTCCTATATAATATTTTGAATTTTTTATATGAAATTCAGCTATACGTGCTATTTTTTCTCTATGAATACCAGCTGTATCTTCACTTCTATACATTTTTAATGTATCATTTTCTAATTTCATTATAATGTGTGCAAAAGGATATTTAAAGTTTTCAGCATAATAATATAGGTTACTTGGAACATCTGTAGTTTCTCTTATTGCATAAAAGTAACGTTCATATATCGGACTTGATATAAATATACCTGCGTAAACTGAATAATCTTTTAATTGTTCTCGTACCATTAAACCAATTTTTGATTCACTAGTATAATTAGACATTGATAATAATTTTAATTCTAATTCGAATTCATTAGCATTATTTAATTCTAAATAGTAATATTTAAATTCTGTTTCAAATGTTGACATATAATTTTTACCATTAGAAGTTAATTCGTAATTAGAAGAAATATAATTTTTATTATCACAAAATAAGATTAAATATTCGTGAGGACCAATTATTGTATCTGGTAATTCATAGGCAAATTTTGGTCTTGATTTTTTACCTATACGATATCCTTTTAAATTAACACTTTTATCAGATTTATTATATAATTCTATCCAATCAGGAGTATCAAAAGCTTCATCTATAATTACTTGAGAATTTGAAGCGGAAAATTCATTTATTAATATTTGGGAATAACAATGTATATTATTAATTAGAATAAAAGTTATAATATATATAAAAAAGTATAAAAAATTATTTCTTTTCATATTTATTGTTATTTAAAATTAATCTTTTTATATTTATATTAAAATTAAATATTTTACAGAAGTACTATATAAGTATAATTATATATTAATATATTAGGATAATAAAGATTTAATTATTTGTTGAACTAATGCACCTTCTGCTTTTCCTTTTAATTCTTTCATTACAATTCCTATTACTTTACTGAAATCTTTTATATCTTTTGCGCCCGTTGTTTTTATTATAGATTTTATAATTTCAGTAATTTCTGTTTCAGACATTTGTTGAGGTAAAAACTCTTGTATTATTTTCAATTCTTTTTCTTCATTATCAGCTGCTTCCATTCTATTTGCTTTTTTGTACATTGCAATAGCATCTTTACGTTGTTTTGCAGCGTGATTTAGTATTTTTAATTCATCTTCTTTATTTATTTCACGTTTTATACCACTTGTTTTGAATTCAATAATACTTTTTTTTATTGAGCGTAAAGTTTCTGTGCGAACTTTATCTCCTTTTTTCATAGATTCTACTAAAGAATTATTAACTATTTGCTCTAAAGTCATTTTTTTATAAAATTTTATTTTTTTACTAAAATATTCTTGTTATATACAACTTGTTGTATACAAATATAATATTAAATTTTTATTATTAAATGTTAATAAAAATATTATATTTAATTTATAATAATTTTATTATAGTAATGATATAAAATAACGTAAAAATGTTAGATAGTTCTACTAATAACAAAATAAAAAATATAGTCAAGATAAAAAAATTTGTTTATTATTTTAAAAAGTATTATATTTGTAACCATTAAAATTGATAGTAATGATTAATTATTGTTATTAATTTATGGTTTGATCAAGATCCTGAGTAGCTCAGCTGGTTAGAGCATCTGACTGTTAATCAGAGGGTCGGGGGTTCAAGTCCCTCCTCAGGAGCAATAAAGTAATTATTTTATATATAATAATTACTGTTTTATATTAATAGCTAATTATTGTTATTAATTTATGGTTTGATCAAGATCCTGAGTAGCTCAGCTGGTTAGAGCATCTGACTGTTAATCAGAGGGTCGGGGGTTCAAGTCCCTCCTCAGGAGCAACAAAGAAGCAATCAATATAATAATTTATATTCTGCTTCTTTTTTATTTTTATATAAATAATAAATAATCAAAATATTATAAAATGTATTATATAAAAAACTCTCATAGTAATTATGAGAGTTTTTTGTTTATAAAATTATAACTTGTTTATAATTAATTATTTTATCATTTTTAATTCTCTTCCTATTTTTTTGAAAGCTTCAATTGCTTTTGTTAAATCTTCATTAGAATGGGAAGCGGAAATTTGGACTCTAATTCTATCTTTTCCTTTTGGTACTACAGGAAATGAAAAGGCAGTTACGTATATACCTTCTTCTAACATTCTATTAGCAAAAGTAACAGCTAGTTCAGAACAATTATCATAATTTCTAAACATAATAGGAGTTATAGGATGTTCCCCTGGTATAATATCAAAACCTGCTTCTGTCATTTCTTTTCTAAATCTTTTAGTGTTAGCTTCTAATTTATCTCTTAATTCAGTTGTTTTAGTTAATATATCAAGACATTTTAAAGTTGCACCAACAACTGATGGTGGAACTGTATTTGAAAATAAGTATGGTCTTGCTTTATTACGCATCCAGTCAACTATAGGTTTATGAGCAGCAATACATCCGCCACTTGCTCCACCGAGTGCTTTTCCAAAAGTAGTTGTAATAATATCAATTCTATTCATTACATTGAGATATTCATGAGTTCCGCGTCCATGTTTTCCCATAAAACCACTTGAATGACTTTCGTCTATCATTACAAGTGCATCATATTTATCTGCTAAATCACAAATTTCATTTAACTTAGCAATATCCCCATCCATAGAGAATACACTATCAGTAGCAATAACAATGAATCGGCATCCTTTTTCTTTTGCTTCTATTAGGCAACGTTCCAAACCTTTTGCTATTTTTCCAGTTGATTGATCAAGGTCTTCTATATTACGCATATCGCTATGTTTATAAACCCATCGTTGTGCTTTAGATAGTCTAATACCATCAATAATTGAAGCATGATTTAATGCATCTGTTATGATTGCATCTTCTTTAGTAAATAACGGTTCAAAGGCAGCACCATTTGCATCAAAACAAGACGAGAATAAAATAGCATCTTCCATTCCTAAAAATTCTGCTAATTTCTTTTCTAATTCTTTATGAATATCTTGTGTACCACATATAAATCTTACTGATGATAAGCCATATCCGCGATTTTCAATAGTTTTATGTGCCGCTTCTACTAATTCAGGATTTGAGGATAATCCTAGATAATTGTTAGCACAGAAATTTAAAACTTTTTTCCCTTTTACTAAAATTTCTGATGCTTGTGGACTTTCTATTATACGTTCATATTTGTATAAATTTTGGTCTTTTAAATCTTGTAATTCTTTTACAAGATAGGCTTTCATTGCTCCAAACATTGTAAATATTCCATTATTAATTTATAAAAACTATTAGTTATTTTTTTCAAACAATACAAATAAATTAATTTTAAAATTACTGTTATAATAATACTAATATTATAATAATACAAAATTACGAAAAAAAAGTAATATATTATAAAATTCTTTATTTTTTATTTTTTAATCATGTGCTTCAAACCAATTTTTTCCATAACTTATGTGTACTTCAATCGGTACTTCGCCTAACGAAAATCCTGTTGTCATTTGTTTATATACTATATTTTTTACAATATCTAGTTCATCATGTATTACATCAAATAATAATTCATCATGAATTTGTAATATCATTTTAGAAGTTAAATTATTTCTATTGAATTCATTGTAAATATTTATCATTGCAATTTTTATCATATCTGAAGCTGTGCCTTGAACTGGCATATTTACTGCTGCACGTTCTGCTGCAGTTCTTATATTATGTTTTTTGCTATTTATATCTGTAAAATATCTTTTACGTCCAGTTAATGTTTTTGCATATCCATTTTTTCTTACTTCCTCTATAGTTTTTTCTATAAAATTTTTAATATTAGGGAATCTATAAAAGTAATTCTTTATCAATTCAGTAGCATTATTTATTGAAATACCTAATCGTTTTGATAATCCATATGCTTCTATTCCGTACATAATACCAAAATTTACAGTTTTTGCTATATTTCTTTTTTCTGTTGTTATATTTTCTATTGGTAAATTAAATATTTTTGTTGCAGTAATTTTGTGTACATCTTCAGAAGTTTTAAATGCTTCTATTAGATTATTATCGTTACTTAAATATGCCATTACTCTTAATTCTATTTGGGAGTAATCTGCTGATAATAAATAGCTATCTTTGTTTTTAGGAATAAATCCTTTTCTTATTTCTCTACCTATTTTCGTTTTTATAGGTATATTTTGTAAATTAGGTTCTATTGACGTTAATCTACCTGTACTTGCTATTGTTTGTTTAAAAGTTGTATGTATTTTGTTTTCTATTGCAAGTTTTGGTATTGTTTCAATATAAGTTGTGTTTAATTTTACTAATTTTTTATATTCTAATATATATTCTATAATAGGATCAAAAATTGCTAATTCTTGTAAAGTTTCAGCAGAAGTGCTATATCCTGTTTTGATTTTTTTTAATTTTGGCAGTTCTAATTTTTCAAACAAAATAGTACTTAATTGTTTTGAAGAATCTATGTTAAATGTTTCACCTATATAATTATATATATAATTTTGTAATTCTGTAATTTTTGTTGTTATAATTTCACTTAATTGTTTAAATATTTGTGAATTTATTGTTATACCATTTATTTCCATATCTGATAATATTTCTATTAATGGTCTTTCTATGTTGTTATATATATAAATTAGTTCATTTTTATTTAATTCATCTATTAATTTATCATATAAATTAAAGTAAATTAATGCTAGTTCAGTAGAATATAAAATTAAATTTTTATCAATTTTTTCTTTAGATTCTTTATTTTTTGTTGATTGTTTATCAATATAGTTTAAAGTAGTATAATTTAAGAATTTTTTACATATACTAACTATAGAATTATCAGTTTCTGAATCTATAATATAATTTGCTAAAGCTATATCTAAATCAATATTTTTTAATTCTATTTTGAAACGTTTTAATAAAAATATACAATTTTTTAGATCATATCCACATTTTTTTATATTTGGATTTTCAAATATTTCTTTTAAATCTTCTAATGCTTCTGGTATATTATTTTGTATTAATGTAGGGGTTGTATTGTCATTATTGTCAATTTCAGAAAAAAGAGAAAATTCATTATTAAAATTTTCAGATAAATTATTATTTGGGATATCAAAATAATATGTTTCTTTGCCATTGGATATTGAAATTCCTATTATATTACTAAAAAATCTATTTTCAGAATCTGTATTTATATGTATGCTAAGTAATGGAGCTTGTGATAATTTTGATATTATATTTTTTCTTTTATCATTAGTTACTAAGTGATAATTATTTTCTTTTTTTATAATGTTTTCTTGTTTTGTAGGTTGAATAGTATCAATAGTATTAATAATGTCAGCAGGTATCCATTTTGATCGCATTTTTATATTTAGATTAATAAAAAAAGAATTTAATTCTATATAATTTGGAGTAGTTAGTATTAACTCTTCTTTATTTTTTATTTTAATATTTATATTAGTATCTATTGTAACTAATTTTTTTGATAAAAATGCTTTATCTTTATTTTCTTTAAGTTTAGATAATATACTATTTCTTATTTTATCTGTTGGATTAGGTGCAGTATCTATATAGTTATATATATTATCTAAGCTATTAAAGTTATAAAGTAGATCAGCAGCGGTTTTTTCTCCAATTCCTTTTACACCAGGTATATTATCAGAAGTATCTCCACATAATGCCAGAAAATCAATTACTTGATTTGGCATAATTTTTAAATGTTCATATACTTCTGATTTTTTTATTGTATTATAACCTGAACCTATATGCTTATTTTTTAATATTGTTATATTATCATTTATTAACTGGAAAAAATCTTTATCACCTGTAATACAAAAAGTATGTACATCACTAGATGATAATTTGGTTGCTAAAGTTCCTATTATATCATCCGCTTCAAATCCGGGCATTTCTATTTGTTTTATTCCTGCAATATTTAAGAATGTTTTTATATATGGTAATTGTAATAATAAATCATCAGGACATTTCGGTCTATTTGCTTTGTATTCATTATAAAGAATATGTCTAAAAGTAGGTGCATGAGAATCGAAGGCAACTAACATATATTTTGGTGCATATTTTTTTATAATATTTGTTATAGTATTTATAAATCCATATATAGCGCCTGTTGGTTCATTATTATTATTTTTTAAATTAGGTTGCTTTAATGCATAATATGAACGAAATACTATAGACATCCCATCTATTAGAAATATTTCTTCTTTTTCTTTTTCTTGTTTCATTATTCTATATATTTACTATTTTATAAATGATAAAAATAAGTATATTTAATTTAATATAAAAATATATTATAGTTAAATAGTAAAGTTTAAATTGATAAATAATATAATATAAACATGATGTTTTTTATATAAATTATATAAAATTATATATTTTTTAATATTATTTTTTATTTTATTAAAAAATTGTGTTATATTTAAAATTAAAATTGTTAATACTATGTAATATATATTTATTACAATATAATAAAAATATAAAAATTAAAATGTTAAAAGTAAAGTTTTTATTTATTTTATTAATATTAGTATTGTTTAGCAATGTGTTATATACAAATAATTCTATTGCACAATATTATGATGCAGAAGCTGATACCATTATTATATTTGAAGCTCCTAATGATTTAATAAATACTAATAATATTATGCAAATTAAATCTAATTCTATTGGTTTAGAGTTTCTATTTTCAGGTTCTGGATTTGGAATAGGTACACAATTTGAAAGGGTATTATCGTCTCGTTATAAATTAAATTATGGCGTAGCCTTTTCGGGGAAACGAAATTCTGATGAAATAGAGTATTGGAGTTATGAATATAATAATTATATTATTCCTAATAAGATCAATAGATTATTTGTTATACCTATGAATATAGGATTACAAAGATATATAGAAATTGAATCTTTAGAAAATAGTATTAGACCTTTTTTTGGAATTTCAGCTATACCTATGTTTGTTTGGAAGATGCCATATAAAGCAGATTTTTTTAATGAAATAAAGGATTCTAAATTATTGTTTAGAGCAGGTGCTAGTGCATTTCTTGGGGCTGAATTTGGAGCTTTTAATACTGTTTTAGTTAGTTTCAAGGTAAAATATTTGTATGTACCATGTGGTGGTAATGGAATAGAAAGTATTAGAAATTTTCCTATTAAAAATTTAGGTGGGATATATTTATCTTTAACCTTAGGAGGTTTTTTTTAATTTAAAATTAATAGTGAAAATTAAATTTAATTTTAAATATTAAAGAAAATATAATATAAAAAATTATATTTTTATTTTGTCGGAGCAACAGGATTTGAACCTGCGACCCCATCGTCCCGAACGATGTGCGCTACCGGGCTGCGCTATGCTCCGTTTCTAATGATTATATAAAAACATAAGGATTTAAAGATATCTTTAAATCCTTTTTTAGTGGGCCTGGAGGGACTTGAACCCCCAACCTACGGATTATGAGTCCGGCGCTCTAACCACTTGAGCTACAGGCCCTTTTTTATTTATTTTTTTAATAACTTAATTTAAGGAAGTACAAAATTATATTTTTTTTTGATTATTTCCAAACTATTTTTTATTTTTTCAAAAAATAAAAAATAATTAGTTTTAATCAATAGATATAATAGTTGTTTTTTTAGTTTTTATATTATAATGCCGTGGATTATTATTTTTTTCTATAATTTTAAGTAATAAAAATTTTTATTATAATATATTATTATATAATAAAATTTTTATTATATTTGTAAATATGATATCTACTACTTAATTAAAATTGAAGTTATGGTTATAATAAAGAGTTCAATAAATTAAATAATAATAATTTTTTTTAATTTTATAATATTTTTTAATATTTTAATATATTACCAAAATATGTTCAAAATATTATTAATTATATATTTATATAAAAATAATTTATTATAAATATAATAATTATTAAAAAGTAATTAATGAATTATTAAATTATTAAATAAATTTTTAGGTTATATTTATGTATAAAAAACTATTTTTAAGTTTACTTTTTTTTGTGTTTTATATGTTTAGCATATACTATGCTAATGCTGCTGCAAGTTTATCTGCACCTTTTGATTCTGCCAAATGTCTTTCTAATCCAGTAGATTTTGTTTGGTCAAACAAAGCAAATGATGTAGAAAAATATGTTCTTGTTATTGATTATAGAAAAGATACCAACTCAGCTTATGAAAATTTTATTACTGAAGAATTTCCATTAACAATAACTACAACATCATATTCTTTATTGCCAGCAGTTCAATATATTTGGAAAGTAATGACTAATTATACTGTAGCTTCAGGTAAAGCTTCTGATACTTCTTTAGTACGAACATTTTATACTTCTGAAACATCTGAATTACTTAGAATTTTGAATGATGGAGGTGCTCATTGTTCTACAATAGACATAGATAGTTGTGGATTATTTATAATAGAATGGGATTATATTGATTCGATTAGTTCTTTGTGTGAAATAGAATATAAAAATCTTTTAACAGAAAAAATAGATACAGTTACTACTTTGTTAAGTTTAAATAAAGATACTTTAATTTTACCTTTTAACGTAAATTATTTTATTCGTATTAGACGAGTATCTATGTTTGATAATGAATGTTTTAGTCCATGGTTAGATTCAATAACTGTAAATGTAGTAAAAGCACCATTAACTCCAGAATTTTCAGAATATTCCATTTCTAATGGTGCTGGTTGTATTCCTATTACTCCTGTTTTTAAATGGGTACCTTTAGAAGTTTTACAAGGTACGACTATAAGATATTTTGTGGAAGTTTCAGAAACCGAAGATTTTGAAGATGCTTATATTTTTGAGGCAATAGCTAATGATTCAGTTCGTGTGTTATTAAATAAATATAATAATATTTATTATTGGCGTTTATTTTCAGTTCAAGAACAAACAGGTTGTAAATCAGAATATTCATCAGTTCGTTCTTTTATGACGATTCCTGAACCAGTATCTTTAATTACACCTTCTAATAATGCAAAAGGGAGTGAAGCTTTTAAAGAAAATTCTTCTACTATAATAAATTTTTCTTGGTCTAATAAAAATGATACTTCATTAGGTAATTATGCTTATATATTACAAGTTTCTTCCTCAGATATATTTATAAATACTGATATCATAGCAATAGATACGGTTGAGAATCAATGTAATTTTGAATTAGAATTAAATGATGAAATATCAAATCAAACTTTATTTTGGCGAGTAAAAGCAATTTATAGGCAAACTGATACAACACCAGCTTGTTTTACTGATTGGAGTGAAATAAGAAGTTTTAAAACTCCTTATGTAAAACCAACTATTATTTATCCAACTGAAACCGAAACTTGTTTTAAAGGAATTAAACCACTAAAATGGAATAGAGTAGCCGATGCTCGTAGTTATGAAATTTATTTTTCAAGTGATAAGAATTTTATAGATAATATTAAAACAAAAATAATAAATATAGATATTAATATAGATTCTATTTATATTGATTTTGATTTAGAACGTGAAACTTATTATTATTGGAAAATACGTGCAGTTGACAGTATTAATAATAGCTTCTTTAGTGATGTTGCTAAATTTAGAACTTCAACTATACCAGTAAAATTAATTAGTCCTGAGAATAATTCAGGTGGTATGGACTCTTTAGTTACTTTTGTATGGTCAGAACGTGAAAATTCTTCATATAAATTTCAACTCTCTTTAGATGAAGAATTTACCAAAGTAGTAATAGATACTAATTTAAATTCTTCTAGTATTGATGTAAAGTTAAATACAAATAATGTAACTTATTATTGGCGTGTATCTGTTACACCATTAGATGATATTTTATGTGTAAGTGATTTTACAGCTCCATTTGTATTAGTAACAAAATTGTCATCACCTATTTTGTTAACACCACAGAGTGCAGAACAATTATATGTAAATACAGTTAATTTTACTTGGTCATATGTTGAAAATGCAACAAAGTATGAATTACAGATATCAACTGATTCAACATTTAATGATGATGTAAAACATATAATAAAAATATTTGATAATTTTTATGATCTAAATTCATTATTAGAATTGAAAACTTACTATTGGCGAGTGAAGGCCTTGAATGATAATACAGAAAGTAATTGGTCAAATTATTTATCTTTTACAACGGGTTTAGAAATTCCAAGTATTCCTATTTTATTAAAGCCATATCGTGCATCAAAGAAAGTTTCAATTCTTCCTACATTAGTATGGAGAAAATGTTCTAATGCTAATTCTTATATATTAGAATATTCAAAAGATAATTTTGAGAATGAAAATAATGTGATATCTATACATAGTATTTTGGATACTACTTATACATTTACCGAACCGCTTGATAATTATAGTTTATATTATTGGCGAGTATGTGCTGTAAATGATACTTTAATTGATACTACTTATTATTCCTTATTAAGTGTATGGAGTGAAGTTTTAGATTTTAGAACAATAAAAGCAATCCCAAATGGACGTGTTGAATTGTTAACGCCTGTTAATAATGCAAAAGATTTAATATGGGATGAAATAAGATTAAAATGGTCTCCTTTAGATAATTCAGAATATTATAAACTACAAGTCTCTAATTCAAAAGATTTTAATTCTTTTGTAATATATTCGGCAAGAATTTATGATACTAAGTATTCTACTTTAAGATATCTAGATACAAGTAGTACTTATTATTGGCGAGTATGTGGTGAAAATGAAGCTGGAACTTCTGATTGGTCAGATATATGGTGTTTTTCAACTTCACATTTATTAGCTATTTATAATACTAATATATTTGAAGGTATTAGTTTAACTCCTAATCCAGCATATGAAAACATAAATATTGAATTTATTGCTTTACATAATATAGATGCTACTATTTCTATTGTCAACACTCAATGTATAGAAGTTAGTAGTATAAATGGTTCTTACTTAGCAGGTAATAATATAATAAATCTTAATGTTTCAGGCTTCACAAGTGGAACTTATATTTGCTATATTATGTCAGGTGGAAAAATTATAGCAACAAGTCAATTTGTTGTCGCTAAATAATTATTATTATTAAATAACAAAACAATAAAAAAGGTAATTTCAAATTACCTTTTTTATTGTTATATTTTTATTTTTGTATGTAATAGGAGATACAACCAAAATGAAAAATATTAAATTATTTATTACTTTTATAGTGTTATTTTTATTTTTATTAAATTATGCAAGTGCTCAATTTGGATTTTTTACTGCATATGAAGGTTTTTCTAAAGCAAAAGAACTTGCAGAGAATAATGGTATAGAAACACCTGTATTAACAAATGTTTCTTGGTCGAATTTTACGATACCAATGGGGACGTTAAAGTTAGAAGGTGAAATGAAATTTACAGATAGTGAAATAGGGAAAGCAAATTTATGGATTTACAATTTTGTAGATGCAAATGATAACTCAAAATGTACTTTGATAGGAGTAGGTAAGTTTATGAATATATTTAGCGGTATGCAAATATCGCCTGATATATTACCATACTTAGATTATTCAACAAATAATCAAATTATTTTAACAGAAAATAACGATAGTCCTGTTTTTATAACTAAGCTTTTACAAAATTCAACATATATTGAGTATATTAATAAAAAAGTATATAATAATGTTGAAAAATATATAATTAGTGTAAGTATACTTGCTATAAATAATGAAACAGAAATTATGGAACAAAACCAAAATTATTGGCTTTTTTTAGCAAATGATACAACAGAAAAAGAAAATATAGATTTATTTTGTGCTATTAAACTAGATGAAGTTGAAACTGGCAATATAAATTGTCAACAAATTGTTGGTAGTATTACTACTTTATCAAATATTAATATTAATCTATTGCCAAACCCTGTTTCTGAAAATCTAAATGTAATAATTCCCATAGAATTTGAAAATAATTTATCAAATATTGAGTTGTTTGATGTAAATGGTAATTTATTAAATACGTATAATGTAAATACACGTAATTATAATATTGCTCATTTATTAAATGGCAATTATTATCTTTGCTTTACAATAAATAATTGTAAGTACTATCGTTCTTTTATAGTTTCTAAATAACTTATATAAAAATATTTTAAATGAAAAAAATAGGATATCAACAAATGATATCCTATTTTTTATGTTTTAATTTAAGTTATTTTTTATTAAAATTAATATATTTAATATACTTGATATTTATATAATTAAATTAATAAAGTATCATTACATTTTTTTTTTAATACAATTAGAACAATCTATACAATGCCAAGATTTTATACAATTTTCACATCTTATACAATGATGGCAACTTTTACAATTGTTACAATTTTCACAGTTATTGCTTGTGGTACAATTTGTACATCCATAGCAATTTTTACAGTTATTGCAATTAATACAATCTTTACAATTAATACATTTTTTACAATTAATACATTTTTTACAATTAATACAATTAATACAATTTTCACATTTATGACAGTTTACACAATCTTTAGAAATGGTGCAATATGTACATTCTTTACAACCCCAGCATATATTAGTATATTGACAATTAGAACAATATTTACAATTGTAACACTCGGTACATTCTTCACAAGATTCACAATTCCCACATTCAATACAGTTAATACATTTTTTACAATTAAAACAATTATAACAATTAAAACAATTTATATTATTATTTTCTAAATTATATAAAGCATATTCTTCAAAAGTTAATTTATTTTTTTGTAAAAAATATCTTGTAACTCCATTTCCTATATAGCCTTTTAATATTGCTTGTTCAAAATCGGATATATTATTAAATAAACGAGTTGTATTTTCTTTATTTTTTAATAATTTATTCATACTTTTGTTGAGATATTGAATTAGAGAAAAGGTTATGTATTATTCCAGTAATTATAATAATATATTTTATTATTATTTTTTATAATTTAATTATACATTATTTTATGTTTATGTTTGGCAAATAAAATATATTTAAATAAATAATTAAAAAATTTATACTACAATTATTTTTCGTTATAAACTACAAACTATATATTAAATCATATGCTAATATATATATGAAATATAAAAATAATAAAAACAGTTACAATAAAACGAAATTTAATTGTTGCAACATACAAAAATATAATGTATTTTACAAATAAATAAATTAAAAAATATAATATTTTTTATTGTTGTGTTTTTTTTGTAGTATAAATGTTTTTATAAAAAAATAAAAATTTTTGTAATAAATTTAGTATTATTATATTTATTATTATTTTATTATTTTTAAATACATAAATATAGAAAATATTATAAATTTTTAAGTTATTTTATATATATGTATGTTTATAATATATAACATATAATATATAATATATAATATGAATTAAAATGAAACAGTATTAAATTAAATATATGAAAAAAAATAAATTTATTATTAATCAGTTAGTAATTATTTTTATTTGTTTCTCTATATTATCTTTTCAGTTATTATCTAAAAGTAAAAATAAAAACACCTTAGATTTAGATTTTATAGAAGCACATCAAAATAATTTTAATAAAGCAACAAATATATTAGATAATTATTTAAATAAATTTTCTGTAATTCCTAAAGGTTGGAAACAATTTAAACGTGCGGAAGCATTTTGGCGTAATAGATGTTTTGAAAATGGCGATATGAGTTCTGCTAAATTTTCATTACAAGAATTGTTAAAGTTTAATAAATTAAATCTTTCTTCACTAGAAGGTAAAAAATGGATAGAACTTTCAAAAATCCTTAATTATAATAATATAAAACCTATAAATAATTTATATAAAAAGGAATATTTTTGGGAGGAAATGGGTCCTTTTACAGTTGTTACAGCGCCCGATGATAGTGAATTTATTCCAGGGAATGGTCGTATTAATTGTATTTCTATTATGCCAAATAATGATAGTACAATATTGGTAGGTGCAGCAAGTGGTGGAATATGGAAATCAATAGACGCGGGGAATACTTGGAAAGTTATTCCATATACGGATATATTATCTTTAGGAATTATGGATATAGCTATTTCTAATACAGATACAAATATAATGTTTGCAACAACAGGAGATGCATCCGGATGGAATTTATTTAAATCCTTCTCTATTGGAATCTTGAAGTCTACAGACGCAGGCGAAAGTTGGAGTATTTCTGGAGTATTATTTGATTTATCTGATTCTATTTATTGTGCTCGTATTATAATAAATCCCGAAGATAATAATATTGTATATGTTGCAACTTCTAAATCCGTTCTTAAAAGTATTGATGGTGGACAAACTTGGAAGAATATATTAACAGGTTATGATTGCAGAGACATAAAATTTAATGCAGCAAATAGTAATATTATTTATGTTACAACTTTTGGATATAATAATTCTAATTATATTCTTGTAAGCCTGGATGCAGGTGAAACTTGGACTTATAAACACTGTTTTGATGATGTTTGTAGAATAGAACTAGCAACAACACCAGCTGATCCAAATTTAATTTATGCAGTTTCTGCTCATAAAGATATAAATATTGGAATGGAAGGTTTATATTTATCAAAAAATAAAGGCAAAACATTTGATACTATTATGCATTTAAATAAATTAGAAAATTATATAAACCTAATATCAAGACAAGGTTTTTACAATCTTTCAATTTCAGTTGCCCCAGATAATGCAAATGAATTACTTGTTGGCGGAGTAGAAATGTTTTATTCAAAAAATTCAGGTGTAAATTGGATAAATATATTAGGCGATACTCATTGTGATATACATAGATTTGTTTTTTCAAATTATAATAATAAAATATATGTTGCTAATGATGGTGGTATATCATTTATATATCGAGATACGTTATTAAATTTTAATAAAGATAATTTAACAGATACAAGTAAGTTGGTTCCTATACATTGGGAAAATATTACTAAAGGACTTAATATTACTCAATATTATAGAATAGGAACTCATCCATATACAGATAAATATTTTTTAGCAGGCTCACAAGATAATGGTACACATTACTTAAAAGATAATTATTGGCAAGGTGTTTATTATGGAGATGGAATGCAATGTCAATTTCATCCTAAAAGACTTACTCAGTTAATATGTTCTTATCAACGAGGTGGTGGTATAGCTTATGATATAAAGGATAATTTCCCTTGGATTACAGAATTTACAATAAATCCTGCTACACCAGATTCAATACTAATATGTGGAACTAATGTTTGGTTGAAAAAATTAGGCGATACAAGTAATATAATTCCAGAAAACATTTCAAACTTTCCTAATATAGATATTAATAATGAACTTCGTACAATTGCAGTAACAGAATTAGATAAAGATTATATATACACATCAAGTACTAACAGATTATATTCTACAAAGAATTATGGAAAAGAGTGGAAGGAATTATATAGAACAAATGCTACTATAGTATCAATAGAAATAAATCCTAATAATATAGATATGATTTGGACTGCACATAGTGGTCATTATGCGAAAGAAAAAGTATTACAATTTACAGATACAATAATAAAAAATATATCTTATAATCTTCCTAATGTATCAATAAATACTTTAGAATATTATCCTGATGAAAATCAGTTATTTGCAGGTACTGATATTGGAGTTTTTGTATTGAATTTTCCAGATACAATATGGCAAAATTTTAATAATAACTTACCTAATGTTTGTGTCAATGAGTTAGAATATGTTAATAAAACCGGATACTTATATGCAGCTACCTGGGGACGTGGTGCGTGGAAATGTAAATTAAAAACTTGTCCTGAAGTAATAAAACCAAAATTAAATTATGAGGGTAAATATGAATTTTGTAATCCAAATAAAGAACAATTATGTTTAAAAATAATAAATAAAATAGAAGGATATACTTATTTTTGGAGTAATGGGAGTACAGAAGATTCTATTTTTACAATACCGGGTACATTTTATGCAGTTGCTATTTCACCCGAAGGATATAGTACGGTTTCCGAAGAATGTAAAATAACATATAAAGATATAAATATATTAATTTCTAAACCTAATATAATTGCTTTAACTCGTAATCCAAATTGTATAGGAAGTCCTATAAAATATAAATATACTTTTTTACCGGAAACTATTATGGATTTGAGTTGGTCTAATAATAGTAAAGATAGTATTGCTGAATTTTATTCAGAGGGGGAAATTATAAAATTATACTATACTTATGTATCAGGTTGTTCAGATACATTAATTATTGATACCGTAAAATATTTACCTAAATTAATTACGCCAACTATAACTCGTAATAAATTAATGTTAATTTGTGAAAATGAATCTGACTATTATGAATGGTACTATAACGATAATTTAATATATGATTGTTGGTTTAAAGAATATAAAATTACCGCACCTGGAAAATATTATGTAATGCTTTATGATTCTAATTATTGTACAGTAAAATCTAATGAAATAATTATTGATTTAGGTGAATATGAAATCAATAAGTTACTTCAAGCAAAGGTAACGCCAAATCCAAACAATGGATATTTTATATTAGAAATTTATACGGGTAAAAAAGTAATTGCAGAAATATCAATCTTAAATATAGAAGGTAAAAAAATTAAGTCTTTTCAATGTAAAATTGATAAATATTTTTATTATGAATTTGATTTTAATAGTTTTTCGGCAGGACAATATTTTATAAAAGTTGATATAAAAGATTACAGTAGAACTATTCCTTTTGTTATTAATAAATAAATTCTTATTTAAATAAAAAATATATATTTAAGTTTATTTTTATAAAAAATAAAATAAATATTATTATATTTGAATTTTAAAAATTATTAATTAAATAAATTCGATCAATAAATATATTTTATAAATTAATGTTTAAGTAATTGTTATAATTATAGAATAATGGTAACTAAAACAATATGGTTAACTGGTGCAAGTAGTGGAATAGGATTTGAAATAGCAAAACAATTATTAAATTTAAATGTTAAATTAATTTTAAGTTCACGTAATATCGAGAACATTAGACAGACTATAACAAAAAACACTTTTGATATAAAAGCAAAAATATTTTTTTGTCCTATTGATTTAGGTGTACCTTCTAAAATAAAAGAATGTTATTATTATATTATAAGTAATATAGGTGAAGTAGATATTTTAATTAATAATGCAGGAAAATTTATTTCAAAAAACTTCTTAAATACAACATTAGAACAATATAATGAAATAATGAATGTAAATTTACAAGGTGCATTTATTACAACTAAGTGTGTTTTACCATCAATGATATCTCATAAAAAAGGTATTATAGTTAATATAAATTCTATTGTTGCTTTACAAACTTTTCCTTACTGTGCTATTTACTCGGCATCAAAAGCAGGTTTTTTAGCTATGATGCAAAGTCTTCGTGAAGAAGTTAGAAAATATGGAATAAAAATTATTAATGTACTTCCCGGTGCAACAGCAACTAATATATGGGGTAAAGATATAACTCAGGCTAATAAAAATATGATGTCTAGTCCGTATGAAATTGCTAAAATAGTGGTTGATACTTTAAAATTGTGTGAAAACACTAATTCTATGATAGAGGAAATTATAATTAAACCTCAATATGGGAATATAGATTAACTTAAAAATTGTATAATTTTAGTATTTATATAATAATTAATAACATTATACCTAAAAATATATAATGGTAAAATAAATTACAAAAATAAAATTAATATGAATATTTTAGTTATTGGAAGTGGTGGACGTGAACACGCAATTATACGGTGTTTAAAAAAATCAGAAAGTTGTGATAATTTATATTGTATTCCGGGTAATCCCGGAATAGAAAATTTTGCAAAATGTCTTACTTTGGATATAAGTATACCTGAAAATATTATAGAATTTTGCAAATTAAATAAAATTGAATTAGTAGTTATTGGACCTGAACAGCCTTTAGCTGATGGGTTAAGTGATTCTTTACGTTCGGCAGATTTATTAGTTTTTGCTCCATCAAAAGCAGCTGCACAATTAGAAACTTCTAAATCTTTTGCGAAAAAATTTATGCAAAAATATAATATTCCAACTGCAAAATTTCAAACTTTTTCTAAGAATCAACAAAAAGAAGCAGTTAAGTATGTAAAAGCACATACTCTTCCTATTGTTTTAAAAGCTGATGGACTTGCAGGTGGAAAAGGTGTAATTATAACTAGTGATGTTGGAGAAGCAATTATAACATTAAATAATTATTTAAACGGTGCATTTGGTTTAGCTAGCGAAAAAATAGTTATTGAAGAATTTATGCATGGTGTTGAAGCTTCTGTTTTTGCTATTTGTGATGGCGAAAATTTTATTACACTTGCGCCTGCACAAGATCATAAACGTATAGGAGAAAATAATACAGGTAAAAATACGGGTGGAATGGGTGCTTATGCTCCAGCAGATATTGTTTCTAATGATATGTTGGAAAAAATAAAAAAACAAATAATAATACCAACTTTGATAGGTATGAAAAAAGAAGGTATGAGTTTTGTTGGATGTTTATATATTGGTTTAATGTTAGAAGATAAAAATCCGAAGGTAGTAGAATATAATGTAAGATTTGGCGATCCGGAAGCACAAGTAGTTTTAAGTATTTTTGATGGAAATTTTGCAAAATTATTATATTCAGCTGCTAGTGGAAAATTAGATACTAAAATAGTAAATACAATTGCAAAAGGAACTGCTTGTTGTGTAATACTTGCGTCATCAGGTTATCCTGATAAAGTGGAAGTTGGTAAAGAAATAACAGGAAATATTTCTGAAACTAAAAATACTTTTGTTTTTCATTCCGGCACTAAGAATCAAAATAATAAATTAGTAACGTCAGGTGGTAGAGTTCTTGGGGTAACTGGCTTTGGGGCAACTTTAAATATTGCTATCAAAAATAGCTATGATAAAGTAAATGAAATAAATTTTGAAGGTAAATACTTTCGTAAAGATATAGGAAAATATAGAGAATAAATTAATTATATAGTAATCAGTTTATTCTTTATATTATGTAAATTACAAATTATATTATTATCTCATTATTGTCAAAATGAATATTTTAAATAGTTTAATTAAAATAAAACATATATTTAATATAAAAAAATATATATATGTAGTAGTCGGTATATTTTTTATTAATATTATTTTTAATAATTCTTTTGTATATTCTCAATATAGTAGTTATGAACAAAAATATAAACTTGCTGAAAGTTTTGAAAAAGGCGGTAATATTGATGGTGCGGCAAAATTATATAAAGAATTATATTCAGCATCCCCAAAAACTGTTAAATATTTTGAAGCAATAGTTAGAATTTATAAACGTCAAAATAGATTTAGTGAACTAAATGAAATAGTGGTTGAACAATTGAAAAATAATAAAACAGTAGATTTATTAATTTTAAAAGGTGAATTAGAGTGGCGATTAGGAGAAACTGATAAGGCTAATAATACTTGGAAAGAATCAATTTCTTTTGGCACGAATATATCTGAAGTATATTTTAAGTTATCAGAAACATTAAATTCTTTACGACTATTTGATAAATCAATATCAGTATTGAAGGAAGCAAAAAAAAAGTTTCCTTTTGATATCAATTTTTCAGATAGACTTGCAAAACTTTATGTATTAGATAAAAATTATGTAGATGGAATAGCAGAGATATTATTTATTTTTAGAAATAATAAAGATATTCAAATGGCACAGAGTAAAATTTTTAATTTTCTTGATAATAAAGAAGCAACAAATTATATTAATAAAGAATTTCAAAAAGAAATAAAAAAAGATGATAATTTACAATTGCTTTCTTTATATGGATGGTACCTGAGAGCAAGTAAAGATTTTAATAAAGCCTTAGAAATATTTGTTCAAATAGAAGAACGTACAAAAAGTCGTGGGTTAAGTCTATATAAATTTGCAGAAGATTCTAAAAAAGATGGTGAATATGATGTAGCATTAAAAGCTTTTCAAAAAGTTATTAGTATGGGCAAAAATACAGATTATCGTCATTCGGCATTATTTATGTATACTAAAACAATCGAAGAAAAAATGCAAGCTTCTGATTCTATAAGTAAAAAAGAAACAGAAGATATTATAAATAGATATAAAGAGATTATTAAAGAGTTTCCTAAAACTAATTATGAAATAGATTGCAGATTTAGAATTGCTGATCTTGAAAATTCAATATTAAAAAATGTAAATAATGCAATAGAAGAATTAAATAAAATAGTTTCTTTTAATTATAATTCTTTTTCAGTTGTAAAAGCACTAAATAATTTAAGTGATATATATATAGAGAATAATAATTTAGAAGAGAGTGAAAAAATAAATAATCAATTATTAAGTAAATATGGACGACAAACTAGTCAAAATATAATAGAAGAAATTAATAAAGCAAAATTTATAAAAGGACAACTTTTATTTTATAATGAAAAAATGGATTCTGCTTTTGCAGTATTTAAACAATTATCTGACGATTTAGAAACTGATATAGCAAATGATGCTTTAGATAAAGTAGTACTAATAGAACAAAATAAAGATTTTATAACTTCATTAAATATGTTTGCTAAGGCTGAGCTTGCTATAAAACAAAATAATATAGAACTTGCTATTAAATGTTATCAGGAAGTTATAAGGTATACAGCTGACGAACAAATAGGTGAGCAATCAATTATAAAAATAGCAGAATTAGAAATAAAACGTTTAAATTTTGATAATGCGAATAATATTTTAACTAATTATTTAGCAGAGAAGATATATCCTATGTATGGCGATAATGCTTTATTTTTGTTAGGAAATATTGCAGAAAAACAAAATAATCAAATACAAGCAATTGAATATTATACTAGTTTATTGGAAAAATATATAAATTCATTATTTTTAATAGAAGCACGTCAACGCATAAAAGAATTAAGAATAAAAGTATAAAAATAAAAGGTAAAAAGTTTATGAATAATTATAGTGATGTAATAATAATTGGTTCAGGGCCAGCTGGCTATACTGCTGGTATCTATACTTCAAGGGCAAATTTAAAAGTTACACTTTTTGAAGGAGAACAACCGGGTGGGCAATTAACAATAACTAATGAAGTTGAAAATTTTCCTGGTTTTTCAAAAGGTATAACAGGGCCTGAATTAATGCTCGAAATGAAACAGCAAGCAGAGAGATTTGGGACTATTTGTCTAAATGAAAAAGTAAAAAATGTTGATTTTTCACAACGTCCATTTACAGTTTATAATGAAAAAGGGGAAAGCTATACTGCAGACTCAGTTATATTTGCGACAGGAGCAATTGCAAAAAAACTTGGTATTAAAAATGAGGATGAATATTTTGGATATGGAATTTCAGCTTGTGCAACTTGTGATGGTTTTTTCTATCGTGGAAAAGATGTTTTTGTTATTGGTGGTGGTGATACTGCGATGGAAGATGCAAATTATTTAACTCATTTTGCAAAAACTGTTACTATTGTTCATAGAAGACATGGGTTTAGAGCTTCGAAAATTATGGTTGATAGAGCAAAATCTAATCCAAAAATATCATTTCTTTTAGATAGTGTTATTCATAAATTTATTGGCGAGAAAAAAGGAAATATAAAATCTTTGATAGGAGTTGAAATTAGAAATACTCAAACAAATGAAATTACTTATCATAATATAGATGGTGTTTTTGTTGCTATTGGACATATACCACAAACAAAGATTGTAGAAAATATATTAGATATGGATGAAGATGGATTTATTATAACAAAAGGAAAAACAACTTATACTAGTATTCCGGGTATTTTTGCCTGTGGAGATGTGCAAGATAATATATATAAACAAGCAATTACTGCTGCTGGAAGTGGTGCAAAAGCTGGTATTGATGCAGAACGTTGGTTAATAGAACAAAAAAGTATTTAATTTGATAATAATGATTATATTATATTTTATTTATTATATTGTATTTTATTTATGAAAAAGATACTTATAGGCATAATAGCATTATTTACTGTAGTAAATATATTTGCTCAAACTCCTAAAATAAAGTTAGAAGCTATGCCTCAAAAATTAGAAGTAAAAGCAGGTGAAGTATTTAATTTAAAAGTTAATTTAAGTATACCTAAACCTTGGTATACTTATAGTACAAAGGAGCAAATTGGACCTGATGGAATAGGGCCTACTATGACAGAATTTTTTATTTTGCCAGAAGGTTTGGCAACTGTTTCTGGGAAAGTAAAATCTTCAAAACCTAAAACAAAATTTGATAAAGGTTTTGAAATGAATATTGAATATTATACAGGTAATTTTTATTTTTTAATACCTTTTAAGGCTAAAAGAGATATTAATTTTGCAAAAAATAAATTAGAATTAGTTGTATATATGCAATTGTGTGATACTGTTAGATGTTTACCGCCTGATGATTATAAAATAAGAATAAATAATGTATTATATCCAGAAGCTATTGAAGAAGCAGAAAAAAACAATAATATCATTAATACAGATTCTGCAGTTGTATCTTCAGTAATTGATACTACAAAAGTTGAAAATAATTTAGAAAATATAAATTCTAAAAATAATAATGTAGAAGAGGCAAAAACTGAATCTCAAAGTGAAATAGAAAAAAAACGTAAAGAAGGTGTTTTTGCATTTTTGTGGTTTGCAATAGGTGCAGGTGCACTTGCTTTATTAACTCCTTGTGTTTTTCCTATGATACCAATAACAGTTTCGTTTTTTACAAAAAGAGCAGAGAAAACGGGTTCTAAATCTATAAAAGATGCATTTGTATATGCTATTGGAATTATGTTTACTTTTACAGGTTTAGGAATACTACTAGCCACAATATTTGGTGCAACTGGAATCCGTGATTTTGCTTCAAATGGTTGGGTTAATTTATTTATAGCAGGTATATTTATTATTTTTGCATTAAATCTTTTTGGCGCGTTTGAAATACAATTGCCTACTGGTTTAATGAATAAATTAAATAAGAAGAGTAGTGAAGGGAAAGGAGTTATTAGTGTTTTATTAATGGCATTAACTTTTTCTATTACATCATTTACTTGTACAGTTCCTTTTGTTGGTTCGGCACTAATTGCTGCTAGCGGTGGTGAATGGTTTTATCCAATTTTAGGAATGATAGGGTTTTCTGCAGTATTTGCTTTACCTTTCTTTTTATTAGCTTTATTTCCGTCATTTATGAAAAAACTTCCTAAGGCAGGCGGATGGATGAATAATGTAAAAGTTGTTATGGGTTTTTTAGAAATTGCTGCTGCTATTAAATTTTTATCTAATGCAGATTTAGTCTGGAGTTGGGGAATATTATCAAAAGAATTATTTCTTGCAATTTGGATAATAATATCTGTATTAGCAACCATATATATATTAGGATTATTTAGATTTAACAGTGATTCACAAGTAGAAAGTATTTCTGCATCACGTGCTTTATGGTCAATATTTTTTGGTGCAATAGCTTTCTATTTGTTGACAGGACTATTTGGCAAAACATTAGGTGAACTTGATGCATTTTTGCCACCCGCTGAATATAGAGAAATTATGAACGCATCTGCTTTATCAGATAAAAATATGACTTCTTATATAACAACAATTAATAATAACAATAATAAAGAAAATTCAGAATGGTTGAAAGATTATAGGCAAGGTTTAGAAGTTGGTAAAAAAACCGGGAAACCAATATTTGTTGATTTTACAGGTTTTACTTGTACTAATTGTCGTTGGATGGAACAAAATATGTTCAAAAGAACAGAAGTGATAAATAGAATGCAAGGTTTTATAAAAGTTAAACTTTATACTGATAGACGCGAAGAACCATTTATATCTCATAAAAAATTACAGCAAAATTTATATGGTTCTATTGAATTACCTTTGTATGTAATTATTTCACCAGACGGTGAATATATGGGAACAAAAACTTTTACTCGAGATATGCAAGAATTTGTTGATTTTTTAGATAAAGGATTATCAACTACTAAAAATAAAAAATAATTATATATTGATTAATTTTTTAAATATCATAATTAAAAATCAATATTTATTTTTATAATAAATGTAATTTTATACTAATATTATATATTTATAAATTAATTAAATTTTAGAAATAAATTTATAATATTTTTTATTAATATAAAAATATCAAAAATTTGTTTTTTTATAACTATTTTATTAATTTGCACATAACAAGGGTGGATTTTAATGATAACTTCTATACTAATTGGATTGCTTTTAGGTTATATATTGGCTATGCCTCCTGGTCCAGTAGCAGTAACGTCAATTAACATTACTTTTAACAATACAAGAAAATCATTTTTTTATTATGCTATAGGTGCTGGTTTATTAGATGTATGTTTTGGACTAGCAGCTGCATTTGCATCGTCAGCTACATTATCTTTATTTGAAAATTTTACAGAAAATAATTCTTTTGTAGTTTTTCTGTTGCAAATAGTGGTTATTAGTATATTTATTATAGTAGGAATAAGGACTATAAAAAAAAATAATTGTAATGTTAACGAAGTTTGTAATTCGCCCAAAAAACAAAAATTAATAGGTAAGTTTGATAGACTTACTAAAAAAACACCATTTTTATTAGGTGTATTTATATCTGGAACAAATATAGCAAGTCCTGCTTATATATCATTATTAATATATCTGGTGTTGCAAGTAAAACGATTTGAATTTATGCCTGATAATATTATAAGCAATCTGTTATTTTCAATTGCTTTTGGGATAGGAAATTTTTTATGGCTTTTTACATTGAATAATCTTATACAACGAAATAAACATTTAATGTCAGATTTATTAGTTGGAAAAATAAAACGTGCAGGAGGTATATTATATATATTATTTGCAGGTATATTAGCTTATAAAATTTCATTTTTAACTAATTTTTTACAATACTTAAGATTTTTAAGATTTTAATTTTATATAAAATTTATTTCTAAAAAAAATGTAATTTTTTTAATGTATAATCGTATATAATATAATTGATAATTGCAGAATATAAAAAGGTTATAAAGTAAAAATTATTATTTATTACCTGGTTTATATAAAAATTATATTTAAATTTAATTTTAAAATTCAACATAAAGGAGAATTTAATATGCAAACACAAGTGACTTTTAGACATTGTAGAGGTGATCATCCTGACCTACATGCAACCGCTGAAAAATTAGCAGAAAGTTTAACTAAGTACAACGATAATATATCAAATGTGAAAGTTGAATTTATGAATGATACAGAAAAAATAGTTGAATTTGTTGTTTTTACTCAAGGTACTGTATTAGCATCAAAGGAAGCAAGCGATGATTTTCATAAGAGTTTAAATTCTGCGTATGATAAAATGTTGAGACAGATTCAAAAACGAAAACAAAAAAACATTTAGTAATTATATGCATTAACTTTATTAAGTTATAATAATACTTTAATTATAAAGAAAAAATACAAATATATTAATGTATTCACTTTATATAGGTGAATACATTAATATAATAATCTAAACAAAATATATATAATATCTAAGCACAAATATTCTAAAAACTTCTAACTAAACGAACTATATAAACATTTCTACTAATTATATTAAAAATATTTATAATAATAATAAATAATAGGGGAGTAAAATGAGTAATTTAAAACGAAAAATACTTTGGATAGATGATGAAATAGAGTTGTTAAGACCTCATATAATTTTATTAGAACAACGTGGATATGAAGTATTAACAAGTACAAATGGGATAGATGCATTAGAAATAATAAAGAAAAATAATATAGATCTTGTTTTTCTAGATGAAATGATGGTAGGAATGACCGGTTTAGAAACATTATCACAAATAAAAGATTTAGATAGTGAAATTCCAGTTATAATGGCTACAAAAAATGAGACAGAAAGTTTAATGGAGGAAGCTATTGGTTATAAAATAAACGATTATTTGACCAAGCCTATAAATCCAACTCAGGTTTTGTTAGCTTGTAAAAAATTTTTAGATGCAGAAAGAATAGGGAAGGAAAAGTTTACACAAGACTATTTATCAGGTTTTTCTAGACTGTCTGCACGTATGTTGTCGCCACTTAATTGGTATGAATGGCGTGAAATATATAATACTTTAGTTAATTGGAGTTTAGAATTAGATAAAATAAATGATATTGGATTACAAGAAACACTTAGTGGTAAATGGCGTGAGTGCAACTTAGAATTTAGTAAGTTTATAGAAAATAATTATGTTAAGTGGTTAAATCATAAAGATAATGCTCGGGATGATAATAATCCTATAATGTCACCTCATATATTAGATTACTATTTAACACCGGTATTAAAAGAACAAAAAAATAACATTTTTTTTATAGTAATAGATTGCTTACGTTTTGATCAATGGATGGTACTGCGCGAAATGTTAGCACCATTCTATACATTTGAAACTAATTTATATTGCTCTATATTGCCAACAGCAACTCCTTACGCCAGAAATTCATTATTTGCAGGACTATATCCTATAGATATAAAAAAATACTATCCTCAATATTGGAATGTTGATAGTAATAGTGAAGATCATAAACAAAATGCTTTTGAAAAAGAATTACTAGAAGCATGGTTAAAACGCCATAATTTTGAACACAGCAAAAAAATGTCTTTTATAAAGATATTTGATACTGATTATGGAAAGAAAATAGAACGTGAATTTGATAAGTATATGCAAAATGATTTAACGGCAATTGTTATAAATGCTGTTGATATGATAGCGCATTCACGAAGTGACCATGCTATTTTAAAAGAAATCGCACCTGATGAATCTGCATATAGATTGTTAACACGTTCTTGGTTTATGTATTCAAGTTTGTTTAGTATATTAAAAACTATATCTAAAAGTAAAGATGCTAAAGTTTTAATAACTACAGATCATGGTTCTATAAGATGTATGCGAGGAATAAAAGTATTAGGAGATAAAGATACTTCAACAAATTTAAGATATAAATTTGGAAAAAATGTAAATTCAGAAGGGAAAGGTACGCTGCAAATGACTGATCCAACTTTGTTTAAATTACCAAAAACAAATGGTATAACTGTTAGTAACTTATTTGCAACTGAAGATTATTATTTTGTTTATCCAACTGATTATCATTATTATATAACAAAATTTAGGGATAGTTTCCAGCATGGTGGCATTTCGCTTGAAGAAATGATTATTCCTTTTGTTAAATTAGAACCCAAATAAATATATTAATTTAATATATAAAATTATAAATAATGGCATTTAGAATTAAATAAAAAACTAGATGCTATTATTTTTAATTATTAATTATAATATTTAATAATAATTAAATAAAAAATTCTTATATTTGTACAATAGTAAGAATATAATAATTTTTATTTTTTATAAATGTTAAATGTTTATTAAATATTTAAAATAATTTGTATTATTATAAAAAAATTATTATTTATTATTTTGATTGAATATTATAATTTATAAATTTTAAATTAAAAATTTTATAGATAAAGGGAAAAACAATGTCATTTATTCCAAATACAGATGCTGATAGACAGCAAATGCTCGAGAAAATTGGGGTGAAATCATTTGAAGAACTCATTACTGCCATTCCTCAAGAAGTAAGATTAAATAAAAATTTAGACTTGCCTACGGCGTTATCTGAATATGAAGTTACACGTTTGCTAGAAAATTATGCAAAGAAAAATATATCAATACAAACCCATATTTGTTTTATGGGTGGTGGGGCTTATGATCATTTTACACCTGCAATTATAAATTCTGTAATAAATAGACCAGAATTTAAAACTTCTTATACGCCATATCAAGCTGAAGTATCTCAAGGAACTTTACAGGCTATGTATGAATATCAATCTATGATATGTCAGTTAACAGATATGGATATTTCAAATGCTTCTCTTTACGATGCAGGAATGTCTATGGCAGAAGCAGCAATGTTAGCCACACGAAAAACTAAACGAAATGAAATAGTCTATGCTGGTACTATAAATCCTCACTATACACAAACTGTAGAAACAATTAGTGTAGGTATGAATTTAGTATTTAAAAATGTTGTTTCAGAAAATGGCACGTGTGATCTAACTAAATTGCAAGAAGTTGTTACAGAAAAAACTGCTGCTGTAATTGTACAACAGCCAAATTTATTAGGATATATAGAAGATGTTATAGAAATAGAAAAAATTGCACATTCTAAAAATGCCTTATTCATTGTATCAGTAAATCCTATAACATTAGGTGTATTAGAATCGCCAGGTAAATATAATGCAGATATTGTAATAGGGGATGGACAGTCACTAGGTTTACCGTTAAATTATGGAGGACCATATTTAGGAATTTTTGCTTGTAAAACAGAATTTTCAAGATTAATTCCTGGTAGGATTTGTGGGATAACACAAGATGTTGATGGGAATAGAGGTTTTGTACTTACTTTACAAACTCGTGAACAGCATATTAGACGTGAAAAAGCAACATCAAATATATGTTCAAATCAAGGTTTATATATGCTTGCTGCAACAGTATATATGGCAACTATGGGACGTGAAGGTATTAAAGAAGTAGCGGAGCAATCAATGGTAAAAGCACATTATTTAGCAGAAAATATTTCAAAAATACCAGGTTTTAGTATTAATGATAAAATACCATTCTTTAATGAATTTTTTGTAAAAGTTCCAAATGATTGTGCATGTGAGATAGTTAATAAAGGTATTGAAGTAGGATTGCTACCTGGAATTAGTACTTGCGATTTCGAAGGAGTTCCAAAAGGCTTATTAATAGCTGTAACAGAAAAGCGGACTAAAGAAGAGATGGATTTATTAGTTGATTTTTTAAAACAATTTAGTAAATAATAACAAAAACATAATTTATTATTAATATTTTATTTAGAAAACAAGTTAATTTTTATTTCTAAATAATTAAATTGTAATATATATTTATTTATTTTATTATTTTTTTATATGGAAATTTCTGAAATATTAAACAATTTGCAAAGTTCAATAAATTTCTATGGAATAGTATTTTATATTTTTGCAGCTTTAATTATAATATCTGGTTTTATTACTATATTATCAAGAAAGTTGATGCATTCAGCTGTTGCATTATTATTTACTTTCTTTGGTGTTGCAGGACTTTATGCAATGTTAGCTGCTGATTTTATAGCAGTGACTCAAATTATGGTTTATATAGGTGGCATTTTAACATTAATTATTTTTGGGGTTATGTTAACTTCAAAAGTTACAAATGTTAAAATGACTTCGCTTACTATAGATAGTACAACTACTGCTATTGGAGCGATAATTGCTATTGTAAGTGGTATTGGGTTATCTTTATTATATATTATTACAGATTGGAAAGAAAAACCAGTAGATAATATACCTGATTCAACATTAAAAGAAATAGGGAATTTATTATTTACAAATTACTTAGTTGCATTTATTGTGGCAGCAATTTTATTACTTTTAGCATTTATAGGTGCAGCTTTAATTGCAAGACGTAAAAACTAAAAAATAATTTAAAAATCATTTTATAAAGAATACATAAATATGGAAATCGGATTAACTCATTTTCTTGTTATAAGTGCAATACTTTTTGCTTTTGGTGTATTTGCAGTACTTACTCGTAAAAATGCAATACTTGTTCTTATGGGGTTAGAGTTGATATTAAATTCTGCAAATATCAATTTTATTGCTTTTTCTCGTTTTTGTGGTCTTAATATAGAAGGACATATAGCAACGATATTTGTAATAGTATTGGCGGCAGCTGAAGTAGCAGTTGCATTAGCAATATTCCTTAATATATATCAAAACTTTAAACATATAGAAATAGAAGAAATTAATGACTTAAAGGAATAAATAATTATGATAGAAAAAGATATATTTAATAAATTAAAAGATAAATTTGCAACTCAAGTTATTGATTTTGTAGAACAAGAATATACAGATTGTTATGCTAATATACAGCCCGAAGCAATCAAAGAAATTTGTATGTTTTTAAGAGATGAAGAAAATTTAGAATTTGATTATTTATCAGATCTATGTGGTATGGATTATAAAGATTCAATTGGAGTTGTATATCATCTTTATTCTATAAAGCATAATCACTATTTTACTCTAAAGGTAAAATTAGATAGGAAACGCCCTGAAATAGAAACTGTAGAACGTGTATGGAAATGTGCTAATTGGCATGAACGTGAAGCTTATGATATGTTTGGAATAAAATTTATAGGTCATCCTGATTTACAAAGAATTTTATGTCCAGAAGATTGGGAAGGGTATCCTTTAAGAAAAGACTATGTAGCGCCGAAAGAATATCATGGAATGGATGCAACAGCAAATAATGGTTAATAATAAAATTAAATAAGAATTAAATTTAATAAATACTTATAAACATTTGATATTATTTTAGTTTTAAATTGATTATATATAAAATATAAAATTTAATTTAGAATTTATATAAAATTAAAGATATGCAAAAAAATAAGATACTTGATTTTAAATATGGTAATATAGATACTGAACGTATCGTTATAAATTTAGGACCGCAGCATCCTGCTACACATGGTGTTTTACGTATTGAAGCTGAACTTGAAGGTGAAATTGTATCAGCAATTTGGCCACGTATAGGATATCTGCACAGATGTTTTGAAAAATGTAGTGAAAATTCTACCTATCCACAAGTAATACCATTTACTGATAGATTGGATTATATATCATCTATGAATAATGAATTACCTTATGTCCTTGGAATGGAGAAGTTATTGGGAATAGAAGTGCCGGAGAAAGTTACTTATATTCGTACAATAATGTGTGAGTTAAATAGAATTGCAAATCATCAAATAGCGACGGGTACTTTTGTAATGGATAGCGGAGCATATTCTCCTTTCTTATATTTCTTTATGGATAGAGAAATGATATTAAATATTTTTGAAAAATGTTCTGGTGGACGTTTACTTTATAATTACTTTTGGATTGGTGGATTACAACGTGATATATATCCTGGGTTTAAAGATGATTGTTTAGCAGTAATAAAAGCAGTTCGCTATAGGATAAAAGAAGCAGATAAATTATTTTTATATAATAAAATACTTTTAGAAAGAACTGCAAATGTAGGCATACTTCCTGCAGATGTAGCGATAAATTTTGCTTGCTCTGGTCCTGTAATAAGGGGGTCGGGTGTTCCTTATGATGTTAGAAAAACAAGAAAATATTTAAATTATGATAAATTTGATTGGAATGTTGTTGTAGGGAAAGGAGAAGTAGGAACTGTTGGAGATTGTTGGGATAGACTATGGGTACGTTTAGCCGAAATGGAGGAAAGTTGTAAAATTATAGAACAAGCGCTTGAACAAATGCCATTTGAAGGGGATGTAAGAGCGATGCTTCCAAAACGAATAAAACCACCGGTTGGGGAATTTTATTTTACTTGTGAGAGTCCAAAAGGAGAGTTAGGATATTATATTACAAGTGATGGTTCATTAAAACCATCAAGAGTGCGCTGTCGATCTTGTAGTTTTGTAAATCTTAGTGTACTTCCTTTTATTTCAAAAGGGTATATGTTAGCAGACCTTATTTTAATAATTGGTAGCATAGATATAGTTCTTGGTGAAGTTGATAGATAAAATTGAATATTATATGTAAAAAAGAGAATAATTATATATTCTCTTTTTTTATTTTAAAATAAAATATATTTTTGTTTTTTATTAAAAAGTAGTATATTTGTACATTGTTTTTCGGTTCTAATATAAGATTATAGAATATTCTTATATAGATTAAAAGGGAATTTGGTGCGAATCCAAAACTATACCCGTAGCTGTAAATTTCTTATGGTTTAATCAAAGTAAAAATAACCACTGTCTATATGATGGGAAGGTGATTAAGCTGGAATAAGTCAGAAGACCTACCGAAATAAAAATTCTAGCTTTCGGGAGAAAAAGTATTAGAATTGTAATAATTCAAATTTATAATTATCTATTTTTAGATATATTTATATCCTTATTTCAATTCTTAAATTCTTATACTTAAAATACTCGTAAGACTTTATTTTTAATATTTTAGCTAATTAGCTAAAAATGCTTTGTTTGTTTGTGTATATTGTTATGATTTTTAGCTAATTAGCTTTTTGATATTTTTATATAATTATACTTAAAAGTTTATAATTAATTCATTTCTATTTTTTTATTAACTAGAAGGATAAAATAAAATATGAAAACACATCTATTTTTATGTAGTTGTTTTGCTGCTATATTATTGTTATTTAGTAGCATTGTAAAGGCAGAAGTAAGTTCAACTTATGAAACAGTAATAGTTAAGGTTGGTATGCAACCAATGGCAATATTTCCAGATAATCCTAGCAGCTGTGATGTATTCAATGTTATTTGTGCTGGAATTGATCTAGATTTTAATGGAAATATTGATGAAGGTGATGAGAAAATGTCTTGGTGGAAACTTAAAAATGTAGCGGCTGCTAATCCAAATAATCCAATGGGCGAAATAGAAGCCGTTAAAGTAATGGATTTTGATATTGTTGGTCTAACTAACTTTCCATATAGAGGACATAACAAATCTAATGATAAGAGTTTATATATTTGTTATAATGATTATGTATTATCTTATGATGTAGTTACTGCTGAGATATTAGATACTATTAAAATTGCAGGAGCAAAAGCTGTATCTACAAATGATGATAATTTATGTTTTATTAGTGTTCGTGAGTATGAAAAACCAGGTGATTATATTCCTATAGATAATTATGTTGTTATTTATAATGTTGACACTAAAAGTATTATTGACACTATAAAGACGGGGAACTTAGTACAAGAAACTCTTTGTTATTTTGATGATGTTGCTCAAGAAGAACGATTAGCTATACTTTGTGAAGGTGGTAATTCGGAACTAGAATTTTATAGTTTAAATAATTTTGAAAAATTAAATTCAATCCCACTTGGAAAAAATGGGAATGATATTTTTTATATTAAGCTTAAAATAAATCAACCACCTTTTACTGGTTCTTTTCAGTTAATTCTTGTAGTAATTAATGGTGAACATAAAGTTATTTCTGTTGATGCTAATAAAATGAGTACTGATATTCCAGTATTTGAAGCATTAGGAATTAGTACTTTTATTGATCTTCCAACAACAGGTTATAATGGACCTCGTGAAATATCCGGTACTAGTGAAAATAAATTATGTATTACTGCATATGATGGTAATGTATATATAGTTGATCCATTTAAAGATACGATGGAAATTTTAAAAACTAACGGCACACCAGAATCAGTTTATGGTGCTTTTTTAAAAAATGATGCAAATATTAATTTTGCTTTTACAGACATATATACTATCCCTGGAACTTATATAGCTTCAAATGAAGTTGAATTTGTTTATAATAATAATGGTAATATAAAAAATCATGAAAATAACTGTACTATATATCCAAATCCTGTTGTGGATAATGTAACAGCTTATTTGCCAGAAAATTTTGGTATTAATGTAACTTCAGAAATATTTGATATTAATGGAAGAAAAGTACAAACAATTGAAAATATTAATGTTTTAGATGATAATTCTATTAATTTTAATATAAATTCTAATTTAGCAAAAGGTATATATTATATTAATTTTATTAGCAATGATAATAATAATATAAAAGTTAAATTTATTAAGGACTAATAATTATATTTTTTGTTAATTAAATATTATTGATAATATTATAAAAAAATAACAGAATAATTTTTTAATTTATTCTGTTATTTTTTATATAATTAAATTAATTATATAAAAAAATACTCCTCAAAAAGAGGAGTATATAAATTTTTCATAAATAAAAAGGAGGCATGAAAAATAATATTTTCATATTTTTCACATACAAAAATATGAAAATATTATATAATAAACAAATTATTTATACAAATATTTTATTATTTTTTTACAAAATCAATATATTATAAATATATTTATTTAATTTAGTCATTATTTGTTAGAAAATATTGTTTTTTTTTTGTAATAAATTAATCAAAAAGATTGTTTATTATTAATATTATATAATTTATTAAAATAAAACTAAAATAATAAACTTTCATTATTTTTATCATATTTTATATATTCAATAGGATGTTTAAAGTATTCATAACATTTTTCTGTAACAATTCGTCCCTTAGGTGTTCTCATTAAAAAACCTTGTTGAATTAAAAAAGGTTCATAAACTTCTTCAATTGTACCCGTTTCTTCACCGACCGCTGTTGCAATAGTTTTTATTCCCGTTGGCCTACCTTTAAATTTATCCATAATTGTAAGTAAAATTCGTTTATCCATTTCATCAAGTCCATAAGTATCTACTTCTAGTGCTTCTAAAGCAAGCATAGCTATTTTTTTTGTAATATTACCATTTCCTTTTACTTGTGCAAAATCTCTTGTTCTATTTAAAATACGATTTGCAATTCTTGGTGTTCCTCTTGACCGTGAAGCAATTTCGTAGGCAGCATCATCATCAATAAGTACATTTAATATATTAGCTGATCTTAAAACAACTATCATTAATTCTTCGGATGTATAATAATCTAACCTTTCAGTGATTCCAAAGCGTGTACGAAGTGGCTCGGTTAAAAGACCAGCGCGAGTTGTTGCACCTACTAATGTAAAACGTGGTAATTTTAATTGAACAGTGCGAGCAGATGGTCCTGTATCAAGCATAATATCTAAATGAAAATCTTCCATAGCAGAATATAAATATTCTTCTATTGTAACAGCTAATCTATGTATTTCATCTATAAAAAGTACATCACCTTCGTTCAAATTTGTTAAAAGGCCTGCAAGATCAGCAGGCTTTTCTAATGCAGGACCTGAAGTTTTACTTATACTTGCATTCATTTCACGTGCTATAATAAGACTTAATGTTGTTTTACCAAGTCCAGGAGGTCCGGTTAAAAGAACATGGTCTAATGTATCGCCACGTTTTTTTGCAGCCTGAGTCCATATTTTTAAATTATTTACAATTTTATTTTGACCAACAAATTCATCAAAATTTATAGGACGTAAAGCAATATCTATATCATCTTGTTTTTTTTCAGCAGATGTAATTCCAGATCGCATATTATTGAAATAAAAAAATAATTAGTTAAATTAAAGAAGTAAAAAAATATTTTAACGTCTACGTTTTTTGAACCAAATATCACCTATGCTTATATCTACAATTATTTTTCCAAAACTTTCTTTTAATAAGTAATTTTCTGTTGTTCCATGTTGTCCAAATACAAATGCTATATCAATTTGTGCTGTTCTTGATAAAGGCCATTGTAGACCTGCAGAAATACCTATTTCATCAATATTTTTTTCATTTATATTATAGTATAGTTGTTCATAATAAGCACCCGCTTTATAGGCAAATTTTTCTTTTATAGGCGCATAATAATTAGAATTACCTAATTTAGTAATACCAAAAGATAATTTGTTTAAATTTCTAAACTTAGTATTTATACTCTTATTTATATTTACATTAGAAAATTTTACCATTAAATAATCAAATGATAACATAACCTTATTTCTAATAGTATAAGATAAACCTGCACCTAAATAGTGTGGCATTGTCGATTTTGTAAAATTAGATATAACAGAATTGTTTATTAATGGTTGACTAACATCTCCAAGGGATATAGGATATATATATTCTTTTTTATTATTAATATTTGCTTTTCCTATATATTCATAAAAAAAACCAATTCCAAGTTCCTCTATTGGATTAATATAAGTGCCAAGTTTAAAACCAATTGCATTAATATCCTCTACTTGTTTTATTGTATAGTTAGTAGTATAATCACTTTTGAATATAGTATATATATTGTGTTGTAATTCGCCAAATATAACATTAAAAGAACCACCTAAATATAACCAATCAAGAGTCTTAGTGCTTAATCCTATTATTAAACTAGATAATCCACCACTTCCTTTGTATTGATTTATTCCATTAATTGTTTCATCTTTTTTTGAAACTTCTATTGGTGAAGACATAAAATAATTTACAACAGACATTGGTTGTAATAAAATAGTAGCACTAATTTTTTTTGTTGTATCAAAATTAAAAATAGAAGCAAATCCATTTATACTACCATTATTTTGCCAAAGTTCATTACTTCCATTTGAAATCACATTTTGATTGAATCTATAACCTGTTTGAATTCTAGTAGTATTAACAATAGACCATAAAGCAGGATTTATTATATTTATATTATTAGTAGATGGAACAGCTATTTGAGTTCCTCCTATTGCTTGATATGCAGCACTATTACCATATATAATATCGCCGATACCAAAAATAGAATAATTAGAACCACCCTGGGCAAATATTTTAACAGAATTAATAATAAAAATTGTAAAAAATAATATTGTTAATAAATAAATTCGTTTTTTCATTTATTTTAATAAATTAATTTCTTTAATAAATAGTTTAAATTTATAAATTTATTATTAATATCTAATAGATAAAAATAACTTATTAAACAAAAATAACTATTTTTTTTGTTATTTCAAATATTTTTAATTGTATAATATATAATTTTAATTAAAAAGAAATAAAAATTTACTTTAATTGTATTTATTTAATTATATTTGTATTTAAATATTTTAAAATATTTTTATTATAAACAATAAGGATAAAAATGAGAGCAGTAATTCCAGTAGCAGGTGTAGGTACACGTTTAAGACCTCATACTTATGCATTACCAAAAGTATTATTAAATGTTGCAGGGAAACCAATTTTAGCGCATATTTTAGATTCACTTGTACAAAGTGGTATTTTAAAGGCTACAATAATAACAGGATATATGGGTGAACTAGTTCAGAAATTTGTAAATAAATATTATCCTATGTTAGAGGTCGATTTTGTAGAACAAAGCAAAAGATATGGACTAGGACATGCAATATGGACAGGTAAAGAAACATATAAAGATAATGAACCTTTGATTATTATATTAGGTGATACTGTTTTTGATGTAAATCTTGATAAAATATTTCAAGTAAATAAAAATGCTATAGGAGTAAAAGAAGTAGAGGATCCACGCCGTTTTGGAGTAGTTGTTATAAATAAGCAAAATAAAATAGAAAAATTTATAGAAAAACCTTTAAATCCTGTGTCTAATCTTGCAATTGTTGGTATGTATTATATACAATCATCACAAGAGCTTATTAATAGTTTAGAATATATAATAAATAATAATATACAAACAAAAGGAGAATTCCAACTTACAGATGCTTTACAACACATGTTGGAAAGTAATATTTCTTTTACTACATTTAATGTTGAAGGCTGGTATGATTGTGGTAAAGCTGAAACATTAATTTCTACTAATAAATTTTTATTGGATAAACATTTTTCTGAAATTCAAGTTAATAATGGAAATAATGTAATAATACCGCCTTGTTTTATTTCTAAAGATGCTATTGTTGAAAATTCTATTATTGGACCATATACTTCTGTTGCAGATGGTGCTGTAATTAAAGATAGTATTATTAAAAATTCTATTATTAGTTATGAAGCAAAAGTTAATAAAGCTTTACTAAATGAATCTATTATTGGGAATGAAGTAGAAATAAGTGGTACTTATAATAAATTTAATGTAGGTAATTCAAGTGTTATAGAATTAGACTAAATTTTTAAGAAAAAATATAATATATGATTAAAATTAAATATATATTTTATAAATTATTAATGTTTTTTTTAACATTGACTATAATTAATAGTTGTATTATTGTTAAAGAGCAAGATGAATATATAACCAAAAAAAGTGATAAAATAGTTGTTGCTAGTCCTAAATCTGAAGTAAAAATGTCAGATGTGGTTATTAGAACACCTGCAGGTGATATGCTTGCGCTTATACCACAAGATTGGTTTTTTATAGAAACAAATGAAAAAATATCGTCTGATATTTTTGCAGTAGCAGTTAATCCAGATTATACGCTTGCAGCAGTATTTTCAACTTTAAAGAAAACAGAAAATAACGAAAATATTATTAATAAAGAAGGATTACTTGGACTTGCGAGACTATGTTTTGCTAAACATAACGAGAAAGCAGTTGGGGAGATTAGTCTTACAGAAAAATATGAACTTATTAATATAGGCAATCAAAAATTTGCTAATTTTTCTTTTGTTAGAGTAAAAGATAATGGATTTGTTAAGTCAGCAGTATTTATATCAGATATTGGAAATTTTTATGAATTTTCTTTAGTTACACTGAATGTAACTAATAATATAATTGTTTGTAGAAATGAATTTGATAAATATTATCGTTCTATATTATTTACTTTGAAATATTAATAATTTAATATTTTTAGTTAAAAAATTATTTTTTTAAAACTTTAACTTTTGTTATGTCTTGTTTTCGTACTATGTCTATTGTTTTAAAATTTGTTAATGGAGTATAATTATTTATAATAATATTATTATGTTTTAATAAAGCAAATCCTCTATCTAAAGGTTTAATAGGATTTGATAATTCACAATTAGTTATAAGTTTTTCTAGTTTTAATTTTTTTAACTTAATAATATTATTCATAATTTGTTGAATAAAAGATGTAATAGAATCAATATTTTGATATTTATTATATATCTTTTCTAATAATATATTATGAATATCATATAATCCTGTATGTTTTAATATAAATTTATTATTATTTACAATAGATATTATTTTATTTGTTATTTCAATTTTGATATTATTTATTATATTTATAATAGTATCATAAGTTAATGGGGTTGCTATTTCAGCAGCAGCAGTTGGGGTTGCAGCACGTAAATCTGCTACAAAATCTGCAATAGAAAAATCAGTTTCATGTCCAACAGCTGAAATAATAGGTTTTGATGATTTAAAAATAGCATCAGCAACTATTTCTGTATTATATGCCCATAAATCTTCTATAGAACCTCCACCACGACCAATAATAATAATTTCAGCTGGTGTTTCATTTAATTCCTTAATTGCAGAAGTAATATCATAAGCAGCAGAATTGCCTTGAACAATAGTCGGTCTAAAATAAATTGTCGCTAATGGGAAACGACGTTTTATTGTGCTGAATATATCTTGTACTGCAGCTCCTGTTGGTGAAGTTGAAACACCTATATTATAAATAATTTCAGGGATAGCTTTTTTACGATTAATATCAAAATAACCTAAGTTTTTTAATTTATTTTTTAATTCTTCAAATGCTTGATATAATGTTCCAGTACCATATGGCTTTATATCTATAACGTCTAAATGATAACTACCACGAGCAGGATATATACTTATACTACCAGTTGCAATTACTTTCATACCATCTGAAAGTTCATAATTTAAAGGACGTGAATTCCATATAGTACATGCTAATTGAGAATTATCATCTTTTAAAGAAAAATATCTGTGTCCAGAATTATGCTTTTTAAAATTTGATACTTCGCCCTCTATTGTTACTATTCCTATATTATTTTTTAGTAGCAATTTAATTATGTTAGTAATTTCAGATACTGTAATATATTTATGTGTATTAGTGTTGTATTCAAACATTTTATAAATAAAAGTATAGTATAGTTTATAAAATATATGTGCTTAACTATTTTTTGCTATGTTATTTTTTTTATTTTCAAAAATAGATTTTGTTTTAATATTAGATATAATAATTTCAAATTCGTCAGCACGTTGTCCACCATCAAAATAATATGCAGATAATACTAATTTTTGTTTAGTTGATGGTGTAAAATAAGTTAATTCTGTTTTTTGGTCATTAAATTTTGATATAGTATATTCTAATATATTTTTGTTATTTTCTAAATAAATGTAAGAAATTGCATCTTTTACCATAATAATTTTAAATTTTGCATTTTTATTTATTGGTTTATTATAGTAAAATTTTTCTATATTTGTTGTATTTGTATTGATTGAGTAAAATTTTAAAGGTGATATATTATCAGAATTTTCATAACTTAAAGCTATACCTGTTTCTACGATTCCTTTTTTTATAGTTTCAGAAGGATTGATTAGTCGTATACGTAATTCCAAATTTTTACTCAACTTGGATAAATCTGTATTTATTTCAAAGTAAAATTCTCCTAAATCAAAAAGTGTATCTGCAATTAATTCTGCGCCATAAAACCCACCATGTTTTTTTATCATTTTTAAATGTAAACATCCTTTTTCGTCTACAAAAGCATTTTGTGCTTTTGCTGGTATAATTTCATCGTTTATACTCCCTTCACCTTCCAGTGGTAACCAATTTATATTTGCAAAATGAATAGTTGAATCTTTATTATATTCAATTTTTGTTGGTATAGACTTTGCTGTATTAGATGTTTTATCTTTATTTTTATCTTTTTTAGAACATCCTGTTATTCCTATTGTTAAAATTACAGTAGAGATAATGAAAAAAAATAATTTATTCATAATTTATTATATAATTTATTAATGTATTAAAATCAATTTATTTATAATATTTCATAATATTATTGCAAAATTACAAAGAATTAAAATATTAACATAATATTTTTAATTTTTTAGGAATTTCATTATTTTTATAATATTCTAACGATATGCTAATAAATGCAATTGATATTGCAGTTGTCATTAGTCCATCTCTAAATAAAAAACTCGAAGTCACAAAATTTGTAACAAATAACATTAATAATGTTAAGAAAGCACAAATAGATATTATTCTATGTAAATAAGAACTTGTACGAATAGAAATGAGAAAACCTTGGATTAAATATAATAATAAAGGAAGATAGAATGCTATTGTTAACGGAATTCCTGTTTTATAGGCAATATTTAGATATCCATTATGAACAAAAGATGTTTTTTTTGTTGCTTGTTTTATATTTTCAAAAAATGAAAATTCATATCTTAAACCATGTCCCCAAATAGGACTTTCTTCTATTAAGCTATTGACTTTTTTAAATTCATATAGTCTAGATCTAATAGATATGTCTTTTTTACCTTGTCCAGTAGAACTAAAACGCTGTCCTAAATATTTGTAAAAAATATTTGCTTTATCAGGCATAAATGTGTTTAAAGAAAATACTGCAATACCTAAGAATATAATAAATAAAGAAATTAATTGTATTAATTGTTTTTTTGATAGGTAAAATAAAAATATCATAATCATTGCTAATAAGGCTACCCAAAATGCACGAGATAAAGTAGATATTAAGGCTGATATAGAAAGTACTGTAACTATAAAAGAAAATAATTTACCTCGAATACTTTTAAAGTAAAAGAAAAAAGCAATCCCCGAAAATCCAACAGCAGAAAATATATGTTGATTTATTCTCATACTATTAGAAAATTGATAAGCATAAATGATATTTTTTAATATCTTTATATAATTATAAAATTGTATTAAATCTAAACATATTGTAACCAATCCTATTAAAAATACTAACTTAATAATGTGCTTTGGTTCTTTAAAATATTCACGAATAGGGAAATAATATAAAATTAAAGAGTATGATAAATATTCTCGTAACCAATCAAACCAATTTACATCATTTCCAATAGCAATCGCAGCATTAAAAATTAATACAATACAAAAAAATAAAAATAATTGGTCTGAAAAATTTCTAATTAAATTTTCTTTTTTTATAATTAATTTATATAAAAACCAGATGATTAAGAATGAATTATAAAATACTCCTGCAAAAATATGTAGTGCATTTACTTCAGTATCGCCTTCTCGCATAAAAATAGTAAATGTTAATACAATAGAATAAATCCACAAACGAGGATAATGAATCATTAACCATATTAAAGGAAGTGCTAATGTAATTAAAAATACATATAATTCTATACGAAAAATAAAAGCAATAATAATTAAACTTAATGTAAATATAGACGTAATAATTGCTATTAATGGTGTAATTTTATTATTTACACTATATATTTTTTGTAAAGGTGTTAAATTTACATTATCCCTAATATAATTACTATTATATATTAAATTTTTATATAATTCTTTATTTATTGCTTGCATAAGTAAAAATTAAATTATTATTATTTTTGCTCTTTAATTTTTTGTATTTCTTTTGCATTTCTAATAGATAATTTTATACTATTTATTATAAGTAGTATAAATACACAAATAACAAATCCGCCAATAGTTGCGCCAGCAACAATAAATGCTCTTTTTGGTTTTCCTTTTTTGTCTGCAGGAATTGCTTCGTCAATTACAAAGAAATTAGAAACATTTTTTTGGTTATCAATCAAAGTTTTTTCTAATGTTGTTACTAATAAAGATTTTGTTGCAGTTAAGGCTTCAATATCAGCATATTTAGTTAGATAATTTACCGATATGGGAGTTGCATCTTTTAATGCAAAATTTCCAATGAAACCAGGTTTTCTAAATGCATCATTAACTTTATTATTTGCAGCATCAAGCATTTCCTTCGCCATTTTTGTTGTTGGGTCTTCTGCTCCATAATTTTTATTATAAAAATCATATATTATTTCGTATTCCAAAGCTTGTTTTTTTATTTCAGATAAAGCACTACTTGCTGCTGTTGCTTGTTGTTCTGGTGAGAACATTAAATTATCTTTTGATATCTTGGACAATTCATATGATATAGCATTTATTGTAGAATCAATAGAGTTTATTCTTCCTCTTATATAATCAATATTTATATTTAGTTCCTCTTTATGTATTTTATTTGCAAGTCCATTTGTTATTTTTATATAGTCATTTGCAATTTTTGCAGCTCTATATTTATCAGTATCCCATATAGTTAATTCATAATTACCTTCATCAGTATATGTTACCGTACGATTTGATAAAAATTCTTTACGTACTTTTGATATAAGAGTATCAGGAATATCATATACTTTTGCCAAGTCATATTTTTTTATTATAGAATCGATCACAGTACGACTTTCAAGAAATACTATCATTGTATACTCTTGAGATTTTTTGCCACCAATTTTTGATAATCCTATATCTTTCATCATAGAACTTAATCCACTTACAGAAGTATTGCTTGTAAAATTAGATCCTGATTCTGTTGGTGGTACAAAATTTACAGTCGAAGGATACCAAATAGGTAATAGAAATGATATAATTATAGATGCAATACAAACTAAAGTTGTAACTATAAAAATAAATAACTTGTGTATATATATTAGAGCAAATAAATAAGAAGCATCAGAAAAAGTTTTTTTATTATCTCTTTTATTATCAATATTATTCATTATATAATATATTTATAATTTATAAAAGTGTAAAGATTAAAAATTATTTTTTAAAATTTAAATATTTATTCCAAAAATCAAATAATTGCCATGTGGCAACAACATCACGCATACAATATTCTGATATTTCTATAATTTTTCCTTCAGAATATAAATCAGATATCATACTTCCATTAACTCCTTGTTCTTTTGGAGATGTAATTCCAAAACTATGAGCATAAAAGTCAAAATTAAAACGTTTAGTTGCAGCAGGACTTGAGGTTGGTGTAAAAAATGTTAACTCATCAATCAAATCAATATGATTTGGATAATTAAATTTTGTTCCTGCCATTAAATTTCGTAAAGGTTTTATTTTTTGACAAGCAGATCGTAACATAATAAACGGGATATCAAAATTTCTTCCATTAAAACTTATCAAAGTAATATTTTTATAATAGCTTATCAAATTCCAAAAATTTTTTAATACTTTATTTTCACTTGATACAATCATTTTTACATTATTTACTAACATTTCTTCATAACTTTCTTCTGAAGTACTTTCTATATCTAATTTTGGATCTGTTGTTAATACACCTTTTTTTTCTTCTACCCATTCATTATTTTGTCGTTTCATTATTAAACAAGCAATACAAACTATATGAGCTGTCATAGGAGTAAGTGCACGTTCGTTCATTCTTTTTTCTACTTCATCTGCATCTTTAGTTCCACGTAACCAATAATCTTGTTGACTACTAGACATTTTGTTCCAATCAATAGGAGTAGTTTCTATATCAAATGACAAATAATATTCGTTTTCCATAATAAAATGTCTTAATTAATTTTTGTTTTAAATCTTAATTTACACAAAAATACTAAAAAAATATCAATACAATAGTATTTTTTTAAGTATTTTCAAATCTTTTTTGTATTTTTGTAGAATGTTATAGATAATTTGTAAATAGTATTAAAATTAAATCAAAATTATAATGAATACAATAGATGAAGCAATACAAGAGTTCAAAAAAGGAAATTTTGTAATAGTTGTAGATGATGAAGAACGTGAAAATGAAGGCGATTTTATTGTTGCAGCTGAAAAAGTGACTTCTGAACAAGTTAATTTTATGTTAAAATATGGACGTGGCGTTCTTTGTGCACCTATTACAGAAGATAGATGTAAAGAGTTAAACTTAGGAATGCAAGTAGCAAATAATACTTCTTTACACGAGACTCCTTTTACAGTAACCGTTGATTTATTAGAGTATGGATGTACTACAGGAGTTTCTATGCATGATAGAGCTAAGACAATTAATGCACTTGCTAATCCAGAATTTAAAGCATCTAATTTTGGACGTCCCGGACATATAAATCCATTACGTGCACGAAATGGTGGTGTACTCGTTAGAGCAGGACATACAGAAGCAACGATTGATTTAGCACGTCTTTCTGGGTTACAACCAGCAGGTGCATTAATAGAAATTATAAACGATGATGGTACAATGGCAAGATTACCTCAATTAATAGAAATTGCTAAAAAATATAATTTTAAGATTATTTCAGTAAAAGATCTTATTGCATATCGTATTGCGCAAGAAACACTTGTTGAATGTATTGCAGAAGCAAAATTACCTACTAAATATGGTGATTTTAAAATTCTTGGTTTTAAAAATTCAGTTGATGGATTAGAACATGTTGCACTTGTAAAAGGTGAAATAAATACTAATGAACCTGTTTTTGTACGTGTACATTCAGAATGTCTAACAGGTGATGTCTTTGGGTCTTTACGTTGTGATTGTAGTAGTCAGTTGAATAAAGCAATGGAATTTATTGAAGCTGAAGGTAGTGGCGTTATTGTTTATATGAGACAAGAAGGACGGGGTATTGGGCTGTTAAATAAAGTAAGGGCTTATGAATTACAAGATAAAGGATATGACACAGTAGATGCTAATTTAAAGTTAGGGTTGCCAGCTGATGCAAGGAATTATGGTGTAGGAGCTCAAATATTAAGATGCTTAGGAATAAAAAAAATGAAATTATTAACTAATAATCCTAAAAAACGTGTTGGATTAGAAAGTTATGGTTTAGAAGTAGTAGAGCAAGTTCGAATAGAATTACCTGTGAATAAATATAATCAGTTTTATATGAAAACTAAAAAAGATAAGATGGGACATTTATTAAATAATATATGATTTAAGTAATAATTAAATTATATTGTTATTTTAAATTATATATAAATTTTATTTTTTTATTGTACTAATCTTTATTATGCTAATATAATTAGGTAATATAAACAATAGTAATTAACAAAAAAAATATATATCTTGAAAAATCAATGTTGGAAATAAAATTTTTTTGGAAATTTTTAGGACGAAAAGTAATTAATTTTTTTAGTGAACTTGGGAAATTATTTATTTTATTATTTAGTATATTAAGATACTTTCCCAATATTTTTCGTGATAAAAAACTAATATTGCAACAAATGGCAATTATTGGAGTTGATTCATTACCGCTTGTTTTATTAGTAGGTATATTTACAGGTGCTATAGCAGCATTACAAGCAACTACTTTATTTGATAAATTTAATTTGATGGATATTGCAAAGACTTTTTTAGGAGGTTCAATATCAACAGCAGTATTTCAAGAACTAACACCAGTTCTTACTGCATTAGTAATTACAGGAAGAGTTGGTGGTTCAATGGCTGCACAAATTGGCGCAATGCAAATTACAGAACAAATTGATGCTATTGAAATTATGGCTATTGATAAAAATAGATATTTGGGTATGCCTAGAATTGTTGCTACGTTATTTATGATGCCTTTACTTGCTGTTTTTTCAAGTATTATAGCTTTATTAGGAGCTTATATAATGGTAATAGTAAAATTTAATATATCGCCAACATTATATATTGATTCTATAAAAAATTTTTTTGCAATTTCAGAATTAATAGTTTGTCTTGTAAAATCAGCATGCTTTGGTGGAATTACATCTTTAATAGGAGTATATGTAGGTTTTAATACAAGCGGTGGGGCCGAGGGAGTAGGACAAAGTACTGTAAAAGCATTTACTATATCTGCTGCGGTAATACTTATATTAGATGCTGTTTTTGGATTAATTTTATAATATAATTAAGTATTTTTATATTTGATTGTTTTTTATAAAATATTATAGTAAAAATAAAATATTTTATTATAATTTTATAATTTTGTTATTAAATATGATATTAGAAATAATAAAAAAAGAAGTAATAGATTTATCATCTAAAGATGCTGCTATATCTTTATCAAGATTTTTTAAAAGTAATGAATTGCTTAAAATGAATTTTTTAGGGATTTATGTTCCTTCATTAAGAAATATAGTAAAAAAATATTCCAATTTACCTTTGAATTATATTGGACAATTACTTAAAGATAAGTATCATGAATTTAATTTACTTGCTATTTTGTTTTTGATTAATATGTTTGATAATGAAAAAGATTATGATAAAAGGGAAGAATATTTTAAGTTTTATTGTAATCATTTTATTTATATAAATAGTTGGGATTTAGTTGATTTATCAGCCCCTGAAATTGTAGGTAAATATTTGTTGAATAAAAATAGAGAAGTTTTATATAATTTTGCAAAAGATGAAAATTTTTGGGTACAAAGAATTGCTATTGTAGCCACAAAAGAATTTATAAAAAACAATGATTTTCAAGATACAATTACAATTTCTAAAATCTTATTAAATCATAAAAATGATTTGATACATAAGGCTGTTGGTTGGATGTTAAGAGAAGTTGGTAAAAAAAAATTTAGTTTAGAGTATAATTTTTTAGTTGAAGATAAACGTTATAAGACTATGCCAAGGACTATGTTAAGATATTCTATTGAAAAGTTTCCTAAAAATTTAAAACAAGATTTTTTAAAAGGTAATATATAATAATATAGTAAATTATATTAATTTTTTATTGTTTATGAAAAAATGTGCGTTAATATTAGCTGGTGGTGCTGATTTAAAATTTTGGCCTCGATCGTTACAAAGTTTACCGAAACAATTTGTATATCTTATAGATAATACTACTTTATTTCAAAAGACATATGATATTGTTTCAAAAAATTTTGAAGAAGAAGATATTTGGATAGTTGTTAATTCTGATTATAAACATATAGTAAAAGAGCAATTGCCATTGCTTAATGAGAGACAAATTATTTGTGAACCGTTAAGTAGACATACTGCAGCTGCTATTGGATTAGTACAGGCTTTACTAGGTGATAAATATACTAGTGATACAGTTATGACAATATTTCCGTCAGATCATTATATACAAAATCATGGTGAATTTTATATTGCAATAGAAACTTCTATACAAGCTGCACTGGAGTTAAAAGGTATTATTACTATTGGTGTTCAACCTACACGTCCAGAAGTACAATTTGGCTATATTCAATATGATGATGATAATATAGAATTTGATTCTAAATTTTATAAATTAGGACTTAGAAAATCAATAAATTTTGCGGAAAAACCTGATAAAATAACAGCTCAGCGTTTTATAGATTCTGGTGATTTTGTATGGAATAGTGGTATTCTTGCAGTTAGAAATGATGTTCTTTCTAAAGCATATGAAATTTTTTTGAACTATCATTATGAGCAATTTAATAATATAAAAAAATATATAAATAAACCAGAATTTAATATTGAGTTAGAAAAATTATATAAGACGTTGAATAAAATTTCAATAGATTATGGTATTTTAGAAAATGCTGAAAATGTGTTTGTTTTAGAAGGTACATTTGGTTGGACTGATTTAAATGATTGGGATGAATTATTTAGAATTTTACATAAAGATGCGAGAAATAATGTAATATCTGGGAATATAGTTATATTAAATAGTAAAAATTCTATGGTTATATCAGAGGAAAAACCAGTAGGTATTGTTGGAATGGAAGATATAATTTTGATAAATACAGAAAAAGCTATACTATTATGTAAACAAGGTGAAGCAGATAAAGTAGGTGAATTAGTTGAATATATGAAAAAAAATAATATTTCTATTTATTAATCGTATATTAATAATCCTAGTTTATATTTGATAATTTAATTTATTATAAATTTTTATAATATAATGGTTTATATAATAAAAATATTAAATTAAAATTAGATAAAAACTTATTATAATATTTGTGTTTTAGTATGAATAATTTATATCAAATAGGAATAGATATTGGTTCTACAACCATAAAGATTGTTTTGGTTAATAAAAGCAATGATATAATTTTTTCAGATTATCGTAGACATAATGCAGATATAAAAAAAACACTCGTAGATGTTTTAGATAATGTGCATAAAAATTTTGGCGATATTGTTTTGCATCCTGTTATAACAGGTTCTGCAGGATTAGGTATATCTGAAAAATTTGATATTCCTTTTGTTCAAGAAGTTGTTGCTTCTTCTGAAGTTATAAAGCATAAATATCCTGCAATAAAAACATTGATAGATATAGGTGGTGAAGATGCTAAAATGATTTTTTTTAGTAAAAATAAAGTTCCCGATATTCGTATGAATGGTAGTTGTGCTGGTGGAACGGGAGCCTTTATAGATCAAATGGTTTCATTACTTGGTATAACGTTAGAAAAATTAAATGAGCTTGCAAAAAATCATAAAATTATATATCCAATAGCATCTCGTTGTGGAGTTTTCACAAAAACAGATATACAAAATTTAATTGCAAAAAATGCAAAATTAGAAGATATAGCAGCTTCTATTTTTAATGCAGTTGCTATGCAAACAATAAGTTCATTATCAAGAGGACATGATATTGAAACACCAGTATTTTTTTGTGGTGGGCCTTTTGCATATTTACCTGAATTAAAGAAAATCTTTGCAAAACTATTAAATATTTCGGAAAACGATTATATTATTTCTAATAATGCGCAATTTATTCCTGCTTGGGGATGTACATTTACAAATACATCAAAAATAATAAATGTTAGTATAATAAATTTTATAAATCAAATATCTGATGAAAATTTATATAAAATAGCTCTTAAAGAAAGATTAGATCCATTATTTGAAGATGAAGAAGAATATAAGAAATGGAGTAAGGATAAAGAAAAATATAAAATAAAATTATATGATGTTACTGATATAAAAGAAGACGAAGAATATTTTCTTGGAATAGATTCTGGTTCTACAACAACCAAAATTGTTATTATAGATTCAAAAGATAGAATTTTATATTCTTATTATGCAAAAAATAATGGCGATTCTTTAAAAGCTATAAAATTAGGTTTAGATATACTTCTTAATAAACTTAAAAAGTTAGGAAAAACAATAAAAATCGCTAAAAGTGCTGTAACAGGATATGGTGAAGATCTTGTTAAAGCTGCATATGGTTTAAATTATGGCTTAGTGGAAACAATAGCACATTACACAGCAGCAAAAAAATTTGATTCAAAAGTTTCTTTTGTTCTTGATATTGGTGGTCAAGATATGAAAGCTATTTTTGTTACAAATGGAAGTATTAATAGAGTAGAAATAAATGAAGCATGTTCCTCAGGTTGTGGTTCGTTTATAGAAGGTTTTGCTAATACATTAAATTATACAGTATCTGAGTTTGCAGAAGAAGCAACAAAATCTAAAAATCCTTGTGACTTAGGAACTCGTTGTACTGTTTTTATGAATTCAAAAGTTAAACAGTTTTTGCGAGAGGGGGCAGAAATTGCAGATATTGCAGCTGGTTTATCTTATTCTGTAATAAAAAATTGTCTTTATAAAGTTTTAAAAATAAAAGATATTAAAGAACTTGGAGAACATATAATTGTACAAGGTGGAACTTTTCGTAATAAATCTATAGTAAAAGCACTTGAAAAGTTAACAGGGCGAAATGTTATATTTTCTAATATACCCGAACTAATGGGAGCATATGGTGCATCTATATATGCTAAACAAAAATATAAAAATATACCTATAGAATTAAAGGGAATTAATAATATAAATGATTGTTATAATAACAACATAGATAATAATATTATACCTAAATTAAAGGAATATTCTACAAAGCAAATTTTTTGTAAGGGGTGTGAAAATCAATGTTTAATTAGTAAAATGACTTTTGAAGATAATAATGTTTTTTTTACAGGAAATAAATGTGAAAAGGTTTATACAAACAAAGGTAAATTTCATGGGAAAGGCGAAAACCATTATAATTTTAAGCTTAAATTATTATCACAATTTTCTAGACCAAAAAATGATAATTATAAATTAACTATTGGTATTCCACGTGTTCTAAATATGTATGAGAACTTTCCGTTTTGGAGTGAATTATTTTACAATTGTGGTATTAATGTTATTTTTTCTTCAAATTCTACTTATAAACAGTATGAACAAGGGATTCATTTTATTATGTCTGATAATATATGTTTCCCTGCAAAGTTGGTACATGGACATATATGTGAATTAATAGATAATTATGTAGATAGAATATTTTTCCCTTTTGTTTTATATGAGGTTAAAGAAGATGCAAATGTAGTTAATAGTTATAATTGTCCTGTTGTTACAGGATATGGTGAAGTATTAAAAAGTTCTATGCAGACAGAACAAAAATATAGTATACCTATAGATAGTCCACCTATAAATTTTAATAATATAGATTTATTAAAAAAAAGTTGCTTTAGTTATTTAAAAAAAATTGGTATATCTAAGTCTGTTTTTAACAGTGCTTTTTCTAAAGCACTGTTAGTATTTGAAGAATATAAAAATAATTTGAAAGTAAATTGTAAAAGAATATTTGATAATGCAATAAAAAATAATAGAACCGTTATTCTTGTAGCAGGTCGTCCTTATCATACGGATAAATTTATACAACATAAACTTACAGATATGATAGCAGAGTTTGATGTTGATGTTATAAGTGATGATTATATAAGAAATGAAGATTATGCTTCTTTTTTCTCACTTAATACTATTTCTCAATGGACTTACACTAATCGTATTATGAAAGCTGCACATTTTGTTGCAGAAAATAAAAACAATGTACATTTTATTGAAATTACTTCTTTTGGGTGTGGACCTGACGCTTTTATTATAGATGAAGTTTCTTCTATATTAAAATCAGCAGGGAAAACATTAACCATATTAAAAGTTGATGATGTTTCTAATATAGGTTCTTTAAGATTAAGAGTACGTTCTTTTTTGGAAACTATTAGTTATAATAGTAATAATATTGCTATAAAAGCAAATAAAACAAAATCAAAATATGTTGATTTTGATAAAGAAAAAACTATTTTAGCTCCATTTTTTTCTGATATTTATTCACCTTTTATTCCAACCTTATTTAAATTAATGGGATATAAGTTAGAAAATTTACCAGAAAGTGATGAAAAATCAATAGAGCTTGGTTTAAAGTATGCAAATAATGAAGTTTGTTATCCAGCAACTCTTGTGATTGGAGATATTTTAAAGGCATTAAATTCAGGTAAATATGATCATAATAAAATAGTAATTGGAATGACACAAACTGGGGGACAATGTAGAGCTAGCAATTATATAATGTTGATAAAAAAAGCATTAATTGAATCCGGGTATGATAATATCCCTATTATTTCAATTGCTTTTTCATCAGGAATGTATGAACAACAAGCTTTTAAATTAAATTATAAATCTAATATAAAAATTGCAATATATGCATTATTATATGCTGATTCTATATCTAAATTATATTATTCAGCAGTAGCTTATGAAAAAGTAAAAGGTGAATCATTAAAACTTAGAAATAAATATATATTTGAAAGTCAAAAATATATATTAGAAAAAGATGTGAAAGGGTTATTACTATGTTTAAAAAATGCAGTAGATGAGTTTAATATAATTATAGATACTTCTAAAAAAGTTGCTAAAATTGGTATTGTTGGTGAGATATATGTAAAATATAATAAAGTTGGACATAAAAATGTTATAGATTGGTTAATTTCTCAGGATATAGAAGTTGTTGTTCCACCTCTTCTTAGCTTCTTTACACAATATTTTGTTAACAATAAAGTAAATATAGAGAACAATATTAAAATAAAAAGTTTTTGGAATTTTTTAATTGATTTTCTTCATAAAAAGATTGAAAATATTATAAAAAAAGTAGAAAATATTGCTAGTAATTATAAGTTGTGGCAACCATTTGGAAATATTAAAGAAGAAGCAAAAGAGGCAGAAAAAGTGATTACACTTGCTGCTCAATTTGGTGAAGGATGGCTAATTCCAGCAGAAATATCTAATTTTGCGAAACAAGATATACAAAATGTTATTAGTTTACAACCTTTTGGATGTATTGCAAATCATATAATTTCCAAAGGAATAGAAAAGAAAATAAAAGAAGTTTTTTCTAATATGAATTTATTGTTTCTTGATTTTGATTCTGGAGTTAGTGATGTTAATGTACATAATAGATTACATTTTATGATAAAAAATGCAAAAGAACAAATAAAAAAATTATAAACTATATATATTAAAAATTAAAAAACAAAAATTATTTTTATAAATTTAATATGAAAGAAGAATTAAAAAAATTATTATTGAATAATCAAATAGAAGAGTTAAAAAATAATATTAGAGAGTTATTAAAAACTACAACTAATAAAAAAGAGCTAGATGAATTATACGCTTTTTTATATTTAATTTTTTCTTTTGAAAATAATTATGAAATTGCAAATAAATTTCTTTCTTTTTTTTATTATCCAAATGAAATTTTAGTAAAAATAAGTTCTTTTTTACAAGATATTAATAAGTATGATGAATTAAATAATTTGCTTATGTCTTTTAAAACAAATACTGTTGATATTAAAAGTATAAAAGATAAAGAGTTATTTTTGTATGAAATTTTAAAAAAAGATGATAATAATGAATATATTATAGAAAATATATTTGCGGGGAAAGACAACTATAATGATAGAATAAAAGAAGATAAAGATGATATAATAGAAAATATAAATTACATAGATATAAATACATTTGATTTGAATATAAAAGATATTTATAAAGATATTGACAGTAGTAAACATATTATTGAAAATATAGAAAAAGATAATTTATTAGCTATAGAATTGTTATCTAATTTAGATAATAATACAGAGTTAAATGATAATAATAATTTTGAAGAAATATATACAAACGATGCTATAATTATAAAAGATGAAGATATAAGTAATAAAACTTCTATTAAAAAAAATGACGAAAAAATTAGTTTATTATTTACTATGTATGATTGGTATAATATAACTACTGAAGAAACTAGATTTCAAAAAGAATTTATTAAAAAACTTGTTAATTATGGGTATAAAATTACAGTATTTTTTGCAGCTTCTCAGCATAAAATAAATAAAACGCCTTATTATATGGAGTATTCAGAAGAAGACGGAGTAGAGTTATTAGGTGTATACAATAGACCAAGTTTATTTTTAGATATAGATAATCCTTTACGTGAAATAAAAGATGAAAATGTAGTAGAATTGTTTGAATATGTTATAAGTAAATCAAAGCCTGATATAATTACTTTTTATAGTTTTAATGGATTATCTTTTGAAATAGCTAATGTAGCTAAAAGATTAGGAATAAAAACTATATATGAACCTTTTAACTATTATTTAATAGATCCATTATTGTATATGTATAATGGGAATATGACTTGGAAAAATACAAATTTGTTTGAGAATTCTATATTACCTAATCGTTTTCCTATGCTTAATAAAGAATATAAAGAACGTATTATTGCAAGTAAAAAATTATTAAATGAAATTATTGACTATACTTTTGTTGGTTCAAATAGGGCAAAAAGTATTTTTTCAGAATTTATAGAGTGGAATAATAAAAATTTATTTACAATAAACCATATAGATACAAAAACAATTGAAATATTTAATCAAAAAGATAACTTTATAAAAGAAAATAAGGAACTACATTTTGCTTTTATAGGGGATATATTATCACATACGGGAATAAATATTCTTATTCAAGCCATTCAATTATTAAAAGATTATAATATTAAATTTGATATATATGGTAAATGTTCTGATGAATATAAAAACACTATAAAATTATTAGATAAAAATAATGCTATAACCATATATGATAATAATTTTTCTTTTGATGAATTACTTAAAATAGCGTGTGATATAACGTTTATTATAATTCCTAATATATGGGAAGATCCTACTTCTTTTATAGTTTCTGATTACTTAGCTTTAGGGTTACCTGTTATTGCATCAAATGTAGGTGGGGTATCTGATTATATTATTGATGGGAATAATGGAATTTTATTTGAAAGCAATAATCCAAAAGCATTAGCATCAGTTATTAGAGCAGTAATAGATAATCCTTTTAAAATTGATAATATGAAGTTGCAATGTCATAATAATTATAAAGTTTGTTTTGAAGATTATATTTTACATAAAACAAATCTTTATAATTCTATTTATAATAACAAGTATCTTTCACAAGAAGATATAGAATTCTTGTTTATTAAATAATAAACATTTAATTGAAATATTTTATATAAAGGAATATAAGTAATGTTAGAAATTCAAAATCTATTAAAAACTAATGGAGTACGTGTTGTTTTAAACAAAATAAATGTTACTATAGATGATGGTGAGTTTTTTTGTTTTTTAGGTCCAAGTGGTTCGGGGAAAACAGCACTTATGAGAATTATAGCGGGACTAGAGAAACCAGATTCAGGTAAAATATTATTAAAAGGAGAAAATATATTAAAATATCCTGCATATAAACGTAATATAAATACAATATTTAGTTCTTTTGCTTTATTTCCTGATTATAGCTTATATAAAAATATAGAATATGGTTTAAATTTTAAATCTATTGGCAAAAGAGAAAAAGAACGTATAATAAATGAAGCTATTGATTTTTTTGAGCTATCAAATTATATAAAAGAGGATGTTAGTACATTAGATAATTTAGTTAAATATAAGATAGCTTTATGTCGTGCTTTAATATGTAACCCTGATGTATTACTGTTAGATGATTCACTTAGATTATTGTCACGTAAAGATAGAATAAAAATGAGATATGAACTAAAAAAATTACAAAAATTTTTAAAGAAAACAGTTATTTATATTACAGATAATATTGATAATGCTTTTACTCTATCAGATCGTATTGCTGTTATGCAGCATGGAACTATACATCAATGTGCTCCTGCCTATACTATATATGAAACACCTAGTACTTATTTTGTTGCAAGTTATATTAGTGATACCAATATTTTTTATGCCCGAATTAAAAACTTTGTAGAAGGACATTATGTTGTAGAGTTAGATGAAGGTAAAATCATAGAATGTGTTACTACAAATAAATTTGAAGTTGGACAAGAATTATTTTTTGCTTTACGCCCAGAAAGAATAAAGTTAAGCTATACAAATGATAATGAAAAATTCAAAAATTATCTTTTTGGGAAAATTGTTCAAAAAGATTATAGAGGCGAATATACTGAATATTTTATAGAATTAGAATATGGGAAATTAATTGTTGTAGCAGAGCCTAATTATAATTTTTTATTTAATGACATAGATAATGATAATGTTATAAATTTTTATGAAGTTGGTGAAAATGTATATATCATTTGGAATATAATGTCAGGTAATTTATTATATGCGTAAAGTGATTTATGAAGAAAACAATAAAAGAATGTATTAATGAAAATATTTATAAATTAGAACAAGCAGGAATAGAGAATGCAAGATTAAATGCGGAACTAATTATGTGTAAAGTTCTAAATATTAATAGAACTGATCTTATTTTTAAATTTTCAAATGAAATATCAACTTATGAAAATCAAAAAAAATTTGATGTTTTAATAAAACGTAGAGCATTAAGAGAACCATTACAATATATAGAAGAAAAGGTTAAATTTTATGATTTAGATATAATTATAAATAATGATGTACTTATTCCACGTCCCGAGACAGAAGAATTAGTTGATATTATAATAAAAAGTACTGATAAAAATAATGTAAAAAATATTCTTGATATAGGGACAGGTTCTGGTTGTATTTCATTGGTATTAGCAAAATATTTTCATAATTCTAATATTATAGGTATTGACAAAAGTCAGAAAGCTATTAAAATAGCTGAACAAAACAAGAAAAATCTTAATTTTAAAAATATACAATTTATAAATATAGGAATTGAAGATTTTAATATAAGTAATGATGTAGATATAATTGTTAGTAATCCACCTTATGTGTCTAAATTTGAATATGAAAAATTAGACGAGGAATTATATTTTGAACCTAAAATAGCAATAACAGATAATGAAGATGGGTTATATTTTTATAAAATTATATATGATAAAATTCAATCTATAAAAAATAATAGTTATAAGTTATTTTTTGAGATAGGTTATGAACAATTTAAAGATATAAGAAATATTTTTCAAGGTTTTGAATGTAGATTAATTAAAGATATGAATAATAAAGATAGATTTATATGTCTTAAACAATGTTAAAATATATTTATAAAAATAATCTATAATTATTAAAATATTATTTTTAATAATTATAGATTATTTTTTATATGTTTATTTACAAGCTAATAATATTTTTTTTGCTATTGCACCATCTACGTTTTTATTTTCACCACATTTTACACCACGTGCATTAAAACGTCTTTCTACTTCATTAATAGTATCTTCAAAAATATTAACTTCACTAAGACGTGTAGCAAGTCCTAAAGATCGAAAAAAGCATTCAGTTTCTGCAATAATTTTATCAATTGCTTTATTGTTTTTTTCGGTAATATCAAAAATTCTATGTCCATATTGAAAAATTTTCATTTTTTTTTGTTCTCTTAAAACCGACATTGTTGCAGGTAATATAATTGCTAGTGTCTGCCCATGTGTTAAGCCCGTAAGTGCTGTAATTTCATGGCCTATCATATGAGTACTCCAATCAACAATTGAACCCATAGAGATAAAGCCATTTAGTGCTATTGTAGCAGAAAGCATAAAGTTTGCCATAATATTATAATCTTTTGGTTTTGATTTTACAAAAGGTGCAATGTCAATTAATGTTTTTAGTATTCCTTCACAGCTTCTATCCATTACTATTGAGTTAGTTGTAACTGTTAAATATTGTTCCATTACATGTACAAAAGTGTCTGCAATACCGCAAGCTAAAAAGAAATCAGGTATGAAAAAAGTTGTTTTTGGATCTAATATAGAAAAAATAGGATAAGATGATGAAAACGAAAATTTTTCTTTTGTTTCTTTGCAAGATATAACAGCGCCTTTATTCATTTCTGAACCTGTTGCAGGTAATGTAAGAACTGTTGCATATGGCAAATATTTTTTAGATAAAGAACTATTTAAAACTATTTCCCATGCATCACCTTGAAAAGGTATACCTGCTGATATAAGTTTTGTGCCATCAATAACAGAACCACCTCCTACTGCTAGTAAAAAATTTATATCATTTTCTTTTCCTAATTTTATAGCTTTTCTTAATGTTTCTATTGTTGGATTTGGTTCTATATTGCCAAATTCTATATAATTATGATTTTTTAATGCTCTAGTTACTTGATTATAAATACCATTATTTTTTATACTTCCACATCCATATGTAAGCATTATTTTTTTATCTAATGGTATTTCAGTTTCTAATAGGCTAATTGTATTTTCGCCAAAAATTAATTTAGTTGGATTTTGAAATATAAAGTTATTCATAATTTTAATATAAATTAGTTTATTTATGAAAGTTTAAAATTGAATTATTAAATTTATTTATAGATTTTATTAACATTTGACAGTTTTTGCAATCAAATTCAAGGGATAATATGTTTTTCCCTTGTTTTAAAAATAATTTTTTTTTAAAATCTTCATTTTGTTTAAAATATATAGGACATTGTTCTAGTTCGAATTTTATACAATGTTTAGTACGCATAAGTATTTTATTTGAAAAATTATTTGTTTGTTCTATACCAAATTCATATTTATTGTTAGTATTATAATGTTTCCTATAAAAATCAAGTGCTTTTTTATTTACAATATTAAATGTATAGTCAATTATGTTTAAATATTGATTTTTGTTTGTCTTTTTGTTTGTCTTTTTGTTTGATAGTTTTTCTATTTGTTCAAAGTAGTTAACTCTATTTTCTATTAACATATTTACCATTTTACGTCTTGTATCATTTAGTATATTTATTGGTATAAAATATATATTTTCTGTTTTAATTTTAAAGCTATTAATTGTAAAAGGAGTTGATTTTAATTTAGATAATTGAGTTTTTATAGTATTAATTGTTTGTATCTTATTTATAGCAATAGTTTTATTTATACTTGTTTCTATAATTATTTTAATATCATCTTCATCTATTACAGTTAAAATAAATCCGTTTACTGAATATTCAAAAAATATGTTAATATTTATTTTTCGTTCGCAAGTATTATTATTTAATAGTTTATTAAATTTAAAATCATAATTACGAAATATTTTTGTGTTTTTTTTAATAATTATTTCTTTATTTGGTAATATTTTATTTTTATCTATTACTTTATTTACTAAGAATCCTGATAATTTATTTGTATTATCAAAATAGCATAATCCATCTCCATTACTGATTTTATATTTTGAATCAATAAAGATATATTTATCTTTTTTGTCTTTATTGTTTAATACTTTGCCTATTTCTTTACCAATTGATTTTTGAGATAATAAACTCCCATTTTTTTTTCTTATGTTATCTAAAAAATAATCAGTATATCCTCTGTTAAAAGAGCGTTCTAAATCAGGTGTGAAGAAAAAAGTTGTTTTTCCTGATGAACTTTTTTCATAACAATTTGTTTTTTCAAACAATGTATCTAGTAAGTTTCTATAATAAGCGGTAACATTTTTTAAATAAATTTTATCTTTTAATCTACCTTCTATTTTAAAAGTTGTTATACCTGCCTTTATAAGACGTTCTATATGATTTGAAGCATTAAAATCTTTTAGTGACAGCAGATAAGAATCTTTTTTTAATATTTTACCATTTTTATTAAATAGATCATAACTTAATCTGCAAGGTTGTGAGCAATTCCCACGATTTCCACTACGTTTATTTAATATATAACTTAAGTAACATTGACCACTAAAACATACACAAAGAGCACCATGAATAAAACATTCTAATTCACAGTCAGTATTTTGTCTTATTTTTTCTATTTCTATTATAGATAATTCACGTGCTAGAATGATTCGTTTAAATCCAGATTCAGATAAAAATTTTATGCGATCTAATTCATAATTATTAGTTTGAGTACTTGAATGCAATTTTATAGGTGGTAAATCTATTTCTAATAAAGCCATATCTTGTACAATAAGAGCATCAACTCCGCAAGAATATAAATCATAACATATTTTTCTAACCTCTTCAAGTTCATTATCAAATAATATAGTATTTAATGTTACATATACTTTTGCATTATAAATATGTGCATATTTTGTTAAAGCTTCAATATCTATAATAGAATTACTCGCATTTTGTCGAGCCCCAAATTTAGTTGCGCCTATATATACTGCATCTGCACCATGTTGTATTGCTATTTTACCATATTCTAAATTTTTTGCAGGTGATAATAATTCTATTTTTTTTAACATTGTATTTTTAATAATATATTTTGAACTAAGTTAAATATATAATCAGGAGTTATATTCATCATACATTCTAATTTTTTACGTGGACATTTATTACTTCCATGAATTGAACATGGTCTACAAAAAAGTTCTTTATCTTCTACTACAATAGAATTTTCAGCAAGTGGCGCAAACCCAAAAATAGGTGTTGTTGGTCCAAATATTGTTATTGTTGGTATATTCATAATACTAGCGAAATGAGTAGGTGCAGAATCGTTCGTTATTAACAAAGAAGCTTTTTGTAAGATATACATTGTTTGAGGTATGCTAGTTTCACCTGCTATAGAAAAAGCACCTGTTATATTTGCTAATTTTATACATTCTTTTTGTTCTAATTTAGAACCTATTAGAATTATATTAAAACCTATATTTATAATTTTTTTTATTAAAATTTCAAAATAATTTAGATTCCATCTTTTTGTATTCCATATTGAACCTATTGCAATTATTATATTTTTTTTATTTGTATCTATTATTTTATATAGTAATTTATTAACCTTAATAATATCATTATTAGTAAATAATATATTTGGTCTATTTATTATATTTTTATCAATTAATATATCATTAAAAGTAGTAAGTAATTGTCTATTTCTATTTATTTCGTTTAAGGATTTTATATATTTAACTTTATAATTATACAGAAATGATAGGGCAGAAGTGTTAAATCCTATTTTATATTTTGCCTTTATATTATGTGCCAATATTGTTGATCGCAAAGAACGATGTAAAGAAAAAATTATATCAAAATTGTAATTAGCATTTATTTCATTTATGGTTTGTTTTAAACCATGTATTCCTTTATTTAATTTTCTTTTATCAAATATAATTACATTATTAATATTAGAATCGCATTTAACCAAATCAGCTGATATTGGTGTTGTAATAAATGTTATATTTGCTTTCGGATGTATTTTTTTTATATCTGATACAAAAAATAAGGCAAGAGCAATATCGCCAATAAAAGCAGTTTGTATTATTAAAAAATTATTATAATCTCTAATTTTTATTTTATTATCCATATTTTATATTTTAGAATAATATATTATAAAATAATTTTAAATATACATAAAAAATATAAAATTCTATAATTATATTAAAAAAATAATTATAAAATAAATTTATTATAAATATTTTTTAAAATTAATATTTGGAATTAATTACAAAATAATGTATATTTGCTTTTTATCTTATAGATATTTGTAGATATATTTTATATAAGTATTATAAATATTTATTTAAAATAAAATAGAAATATATTTATAAAAAAGAATTTATAAAAATAAAATAATATATTATTAACAATGAATATTTTGGAGCCAAAATTGGCAAAAAGTACAAGATTGGCAGATTTTAAATATGTATTGCCTAAAAATTTAATAGCAAAATTTCCTGTTGATCCCAGGAATTCTTCAAGATTGATGGTTTTAAATAAAGAGACAGGTGAAATTGAAGATAAAGAATTTAATGATATAGTAAACTTTTTCCAGAGGGGAGATTGTCTTGTTCTAAATGAAACAAAAGTTTTCCCTTCAAAGATTTGTGGCAATAAAGAAAAAACAAATGCAAAAATTGATGTTCTACTTTTACGTGAACTAAAACCGGAAGCCCCGAGAGAGGTAGATATAGCACGAAAAATTAGACATAATGATATTGAAGAGATTAATGAGGAAAAACATATCTGGGATGTCCTAGTAGAGCCTGCAAGAAAAGTAAGAATTGGCAATAAGATATATTTTGATAATGGAAAAGTTTATTGTGAGATTATAGATAATACTACATCACGAGGTCGTTCTGTTCGTTTTTCTTATGAAGGTGATTTTTATCGTATTATTGAGAGAATAGGTTCTATGCCTTTACCTGATTATATAAAACGCGATACTTGTGAATTTGATAAAAATACATATCAAACTGTATTTGCAAATCCTCAACGGACAGCTTCAATTGCTCCTCCGGGTGCAGGACTACATTTTACACAAGAAATTCTTAATGAAATAGAGAAAAAAGGTGTTAGAATTGCTAAGGTAGTTTTACATATAGGTCAAGGTATTTTTGATAAAATTGATGTTGAAGATTTGACTAGACATAGGATGTATTCTGAATGTTTTGAAATTACAAAAGAAGCAGCAGATACTATAAACAAATCTTTAAATGCAAAGAAAAATGTATATGCAGTTGGATCAAGTGTTGCTCGTGTTTTGGAGACTTCTGTATTAACTACTGGAAAAGTTAAACCAAACCGTGGTTGGACAGATAAATTTATTTACCCACCTTATGATTTTAAAATTGTAAATAGATTTTTAACTAATTTTCATCAACCTGTTTCACCGTCTTTATTGTTATCGGCTGCATTTGCAGGTAGAGAACAATTATTAAAAGCATACAAGAGAGCTATTAGAGAAGAATATAGATTCCTTGTATATGGAGATGCAATGTTAATAATTTAGATATTAAAATATCTGAAAATTTATACTTTGTAATTTTATAGGAGATGTTTTGAACGCTAATATAGATTTAACAGTAAAAGATATAGCTAAAATTGTTGGTGGAGATTTAATTGGAAACAAAGATATAATTGTAAAAAAAATTAGCCGGATAGAAAATTGTATGGCTAATGATTTAACTTTTGTTTTTCAAAATGAATATATAAAATATATAGATAGTTGTAAAGCGTCTTGTATTTTAATTCCGGAAGGTTTTTTACAAGTACATAATTTGAATTCAAAAAAAGCATTTATTATTTGTAAAAATGTTCAGTTAGCCTTACTTACTTTATTATCTTTTGTTGTAGAATCAAAAAATAAAGGAATAAAAAAAATCATACATAAAACAGCAATAATTGATGATACAGCATTAATAGGTAAAAATGTAACAATAAATGCTAATTGTTATATTGGAAAAAATTGTGTTATAAACGATAATGTTGTCTTATATCCTAATGTTGTCTTATATGATAATGTACATATAGGGAAAAATACAATTATTAATTCTAATGTTGTATGTTATGAGGATACTATTATAGGTGATGATTGTATAATTCATTCAGGTGCAGTAATTGGTGCAGATGGATTTGGATTTTTTGACAATGCAGATGGTTCTTATAAAAAAATACCTCAACTTGGAAATGTTTGTGTAGGAAATAACGTTGAAATTGGGGCTAATTCTACTATAGATAGAGCATTATTAAACAGTACAATAATTGCAAATGGTGTAAAAATTGACAATCTTGTACATATTGCCCATAATTGTTTTATTGATGAACATAGTGCATTAGCAGCACAAGTTGGTATTTCTGGCTCTACTAAAATAGGCAAACGGAATAGAATTGGTGGACAAGTTGGTATTGCAGGCCATATAGAAATTACAGATGATGTTATTTTAGCGGCTAAATCAGGTATTTCTAAATCTATAAAAAAATCTGGTATGTATTTTGGTATTCCTGCAAAAGATAAGATGACAGCATTTAAGATAGAAGCTTGTTTAAGAGATTTACCTAATATTGTTTTAGATATAGAAAAATTAAAAAATAAAAAGTAAAATAATTTACAAAATATTAAATATTTATATTATAAAAATGAAAATTAAATTTTTTGTTACATTTGCTGGACTTTTAATGTTTGTATTTTCTGCTTGTGATAAAGAAAGTGCAAGAAAATCTAGTGAAAATTTAGCTGTTCCAACAGCAGATACTGATAAATATAGTTATGTAATGGGATATGATATCGGTAGTGGTTTTTTACAAACTTTTTTTGAAGATTCGATTAATTTTAATGTCGAATATTTATATCGTGGAATAGAAGATGGAATGAAAGTACGCGATACTAATTTTACTCCTCTTATTGCTAAAGCGGATAGAGAAGCAGCTATTCAAGCACTACAAGCTCTTATGCAGGAAAAGCAACAAGCTAAAATGGCAGCAAGACAAGCTAAATATGAAGCTCGTGCTAAAACTGCAAAAGAAGATGGTGAAAAATTCTTAGCAGAAAATAAAACAAAACCCGATATAAAAGTTGCTAAGAGTGGATATCAATATAAAATCTTAACAAAAGGAAATGGTCCTATTGCTAAGTTAAATGATAGAGTTAAGCTTCATTTAATTGGAAAGTTTATTGATGGGGAGGAATTTCAAAATACTTATGAAAGTCCAAGTGTACCTGAAGCTGTTATTTCTGAATTACCATTACAAGTATGGCGTGAAGCCTTAACAGCAATGCCAGTAGGTTCAAAATGGGAAGTTTATGCACCTGCAAATTTAGCTTATGGTAGTCAAGAAAATGGATATATTCCTCCAAATTCTGCTGTAATTTTTACAATTGAATTAGTTGAAATTATTAATATTGATTCAAATAGTAATAAATAATTAAAATAATGAAAATAAATTTATACTAGTTTATTATAAAAGAATATCTATATATAGATATTCTTTTTTTTTATAAATTCTTTATTTGAAATTTTATAAATTCTTTTAAGTTGCTATCTATATAGAATCCTTTGTTTGATAAATAATTATATATGTATATATATTGCTTTTCTTTTTCTTTACGTAAAATTTGATTCTTTTTTTTCTTTATTTCCAATATTATAAACTCTTTTACTTTATTATTAGGATAAAATTTATTAATTGCCTTATTTACTATTTCTTTAGATATTCCTTTTAATAATAATTCATATTCTATTTTTCGTTGTCCGACACGCTTGGTTAAAATATAATTTAATATAAATTTTCTAGAGTAATCAAAGTCATCAATTAGGTTATATTTTTTTAGAAATTCAAATGTTAATAAAATTTCATTTTCTTTAAAATTATTTTCTATTAGTTTATCTCGTATTTGCTTGATAGAACGAGGTTTATAAGTTGCAAATTTATATGCTATTTCTTTACATTTTATTAAATTTATTTCTTGATTTAATTTATTGCATATATCTTCTGTAATAAGCATATGTTTTTCTAGATTATATTTTAATATTATATCAATTGGGATTTCTAGACTTTTTCCATTACTTAATTCTATAATATAATTATTTGATTTTTTTGTTTTTATTTTAATATTTATAATAGTCATATCTTTCATAGTTAATTTTAATATATTTATTTTAAAATAAAAAGTCTAATTTAAAATTTTTTAATAAAACTAAATTAGACTTTTTGTTTATAAATATTTTATTTTTATCTACTTTTTATTAAATATAGAATTGATTGCCTTTGTATTAATAGTAACTTTATATTGTTTTTTTAAACTTTCAATCCAATTTTTCTCTATATTTTTTTGCGATATAATTTGAACTTTAGCAGCAATATCAGGTATTGCTTCTTCAAAAGTCTTTTTGCGTGCAGGTAGTATATTATTAAGTTTTATGATAGAATAGCCAGTTTCATATTTAAAAGGTTCAGAAATATCCCCAATTTTTAAGTTAAGATTCTCAGCTTTTTCTGCTAATGCATATTTTTCAGAATTTAAAGAACCATGATGTCCTTTTTTATCTCTATATCCATTCCTTTGAGTATATATTATGGCAGCAGAATCAAAAGTTAATTTATTTGATAAAATTTCATTTCTTATTTGTGTTAGTCCATCATATGATAACATATAAATTTCACTTATATCATAGTATTTAGGTAGTTGTAAATCCATGGTTGTTGTATCATAAAACTTTTTTGCAAGTACTGTATCTAAAACTTTGTTTTTTTCCCATACATTTATTTCTTCCATTTTAAAAGATATTATTCCGTCTTGAAAATCTTGGAACATTATTTCTAACTCAGGATATTTTTTTATAAACTCTTTTGACATTTTATTTATAATGATAGGCCTATTTATTTTTTTTATTGCTTTTTCAAATCCATCTTTGTTTGTTGCTATAACTTTTAGTTCTGGTGAAGTTGTTATATTATTTATAAATTCTTGGATCTTATATGTTTTTCCATTTATAGAGTATAAGTCTAATTTTTTTATGTCTTCTGGAATTAATTTTACAAAATTAGTATCTAATGTTGTTTTATCTTTATCAACATATTTTAATAATAATTTATAGTTTTTACTATTTAATGAATAATTACATAATGTAATTGCAATAGAATCTAGGTATTTTTCTTCATCTTGTGCATAATAAAGTCTTCTATAAGTATTTTTTATTTCTTCACGTTCTGCTTCTTTTGGATAATTTATTGTAGTATCACGTTTTATTATGTGATATCCAAATTTAGATATAATAGGTATGGTAAATTCTTTATCTTTTAATTTATAAGCTGCTTCTTCTACTTCTTTTACTAAATGATCACCTGTTGTTGCTAAACCTGTTGAACGTGAATAAATTCCTAACGAGCCACCTCTACCTTCTGCTAATGATGGTTTATCACTTGAAAATTTATTTGCTATTTCAGCAAAATCAGATCCATTTTTTATAAGAATATATAAACTATCAATTAATTTTTTTGCATTTAACGAATCTTCTTTTTTTACTTCTTTGCCTAAAAATTTTTCTTCTTCTGTTTGAAATGAAATTAAAATATGGCTCAATGATATTATTTCGCGTGGTTGTTCATCAATTAATTTTATTAAAAAATATCCAAAATCAGTTTTTACTGGTTCTTTTGTATATTCGCCAACTTTTAGTTTTACAATAGCATCTTCAAGTTTTTTTTGTATCTTAAGTCCTGTAATATAAAGAGGGAGTATACCACCATATTTTGAAGTTGAAGTATCGACAGAATATTTACGTGCTGTAAAATCGAATTGAGCGCCATTTTGTAATTCTTTTGCAGCAGCAGTTATTTGTTTATAAGCATTACTTGTATCACCATTTATATCAAATGTTGTCATAATTAATGCTATTTTTTTATCTGTTTTTCTTAAATTTTCAAAATAATTAATTGCAGGTTCTACTATTTCTTTATTAAATAAGTAAGATTCTGAAAGTAAAAGTTGATTTTCTTTTATTTCTTTAACTATAGTACTATCTTTATCAATCCCCTTTGTTTTTCCATCTTTAACTTTTAGTTTATAATTTATATATAAATCTAAAAAACTAATTATACTATCTCTTGAAACATTTTCAAAATTTATATTTTTGTTCATTGATGTTTTTTCAAAAGCTTTTTTTATTTTACCATAAGTAAAGTTTTCATTGTCAATTGAAAAAATTACTTGATTTTCATCGATTTTTTTTATTGTTTTAGATGTATATGCTGATGATGAGAGCACAAAAAATAATGTGATTATTAATAATAAAATATTTTTTAACATTGCTTTTTATAAAATTAAGTTTATCAAACACATTTACAAATATACAAAAAAATAATTATAAAATAATATTTTTTATTAATTTAATTGTATAGATAAAAATTAATAAGTAGTTGAAATAATATGTTATTAACTTATAGAAATAATTATTTATATTATTTTTTTGTATAATTTTATATAATTATTAAATAACAATAAAGTTTAGTTATTAAAAGAAATAATAAGCAATTCATATATATATCATATATATATAATTTATATTTTTTTTATAACTTTTTTTTTACTATTTTTGATATTTATATAAAATAGAAAACGAAGATATAAATAATAGTGCAATAAAGCAAGAAATAAAATAAAAAAAGGATAAATATGGCAAAGGATAAGCAAAACAATGAAGATTTAAATAAGATAAATAAAATGTTTGATTCAAATATTTTAAAAAACAAAAGTAATATACCTAATAAGTTAAGTGTATTACCTTTAAGAGATATCATAATATTTCCTAATATGATATTTCCAATATTAATAGGACGTCCTAATTCTTTAAGGGCTGTTTCAGAAGCTCTAGAACGAGATAAATATATATTTGTAACTGCACAAAAGAATTCGCTTCAAGAAACGTTAGATATAACAGATTTATATTCTTATGGTACTGTTGCCAAGATAATACAATTTGTCAGATTGCAGAACAATTTACTTAAAGTTCTTGTAGAAGGACTTTTCCAAGCAAAAATAGTAAGAAAATTAAAAAATGATTCTTTTTTAGAAGCAAATATAAAAATTATAAATCAAGATTATGATGAGAACAGCAAAAAATTGCAAGCTTTAATACGTCGTTCAACGGAATTATTTACTAGTTATGTAAAAAGTGTTAAAAATATGCCGCCGGAAATTATAACTGCATTTAATGGAATAGAGAATCCTTTACAAAAGTTATATTATGGTGCTGCTAACATTCGTTCAAAAATAGAAAATAAGCAAGTAATATTAAATGAAACTAATATAGAAAAACAGTATTTTAAATTAAATACATTATTTGCATCAGAAATTGAATTAGCTAAATTTGAAAATGAAATAGATAATAAGATTCATGATACGATGCAAAAAAATCAACGTAAATTTTTTATTCAAGAACAAATTAGGGCTTTACAGAATGAATTAGGTGATGAAGATGGGAATCCAGATATAGCAAAAGTTAATAAATTATTTGAAAATGTTAATCTTCCTAAGTCTGTCAAACAAAAAGTAGATGAAGAGATAGATAAATTAAAAATTACAAATCCTATGTCGCCTGATTATGCTGTTATTCGTAGTTATTTAGAAATGTTAGCTAATTTGCCTTGGGATTATAAAACGCAAGATAATTTTGATATTGAAAATGCAAAAAATATTCTTGATGCTGATCATTATGATTTAGAAAAACCAAAAGAAAGAATATTAGAATTTATTGCTATTCTTAATTTATCTGGACAGACTAAAAAACAAATATTATGTTTTGTAGGGCCACCAGGAGTTGGTAAAACATCATTAGCTAAATCAGTTGCTAGAGCATTAGGACGTAATTTTGTTAGATTTTCATTAGGAGGTATACGTGATGAAGCAGAAATACGTGGGCACAGAAAAACTTATGTAGGTGCAATGCCTGGTCGTATAATACAATCTATGCGTAAAGCAGGTTCTATAAATCCAGTTATCTTACTTGATGAAATTGACAAAATGGCAATGGATTTTCGTGGTGATCCGGCATCAGCACTTTTAGAAGTGTTAGATCCAGAACAAAATTTAGCATTTAGTGATCATTATTTAGAAGTTGATTATGATTTATCTAATGTAATGTTTATAACAACAGCTAATGTGAAACATGATATACCTTTACCTCTTCAAGACAGAATGGAGATAATAGAATTAACAAGTTATTTAGAAAATGATAAAATTAACATAGCTACTAGGCATATTATTCCAAAATTATTAGAAGAATTTGGAATGAATAAACTTAATATTACATTTACAGTTGAAGCCTTAAAAAAAATAATAAGAGAGCATACAAGAGAAGCTGGAGTACGTAATCTTGAGAGAAAAATAGCATCTATTTTAAGAAAGTTAGCAAAAGATATAGTAGTTAAATATGGTAATAAATATTCTATAGAAGGATCTTCTATATTAGATAATCCTGAATTTATAAAAAAAATTAATAATAAAAGTTTTATTATTAATGAGAAAACTGTATTTAAGCATTTAAAAACTGCAATATTTAAGGATAAAAAAGAACAACTTGATGATAAGGTTGGTGTTGTTACAGGGTTAGCCTGGACAAGTGTTGGTGGTGAAATATTACCAGTAGAAGCTACTATAATGCCCGGGACAGAAAAGTTAACTCTAACAGGACAATTAGGAGAAGTTATGAAAGAATCTGCTATGGCTGCTTTATCTTTTATACGTTCTAATTGGAATAAATTAGGATTAATTGAAGATTTTATTACAAAGCGAGAAATTCATATACATGTTCCTGAAGGAGCTATACCAAAGGATGGACCTTCGGCTGGTATAACTATGACAATTGCATTAATTTCAGCTGCTACTGGTAAACCGGTTTTTGGTAATTTAGCAATGACAGGTGAAATTAATTTACGTGGAGAAGTGCTAGCTATTGGTGGATTAAAAGAGAAGATACTTGCTGCAAAAAGAATTGGTATTACAAAAATATTAATTCCTTTTGATAATATTTCTGATATAGAAGATATGTCTGAAGAAATAAAAAGTGATTTAACTATTATACCTATTAAAAATGCATTTGAAGCGATACCTTATTGTTTTAAAGATAAGTAAATATATTTATTAAAAACCTAACTTGAAATAAATAAAGCATAAATTATTGATAAAGGTTAAAATTACTTAAATAATAATTATAAAATATAAATTATATTATATATAATAAGGATAATATTATGAATCCGAAAGTTGGAATATTAATGGGAAGCGATTCAGATTTACCTGTAATGCAATTAACAGTTGATGTTTGTAAAGAGTTTGGAATAGAATATGAAATTCAAATAATTTCTGCTCATAGAACTCCTGATGATTTAGCAGTATATGCAAAAACTGCACATTTAAGAGGAATTAAAGTTATTATTGCGGGGGCAGGTGGGGCAGCTCATTTACCCGGTGTTGTTGCTGCTTTTACTCCTTTACCTGTAATAGGTGTTCCCATTCAAACAAAAACTTTAAATGGTTTAGATTCTTTATTTTCCATTGTACAAATGCCTAGTGGTGTGCCTGTTGCTACTGTTGCTATAGGTGGAGCTAAAAATGCAGGTTTATTAGCAATGGAGATTATATCTACAGGTGATGAAGAATTACAAAATAAGGTAATTGAATATAAAAAGAAAATAGCAATAGAATCACGTAATAAAAACAAGATATTTGAAAATAATTAGTTTTTAGAAAAATTAGTATATGGTATCAGATAGAGAACGGCGGAATATTGCGGTAAATAGAAGAATAAGATATGATTTTAATATTATAAATACTTATGAGGTTGGTATTGTTCTAAAAGGTACTGAGGTTAAATCTTTAAGAGCAGGGCATTGTAGTTTACAGGATGCCCATTGTAAATTTTTAAATAAAGATAGCTTAGAATTATATGTATATCATTTTCATATAAATTTATATGAGCAAGGTAATATACAAAATCATGATCCAAAACGTCCTAAAAAATTATTGTTGAATTATCGTGAGTTAAAAAAAATAAAAAATAGTGTAATGGAAAAAGGTATTATTTTGATGCCATTATCTGTTTATTTTTCAGGACACTTAGTTAAATTAGAACTTGCTTTATGTACTTCTAAACGTAAATATGATAAAAGAGAAGCTAAAAAAGAAAGAGAAGCCAAGATAGAAATAGAAAGAAGATTTAAAGTAAGATAATTATAAATATAAATATAAATGTAAATGTAAATGTAAATGTAAGTTTGACTGTACTAATATTTATTAAAAATAAATATTAGAGATAATTATAATAAAATAATACTATTTTTATAAATTTATATAATAAAATAATAATAATGTATTTAGTATAATAAATTTTATTATTTTTGTATTATATATTTTTATATATAATATAATCAAATATAATCAAAATTAATTTTTATAATATTTTATTTTATTTTTAATTAAAAGATATAACAATATAAATATATTATAGTAATAATATAATTATTAAATATAAATAAATATAAAATATATAATTTTTATACATTTTCTCAAATTAGGAGATGAAATGGCTTTAAAACTTGCAATTAATGGTTTTGGTCGTATCGGTAGATTAGTTTTTAGAGAATTAATGTATCGTGATGCAGATGTAGAAATTGTTGGTATTAACGATTTAACTAGTGCTGATACTTTAGCACATTTACTTAAATATGATTCTGTTCATGGAAAATTTAAAGGTGAAATTTCTGTGGAAGGTAATTATATGGTTGTAAATGGAAAAAAAATATTAATTTCTGCAGAACGTGCTATTGAAAATATTCCTTGGAAGAATGTTGATATAGTTCTTGAAGCAACAGGAGTATTTACAGATAAAGAAAATTTAGAAAAACATTTAGTTTCTTCTGGAGCTAAAAAAGTTGTTTTATCTGCACCTGCAAAGGGTAGTTTAGATGCTACTATAGTTATTGGAGTTAATGATGATATTCTTACAGGGGAAGAAAGAACTCTATCAAATGCTTCTTGTACAACAAATTGTCTTGCACCAATGGTAAAAGTTTTAAATAAAAATTTTGGTGTTGAAACAGGGTTTATGTGTACGATTCATGCTTATACAAATGACCAACGTATTCTTGATTTACCTCATAAAGATTTAAGACGTGCACGCAGTGCAACAGTGAATTCTATTCCTACGACAACTGGTGCAGCGAAAGCTGTAGGACTTGTAATTCCTGAATTACAAGGTAAAATACAAGGGTATTCAGTTAGAATTCCACTTCCTGATGGTTCGCTTACTGATTTTTCTGCTGTATTAAAAACAGAAGTTACAAAGGAAGATGTCAACAAGGCAATGAAAGAAGCTGCTGATACTTACTTGAAAGGAATTTTAGAATATTCAACTGATCCTTTAGTTTCGACAGATATTTTAGGAAATAAACATTCTTGTATATTTGATTCAGCTTTTACTGATGTAATTGCAGGGAAGAGTAAATTTGTAAAAGTTGTTGGATGGTATGATAATGAATGCGGTTATTCAAATAGAATAGCTGATTTAATTCTTAAAATTGGTAAATAAGTAAATTTTTATTATTTTATTTATTTGTAGTGTATGCCTCATAAATATATTATATATATACTTTGTGAGGCATATTTAAAATATATGAATATGGAAAAAACAATAATTATTACAGGGGCATCTAAACGTATTGGTGCTTATTTATGTGAGCAATTTGCTATTAGAAATTATAATGTTGTTATACATTATAATTTATCTAAAAGTAATGCAGAAGAATTACTTAAACATATAGTTGTATTAAATCCAAATATTAAAGTAATTTTAGTTAAGGCTGATTTAAGACAAGAAAAAGAAATTATAAATATGTTTAATATTATAAAAGAAAGTTTTAGTAATATTGATATATTAGTAAATAATGTTGGTATTTTTCCTAAAAAGATGCAAATAGAAGAAATAGATTCAGAAAAGTGGGATGATATTTTTAATATAAATTTACGTTCTCATATGCTTGTCTCTAGAGAATTTAAAAAATATGCAATAGCTAATAATGCAAAAATTATAAATTTTTCATCATTAGGTGGCCGTGAAATTTGGAAAAATCATATTTTATATAATGTATCAAAAGCTGCTGTGATTACATTAACAGAATCATTGGCAAGAGAATTAGCACCTAATATTGCAGTAAATTGTATTTGTCCTGGTATTGTTAAGCTTAGTAAAGACGAAATATTTTATGTTGAAGAAAAAAATATACCAATGAGAAGATATGCTAGTAAAGAAGACATTTTTGAAGCAGTTTATTTTTTTGCTAGTTGTAGTAATTATATAACGGGACAAATATTGACAATTGATGGGGGAATGCATTTAGCTAAAAAAACAATGAATTAAATATAAAATATTAAAAAATATATAATAATTATTTCTCAAATAATTATTATATTTGCTTTTTTAATTAATTAAATTTTATATTTTATATTTATTAAAAATATAATAAAAATAGACAAATGAGTTTATACGAAATACAAATAGCTTTACCATTACTTTGTGCTTTTATTTTAATTTTAGTTTTAGTTATTTTTGATGCATTTACTAGTAAAAATAAGAATATTAATTTACTGATTTCAATTGGTGGACTTATTTTTATTGGGGTAGCAGCAGGATATAGTTTATATATATCGCCTAATTTATATATTCCTGGGCAGAATGTTGATTTCTTTTCTAAGAATATGTTTGCTTTTGGAGGTTTTACAGCTATTTTTGATATTATTTTTGTTATAGGAAGTATATTAACTTTATTTTTAACAAAAGATTATTTTTATAGAACATATAATACTTATAAAGAATTATATACTATTATAATAAGTTCTGTTTTTGGGATGATGTGTATTGCGCATTCTAATAATTTTATTATTCTTTTTCTTGGGATAGAAACTATGTCAATACCTTTTTATGTATTGACAGGTTATACACGTGATAGGGGAAGTTCTGTAGAAGGTGCATTAAAATATTTCTTTTTAGGAGCTTTTGCAAGTGCATTTTTATTATATGGTATATCTATGATTTATGGTGCAACAGGGACATTATATTATAATGAGGTACAATATTATATTACAAATATAACTACTTATCCATTATATTTAAAACTTGGTATTGGATTATTATTAGTTGGTATTTTATTTAAAATTTCTGCCTTTCCATTTCATCAATGGGCGCCTGATGTTTATCAAGCAGCGCCAACTCCATTATCTGGTTTTTTATCAACTGTTGGTAAAGCGGCAGCGGGAGTTGCTTTTATTAGTATAGTTCGTGTTATATTACCTCATAATTCAAAAGATTTAATATTAAATGTTAATAATAATGTGCAATTTATGATTGCTATTATTGCAGCTGCAACAATGTTAATAGGGAATATTACTGCCTTGGCACAGAAAAATATTAAACGTATGCTAGCATATTCGTCTATCGGACATGCAGGATATTTATTAATGGGTATTGTAGCAAATACTGTAAATGGTTATTCTGGTATTTTATACTATTCGTTAGCATATACATTAACTCAAATAGGTGCTTTTTCTATATTGAGTGTTATAGAAGGTAAAAATGAAACTAATTTAATGATAGATGATTATTCGGGTATATCAAAGAAACATCCTATTTTAGCTATGGCAATGGCTATGTTTATGTTTTCTTTGGCAGGGATTCCGCCTTTTGCAGGATTTTTTGGTAAATATTTTTTATTTAAGTCTGCTATAGAAACAGGATTTACTTGGCTTACAATAATTGCTATTATTACATCTATTATTTCTGTTTATTATTACTTATCGATTGTAATAAAAATGTATTTTAAGGATAGTAATTATGATTTAAGTATAGAGAATAGTAAACTTTCAAATCTATCTATATTTATATCTGCATTTGGAATTTTATTTATAGGTATATTTTCATATTTATTTATAGATTATATTCCTCAATTATTCTAGTAATCAAAAACTATATGAAATTAACAAAAAAGACAATATATACAAATATATTGTCTTTTTTTACTATAGCAAAAATAATATTATTCTAAAAAGTATAATTTAGTTTTACTTAAACCATATACTTAAACTGGAACTACTTGTACATCTAAATTTAGTAAATTTCTTTTTATATTCGGATGTAGTATATTCTAATAATGTAATATATTGACACACATCAGTTCCTTTTATTCCCCACCATTTTGCTTCAAGGATGTCTGGTCTTATACGTATCATAGGTACGTTTTCAAATTTTATTTTATATTCCCTTATATAATTTCCATATCCACCATTGTTTAATAAGTTTCTAATTAATACTTCTACTTCTATTTCTGTAAATTTTGTAGGTTTTTGAGAATTATCTAGTGATATTTTTATCTTTTGATCATTTTGAAATAAAGAATTACCCCACATACTTGTATCAATTTTTGTTCTATTTCCCGAATATGTTAAATTAGATTTTTTAAGTGGAAAATTACTTATAATAAGATCAATATCTTCCTCATCATCAATACCATCGCCATCATTGTCAACACCTTCATAAATTATTCTAAGATAATCAATAGAAAAAATATCTAGTAATTCAATTTTACTTCTTTTTAGTTTAAATTCCAAATAAAATCCATCTAAATATTTTAATGTATTATCGTCAATTAATTCAAACAATACTCCACAGTCAAGAACTTCATCAAATAACAATGTGTCTAAATCTAAGTACCCAGTAATAAAATTATTACCTACTTTACAGTTTATAGTTTTTATATCTTTTACTAATGCTTTTCCTGTTTTTGTATTAATTAATTTTATTTTTAGTTTAACTTGTGTAGAATTCTTACTAGCATTATATATTGGTAGTCTATATTCAAGCATAGAAGTAGAATCTGGCATTTCATCACATTTAGTATTATTTATATGCCAATAATAACCGTTTTTTTCTTTTTTAGAATATTTTAAACCTATTTTATATCCAGGATGGTTCGGGTTACTTGGTATTTTTACTCTAAAATTTAATTCTCCCAATTGATCTTCTATTGGCATACCTAATGTAACTAATGAAGGTGATGGTAATGGTGTTTCTGGATATAATAATTGATAAGCCATTTGTGGCCACTTGTCTTTCATCAACCAATCCCAATTTGCCCATTGATACATTGCTTCACTTCCAACATTTTGAGGATTATGAATTAATAATTTTATTTGTATTTTTGCAGCACTAATTAATTCTTTTTTATATCCAAGAATTACTACACAATGAGTACCTTGATCAGGATATAATAAATTCATAATCATAGGCTTTTTTTCTTTTAGCTTACTAATTATTTCGCTCAGCATATTTGTTGAGGAAGCAAAAGTAGATACTTCTGCGGAAGTAGTAGAGTATAATTTTATTGCAGTTGGTAATTCATTTCTGAAAGCCCATAATCCTACTCCATCATTTAAAGTTGAGTGTCCTAAATATTTAACAAAATCTATAATTCCTAATCTACCGCTGTATTCATCATTATCTTTTGAATATGCTTTTGCTATCATTTGAGCACAAGCAGCCCAACATGAACCTCCGGGTTGTGCATAATATGGTAATTCTAAAATTATTTGCTCATCACTTTCTGCAAGTTTTTTTCTATCACTATAAGATATAATTAATCTTGAATGATTCTTTTTTTGTAGCTTAATACCTTTTTCTAAAAATGATTTGCCTAATCCTGAAACTTTAGCAGTTATAAGTCCTGTACTATTATCATAATTAAATGATATTATTTCTGCATCTAATTTTATCTTTGAATTTTCAGGCGAATATTTGAAAATTACAATGTCTTCTTTTACTAAATTAGGTTTTAAATTATATTCTATATCGAATACATAGTCAGATAGTATTGTAGAAAAATCAAATGTAACATCATTTTCAGTATTGAAATAATTTTCATTCTTAATTTGTTTAATAGTAATTTCACCATTAGGTGCACCTTTATTGTCACTGCTCTTAATAGATATTTTTACTTTATTAACAAAGTTAAATTCTACATCATTTCCAGCATATTCTTTTGTAATTTCTTGTTCAATAGATTCAGTCAAATCATTATTATGATTTGGTCCTGTAGGATCTTTTGGATCACACGAAATAAATATAATTAGAACCAAAAATAATAATTTGTTAATATAATTTTTCATTTTTTTCCTCTGTTATTTTATAATAAAAAGATAAAAGTTTTTATTTATAAGTTTCTATACAAAAATAATTACAAAAATAATAAATATCAAGATATATTATAATAAATATAAGATATTTATATAATATTCTAATTATATTTTATTTTTATTAATTTATTAATTAAAAAAGTATATATATTTAATTAAATTATTGCTTTTTTTTTGTATTTTTGTATTAAAAAAAGAATATATAAAAAGAATAAAATATATATTTGATATATTAGTATTAATATAAATTAATTTTAAGTATGGATAAAAATATAATGAAATGGGTAACTACGGATATTGAATATATTGGCAATTTTAAGATATTTGATGCATATTATAAAACAAGAATAAATCCAAAGACAGGAAACAAAAGTAAATTTACTTCATTAGAGGCTTCTAATTGGGTTAATATAATTGCAATTACTCCTAAGAAAGAAATTATACTTGTAGAACAATATCGACATGGAATAGATAAAATTTCGTTAGAAATACCTGCAGGTATAATAGAAAAAGATGAAGAGCCGATTGCAGCAGCAGAACGTGAGTGCATAGAGGAAACGGGTTATTTAGGTAATAAAAATGGTGCTATTTTGTTAGGTAAGGTTCGTTCTAATCCTGCATTTTTAAATAATTATTGTTTTCATTATTTATGGGAAAATTGTGAATTAAAAACGGTTCAGAAACTTGATGAAAATGAAGATATTAAAGTTTTATTATATCCTATAGAAGAAATTAATACTTTAATAAAAACAGGACGATTACAACATACATTAACTCTATCAGCTTTAATGTTATATTTTCTTTATATAAAAAAATTAGATTGAAAATAAAATGGCTAAAATAATAACAGTATCGAACCAAAAAGGTGGTGTTGGTAAAACGACTACTTCTATTAATTTATCAGCCTCTCTGGCTGCTAATGAAAAACAAGTTTTATTATGTGATATAGATCCACAAGCAAATGCATCTACAGGTGTTGGCATCGATGTTAATACAATAAAATATAGTATTTATGATGTTTTAATAAATGGTGTTTCTATAAAAGATGCAATACTTGAAACTGAAATGCCAAATTTATATATATTACCTTCTCATATAAATTTAGTAGGTGCCGAAATAGAATTGATAAATTTTGATAAAAGAGAATTTGTATTAAAGCAAGTTTTTACGGAGATAATAGATAAATTTGATTATATTATTATTGATTGTCCGCCTTCTTTGGGATTATTAACTTTAAATGCACTTGTATCTGCTAATACAGTATTAATTCCTGTTCAATGTGAATATTATGCATTAGAAGGGTTAGGACAATTATTAAATACTATATCAATAGTGAGACAAAACCTTAATAAGACATTAGATATAGAAGGAGTTTTATTAACTATGTTTGATGCAAGATTAAGATTATCGGCTCAAGTAATGAACGAAGTTAAAAGTCATTTTAAGAATAAAGTTATGAAAACTATTATTCATAGAAATGTACGTTTAGCAGAAGCTCCAAGTCATGGCAAGCCTGCTATTTTATATGATGCATTAAGTTCTGGAGCTACTAATTATTTAGAATTAGCAAAAGAAATACTTTTGAATGATAATAATTATAATAATTAAATATTATTTTATAAATTATAATATGTCTATTCCTAAAAAAAGAATTATTGTTATATCATCTCCAAGTGGTGGTGGCAAAACAATTGTTTCTAAATATATTTTAGAAAACTATAGAAATATTAAGTTTTCTGTATCAGCTACTACAAGACAAAAAAGACAAGGTGAAAAAGATGGAGTACATTATTATTTTTTAGATAAATTTGATTTTGAGACTAAAATTAAAAATGGTGAATTAGTAGAATTTGAAAAATTATTTGATAATTATTATGGGACATTATATTCTGAAATAGATGACGCTTTTAAAACAAATAGATGTATTTTATTTGATATTGATGTAAAAGGTGCTTGTACAATTAAAGAAAAATATCCAAATGATACTATTTTAATATTTTTGATGCCTCCGTCTATGGAAATATTGCAAGCACGTTTAATAAACAGGGATACTGAAAACCAAGAACAAATAAAAAAACGTCTTAAAAGAGCAAAAATGGAAATATCTATTGGAAAAAAATTTGACTATATAATCATAAATGATGTTATAGAAGATACATTATTACAAATTTCTAAAATATTAGATGAATATTTATAATTATAATGGAATTTACAGAGTTTTGGACGATTTTATCATCAAATAATATAATTCTTAATATAAAACAAATAGAACAATTTAAACGTTTTTTAAAAGAAATAGATTATTGGAATACAAAGATAAATTTAATTTCAAGGCAGGATGAACAAAATATAATAGAAAGACATTTTTTACATTCACTTTCTGTACTCAAGTATATTAATATTCCTACAAAAGCTCGTTGTTTAGATTTTGGGACAGGCGGTGGATTTCCCGGTATACCAATTAAAATAGCTAAACCTGATATATTTATGACTTTATGTGATTCTATAACAAAAAAATTAAAAATGGCAGAAATGTTTGCTTTACATACAGAACTTCGTAATTTTTATTTTGAATATGGAAGAGTAGAAAATTTAAAGAATAAAGATAAATATATAGGACATTTTGATTGTATTTTTGCAAGAGCGGTTGCAAAGGCTATTATTCTAATTGACTGGACACTACCTTTATTAAAAAAAGATGGTAAATTTATATTTTATAAAGGCGGAGATCTAGATGAAGAAATAAAAGATATAAAAATAAAGTATCCTAAACTTAGTGTAAATGAAATAAAAATAGATTTGTTTGGTGCACCTTGGTTTAAAACAGAAAATAAGAAAATATTGATAATAAAGAATATACTATAAAAATGAAATTAATTAAATATGATATAGAACAATTAAAAACAAAACAAGGGCAAAAAAAATATTTACTACAACAAACAGTTAAATGGTGGATTATTTTATTTATTATATATATAATTTTAAATTCTATAAATATTCCTTCAAATTCTACTTTTTTGGAACATATTATAAATATGTATTCTTTTAAGATATTATTATTTACATTGTTATTTTGTTTAGTACTATCTTTCGTGTATGCTTTAATAAAACTTATTTCTATAAAGAATATAATAAAAGAAAATAAATACGAAAAAGAGGATTAGGTATAAAAATAAAAAAAGGAATAATATAAAAATTATTCCTTTTTTATTTTGTTTAATTGTTTTTTATTTTTTTCTATATACCACTGTTGCAGATGCTTGTGCAGTAGGAGTTACTATGATTTCTCGTAAAGCTACATGGTCAGGACGACTTGCTGCGAATAAAACAATATCGGCAATATCGTAACCAGTAAGAGGTGTTAATCCATCATAAACCTTTTTAGCTTTTTCGGCATTTCCTTTGAAACGTACTAATGAGAATTCTGTTTCTACCATTCCTGGGTCTATACTTGTTACTTTTATATTATTTCCTACTAGATCAAGTCCCATTGCTTTTGATATTGCATTTACTGCAAATTTGGAAGCACAGTATACATTTCCACCTTGATATACTTCATGACCTGCAATAGAACCTATATTAATAATATGTCCATAATTTTGTTTAATAAGTATAGGAATTATTACCTTAGATACATATAATAATCCTTTTACGTTTGTATCTATCATTTCTTCCCAGTTACTTAATATACCATCTTGTATTGACTCTATTCCTAGTGCTTTACCAGCATTATTAATTAATATATCTATTTTTTTGAATTCTACAGGTAAATTTTCAAATTTTTCCTTAACGTCGTTATAATTTCTTACATCCATTTCTATTGTATGGATTTTTACATTATACGAAATTCTTAAACATTCAGCTAATTTGTTTAATTTATCAATTCTACGTGCAGTTAAAATAAGATTTGCACCATTTTTAGCAAATGTTTCTGCACATGCCGCTCCTATTCCAGAGGAGGCACCTGTAATAATGACAGTTTTTTCTTTTAAGTTCATAATGCTACATAGATTAAATTATTGAAAAATTAATTGTTTGTTTTATTGTTTAATATTTTGTTACTTATTATAGAAGCAATTATTGAAATAATTATTATACTTATTATTACTATTAATGAAGTAATTGATGGTATATTATATAAATCTGCTATAAACATTTTTATACCAATAAATATCAATATTATAGCAATTCCTTGTTTTAATTTGCTGAAATAATTTATAATATTTGATAATAAAAAATACATACTACGTAATCCTAGTATAGCAAAGATATTAGATGTATAAAGTATTATTGGATCTTTAGAAATAGCAAATATAGCTGGGATTGAGTCGACTGCAAAGATTATATCTGACATTTCTATTGTTATCATAGCAAGTGCTAAGGGTGTTATATATTTTATGCCATTTTGTTTATCAATAAAACGTCCACTTGCTGAACTATTTGTTACGGGGAATACTTTTTTTAAGAGTTTTATTCCTAAATTATTTCCATAATCTTTTGTTTCCTCCTTTTCTTTTCTTAATGCTTTTATACCCGCAATTATTAATATTATAGAGAAAATAAATAACACTATATTTATTCGAATTGAAGTCCCAAATATTGATATTTCAGGTAAATAAGTAAGTTCTATTAACCAAAGTCCAGAAAAAATAAATATTGCACGAAATAATATTGCGCCTATAATACCCCAAAATAAAATTCTATGTTTATGTATTTCTTGTATCTTATAAAAAGTAAATATTAAAACAAAAACAAATATATTATCTAGTGAAAGTGATTTTTCTATTAAATAAGCTGAAAAATATTCTACTGCTTTTTCTGTTCCATATTCAAAATATATAAAACCACCAAAAGCTAGTGAGATAACAATCCAAATTATAGTCCAAATTGCTGCTTCTTTTGTTGAAATTATATGCTCTTTTTTGTTAAATATTCCTAAATCTAACATTAGCATAATAATAATTATTATACCAAATAATAATAATAAAATAGTTTCATCCATAATAAGCTTTGTAATATATTGTTAATAAGTTTTACTTATAAATTGCTATTTTGTTCTAATTGTTCTGAAGTTTTTCCAAATCTACGTTCTCGGTTGGAAAATGTTTTTATAGCAGTATATAATTCTTTATAAGTAAATTGTGGCCAATAAATATCAGTAATATATATTTCTGAATATGCAATTTCCCATAATAAATAATTACTGATGCGCATTTCACCACTTGTTCTTATTAAAAGATCTGGGAATGGAATATTAGCAGTAGATAAAGAGGAAGTGAACAGTTCTTCGGTTATATCTTCTATATTTAATTTATTATTTTTAACAGAATTTGCTATTTTTTTTGTTGCATTTATAATATCTTGTCGACCACTATAACTCAAAGCTAATATTAAAGTCAAACCGGTATTATTTTTAGTAATTTCCTTACATTTTTCTATTTGTTTTATAACTTTTTCTGGTAATTGACTTATATTACCTATAAATAACATTTTTACATTATTAGCATTTAATTCATTTAATTCTATATTAAGATATATTTCTAATAAATTCATTAAAGCATCTACTTCTTCTTGTGGTCTATTCCAGTTTTCATATGAGAATGTATATAAAGTTAAGTATTTTATACCTATATCTGAACAAATTTTAATAGTTTCCTTTACATTTATAATACCTGCTTCATGACCTTTTATACGCGGTAAATTTTGTGACTTAGCCCAACGTCCATTACCATCCATAATAACAGCTATATGATTAGGTATAATATAGTTGTTTATTAAATTTTGCTGTTCTTGTTTTTCTTCTATGGTTAATTCTGATATCCAAATAGGATAATGTTTTGATTCATTTTTTTCCATTTTAATAAAAAACAAATATTTATATATAATTTAAGAATAAAGAATAATAGAATTTTAATATTTTATAATTTTTTAATTATAAAATATTAAAATTAAGTTACAAAGATAGTAAAAAGAATTAAAAAAACACAAACAAAATAAATATATTATTACAATGTTTTTTTGTATCTTTGTATTATTTAATTAATTATTAATTTAATTAATTTACTAAATTATAATATTTTTAAGAAGAAACTATATAATGAAAAGGCATATTACAATATTAATTAATGTACTAATTTTAGTACTACTTATGTATACTACTTTCTCTTATAAATTACAGTCAGTTCCTCAATTGCGTTCTAGTGAGACTTTAGATATGATAGTGGCTATTGTAGGCAATGAAATTATAATGAAATCAACTTTAGATGGTGAGCTTATGCTTATGGCAGAACGTGATAAATCTATTGATATAGATGATGAAAATTTAAGGAAACTAGTATTAGATGAATTAATAAACAGAAAAATTCTTATAACAAAAGCAGAGGAAGATTCTATTACTATTTCTGATGCACTTGTAGAGGAACGTTGGAATATATATCAAAATGATTTATTAAATTATTTTGGTTCAATCGAGCGTATTGAGACTGTATATAAAAAATCTATTAATAGATTAAAATTAGAGGTTAGAGATGAGATAAAAAAAATGTTAATGTCTCAACAATTAGAAATAAAACATCTTGGTGAGATTAATGCAACTGAAAAAGATATTAATGATTTTTTTAAAGTATATAGAGACTCTTTACCAGTTGTACCTGAACAGTTAGAATTATATCATATTGTAAGATATATATATCCTGATACGATTTCAAAAAAAAATACTGCTAGTCTTGCTAAAATGGTACGTGATTCTATTGTTAATGGGCTTATTTCTTTTGAAGAAGCTGTTGAACGATATAGTGCCGATATTGGAACAAGTAAAAGCGGGGGTGATCTTGGTTGGGCTGCGAAGGGGAAATTTGTTCGCGAATTTGAACGTGCTGCTTTTTTATTGCAAAATGAAGAAATATCTTTGCCTGTTGAATCGCCGTTTGGATTTCATTTAATACAAATGTTAGAAAAAGAAAAAGATTCTATACATACAAGACATATTTTGTTTAAACTTATGCAATCAGATACTGATGTAAGTAAGGTTAAATCTTTATTAGATTCTTTAAAGTCTATTGCTACAGAAGATAATTTTACAAAATTAGCAATGGATTTTTCAGAAGAAAAAGAAACAAAAGGATTCGGTGGAAGTTTAGGTAGATTTGCTATTAATGAATATCCACAAAGTGTTGCTGAGGCAGTTAAAAACATAAAAGATGGAGAAGTATCAGAACCTACTTTTTACCAAATAGATCCAACAAAGCCGGGTATGAATATAATTTTAAGAAAATCTACTATTCCCGCTCATAAGCCTACATTAGAACAAGACTATAATTTTTTAAAAAGATATGCTGTTGAATATAAGAGAATGAATCTAAAAAAAGAGTGGTTAAAAAAATTACGTAATGAAATATATTGGGAGATAATTGAATATTAATGAAATTTATTATATTTGGTAACAAAGGACAGTTAGGTAAAGAATTTTGTAAAGTTTTCAATGATAATAAAGAAGAATTTATAGGATACGATTTACCAGAGGTAGATATTTTTGATTATAAAAAAATAAGTAATTTAATTAAAAATTATAAGCCAGATATAATTATAAATTGTGCTAGTTTTAATGATGTAGAATTAGCAGAACTTAATTATAATATTGCATATAGAACGAATGTAGAAGGAGTTAATAATTTAGTTCAATTAAGTAAACTTTATAATATAAAGTTCGTACATTTTAGTACTGATTATATTTTTGATGGTGTTAAAAAAGATTTATATACAGAATTAGATTTGCCAAATCCATTAAATAAATATGGAAAATCAAAATTAGAAGGTGAAAAGATAATATCAAATAATTTATCTAATTTTTTAATATTTAGGTTAAGTTGGCTTTATGGTAATGGCACACAAAATTTTATATATAAAATTTTAAAAATATCGGAAAAAAAAGATGCTATTTATGTTGCTGATGATGAAGTTTCTATTCCAACATCTACTAGGTTAGTTGTAGAAGTTACTAATTTAGCTTTGCAAAACAATCTAAGTGGGTTATTTCATATTACAAATGTAGGAGCTACTTCAAGATTAAATTGGGTTAAAGAAATTTATAAAATAAAAAATATAGAAAAAAAGGTTTTAGTTGCTAAGATGAAAGATTTTAATTTAAAAGCTGTACGACCTCATTTTTCAGCTATGGATAATAAAAAAATAGCAGAAATGCTTAATATTAAAATTCCTTCTTGGGAAGAAGAATTATATAATTTTTTAATTAAAAATAATTAAAAAGAATTTAATATAAGTAATATAATTAATTAAAGAATATATTTATATAAAATTATATCGGGTAGAATTATTATGAAAATTATGGTGTATAATTTAATAAAATATTTTAGATATTTTGTGTGTTTAGGTTTTATTATATATTTTGTATCTATTATTCAGTTAAAAGCTCAAGAAATCGAAGCGGTTGTAAGTATTGATACAGAACAATTGACAAATGAACAGTTACAAAAAGTAGAAACGTTAAAAAATGATATAGAAGATTATATTAATTCACAGAATTTTATAGCTGATGAGTGGGAAGGAGACAAGATACCGGTAAGTATAACTATACAATTGAAAGGAGCGGGAACAAACACTTTTAATGCTAATGCTTTTATTGTATCAAAACGTTCAATATTAGGTGAGGAAGACGGGGAATCTGTTGCAATGAAATTTATTGATAGAAAATGGAGTTTTGAGTATGATAGGAATGCATCTCTTAGTTATGATAAAAATCGTTTTGATCCTCTTACAAGTTTTATTGATTTTTATATGTTGATAATTATAGGACTTGATTTAGATTCTTATGGTGAATTAGATGGTGATAAAGCATTTAGAGCAGCAGATAATATTTTGAATATTGCAGCTAACTATAATGCGCTTGGATGGGATAATACTTTATCAAAAAGAGAATATGGGCGAAAAAGTTTGATTTATGAATTGTCAAATGCAAGATTTAATGATTTTCGTAAATTGATGTTTGAATATTATATTGATGGAATTGATATGTTGACAATAGATAAAGAAAAAGCAATAGATAATATAGTTGCAATAATTTCAAAAATGGCTGATTTTAAAGAACGTTATGTTAATCCTAGTAATCTTTTAGATTCGTTTTTTTATACAAAGAGTAATGAAATAGCAGAGTTATTGAATGGTTATAAAAAAGATATTAAAGTATTTAGAGATTTAATGTTTTTAGATACACCAAATACTACATTATATGAAGCAGCAAGAGATGGGAAAAAATAATATTACATTTATAGAAGATTAATTAATAAAATTATTTAAATAAATAATTTTTGTAGAAAAATTGATTGGAAAACGAGAGGTATAAAGCCTCTCGTTTTTTATTTATTTTATTCATTTTATTTATGACATTATGTTTGTTTGTACATATTTGTAAAATTGTATTTTTTTTTGTATTTTTGCTTTCATAACTTTATATAATATATAGAATAAACGAGAAGAGAAAAATATTAAGTTTTACTATATTTTTACTAATATAAATAAATGGTAATTAAATTTCATAAGAGGGGGATTATGGAACAAAAAGATAATAGTAAAATCGTAATTAATTATAATTCAAAAGAACATATAGATGTAGAATCTGAGCCCGAAAATATTCAATTACAAGCCGAAGAAACAAATATAAATAATCCAGATGAAGAAGAAGATAATAATATAGATAGGGTAGATAAATTTTATTTTAACATAAATATACAAACAAAGGTATTTGCTGTTTTATTAATATTTTTTTCTATTTTATTATTTTTAGCTTTAATTTCTCATACAACGCAGGACGATACTAATTCTAAAATTAAATTTTATGAATTATTTAATATATTTTCTGATGATCCAGTAATAAAATTTAAAGTTGATACAACTACAAATTTATTAGGGTTATTAGGAGCAGTTATTTCTAATTTTTTAATAAATGGAACGATAGGTGTGTTTGTTATAGCAATCCCGATTTTTCTATTTATTTGGGGAATATCTTTATATAAAAAAGGTGAAATTTCAAATAAATTAATAAATTTTACTAATATTTATATTATTTTTAGTTTAATTACATCCTGTTTTATTGGTTCTTTAACTCTTTTCCCTGTATTTTCAGATATCTCACAAATCTTTTATGGCGCAATAGGTATTTATATTCCAACATTAATTGCTAGTGTTTTATCACCAGTTGGGACAATTATAGTTTTTTCTATTTTATTAATTTTATTTATATATAAAATAACGACTTTTACCAAACTTGGAATGAAACAAACATTTAAAATAGTTTTGAATTATTTTAATATAAAAAATTTAATATCAAAATTAAATTCAATGGTAAATGATAACGATAGGGATACAATTAACAATAAAACTAACAATACAAATAATACATTTGAAGATAATTTTAATCAATCACCAATAAATAATAATAATTCTAATTTAGTTTATAGCAGAGATTATAATAAATATAAAGGTGAACAAGAGACAAAGGTTACTAATAAAGAAGTGTCAAATGATTTTGAGAATTATTCTAATAAAATAAAAAATGACGACTATGATATATATAAAGAAAAATTACCTAAAAGTTTTGAAGTTAAAAATGTCTTTGATATTAATAAAAATAGTGACGATGATATAAAAATAAAGAATTATGATTATGGAATAAAAGAAGATATAAATATAGAAAAATATAAAAATTATTACAATAGTAAAGTTTTAGAAAATGAGGAAGTTTTCTTAGATAAGTTTAAAAATAAAGTTAATCTTCGTTATATAAATGACTCTGGTAAAACTGACGAAAATGTTGATAAAAATAATAAATTAAATTTATATATTAATGATAAATATGAAGATACTATTTATGACGAAACAGAACTGCAAAATCATATAGAAGATAAGGTTGTTAATAGCGAATTATCAACTAATGCTAATTATATACCAAATAGAGATAATAATTATATAATAAGAAATAATTCACCGTTAGAATTAGATGAAGAATATCTAAATGTACGGAAAAAAGTAGTTAATGAAAACAATGATGTAATTCCAACTTTAACTTTAAATATTGAACCAGAGGTTGTAAATAAGATAGAAAGGACTAATAAAAATAGAATTGTAGATGATGTTACATTATTTAATTCGGATACAGAAAACAATATGTTTAATAATCCATTGAGTTTAAAAATTCTTAATGAAAATATTAAATATAAAACACCAACATTTGATTTATTAGATAAAGGGAATGAAAGTTTTGCAAATGACACTGAGTTAAGGGAAAAAGCTCATATTTTACAAGAAAAATTAAAAACATTTAAAATTACTATATCTAGTTTACAAGTTACAAAAGGACCAGTGGTTACGCAATATGAATTTATACCTGATGATGGAATTAAAATTAGTAAAATAGAGGGGTTAGAAGATGATTTAGCCATGGCGTTAAAAGCTAAAAGTATAAGAATTATTGCTCCTATTCCAGGTAAAGGAACAGTAGGAATTCAAATACCTAATGCTAATCCATCTATTGTAAAGTTTAGAAGTGTAGTTGAAACAGAAAAATTTATAAGTAATAAATTTGAACTACCTATTGCATTAGGTAAATTAATATCTGGTGAACCATATATAGCAGATTTGTCAACAATGCCACATTTGCTTATTGCAGGTTCGACAGGTTCAGGGAAGTCGGTAGGTATAAATACAATAATTTCGTCTTTACTTTATAAAAAACATCCTAGACAATTAAAATTTATTATTGTTGATCCTAAAAAAGTTGAACTACAGCATTATTCAATTTTAGCGAATCATTTTTTAGCAATATCGCCTGATATAGATACAGAAATAGTAACTTCACCAACTGATGCTATAACTGCATTACAATCTGCGGTCGTTGAAATGGAAATGAGATATGATATTCTTTCTAAAGTAGGTCAAAGAAATATAAAAGACTATAATATGAAAGTTAGAGAAGGTGCTTTTAATCATATAAAAGATTTTTCTCATCATGAATTACCATATATAGTAGTAATAATAGATGAACTTGCAGATTTGATGTTAACAGGTAAAAAAGAAATTGAAACGCCGATTGTTAGACTAGCTCAAATGGCAAGAGCAATTGGTATTCATTTAGTAGTAGCCACTCAAAGACCTTCAGTAGATGTTATTACAGGAGTGATAAAAGCTAATTTCCCGGCAAGATTGGCATATAGAGTTGCAAGTAAAGTAGACTCACGTACAATTTTAGATGCATCAGGTGCTGAAGCTTTATTGGGGAATGGCGATATGTTATTTCTACCGGCAAGTCAACCTATACGTATTCAAAATCCATTTATTTCTAATGATGAAGTGGAAAGGATATGCGAATTTATAGGAAATCAAGAAGGTTATTCGTCACCATATATATTACCTTCGGTATTAGTTCAATCCGATGATAATGAATTTAAAATTGATGAATATGATCCATTATTTAAAGATGCAGCTAAAATATTTATAGAACAACAACAAGCGTCTACTTCATTATTACAACGTAAATTAAGTATAGGTTTTGCAAGAGCGGGACGTATAGTTGATCAATTAGAAGCTGCAGGAATTATAGGAAAGTCACAAGGTAGTAAACCACGTGATGTATATTTAGAATCAATAGCTGAATTAGATAAAATAATATAAAATTATATTATAAATCTATTTATATCTTAAAAGTAGTTGAATTTATAATATAGTATGAACTGTAATTATAGCTATAAGTATAAATTTTAATTTTATTTTTATACTAATTTTTTATAAAAACTGAAAAATAAAGATGAAAATAAAATAAAAACATAAAAAATTTATAATACATAAAAAATATAAAGTTTAAATAATGGATGAAAATAATTTTGAAAAAGCATATAATCAAGTAAAAGAGTTAATTAAAAACTTTGAAGCTTACGAAGAAGACTATTACTTAAGAGAAACTTACTCTGAGGCAGATGTAAGAAAAGAATTTATTGATAAATTCTTTATTGCGCTTGGATGGGACGTGAATCACGATAAGCAGAACAATCCATATGAACAGGAAGTAAAAATTGAATTATCACAAGAACAGGAAAATGAAAAAGCTACAAAAAGGGCAGATTATGCTTTTTTCTTGTCGCCAGATTTTGAAAATGTACAATTTTTTGTGGAAGCGAAAAAGCCAAGCAAGTCATTAAAAGGGAATAGAGATTATTATTTTCAAACAATAAAATATGGATGGAATGCGGGTACAGGAATATCTATTCTAACAGATTTTGAAGAAATAATTATTTTAGATTGTAGATATGAACCAAAATTAGAATTTGTTACTAATCTTGAAATAAAAATAAAAGAAAGAAAAGATAACTATATTTATAAAGAGTTTAGAGAACGCGATAAATTTGCTGAATTTTACGAATTATTTTCACATGCAGCTGTTAAAGAAGGGAAACTCAAAGACTTTATTAAAAACTTACCACCTCATCCTGATATATCAAAAAAAATAAAATACTTTTCAAACTATTATCAAGATATTGATGAAAGCTTTTTAGCATATATTGATGAAATTAGACTAAAAATGGCGCAAGCGTTTTATGAAACTAATTCTCAACTTGATAATTATGAATTAACGGAAGCAACGCAGAGAACTATTGATAGGCTGATTTTTATTCGTTTTTTAGAAGACAAGCAAATAGAACCCGAAAATATATTAAACAAAATTGTAAAAGCAAAAAATTCTTGGGAAAAATTTAGAGAAGAATCAAAGAGACTTAATATAAAATATAATGGTATTGTATTTAAACAGCATTTAATTGATAAGCAAGATTTTAAAGATGTAGATATTGAAATTTTCAAGGAAATTGTTAGTGATTTAGAAAGTAGCAATACACCATATGATTTTAATTATATTCCTATTCATATTCTTGGGAATATATATGAAAGATTTCTTGGAAAAACAATAATAATTGAGAATAAGCAAGCAAAAATAGAAATGAAACCCGAAATAAGAAAAGCAGGTGGTGTTTTTTATACTCCTCAATATATTGTTAATTA